>CALXQW010000041.1 GCA_944390805.1 uncultured Opitutales bacterium | reverse complement strand
AGAATATATAAAATAGGCAGGTTTTGCACAATCGTACTTAGTAAATTTCAAAGAACTTTTTTCCAGTAAACTCCTCCCGCCTATGCCCCTCTCGGAACCTTCAGCAAGCCTCGCTTACCTCCGCACCCCTCTCAAGGTGCGCCCTTCTCCTTCATTAAAGAAGAAAGCTCATTGTTCTGTCTTGTTTCAAAAACTTTGTCAAGCGTTTTTTGTAACTTTTTTCTAAAAAAAGTTCCAAACTTTCTTAACATTCCTAACTCAACTCTCAATGAACCCTCTCCCCCACCGCTTCGCAGCTTAAACCGCTCTACGATTTGGAAAAGGCCGCCCAAACTGCCATATCACCACACTTTGTCAAGACACTTTTTTAAACTTCTGAAAAAAAAGAGAAAAAAACATCTGCAATAATACCCATAACAATTTTCAGAACACACTCTTACAACAAAATAAATTTTTTTGAAAAAAATGCATATTTTTTTAAAAAAATATCATCACGCTATAAAAAAAGGCAGAAACAATACGCAAAACCCTGCTTCTTTAGAAGAAAACGGCGAAAAACCGTACTAAAAATTGTACCAAGACAATTAAACTGAAGATTGCCTAATGCAATAATATTGCCTCAACTTCAACAAGCCCCCCCCAGTTCACATATGAACACGATGTTCAAAAGCAAATTGACCAAATTAAAGAGTTATATACTATTTTCTTTGAGATATATTTATTTAGCATTAGAATAAGCAATGCACCTTATGATACAAAAACTCCGGATTTTCTCAGCAATTTTTATGTGCCTGACTCTATGCATGTGGCACAAGACACATGCCCTTCCATCTTTGCCAGGAGATAATGAACTGTCCATTGTAGATACCACTTCCCTACCGGAACACCCAAGGCTCTTCATGAAAGACGCTGACATTCCGGAGATACTCGCCTGTATAAATACAGACAAGAACCTAAAAAAGCTCAACGAGATAATTATTACAAAATGCGATGAAATATTAAAACTCCCTTTAAGAGAAAACAAGATGGACGATGCCCGCCGAAAGCTTGCAACATCGAGGGAGATTCTCCGGCGAATATTTTATCTTGCATACGCGTGGAGAACAACCGGAGAGGAAAAATATTTTCAGAAATGCAAAGCCGAACTTTTAAACGCCGCAACTTACGACACCTGGAACCCGAAACATTTTTTGGATATAGGCGAGATGAGCCTTGCCATGGCAATAGGCTACGACTGGCTCTACAAGAGGCTCTCAAAAGACGAGCTTAAAACAATAGAAAATGCCCTCATAAAAAAAGGCTTCGATGCCGCAGACATCCGCAGTGTAAATTTTTTCTGGCGGGCAAAAACTAATTGGAATCAGGTATGCTGCGGAGGCCTTGCGTGCGCGGCCATGGCCATATTTGAGGCCTCGCCAAAAAGATGCCGCGAGCTCATAAAAAGATGCATAAAAAGCAACGCTGCCGCACAGGCCATGTACGCGCCAGACGGAGCATATCCGGAAGGTGTTACTTACTGGGATTACGGAAGCTCTTACGAAGCGCTATTTATTGCTGCTTTGAAGGATTGTTTTGGAGAAGATTTTCATCTCTCAGAGGCCGACGGATTTTTGGACTCGCCGCTTTTTATTCTCTACTCAAGGTCCGGTACAGGGGAACTTTTCAACTACGCCGACTGCGGCAGTGCGTACAGGCTAATGCCGGCTCTTACATGGTTTGCGCGCGAGTCGCAAAATTCGGATATTCTGTTTGGCTCAGACAAGCTTATAGAATCGAGCGCCGACAATGAAATGGTTGCAAGGCTGCTGCCCATGTTCATAATATATTCTCCCAGATCCGGTCTAGAACATGCGCATGCTCCAAAGGAGAAATTCAAGGTATACGGCGGAACAACCCCTCTTATGTTTGTAAAGACAGACTGGAGTGGGAAAGGAGAATATCTTGCCGCAAAAGGCGGAAGAGCTTCTTCAAACCACGCCCATATGGATGCCGGAAGTTTTGTATTTGAGGCTCTGGGAGAAAGGTGGGCAATAGATCTTGGAGCGCATAACTACTCAACACTTGAAAAAGCCGGACTGAACATTTGGAGTAGCCGGCAAGATTCCGACAGGTGGAAAGTTTTACGCTATACAAATTTTCTGCACAACACCATTACCGTAAATGATTCTCTTCACAATGCAAAAGGCTTTGTTCCGATAATAGATAAATTTAATTCTCCTGAAAAAACCGGAGCAATATTTGATCTGACGGCAGTCTTTGCCCCCGCGTTGGAATCGGCAAAAAGAGAGATTGCCCTTACCGAAGGTGGCATTGCAAGAATTTCAGATGATATAAAAACTCCGCAAGAAAGTGGAGCTAAAGTATCCTGGAGAATGTGTACAAGAGCAAAAGTAAAGATCTGCGACGATGCAAAATGTTTTATACTTTCCCAAAACGGAAAGAAGTTGAAAGTTTCAATTCAAGACGCATTCGGATTCAAAGCAAAGACCTGGAGCGCTAGGCCATCTCTGGCATGCGAATATAAGAATAAAGGGGTTAGTGTAATAGGCTTTGAGGCGAATATCCCGGCAGGCACAGAAGCTTCTTTTTGCGTATTCCTCGAACCAATTAAGGAATAAAACACAAGATAAGAAATCTTTTAGGTAAATTATCTATGGATCTAGAAGGCACAATTGTATAGATATTTATTTGAAGAATACAGTATGATAGATAATCATAAACTGAACAAAGTTTTATTATATGCGTCTAAATAAATATAGAAGATAGAATATATCTTTAGTACTAATCCTTAGGAGGAGAATAATACTCAATGAACAAGAAACGTTTCTTTACGGCATGTATATTTACCATTAGTCTATGCCCTATTTTTGGAGCAACAAAGCAGGAAGTTGTAAAGGCCACACAAGACGCCAGAGATGCCTCCGATAAAACCTGCGAGGTTTTGAACGGTAAATTAAGCACAAATCTATCTTCAATTATAAATATTCTTTATTCCATAAGGCCAAAGATAGAAAGTACCTCAGAAGACCTGTCTGGAAAGAGCAAAAGCATGGCAGATCTCAAGCTCAGGCTAGAAGAGTTATCGCGCAAATACAACGTATTTAAGGCGGATTTTGAACGCGATATGGCCTATCTTGAGGAGAAAAATAATCTTGTAAAGAACGCAGCTGAATTTCTGCCGAACGGAGAAGCTCAGATAAAAAGAGGCAATGAGCTTGCAAAACACCTTGAAAGCTTCACGCCAAACCTCTCTCCAGCAGAACTTGTGTCATTTAAAAAATATGTAAAAGAATCCATTGCCAAATTTAATTTTGCGGAAAGAGACTTCAACAATTCCAAGGCAGACTTGCTATACGAGATAGAGCGCGTAGATATTGCAAATCCGCTAATAGCCGGAATGAAGAATAACTCATCTTCGGTGGAAGAATTTCTGAAGAGAGCAAAGAATTCTTTAGACAACACTGGAAAGGTTTTAGACTCTCTTGCAGGCAAGTCTGAAGAACTCAATAAATTCTTTCTTGATGTAGGCAAGAGCATAACAAAAGAATGCTCGCGCTTTTCAGATCTGATAAGCAAAGCGAACGCAGAAAAGTTTGCCCTCATGAAATTCTGTAACGACGTTCTTTTAACAAAAGAAGACTTCCATGATGTATATTTCAATCTTTCAAAATATTCTTCCATCTTCCCCATTTCAGTTAGAGGAGAATTATTAGGCCTACCCTCTTACGACGCCGATTTAGCTTTGGGATACAGCCCAGTATTAAAGGCAAAGTCAGCCTCAGCCGATTACACATTATCCGCCAGAGCGGAGCGTAGTGGTATAAATACGGTTTCTTCTTCAAAAGGAAGCTCACCCGAATTTGAAAAAATAATAGAATGCGAAAACCTATCAAAGATTTCTGGAGAGCTCCGAAACATGGCACAAGACATGAGAAACTTGTGCGCAGATCTGAGGGGGAGATACTCTTATTACGAGTCCGCCCAGAAGAAGAATTTATCGTACCTGCAAGAGGCCATAGCTCTCTACACAAGTTCCGAAATGCTCGGAGGAGAAGCTCAAGTTCTTTCAAGCTCCATAGAAATAATATCCGAACAGAACAAGTCTGACAAATCTGCGTTTGAAAAATTCTCAAAAGAGTTTGACTCCGCCGCAAAGAAGACTGAAGAGCTTATCAAAGCACAAAAGAAGGCTCTCGAAGACGCAAAAACAGCATTTGGTGAATACAAAAAATAGTTTCACATAAAGCATGAGAATATCTAAGAAGACCGCGGACATTTTCCGCGGTCTTTTATTATTCAGCAAGCAATGCGCTAAAGATTAGCACGTATGATTCAACCAAAAAAACAGGCCTAGAAGAAGGATAGTTAAGTAATAGGAATTAGTGTTGCACAAGGAAAACAATAAAGACATATTTTATTATTTTGAATCACAATTTATTTCAAGCATCGCCTCTGGATATTTTGCATGGTGCGCCGAACGAATAGAGTACATGTTTTTCCCTATCCTTCTTGCGGCTTCAACAAGTTCAGCATAAGGGGTATCGCAAATATCGGTAAATCCAACTTGCAAATTCTCACCGTCGAAACGCCCGCTTATGGGCTGGTCTGAGAACTGGTGCCAGTGGGTACCAACAATATTTCCATGCCGCAAGGCAGAAAATACATAGTTGTAATACGCTCCGGCCCTCTGAGCCTGGTTAGCTCTTGCGGCGAGAGATGGATGACAAAGGCCTCTGTCGGTGGCGCCAAAGTGAAACTCGCCTATCAATACGGGTTTGTCTATCCCGGCCGGGAGGGAGAAATCGCGCAAGGAATCCCGATATATATTGAAGCTCAATACATCGCAATACTTTGCGGCTATCTTCAACACTCGGGCGGGAGAGCCGGCAAATCTGCACCCCAAGTACAAGACTCCTGGAGCAAACCTGTTGAAAGCGTCTTTAATCTTTGAAAAATATTCATTGCAAACCTTGTCGGAGAAGTTGCGCATATCTTCCTTGTCAGCGCCGGGAGGCGGAGCTTTTAAACGGAGGAAATCGTCCCAGTTGTTCAAATCGGTCTTCCATGCCGTGTTGAATCTTTCAATACTATGATATTTAAACTTCATATCGGCCATAAAATGGCGCTTTGCCGCGCAATCGGGCCCCGACATCAAAACCTTCTCCGCAAGAAATCTATCTCCGCCCCAATGTATTTCATTATCTACAAATAACCCTATGCAGTAAGGATCATCTATTGCATATTTAAATGACTTGAGCTTTTCTTCAAGCTCGCGGGAGAAGCTCTCGTCGAAAGGATCGGGGAAAGGCCACCACCAGCCGTAATCGCCGGCAAGAGATTTTGAGTAAATCTCAAATCTCTCGGCATAAGGCTGCCGGACAAAAGACAGAACAAATCTGTCTGATCCGTTGGCAACAGTGTTTATTCCCCAGCTTGGCAGACGCTTTTTTACAATGTCGGCAAAACGGTAGAGCCAATCTGAGCCATACTTGCGCCTTATATTGGAGGCGGAAAAGTCGAAAGTGCGCTCTATTCCGCGCTTGGTGTAATACGGTGCGAGAAGCTCGTCTTTTGTCTCATAAAATATGGAATATTCACTGCCGACAGAAGGCAAAGCCTCAAAATAAAATTCTCGTCCGTCCAACGGCGTCTGGCCACAATGCGGACTTATGCGAACTATTCCGTGAGACCAAAATAGATTTCCGTCAGGATCCACAAAATACCATTTGCCAGAAAATTTCTGGACCCTGAATTTTCCAGAGGATTCAAGCTTAGGACCATTCTTCCAGCCTCCAAACCTATTCCAATCCTGAGGCGGAGGATTGAATGACAAGTCTTTGCGTTCATCTTCTTTTGCGCGCATCAGATCTGCCTGGCCAGATATTTTTCCTTTCCATGACTTATGTTTAAACTGGCCGTAGCAATCTACAAAAGGAAAGAATTTCTCTGGTGGAAGTTTCATCCACTGCGGGTATTTTCTATGCGAGCTATCGATAGCCTTCACACTTCTTATCTTTATATTTTCACCTCCACAAGTCCATGCGTTGCTGATAATAAGATATGAGATGTTTTTCATATCCTTAGGGAAAGGCGAGCGGTCGCCACCGCCGAGAGGATCGGCGCGCATTCCCCGAAACTTTTCTCTGACAGGCGGGTTTAAAGCCGGATCGGCAAGGCAAATAGTCTTTACCCCCCTTGAAAGCGGAGCCAAAATAGAATCTTTACCACGAAGGACATTGTCAAACGCTGCAACAGGATTAGAGCAAAGATGCGCCTCGAGCCTTGCAATTCTTTTATCGTCGAGATTTTCAGCGTCTATCTGAATATCGAGATTATCAGACATATTCGGAGGGCATGGCAGCTTTATTCTGGATAACCCCGCGCGCAACAACAATGCCCCGTCCGAATCCCTCAAGACGGGTTTGTTTGAATTGTGATACGTTGCGCAAGAACTCTTATCTGAGGCGTCAAACAACACTATGTCGCCTCCGTACGCAAAAGGCAGAAGCCAAAATATTATCAAGAATAATATTAAGCCACAGAGTCTTGAAAACATTTTCATGCGAATATCTTATCCGAACATACAATTCGGGTAAAACTTATTTTTGGATATTCAAATAAAAAACGGATATATTCCACTAAAAGTCCCGAAACAATAAAAAAACATTTTGCGCCAGACCATGCCGAAGGCCGCATAAAATATTAAAAATGCAAATACGTAAAAACGCGGCACAGCCCAAGTACACAAGAAGGCTGTGCCGCACGTTAAATATATTCTTACAAAAGATGCCCCTATTACTTCTTTGCTTCAGCGCCAAACTTCAGAACAATGGGTCCTATAAGACCGGCATCGCGGGTTTTCTCGGTGCCGTCAAAGTGCTTCCATATAGCCCAGGTTTTGCGCTCGCGAGCGGCGGTTTTCTTTGCGTCGCCATACCACTCGGGAAATTCAGCAAGCCTGCCTATAGTAAATTTGCTGCCCTTCATGTTATATTTGGTATCTTGCTTGAGAAGCTCGTCGCCTATCATGCGGTTTTGCCAGTTATTGGTGACATCTATTTCGAGCTCGTTTGTACCGGCTTTGAGAAATTCTGTTATATCGGCGGAATAGGGGTATGTCCATAGAGTACATACCTTCTTGCCGTTGAGCCGAATAGTGGCCAAGTCCCAAACCTCGCCCAGATTAAGAACCACGCGCGAACCTTCGGAAATTTCATCAGCGGAAATCTCCAAAGGTATATAATATGTGCCTGTTCCGGAAAAGTACTTTATCTTTGTATTTAGAAAATCTCCCCAAGACTTCAACTTCGGGAATGAAAGAGTAAAGGTTTCGTCGAATGGAGAGACAAACTTTACCTTCCACGAGTTTAACTTTACCTGCCTATCTTCAGGAATGGCCTTTACCGGTTCAAGCGGAGTTCTTGATCCATCTTTGGATACGGCACAAAGACCGCTCTTGTAGAGAATAAGAGTTCCGTCGGGCAAGGTCTCATAAGTCTCAAAAGACTCTGGCACGCGTTCGGAAGACGAAGCCTGTTCAATTCTTACCGGAGAATTCTCCTTAGCATCTCCTGCATCAAATACGACAAATATAGAACCATTGCGCGCAAGACGCAAATCAAAACTTGTTGATTTGCCGTTATCTTCATAAGCAACAACCGGAGTTATTGCGCCGCTTACGGCGTCCCACAGCTGCGGAATTTTACCTGAGACAGCAAAACTTGCGGTAAACGATGCTGCACCTTCCAAACTTTGATTGGCTACAAAATATATGTCTGATTTACCATAGCGTCGGTGCGAGAAACCTATATAAAGTTTTTCTCCATCTTTATGCGGTACCGCATTAAAATCTTTGCCTATGCCCTTCCCCTCAAGCGCAGACTGCACATCCTCCCAAGCATGAGTGCTTTTATCGGATGGGCCAAATACCTCTTCCGCCAAAGATTTCCACTCTTTGTAATTCTTTGTTGCGTCCAAGAGATTATCCGGAGCAGAAGGCTTTACTCCAATAATGGGAATCCCTGCAGCTTTTGCCTCTGCGAGCTTCTTTAGAGTTCCCAAATCTATGGAATAGTCTCGTTCTGTAACAATTGCATCAAACGACATTCCGTAAGGAGAGACCATCTTAGAGTCTTTTACCGAACAATTCTTGAAGAATTCCGATGTGCAATTTTCAGACAAGTACCCAGATGGCAACAAGACCATAGAAGGCTGGTGGTATTGATTTATATCGTCCGTGCGCAGCACAAGAATTTGAGCCACTGGCAGCCCACTTTGCAGTAGGAATTGAGAACGAGAAAGATAGTCTGTCCATACTTTCGCGTCTTTCCACCAGGTATTGGCCCTGCCGAAATGAGTTCCGTAGCGTCCAAGAGAGAATCCGGGTTTCAGGTCATTGGGCTGGTGCGCCGTAGTGTGGAATATAAACCTGTTTATGCCCATATTGTACGCGGCATCTCCCCAGAGTTTTAAGCGCTTTGGGGTACCTGCCCACATTCCAGCTTCATCGACAGCCGTAAAAGACTCTGCCCCAAAGACCTTTCTGCCGGTAATGTGAGAGTTTGATCCATGATTGGTTGCAATGCTGTAAAAGCCCCTATTCTTATCAGTCTTACTTCCGCCAAACGGTACGGTGGAGTTTATATTTATTCTCTCTACCCAGAACTCAGACATTACAAAGTCGAGATTGTCAGCCGCAGCCATTTCATTGAAACACGCTCCGCCATAAGGCTCTCCGTAAAGGACAAGTCCGTTGGAGTTTGAAAATTTTCTGACCCCTCCGAAATACTCTCCCGCAACAGCCTCGGATATGGTGCGTCTGAAGTCAGATAAGAACGCATCGGAAACCGCAGGCGATATCACCGCGCGACCTGTACATGCAACCAGGAATTTTTTTATATCATAACCTCTACGCTCCTTGAATATATCGGGCATCTTTTCCGTCCAGTTCTGGCTGCCGACCTCCCAGCTGTCGAGCAGAATGCCCTTGAAAGATTTCCCTATATAATTTTTAGACTCTTTAATGGTTCTACCCAAAGAGCTCTCCATGTGGAATAAGGTATGCTCCTGAGACATTTTATCAACTTCAAGACCATGGCCTTCTGGCTGGCAGGGATGATTCTTTGCCCCCGTAGAGGTATATCCAAAGCGTATAGCTACCCATTTCCCCGCCGGCAAATTCATGGAAAGAACTCCGTCTTCAGATACAGACTTTGTGGCGTCTAAAATTTGGTCGAGCTTGAGAGCTCCGGCTGTATCTTCGTTGTCGGCAGCTTTGCTCATGACATTTTTCATTCCGCCTCCATTTAAGGAGAGGCTCTTTGACTTTGCCATATCAACAATAGACGAGTTGGATAGGGCATATTTGCTGTGGTCAAAGAATTTTAACTTTGCAACATTCTTTGGAATGGAAACTTTAAAATATTTCGATTTCGTCTGTGGAAATGCCAATGTAAGGTTTACATCGGTTATGCGTCCCTCCATACGAAAATCTCTAAGTTTTTTAAAATTTTTGCCGTCGGCAGACACAGACACCCACCCTATCAGCGTTGTGGGCTGACCTTTGGCATTGACCGTAAAGTGGAATATTCTTCTTTCCACGGGCTTTTTATACTCAAAAGTTATATCGAATGTCTTTCCGGAATCTGATGTGCTTATATTAGGAATTTCCCCGTCGGAATCGGCAGCCGGAACCACAAGAGTGCAGTAATCCTTATAAAAATCTTCCTTTATACCCGACGGCATCTTAAGCTCTACCGAAACTCTCCCGCCCTTGGAACTTATCGGCGTCTCAGACCATATCAGGCGCTTCATGGATTTCTCCGGTGTAATCCACGGCCCACCACTATTCGCCCAGCCATCGGCATTCATAATGTAAAATTCAAGTCCGTATTCGTCGGCCTTCTGTATGGCAAAATTTACATAGTCGAACCAGTCTTCAGAATGAAATCTCAAGTGTCCGTCAGGAACATACATATTAGCGTTCAGAAGCTGAACCCCCGCAACTCCGGCTTTTTTTAAGCCCTCAAAATCTTTTACGATTCCTTCTTTGCTGACAGATCCGTTTATCCAATGCCACCATGTCAGCGGACGCGCAGAAGCTGGCGGATTTGAAAATCCAGAACGCAGCAAATCCATATCTCCGCCAAGTTCCGCTCTGTTTGAGTCGCTTACTCCCGCTGCAAAGACCCCCGCAGAAAAAACGGATAAAATGCATGACAGTATATTTTTTCCTCCGATATAACTCTTCATGTTGAATTTTCTTTGTTTTCTTTAAAAAATTACCAGATCTCCTGTAGAATTAATTCTTTAAGGCATTCGCAGTATTTGTAAACAATAATTTTAAATGTCTACTTTCAGACGCTTAAGTTCTTAACAAACAAAATAGAGCGTGAAACAATATTCAATTTCTTGTGTTTGTAATAATATCTTAACAAGAATATTGTCTCCAATGAAAAAACTATTTTTGTCTATTGCACTATCAGTTTTTAGCGCACTGTTCATATTTGCCGAAGATCAAAGGCCAAATGTTGTTTTTATATTGATAGACGACATGGGTTTTTCAGACATAGGCCTAAACGGGGCGGAATTTTACGAAACTCCAAATATAGACGCTCTTGCGGCACAAGGAATGAATTTTACCAATGCGTACACTTCTGTTTCAATATGCGCGCCAGCAAGAGCTTCGGCAATGACAGGCAAACACCCCTGCAAGTTGAAAATGTGGAATCACTTTCACCATATGCCATCGGGAACAAAAACTGTTGCCTCATATCTAAAAGAAGCTGGCTACGCAACCTGGCATGTGGGTAAATGGCATTGTGGAAGTCCCGATAACAATACACTTCCACAAGATGTAGGATTTGATGTAAACATAGGCGGGTGGGAATCTTGGGCGCCGGCATCATATTTTTGGCCTTATAAACGCAACAGGAATATTCCTGAAGACAAAGTTCCAACCCGAGCAAGAGTTCCCGGACTTGAAAAAGGCGGCAAAGAGGGGGAATATCTATCCGACAGGCTTACAGATGAGGCCATTAAACTTATAAAGAATCACGACGGCAAGAAGCCATTTTTTCTAAACATGTGGCATTACGCCGTTCATGAACCGCTTCAGGCAAAGGCCTCCGATATTGAAAAATACAAAGAAAAGGCAAAGAAGTATCTGGGGCGCGATATGTCATACTCATACGACGCAAAAGGCACAAAGTATTTTTCAAACCCGAATATGGCTCCTTTAATGAAGGCTCCAAAGGGCGCAGAAGCGCAAAACAGCTGCGTAGTTTACGCCGCAATGATAGACAATCTCGACCAAAACATAGGCAGGCTGGTACAAGCCTTAAAAGACGAAGGCTATTACGACAACACCCTTATAATATTCTTTTCCGACAACGGCCCCACAACCCACCGTGTAATAAGAACTCCTTTCAGGGGAGGGAAAAACTCGACATACCAGGGGGGAATACGTCAGCCTGCGTTTATGGTTTGGAAAGGAAAGATACTTTCCGCTTCAGCAAACGATTCCTTTGTAAACATATGCGACTTATCCTACACAATGCTTGATGCCGCAGGATCGTCCTTTCCAGAGGGCTATGATGGAGACGGGAAATCTCTTCTGCCGCTTGCAAAAGGAGACGTAAAGAAGTTTGAAGATAGAGACTTCGTCTGGTATTTCCCCAGCACACGTACCCATTGGGGACAATACGCAAGCGCTGCTATAAAATGCGGCAACCTAAAATACCAAATGTTATTTAACGGAGATTCAGACGAATTGTACGATTTAAACTCCGACCCTACAGAATCCAACAACATTATCTCCTCTAACGCGCAGAAGGCAAGCCAGATGGAACTAAAACTCCGAGAGTTCCTAAACAAATACTACAAAGACATGCCCCTGCCCGACGAAATCTACATAGACAACGTATCCCGCCGTCTGCGCGGAGAACCAGCCTTAAAGGTGACAGACAAAAACTACTGATATCTCAAATAAACACCCAGATATTTATCTTAGACTATTATTTATCGACAAAAAAGGCAGCTTTTTATAAGCTGCCTTTTATTTAATATTCTTAAGTAAGTGCTTATATTAAAGGCCGTTTTTTACAGAAAATAAGATCTACTCGCCGTTATTATTATCGTGCTCTATACTTCTTTTTGGATAATGAGCACAATTTAATAATCGCATGCGTTATCTTCCTCTCCGGCTTTTTGCCATACGCGCACATAATCTACATCCATACTTTTACCATCGGCGGCATCGGTAACCGAACCTGTCCACTCCGCAACAATTGTACTCAAAAGCACAGGAACCCTGCTTCTGATAAAATCGTGCTCAAACTTGCGTATGGGCTTTGAATCAAAATAAAATACAAGTTCATTTTCCGTCCACAACAAACCATAGGTGTGAAAATCTGCACTCAGATCTATTTCAGCTGGCTTGGGCTGCACATCTACAAGCGTATGCCATTTCCCGCCGGAAAAATACTCTATCTTGTATGTCTCTATAAAGCTCTTCCATGTATTCTTATCATTCCAGCCATTAAGAAATTGTATGCATGCAACATTTTTGTCGCCACCCAAGTCAAGCTCTATGAATTTCTCCCCGGAAACCTGCGTAGCCCATGAAGTCTTAACGGAAGCGTCAACGGCAAGTTCCGGTTTTGTTGTTTTACTCTTTGAATAATTCCCGCTAAAGGAAACTACCTTTGCGTTTAGCGCAAAGTCAGTAAGATCATTGTAAATATCTCTTGAGTATTCATCGATCCAATCCGGATATATCCCGTCTTTAGACTGAGAAAGCGCCCATATCTTAGCTATTCTTACAATTCCCGGATGATTGCTGGAAATCCTTATCTTTGACATAGGCACCGACACATCGAGATTGTGCGAATAAAATGGAGACCCGCGCTGCGGACCAAGCTTAAAAGACTGCGGCCATCCTTTGTGCCTTTTAGCTCCGGTCGAATCTATCCATGTATCGCTCCAGTTATGCACATTTGTGGAGATTTTATCAGGATAATGACCCTCATTGATATCCACCTCAAATCGGGTTGCCCCTTCCTGTAAAGGAGTAAAACTTGGAGCTATCCAAAATGCGTTGTTTATACCCGACGCCGCTGCGTACTTAAAGCGACATTCAAAATATCCATATTTAAACCTGCGCTTTGTCCACATGCTTGCGGCAGTCCAGTTCTGCCCGGCACGTTTTTCTTTTTTTACAAGCAGTTTTAGAACCCCGTTTTCAACCACGGCATTTTCTGCCCATCTGCTCGAAAGAGCTTTCCATTCGTTTGCATTGCGGAAATTCCAGTCTTTATCGAGCTCGGCGCGCGGCCTGTCAAAATTATCCTCGTAAACAAGCTTCCAATCAGCCCCAGCCGGAGGATCTGCCATGAGAATTGTTCCCGTTGCACTAAGAGAAAATATTGCCGCACATCTTATAAATAAATTCATACCACAAACCATACTTATCCACTTTATGTTAAGCCATTGCATTCTTATAGACCGCAAAAACACCTTCCAAAACGAAGAAATATCATACGAACAAGAAAGCCCCCAGGCAAGACAATTATCTGGTTTCATCTGTGATCACAAGAGCAACTCCTTTTTATAATCAGAATCTTCCAAAAATAATTGAACATTCAAATTACAATATACTCAGCTTATTCATCTATATGCATTGAGACAAAAAAAAAGACCGCAGGAAAACTCCTGCGGCCTTTTTTATAATTCGCGCGGTTATATTAGAATACAACCTGGATCTGAGCACGAATGGTGTTGTAAGTGGAGTTGAGCTCAGCAGAGCCGCCCTCGCCGCCGGTGAGCTGTGCCCACTCATAGCCAACAGAGAACTTAACTGCCTTAGCAGCATACCAGTTTACACCAACATAGACCTGCTTAGCATAGTCGAAAGGCTTGCCATATACGCTGTCGTAGTCGTTGATGCCGTAGATGCCAACACCGTTGGACTGTACCCAAGAATAACGGGCAACAGGCTCAAGAGAGCCCCACTCGCCAAGATCAAACTTGTAAGCAACGGTGCCGTTGAGGCCCATCGGAGTAGCGCTTACGCCGTCGTAGTTAGCAATGCCATTGCTGCCATTCTCTACGCCCTGAGCAAAGAACTCGCCCATAACCGTCAAGCCCTTCCACTTGATGGAAGCATAAGGATTGACGCCCCAAACGGAATGATTCTCATAACCGTTGATAGTCTCAACAGCATAGCCACCAGAAGCATAGCCGAAGTTTACGCCGAAGTCGTAAGCAATGGCCTGATCCTGAACATTGGCAACATTCTTATAACCGAGGTTCGCATAGAACGAGAGGTTGTTGTTGCCGTCGTTGCTGTTGTTGAAGTAGTTGAAACCTTCACCCTCATAGGAGTTGCCGCCTGTTACGGATATGCCGTAGTACATGCCGTCAACCTGAGCTATAGTGCCGTTCCAGAATACACCTATCGCGCGGGAGCCGAAGTTCTTACGAGCATCAGCCGGGCCGCCGGTGGTCGGACGGGTGAAGAAGTAAGTGGCAACTGAACGCTCTATCGCGAGCTGGTTGAAGTCGCACTCGTTCTGCTCCTGACCAAAGTTTACCTTCTGCATACCAAAGTCGAGCTTACCGGTGAGGTAGTCGAGGTTGATCTGCTTGCTGATTACAACCTTGTCGAGATAGTTGCGAGCTGCACCTTCGGAACCGAAGTCAGTCATAACGTCAACAGTCCAGCCTGCGCCAACCTCAGCCTCCAAGCCGATCTTGACATAGCGGAGAGTGAATCCATTTGTCTGAGGCTCCGCGCCGGAAGCGTGAAGATCATTCTGCTGCCAGGAATACCAGCCAGAAACACCGCCTTTGAGCTTGATTGACTTAGTTTCCTTCGAGCCGGGAGTTACGGTTACGCTTTCCTTAGCGATCTGCGCAGCTTCCTGCTGAGTAAGCATGCCCTTCTTAACGAGGGTCTCAAGGAGTGCCTTGTCCTGCGCGGTTGCGGTAAACGCAAAGCACGCAATAAGTAATCCGATGAGTTTTGTTTTCATGTCTATAATAATATTTGTTTGTTTGTAGTTTGGAAAACCGGGCTTGATCTAAGCTTTTAAGCCGAACAATACCCTGTTTTATTAAAGTATACTTACAATAATTTTACATAATTCAAGCTTTTTTTAACACAAACGCAACCTATCTCTTACAAACAAAAGACCTTCCCTAAGACGCAACAATATGATAGAAAACCTCATGCAAACAACAGCACAAGCCGGCAATAGTGCACAGATATTAATAGATATTAGTCTATTTTATTCTGCCAAACAGAACATTTATCTGCCTAAGATAGGAGACCTTCTCCTGAAGCATCTTTTCCTGATATACGGTAAAGCGCCACTGCCAATTTCCGGCAGCTTTCCCCGGAGTATTAAAACGCGCATTTCCTCCCAAGTCTAAAATGTCTTGCAAGGGTATTATGGCTATCTGCGCAACACTCGCCAAGGCAGAGCAAATTAAGGTCCAGTTGGCTCCGGAACCATCGGTGCGAAAGTACCTGCGGTAATGGTCCTTCACATTCTCGCTGGCTGTGGCATACCAAGACAATGTAGTGTCGTTGTCGTGCGTGCCAGTATAGCATACGGCTTCGCGTTTGTGGTTGTGGGGAAGATACGGATTTGTAGCATCGCCTCCAAAGGCAAACTGCAACACCAACATAGACGGAATCTTTATTGCGTCCATCAGAGCATACACCCTGTCGCTCATTATGCCCAAATCTTCCGCCAAGAACTTCTGAGTTGGAAACTTCCGACGCAAAAATTCAAAAAACTCCACCCCAGGGCCTATCTTCCATTTGCCGAGTTTCGCATCGGCAGTCTTTGCTGGAATTGCCCAATAATCGGCAAAACCTCTAAAATGATCCAGCCTTATTACGTCGGCATATTCAAACGCCTTTTTCAAGCGCAGCGCCCAGAAATCAAAGACGCCCTTCTTTGCGCCTTTCCAATCGTAAAGCGGATTACCCCAAAGCTGCCCGTCTGCACTGAAAAAATCTGGACCAACCCCTGCAACATTGCGGGGCAAAAGCGTGCGGTCATCAATATCAAACAACTCCGGATGCTCCCACAAATCCGCCGAATCAGCCGAAAGGAATATTGGCATATCCCCTATAATCTCCAATTCCCTATCAGCCGCAGCACGCTTAAATTTTGCGCACTGGCAGGATAGAATCCATTGAACTATCTTCACCCTTGCACATTCGCGCGCATATTCTTCTCCAAGAGAGCTCTCAATCTTTATAAATGCAAAATGCCTCTTAAATTCGTCAGGCCACGCAGTCCACGATGCTCCACAAAAACGCTTCTTAAGAGCGCAGAAGGCCGCGTATGAATCAAGCCAGAAGGCCTCCCTCTTTAGAAAATCGGAGTATTTGTCCGAATAAAATTCTCCGACAACATCAGAAAGCCCTATATCCAACAACCTGTCTGCGGCAATATTTAATATGCGCGGAATGGCTTCATATATCGCGCCGAAATTGCAACGGTCTTCAGGCAGCGTCCTTGCGGCAGACAGATCTGCCTCATCGAGAAGCCCCAAAGAAACAAGCTCATCCAAATCTGCAAAATAAGGATTCAGCGCAAATGCCGAAAACGACTGGTACGGAGAATCTCCAAACCCCGTCGGATTGACCGGGCAAATCTGCCAATATTTAAACCCAGCAGACTTTAGGAAATCCATAAAAGATTCCGCCTCGCGGCCAAATCCGCCAATTCCCCTGCGGTTTGGCAGGCTTGTCAGATGGCAAAATACTCCGGATCCGCGCGATGCGTCCGGCCAAGAGAAATCCGGGCCCGATTTTACATTCGGCATATTATTTCAGCTCTCCAATCCGTGATATTTTCTATAAGCGCTCGCCTCCCGAACCCCCATGTACGAGCTTAGCAGCTTCGGGTCTGTCTTGGTTAGATCCACCACTATCAAGCCGTCTATGCAATTTCCGAACTCATGGTCTACATTGAAAGCCAAAAGAGCCCCATTGAGCTTTAGGTAATGCTTAAGCAGCGTTGGTATGCCCTTGTTGTCAACTTCTATTTCGGAAACGAGCGCAGAGATGTGGTCTATATCGCTTACACTGCTGCGGAGAGCGTCTTTGTCAGACTTCTTCAGCTTGATCTTCGGCGGCTTCTTTGCCTTTACATACCTGGCAAGCTCTTCCGATGTCTTCTTGTCAGACAAGAACTGCACTATCAAATCTTTCGATATAGAGTTGTACTCCGGATTTATACTCACCGGACCATACAAAGTCTTGTACTCCGGATGCCTCGCCAAATACACACCTATCCCGCGCCACAATATGGCCAAAGTGGAACGCTTGCGCTGATACTCGCTTACTATGAAGCTCCTGCCCATTTCGAGAGCCGGGTTGAGCTTGTCGTAAAGCTCGCTTTTCATATTGAATAGCGTTGATACGTAAAGCCCCTGAACTCCCATAGACGGAATTATCTTGTCCGTCCGGCCAACTCTGTATGCGCCAACTATGCATTTGTTGTCGGAATCCCACATAAACATCTGAAGATAATATTGGTCGAACTCGTCCGTGTCGACGCTCTTTCCGGTACCCTCGCCCACCTCGCGGAAGGTGCGTTCCCTTAGCCTGCCTATCTCAAGCATGGTTGAGGGTATCTTGTGGGAATATGTGCAATAAACTGAAATATGCTCGCCCTTTATCAGGCAATCCTCCGGAGGAAGCGAAGCTATCTCTTTGGCAAGCTCGTCCGGATCGCGCGGCAATATAAGCTCTTGCATGGCGCTCTTTCTGCTCGGAAGAACCGCGCGCTTTATGTTCTTTATTTGAGAATATATGCCCTCGTCGTTCTTCGGGGCTCCGCGCTTGCCCAACAGATATGTGTTGAGCCTAAACCATGCTGTTAGTTCCTCATCGGTTTCAAAGTCGGAAAACTTCCTTGGAGGAATAGGCTTGCCTACGCGCAATTTTATTGTCTTTTTTGCGCCGATCATCATTTCCCTCGGAAGCATCAGAGTGCGCATCATAGGATGCAACATACCCAGCGCGTGAAAGAGCCAGCTATTTCCGCCCTCAAAATATACGGGCAAAACTGTGGCATTTGTGCGGCGGGCAATTTTTGCTATGTTGGTATTCCAATCCGGATCAGTCACATGGCGCTGCGAAACATGCAAGAAAGATACCGTGCCCGACGGGAAAGTCGCCAAACAGCCGCCGTTTTGCACATGCCTTAGCGCACCTTTCATGGAGCTTAAATTTGATATAAGAGCGTCTCTTCCGCCAAACGGATTTACCGGAAACAACCACGGCTTAATCTCCGTCATGTATTCAAGCAGAAAATTTGCCAACAATTTCGTATCATCTCTTAGGCTAAGAAGAAACGCCCCCAGAACTATTCCGTCTATGGCGCCGTGCGGATGATTTGAGACTACAATTAAAGGACCGGTGCGGGGCACTTTGTCTATATCTTTTTGGGAAACTTCATAGCTGCATCCCACACTTACCATGGCGCGGTTGAAAAAATTTCCCAGCTCTGGATGAGCCCTTAAATGTCTATACGCCTTGTTTACCTCCCCTATTTTCAGGAAAGACTCAAGCGGCCACGACACCGAAGTGTACAACCCCCTCAAAAACGGATTCTTTATAAGCTTTTTTAAGTCTATTAGCTTAAATTCCGCCTCTGCTGACTGTTCCGACATGGAAAATTGTTTTTTTATATTCTCCGTCCTTGTAGAACGGCTACGCCTCAAACCCCTTGGGCGTTCTTATGCGTTAATATATCAATTATTATGCAAAGAAATGCAACCCTAATTTAAAACCGCCAGATACTACCCCGATCTTTCTCACCTATGACCTTGTTATTTTTACCATCAGAAAAGCCCCCACATATATATTTTTTACATTCCCATAAGAAACTTATCTGCACAAAGAAAGACTCATATATCCATGTGGACACAATTCTTGTAAGCTTTACAGCAAAAAATAAAACGTCTCCGCAAGGAAGATAAATCCTCTGCCGAGACGTCTTTATAAAGCAGGTAAAAGTAGGCGCTTATTCGCAAACTTTTACATTTTCGCAATACTCGTAGAATACCGGATTTTTTTCAGGCTCAAAGCGACTGGTCGGAGAGCCTATGCGGTTGCCTCTTATCACAAGGCCGTCGCAGTTGCGCACGCATATTGCGCGCCTGTTCCAGCTTTCTATGTTGTTATTTTCTATAACAATATTATTGTAGCACTTAGTGTCTGTGGCAACTTTGCCCGTATTGACCGGCTTGGAATGAACTGCTATTGCCGCAGCTGAAGGCGAGCGGGAATATCCGGCGTCAAACCCGCAATCGCGGAAAGTATTGTTTCTTACTATCACATCGGAACAGAACGGGCCGTTAGGCGCGCCGGCGTCGTTGTGCATAGAGATTGCCTCGTTGCTGAGGCCCTCAAAAGTGCAGTTTTCTATAATTCCATTGGAGCCCTTCCAATATGTTCCGTACCTGCGGGAATTTCCTATGAAACAATCCTTTATCACGAAGTTCCTGGAAAACGCCGTATTGTAAACCTGCGTGCAACGCTGATTGTCTCCCACAACGATATTTTCTACGGGTTTTTCAAGGGTGATTTGCCCAAGTTTCCCATCGAATGCAACAATCTTAACGCGCCCCAATACAGAACCTTCCACTCCGTTTACAAACAGCATTTCATCTCCAACAGACACATCGCCTTTGAGAAGATCCTCCGTTCCGCGCGGCCATATTGCGCGCCTTATGGTAAGTTTAAGGCCATCTTCAGAAACTTCGGATACGTAGAAGGGCCTGGTGTAAAATACGAGGGAATCGTCGGCTATGCCCTCCACATGGCACCCCTCTATCCATGGGCCATTCTTTGCGTTTTGTATATGGACAAAGTCGGCATTGCCGCCGCGCCATCTGCCCTGCTTTATAAGGCCGCTGCACCTTATGAAGTTTGCGTAGCTCGAATGCAAAGTCTTGTAGAAGAACGACGGCGTTGCATACGCGTCTATATCAATAAAACTTATATCAGAAGAATACTCCGCCCAAAATAGGCTGACAGTATTGGACCCGCGCGCAATAACGCAGAGCTTCTCGCCTGGCTGGTATTTTGCCGAGGCCGTATCGTAAGAGAACTTAACGCGGCCGCCGCCCAGATCTTCAAAATTCGAGAATTTATTGTGCAGCAGCATCTTTGTTTTAAGACGGCCTGGAACGTTGTCGTCGAGCTGATATCCCCATACCGTAACCCCTTTTGAGAACAAATCAAAGTTTTTTGCCGCATCCGGATTGCCATTTGTTCCATAGGGCTTAAACATGCGGTGCGTGGGAGATGGAAATCCATCTTTAATTTTCATCACCAAAGTTTTGGATTTCGCGTCAACAGACTCTATCACACCCTCAGACCAGTTGAGTGGGTCGTAATCTATAGACATATTCTCAACCACAACGCGCTCCGATTTGAGTATTTTAAGAAATCCGTAATTTGGATTCTCTATTATAAATTCAGCTCCCGACGCATCTATGTGGACATCGCGGGCGTTGGAAATCTCAAAGAGAAATTTCTCAGCCTCCTGCGATTCGGAATCCTTTATATTGTACACGCCTTTTTCAAATTTAAGGCACACTGATTTTGGATTCTTATTCAGCTCTGTAAAAGCTGCCTTTATCGCTTTAAAATCATTTTTGCCGTCGTTTGGAACAGCGCCAAAATCTGCAACATTTATAGTGCGCGACGTATCCACTTTAAGAAGCGGAGCTTTTCTAAATTTTGCGTATTCCCCAGTGTCTGTGCCGCAAATGTTGGAGCAGGCAACAACTCCAAAAGATGCGCCCAAAATCATGGCAAATAAGAACTTTTCTCCCATATATAATAAACTGTCATTCAGATTAAAATTACGTTTTGTGTTCTCCGCTCTGGCAAACACGAAACACTCTTTCCCCTTGTTTAAACAATATGCGCTTAATAAATTAAGGCAACATGTCCAAACAATCCTACAAAAACTCAAGTTAACGCATAAAAATTTTTCTCCAAGCCAAAATTAACAAGATTTTCATTTTCCACTACTATATTTGCATGGAAGAAAAATCTTTTCTGTAAAGATAATGCTTTCCTATGGAAAGCGAACCTTCAAAGATTTAGAATAAAAACTGTCTATTTAAAGAAAGAAGAAATCAAAGTTCGCGCGCAGATATTTAGAATCTAAAAAATATAAAAAATGCCCGCATGAAATATGCGGGCATGACAAGAACAAGATAAAATGAAGGATAGACTACCAATGCTTCCTGATGTAGTCGAGATTATGTCTCCAATATGCAATGGGAGTATCCGGCTCAAAATTGCGCTCCAAGACTATCCAGCCAGAATAGTTAATGTCGTGAAGAGCCTTAATGCAGGCGTCTATATCCGGATTCTTTGAATTGAAGCGGCCCTGGCAATCTTTAAAGTGTATCTGCTTTATGCGTCCGCCCAAAGAGCGGATCTCGTCTCCGACATTGTACCCCATTGCGTGGTGGTTTGCGGTATCGTAATATACGCCTATCCACTCGCTACCAACAGCATCGAGTATGCGTATGAGAGTAGGGGCATCTATCTGCCCTTCAAGGCATACATATATTTTATTCTCGGCCGCAACGGGAGCTATCTGTTTTAGCCTTTCTACAAGCGGCTTAAATTTTGATTCGTCGAATTTGCCATTCTCATTCAATAGGCTGCCCTTGCCGAAGAACGGCAGCAAAATGCAATATGCGCCGTAATATTTAGCAGCCTTTATGGTATCGGAGACATACTCGACAGCCTTAGGCTCGGAAACGAACGGATAAGAGTTCATAAACCCTGCGCACAAAGAACGCACAGGCATATTTTGTTTTTCGGCTGCGGCCTTGAACTTAGCCATAGTCTCTTTGTCTTTAAAAGCCTTCATGGCGCCGCCGTTGAATGCGGTCTGCAATTCTATGCCGTCAAAGCCTATCTCTCTGGCAAGTTCTATATCGGAGGTCTTGTCGTTGCCAGGATACATGTACCCAATCTTCACTCCTCCAGATTTGCACATGGCATTTGACGCACATCCAGAAAACCCAAACAACGCGGCAATTCCCAAAGAATTCCCCAAGAATTTTCTTCTATTCATATATATCCCTTTTTAGTTTTAACAAAGTTAGACAGAAAAGATATTCTTAGAAGAAAAATATTTCTTTGTCCATTAAAAACAGCTATGCTGTTGAAAAGCACATGTTTTTTTGGGGAGCAATGGGAACCATAATTGGAATACAAACATAGATTTAAAAATAGTCCGCGTAAGAAAATCCCTAAAATTTGATATTTTGTAGGCTTGCAAATGGAGTTTTTGTCGATGAATATAAAAGTATGGAAAAGAAAAAGGCCTTGGTTGTCGGGGCGGGCGTCAGCGGACTGGCGGCGGCATATGCTCTGAGGGAGAAAGGATACGCGGTAAAGGTTGTAGATAAGAACAACCATGTCGGCGGAGTGATATCAACTTCGGAGGAGAACGGCTTCAAGGCGGAGTCCGGCACTAACACGCTGATGATTCCGTCGCAGAGGGTGCTTGATTTCATAACAAGCATAGGGCTTGAAAGAGACACTCTACTGGCGTCGGAAACAGCCAAGAAGCGTTTCTTTTTGCGCGGAGGCAAGCCGGTACCCATGCCGATGTCGCTTTTGGATTTCATAAAGACGCCGCTGTTCTCACCAATAGGCAAGCTCAGGCTGATGCTGGAGCCTCTTGTAAAGAAGTTTCCGGCTGATGCTAACCCGAGCGTGGAGGAGTTTGTAAAGGCGCGTTTTGGGAAAGAGGCTCTAGAGAATGTCTTCGACGCATTTTTTGCCGGCATATACGCCGGGCGTACAGACTCACTTGCCGTTAAATACGCATTTCCTCCATTTTGGAATTTTGAGCAGAGTGGCGGGAGCGTTGTTTTGGGGGCAATCAAGGCGCGCAGGAAGAAGGCTTCTTCGGAAAATTTATTTAAGCCGATGGTGGTTTCATTTGCCGATGGAATGGGTCAGATGGCGCGCAAGATGGCGGAGGCGCTTGGCGATGACGCTCCAATTTTGAACGCTCGCCTAACGCAGGTTGACTTTGAAGGAAAATGGCAAGCTGCTTGGTCGAGCCCGCAGGAGGACGATTGCGACGAGTTCGACGTTCTTGTACTTGCCGTGCCCGCATGGGATTTGGCAAAGCTGCCCGTTGGGGGAACTCTTGCAGAGGCGTTTGAGCCTCTCTGCGGCATAAGGGGCGCGCCGATAAATTCGCTGACATTGGGATTTAAGCGTTCCGATGTTGAGCATCCGCTAGACGGTTTTGGAATGCTGGTGCCGCAGAATGAGAAATGTTCTATACTCGGCACGCTTTTTGTATCGAGCATGTTTGAGGGGCGGGCGCCTTCTGGGTATGTAACGCTTACAAACTATGTTGGCGGAATGCGTTCTCCAGAGCTTGCGGATCTGCCCGACGAGGAGATAGTGCCCATGGTTTTAAAAGATTTGGAACGCATACTTGGAGTGAGGGGAGCTCCAGTATTCAAGCGTATGTTCAGGCACAAGAAGGGCATACCCCAGTACGATATGTCTTACGGGGAGAGGCTTGAGGCCCTGAAGGTTCTTAGGGAGAAGTTTCCGAGTGTTGCGCTTGTGGGCTCGTACATAGGCGGAGTTGGAGCTGGCAACTGCATAGAGAACGGCCTCAGGGTTGCCGATAGATTCTGACATGGTAAATTCCACCGCATATGTTGCAATAACGCTTGGGCATCCGGACGAGCTTACGGAGAAGTCGGCAGAGGGATTTCTCCGGGAGTTTTTGTTTGACCGGCGCGTGCTGAACATACCGTTCATACCAAGATTTTTCATATCTAGGATGATAGCCAAAAGGCGCGCTAGGAAGTACCTGAGGAATCTCAGATCAACGCTTATAGACGGCGACATGCCCCTTGCCTACTATGAATCTAGCCTTCTAAAGAAGTTTTCTGAGCGCGGCGTAAACAATATATTTTTTGCGCACAGATACGGTAGCGGTAATATTAGAAAGACGGTCGACAAGGCCATAAGGAGCGGTTTTAGAAATTTTGTATTTCTGCCGTTATTTCCGCAATGTTCAAGCTCCATGACGTTATCTGCGAGGGACAAGGTAAAGAGGCTCGGCATACCCAAGCAATGCTACCGGTTTGTAAACTCCTACGCCGCAGACGCAACCTACATAGACACAATATCAAACTGCATAATAGATGCCGTTGAGGAGCGTGCCGACGAGGGGAAACCGGCATTCGATGCCCTTGTTTTATCTTTTCATTCAGTGCCTTTATCGCAGCTTAGGGAGAGCAACTACGAGGAGGAATGCGAGGAAACCTTTCGGCGGATTTCTAGAAAGGTTGGAGGGCTTTTCGAGATGGGTTGCCATCTTACGTACCAATCGCAGATACGCGGCAGGGGCGGCAAATGGCTGGAGCCTGATTTGCCCGAATGCGTGCGTAGGCTTCACAGCAAGAATATAGAGAGTGTTCTTGTGGTATCGCCTGGATTTGCCTTCGACTGTACAGAGACTGTCGTGGAGCTTGGCAGGGACATGCGCCGCCGCTTCATGAGAAAGGGAAAATTTTTTGAATTGATTAGTTGCCTTAACGATTCGGAAAGGCAAATATGGCTATTGGAAAAGCTCTTTGAACAGGCTCAGTTATGAATATTCTTTTTCTTATATTTCTGGCTGCCGGGTTATGCTATATTGCCGCATTTGCATTTGCGCTTGCGGCGGTTAAAAGGCGTGGGGCGTTCAGAGGATTTTTAATTTTTGCGGCAGCTGGGTTTGTCCTGCAATGCGGCGGGATAGCCATGCGCCTTGTACAGACAAAATTTGCGTCTCCATTTGCAAATCCTTACGAGCTTTTTGAGATTATCGCATGCATATTTGTTCTTGCCGACATAGTATCTGGCAGGATTCTCAAAATAAAGTTTACAGAGCTTTTTACAATGCCGCCGGCGGCACTGCTAACAATACTTCCGCTTGCCTGCCCGAAATTTTCAAGCTACATGCAAAGCCATGCGGAGGCAGGCGGAGCGTTTTCATATACGCTGGCAATACACGCATCGCTTGCGGTTCTCTCGTACGGGGCCTTGCTCTTTGCGGCGGTATTTGCGGCAATGGCTCTGCTTCAGAGGAGGGCGCTTAAGCGCAAATCGGCCGACGAGTTTTCAAGCGGTCTGCTTCCCCTTCCGCGGCTCGAAAAATTTACATGCGCGTCTCTCGGGGTATCTGCGGCATTTATGACGCTGTCTATGATAGCCGGCATATTTGCGGCTCTATCTGTTCCGGTAGGCGTGCTGATGACGGTAAAGTTCCTTGCCGGATTCATACTATGCGCCATGCAGATAAGCCTCTTTATATCTGTTGCGCGCTCTGCTGTATGCGGGGCGCAGGCCTCAAAACTTGCAATACTCTTGTTTGCGGTGGCACTGTTGCTACTTGCGCCAATAGAGCTTAGAAATTTAATTCAATAAAAGGAATCTGCCATGCTTACTCCGGAAGAAATAGAAAGTCTCGCCATAGATCTCTTAAAAAAGAAAAGCTACACGCCTCTTACGCTTCCGCAGATAGGCGCGGCCATAAATATTCCGCGAAAGCAGCTGCCCATATTGAGAAAACGTCTTGGAATGCTGTTGGATTCGGGCAGGATAGCCAAGGTAAAGGGCGACCGCTACTGCATATCCGCAGAACTTGGGCTTATCAGCGGCGAGATATCCTTCAACAGAAACGGCGGAGCATGGCTGAGGCCCGACGGCAGCGAAGTATCATACCGAATAAGGCATGAGGACACCGGAGTTGCTCTTAACGGGGATACGGTACTTGCAAGAGTGCTGCTTCCGCGCGCGTCGAGGCGCGCAAACCGCTATGATGACAGCGGCATAAACAAATACGCCAAGGTAATAAGAGTTCTAAAGCGCAAGACTAACAGGATAGTTGGAACATTAAAGCAGTCGCGTGCGGGCTGGCATGTTATGAGCGACAACCCGCGTTTTTATTACGACATAATAGTTCCCGATCCGGCCCAGAGCGGGTTATATCCAATACCCAAGGCCGACGATAAGGTTGTCGTTGAGCTTTTTGAATGGACCCAGAGACATCTAAATCCTACTGGCAGAATAGTTGAGAATCTCGGCAAGAGCCATACTCCCATGGCGGAGTACAAGGGTATTCTTGCAAAATTCGATCTTGAGGAAACTTTCCCTGAAAACGTTGTAAACGAGGTTGCAAAGTTGCCCTCGGAGGTTTCAGAAAGAGACATTGCCGGGCGGCTCGATCTTAGAGATGTATTTACAATAACAATAGACCCGTCCGACGCGAAGGACTTCGACGACGCCATATCAATGCGCCGCGGCGAAAAGGGCGGCATAGAAGTTGGCGTGCACATAGCCGATGTTCCTTATTACATAAGGCGCGGATCTGCGCTCGACAAGGAAGCTGCCCGCAGGGGCAACTCAACCTATCTTGTAGGCACTGTAATACCCATGCTGCCCTTTGAGCTTTCAAACGGAATATGCTCTCTAGTTGAGGATAAAGACCGGCTTGTAAAGAGTGTGCTTCTTACGTTCGACACCGCAGGAGAGCACAAGAGAACCCGTTTTGCGAACTGCGTTATAAGAAGCAACAAGCGCCTATCTTACGAGCAGGCCTACGCTCTTTTGAAGAATGACAATCTTGAGGAGATAAAGAATATGCCGTCGCCGCCCGAATATTCAACAGGGCACGGGGGCATGCCTCTTTCTGCCTTGGGAGACAAAACTCTTGGGCGTCTGCGTACCATGATACGCCAGTTGTGGGGAATAGCAGCAACCATGCGCAAGAAGCGCATGAAGGGAGGCGCGCTGGACCTTGAGACCGATGAGACAAAAATCTATTGCGACAAAGACGGCTACGCAACCCGCATAGAAAAGCAAAAGGGAGACGAGAGCCATTGGCTGATAGAGGAGTTCATGCTTGCCGCCAACGAGGCCGTTGCAAAGTTTTTATACGACAACAAAATGCCGTTCATATCGCGCGTGCACGACGATCCCGATCCGGAGAAGCTCGATGAACTTCGAGAATACCTTGCCGAATTTTCCATAGAATGCGGAGACCTTACCCGCCGCGCCGAGGTCATGCGCGTGCTTGCCGAGATAAACCGGCATCCGCAGAGCTACGTGCTCAAGACGGAATTTTTAAAGAGCCTCAAGCGCGCTGTTTACCGGGCCTCGCCCGACGGGCACTACGGCTTGAACAAGCTTTTCTACGCGCATTTTACATCTCCCATAAGGCGCTATGCCGATCTTACAGTGCACCGCAATATGAATTTTCTGATGCAGTCTTTGCGCATGCCAACGGCGCCGCGCCAGAAGGTTCCGTTAATATCGCAGTCGCAGCTTGAGGGAATATCAGAGCACATATCCCGAACTGAGCGCAACAGCGACGAGGCCGAGCGCGAGAGCATGAAGATAAAGCTGATGGAATTCTTCGAGAGAAAGTCCTCCACGAACGAGAGTTTCGAGGCAATAATCACAGATGTTACCGACCATGGATTCTTTGTAGAGCTTACGGAATCCGGCGCATTTGGCTTTGTGCACATGCACTCATTGAGGGACGATATTTACAGGCTGTCCAACGACGGACACGCCCTTGTTGGGCGCAGGCGCAAGAAGCAATATAAGATAGGCGGAAAGGTTCTTGTAACGGTTGACTCCGTAGACCGTTTCAAGCGCCAGATAGACTTTGCCGTGGCTGATACTTCTAAATCTTAACACGCCAAAACAAAGTTTTCACAGCTTTCTTTAACTATGGAATAGGGGTACATCTACGCCCTCTTAGGTCTTATCTTGGAAAGCAAAAAGCCTCCGTCTAAAAAAACGCCAATTTAAAAAGATATACCTATCTGATGAACATGCGCTATTAAGACGCATATATGGTAGTTATCTTTTATCCATGCATATGCATAAGAACATGCATCTATTCCATGCAGCACATATAAAAAAATTACTATTGCGCGCAGAATAACAATACAAAGGCGCAGTTAAAAATGCTTTTATACAAAAACTAAAACCAGATTCGGCCATGAAAAATGGCGGGCAAAAAAATACATATTGCACCGCCATTCTATTAAAAAAAATAGCCGGGCACTTAACTCCATACGGCTTCATAACAAACCGCATTAGAAAATTGCCCGGCTAAAACAAATGCGCTTAGAACTACGCGTTCAATGCTGCCTGCACGAGATCCGTGAAGGATTCCGCCTTAAGAGCCGCACCGCCGATAAGCCCGCCGTCTATATCCTTCTGAGCCAAGAGCTCCGGAGCATTCTCAGGCTTCATGGAACCGCCGTAAAGAATCTGCACGCCCTCGGCAATCTCCTCGCCGTATTTGTCGGCAAGAGTCTTGCGGATAAACGCGTGAACTTCCTCGGCCATGGCAGGAGTTGCCGTCTTGCCGGTACCTATCGCCCAAACCGGCTCATAAGCTATAACAACGCTCTTTATGCCCTTGTCGCAAACGCCCTCCAAGGCGCCCTTAACCTGGGTTTCAATAACCTTCATTGTGACGCCTTCCTCGCGCTGGGCAAGAGTCTCGCCTACGCAAACAATGGGCTTAAGCCCAGCATTTATTGCTGCGCAGGTCTTCTTGTTTACAGTTTCATCGGTCTCGGCGAAATACTGGCGTCTTTCGCTATGCCCGAGAATTACATATTCGCAACCGAGCTCCAAGAGCATATCTGCGGCAATCTCGCCCGTATAGGCGCCGGAAGCCTCAAAGTGCATATTCTGCGCGCCAAGCTTTATGTTGGACCCCTTTATGATTTTGCCGACCACATCCAAAGAAGTGAAAGTCGGGCAAACGGCAACGTCAACCTTTGTTACGCCGCCAATGCTCTTTACCAGAGCCTCCGCAAGCGCCGCCGCCTGCGAAGGAGTTTTATTCATCTTCCAATTGCCTGCTATGAAGTATCTGCGAGACATATCTTTTCCTTTACGTTTTAATTTATTTAGATTGAAGCGATACAACACCGGGAAGCTCCTTGCCCTCGAGGAACTCAAGAGAAGCGCCACCGCCTGTTGAAACGTGGGACATCTTTGATGCAAGACCGCTCTTATTGACCGCCGCAACAGAATCTCCGCCACCTATTATGGAAATTCCGCCATTGGCCTTGACCTCGGCAACCGCCTCGCAGACGCCAAAAGTTCCCTTGCTGAACTTGTCCATCTCAAAGCAGCCCATCGGACCGTTCCACACAACAGTCTTTGCACTCTTTATTGCATCGGCAAATAACTTTATAGACTTAGGACCTATATCCAAGCCCATCCAGCCGTCGGGTATGTCGCCCTCAACTATCTGCGTGTTGGCATTCGGATCAAACTTATCCGCAGCAACACTGTCAACCGGCAGAAGGAACTTTACCCCGCGCGCTTTTGCGGTGTCCATCATCTCCTTGGCATACTCAAGCTGGTCGTTCTCGCAAAGAGAATTTCCAATCTTCTTTCCGAGAGCCTTAAGGAATGTATAGGCCATTCCGCCGCCTATAATCAAAGTGTCAACCTTAGTCAGAAGATTCTTAACAACGGCAAGCTTGTCCGAAACCTTCGCGCCGCCCAAAATGGCAACAAACGGACGCACCGGATTCTCAACCGCAGAACCGAGATACTCTATCTCCTTTTCCATCAGGAATCCGGCAACAGACGTGCCTATATACTTTGTTATTACAGCCGTTGAAGCATGCGCCCTGTGGGCTGTACCGAAGGCGTCGTTGCAGAATATGTCGCCGTAAGAAGCCAACTTCTTGGCAAGCTCCTTTTGCTTCTCCTTAAGAGCCGCTTTGCGAGCCTTGAAATCTTCGTCGCTCTCGCCTTCCTTTTGCTTGCACTTTGCCTGCTCCTCAACATGGTAGCGGGTGTTCTCAAGCATTACTATGTCTCCGGGCTTCATAGCGGCAACCTGAGCGTCGGCCTCGGCGCAGTCTGGAACAAAAACCACGGGCTTGTCCAACAACTTGGAAAGATAGTCGGCAACTATCTTCATGGTGGTGTCCGGAGTTATGCCCTTCTCATCGGGACGCCCCATGTGGGACATCAAAATCAAACTTCCGCCCTGCTCCAGCACGTACTTTATAGACGGCAACGCTCCCCTTATTCTGGTGTCGTCCTTTATGACGCCGTCTTTCACGGGAACGTTGAAGTCCACGCGCATAATTACCTTCTTGCCTTTTAAATCAACATCGCGAAGGGTTTTTTTGTTCATAATGATACCTTTCTTATCTGCTATTTATCAAAAAAATATTATTCGTATTTTGGACGCTTTTTTGCGCGTTGCAAATACTTTCTTGTTTTTTCTATTTTCACTCTAAACTTTACGTGAAACTTTTCCCGGATAAAATGCGTTGTATTTACATATGCATTATTTGCATATTTTATGTACTTACTCTAACTATTTAAGCACATTAATCTTCAAATGCATTACTCATAAGCCGCAAAAATTTTCTCACGCTCAGATTTTTTACTTACATACTTGCATGCTCTTTTGCCGTTAAGGCATTGGCGGCCCAGCCCGAAAGGCCAAATATAGTTTATATAATGACCGACGACCACAGCTATCAGACGCTCAGCGCCTATGGCGGGCCTTTATCCAAGGTTGTTAAGACTCCAAATATGGACCGCATTGCCGACGAAGGCATAATTTTCAACAGATGCTATGTTACAAATTCCCTCTGCGGACCCTCTAGAGCCAACATTCTTACCGGAAAACACAGCCACGCAATCGGTTTTTACGCCAATACCAAGGGGCAGGTATTTGACGGCAGCCAGCAGACCTTTCCCAAAATATTGCGCCAAAATGGCTATCAGACCGCAATAATAGGCAAGTGGCATCTTGCAAGCAACCCAACCGGATTCGATTTCTGGGAGGTATTCCCCGGCCAGGGCCAATACTACAATCCGGAATTCATAAGTATGGACGGCAAACGCTATGTCCAGAAGGGCTACAATTCAGATATTGTCGCCGACAAAGCCATAAATTGGCTAGATTCGAGAGACAAAAATAAGCCCTTCATGATTATGATTCATTTCAAGGGGGTTCACTCAGAATGGGAACCAGCTATCAGGCACGCAAATATGTACGACAACACAGATTTTCCCGTTCCCGACACTTTTTTTGACGACTATTCAACACGTTCTTCTCCCGCCCGGAACCAAGAGATGCAAATCTCCAAGCACATGGAAGACTACCGCTTGCGTTTAGACGGTCCGCCAAAATCTGCTTCAGACCAGGAGAAGGCCGCATGGATAAAAGCCTTTGAGAAGAAAGACCGCGAGTTCTTCTCCGGCAGCAACTCTCCAAAACTTAAAGCTCTATCAAAATACAGGCGCTTCATGCAGAACTACTGAGCAACTCTTGCGGGCGTCGACGAGAACATAGGAAGAATTTTAGATTACCTCAAAGAGAACAATCTTGAAGACAACACCCTTGTTATATACACATCCGATCAGGGCTTCTACATGGGCGAGCACGGCTGGTTTGACAAGCGTTTCATGTATGAAGAAAGCTTCAAGACTCCCCTCATAATGCGCTGGCCAAACAAGATAAAAGCAGGCTCCAAGACAGACGCCATGGTACAAAATCTGGATTTTGCGCAGACAATTCTCGACGCCGCTGGATGTCCGCAACCAAAAGATATGCAAGGAGCAAGTCTGATTCCAATAATGCTATCAGGTGGGGAGACCCCAAAAGGCTGGAGAAATTCCTTATATTACAGATATTACGAGTGGCCCGGCTACCATATGGTAATGCGCCACGACGGAGTCATAATGGGCAACGAAAAGCTCATAGACTTCTACCCCACTGGAGAGATGGAATACTACAATCTCTCGTCCGACCCCAAAGAGCTCCACAACAGGTATTCAGACCCTTCCGCAAAATACAGAGTAGCCGCACTCAAGGCCGAACTGGACAGGCTAAGAAAACTCTACAAATCTCCGCAGTCAGAACCTTATGAGAGCAAGAGGCTCCAAAAGGGCCTTCAGATATTGAAGGAAAACGGCCCTATTGGAAGAAAGGAAATGGAAAAGAAGTTAAGAGAGGCAAATTAGCCTGCAAGCCAGCTATTAATTCCTACCAATTCAAACGAAGAAAACTCAAATAGGCAGGAACCAATATACATAATATCCTTATAACACCGTCCGTATTTAAACCCAGTAAGCAATAAAAAAGCGCCCCCAAAAACGGGAGCGCCTTTTTTATTGTAAGAAACAGTAATTCTGCTTACTTGGCAATGACACGAGCCATCTCCAAAACCTTGTTGGAATAACCCCACTCGTTGTCGTACCAGGATATTACCTTTACAAAGGTCTTGTCGAGCTGTATTCCGGCCTTTGCGTCGAAGATGGAGGTCTTCGGGCAGTTGCGGAAGTCGGTCGAAACAACGGCGTCCTCAGTGTAGCCAAGTATGCCCTTAAGCTCGCCCTCAGAAGCTTCCTTCATAGCCTTGCAGATATCCTCGTATGTGCACTCTTTCTCGAGCTCAACAGTGAGGTCTACAACGGAAACGTCGGAAGTGGGAACGCGCATGGACATGCCCGTAAGCTTGCCATTGAGCTCAGGAAGAACCTTGCCAACAGCCTTAGCAGCACCCGTGGAAGAGGGGATGATGTTCTCAAGTATGCCTCTGCCGCCGCGCCAGTCCTTCTTGGAGGGACCGTCAACTGTCTTCTGAGTTGCGGTTGTCGCGTGAACAGTGGTCATAAGGCCGCGCTTGATGCCGAACTTGTCATTGAGAACCTTGGATATCGGAGCCAAGCAGTTTGTTGTGCAGGAAGCATTGGAAATAATCTTCTGGCCAGCATAGGTCTTGTCGTTTACGCCATATACAAACATGGGCGTTGCGTCCTTAGAAGGAGCAGACATAATAACCTTCTTAGCACCAGCCTTGAGGTGAGCACCAGCGAGCTCTTCTGTGAGGAAGAAGCCTGTTGACTCAACAACCACGTCCGCGCCTACTTCGTCCCACTTGAGGTTAGCCGGATCCTTTTCCGCAGTTATACGAATCTTGTTGCCGTTGACAACCAAGAAGTTGCCCTCTACCTTAACGTCGCCGTTGAAATGGCCGTGCACGGAATCGTACTTGAGCATATACGCCAAGTACTCGGGATCGAGCAGGTCGTTGATGCCGACGATCTGTATGTCATTGGAGAAGTTTTCCACAGCAGCGCGGAAAACCATACGGCCGATACGGCCGAAACCGTTGATGCCTACTTTAATCATTTTCAGTTCTTTCCTTTTTGGGTTTAAAAAAATATTCAATGCGCACCTTGAATATTTGCATAGTTCAAGGATTTTGAATTTATATATGCAATCTTTCGCAAAACATTTTGCAAGCTTTTTTTGAAAGACCGCCGGAGTGCATAAGATATTCAGCCGCCATTATGTATACAGTGGCAAGATAATACTTTTATTATCAAAATATCGTAAAAAGTAGCCGAAAGTTAAAGAATCATTTCTGTTCGCAGACAAGAAGCAAGCATTCTCGACATTCATTAACAGCATCTTACAAACGAACTTCTTTATAAAACAATGCGCACAATCAACCATATGATAAAAATATTTCCTCCCCTATATATCCACAAAAAAGGCGGATTATAATCCGCCCCAGAAAGGAAATTTTCTATTTTTACCTACGTTTGCGCCACACCGCAAAAAGAATGGCAAAAACTCCAAAGGCAAGCGCGTATTGGGCAGGTTCTGGAACTACGATAGAGCCAACCTTAACAACATCAAGTATTGTGTAATCCGTATTCATGCTGTAAGAACCGCCCGTCAACTCTCCGGTTCTGGAGTCGTACTCCAACACAGAGTTGTCGCTATAAAGAACACTCAAGGTATAATTGTCGTCGCCCCAGATTGATACTATCTCCTTGCCCTCTTGCACAATGGAAAAACCATTTACAAGACTCACATTGACATCCAAATCTGATCCAACATATATGCGTATATTTCCTCCAACATCGAGAAGGGCAAACTGATTGGGCATATCAGCCGTAGCCTCTGTTGTAAATATTCCCGATGCAAAATTAACGACTTCTACATTTCCTATATCCCATCTATTCTCCTGAGTTTCCGTCTGGACTCTGTTTACCATACTACCGGCAGACAAAGTATCTGGCATTGAGTATTTATACACATAAGATGCCATTAACTCATTTGTTTCTTTATTGTAACGGTCAACAAGCAGTGTAACCAGACCATTCTGAGCCCTGTCTATCTGCTTTGCCACATCTATATAGTCTGTAGAAGAATTTGACGCTACACCCAGCACCGCATATGTACATCCAGACTGACGTGCAAGTTGCGCGCCATTGTCTATGCTTGTCGTAAGAGGATTATCGTATAAGTTAATGGTGACAAAATTACTTGTACTGGCAAAATCGTTTGCTGAACGCAACAACAACATTCCATCTCCACCACTCAGATTTGGAACTATTCCAGATCCGAAAGCTATTGAAGTTGCTCCAGCATAATTTGAAGTCTCCAATCTCACATATCCCAGCTGATTTCCACTGCCGTCAAAATACATGAGCGCCTTTTGGGAAGTATCGCTCGACATATACCCAAGCGCAAGATACTCCGCTCCTTCCCACAACGGATTGGCATACAAACCTAAAACCGCCATAAAGAACGAGACCACAGAAAACAGAAATCTTTTCATAATAAGTAATTTTTAACTTCAGTATAGAAAATTTCAAGAGCAAATCTTCCACATAATCCAAAACCAGTGTTGGCATATTAATAAAGATAATTTTACCGAAAAAATATAAGGAGAAGGGAAGACAATCGATACCTTTTTAATACAAGATAAATGTGTGCGGACAAATATTACGCCCGCACATACAAAAATCAGATTTTTTACTTATCTTACGATAGAAGTTTTCTGAAAACAACAGTCGAAAGCGGAGGCAAAACTATCTTGGCAGAGAAATCTCTATCGTCAGCCGGAAGCGCCTCCGCATTGATCTTTCCTCCATTGCCTGTTCCGGAACCTCCGTAGCAACCGGCATTGGTATTTAGAATCTCCTCCCAAATTCCACCCTTCGGAAGGCCTATAATATATCCTCTTCTCTCTACAGGGGTAAAGTTGCACACCACAACATAGAGACTCTTTCCACCTGCGCCTACACGCTCAAAGGATATAACGCTGTTTGAGGCGTCTTTCCAGTTTATCCAGGAGAATCCTTCTGGTTTTAGGTCATTTGCGGCAAGAGATTTATCGTCCAGATAAATTTTTGCGGCATCCCTAACAACATCACGTATGCCCCGATGCGGAATATACTGCAACAGATCCCAATCTAAAGAGGCGTCGTAGCGCCACTCTCTCGACTGCCCAAACTCGTCTCCCATAAACAGAGTTTTCTTACCCGGCCATAACCACATATATGCGTACAAGGCGCGTAGCTGGGCAAGTTTATCGTTCCAAAAGGCGCAGCCCATCTTGTTGGGCATAGATCCTTTGCCATGGACAACCTCATCGTGAGAATATACGCTTATGAAGTTTTCAGTAAACTGATATATGGCCGGAAAAGTTATAGTGTCGTGGTGATATTTTCTGTTTATGGGATCCTCCCTAAGATACGCAAGAGTATCGTGCATCCAGCCCATATTCCACTTGAAGTCAAAACCGAGGCCTCCCTCTGATACGGGCTTACTTACACCCGCAAAAGCCGTACTTTCCTCCGCTATTGTAATTACACCGCTGTGGTATTTGTGGACCACCGTGTTGAACTCCTTGATAAACTCTATAGCCTCAAGATTTTCATTTCCGCCATATTTGTTAGGTATCCATTCTCCGGGTTTTCTGGAGTAATCCAAATACAACATAGACGCAACCGCATCTACCCTAAGGCCGTCTATATGGAATCTATCGCACCAGCTCAGCGCGCTTGCAGTAAGAAAATTTCTAACCTCGTTTCGCCCGTAATTGAAACAGAGCGTTCCCCAATCCTGATGGGCTCCCTGGCGAGGATCGGCATGCTCGTACAGGCAAGAGCCGTCAAAAGAGGCAAGGGCAAATATGTCGCGCGGAAAATGCGCCGGAACCCAGTCCATAATTACCCCTATGCCGTTTTCGTGAAAGATATTTATCATCTCCACAAAGTCTGCCGGAGATCCGTAGCGGTGGGTCGGTGCAAAAAACCCCGTAACCTGATACCCCCACGAACCGTCAAACGGATATTCCGTTAAGGGCAAAAATTCCACATGGGTAAAATGCATCTTATGACAGTATTCGCAAAGGGCATGGGCTATCTCTATATAAGTAAACGGCCTGTTGCCGTCCTCAAAATTTCGTCTCCACGACCCCAAATGAACCTCGTACACAGACATTGCCGATGTCTTCAAATCTGTGTTCTTCCTCGATTCAATCCACTTCGAATCTCTCCATACACAGCCAGACATATCGTAAACTATCGCGCTATTGTACGGCGGAGCCTCAAAATAAAGCCCGTAAGGATCTGTCTTTAAGAACGGGGTATCGCTCTTTGCACCCACTATCTCAAATTTGTACTTACTGCCCGCTTTTACATCGGGAATAAAAATCTCCCAAACGCCAGACGCCCCAAGAGTTCTCATCTGGTGGTAGCGTCCGTCCCACTCGTTGAAGTCCCCCACTACGCTAACCCTGCGGGCCGTCGGCGCCCAAACGGCAAAGCTTACACCCTTAACTCCGTCAAACGTGCGTATGTGTGCGCCAAGCTTATCGTATATTTTGTATTCTTTGCCCTCGCCGAACAGATACAAGTCGCTCTCAGATATGGTAGGCAGAAAGGAGTATGCGTCGTAAATTCTGCGGGTTTCGCCGTAGTAGCTTTCAACCCTGAACATATATGGGAAAACCTTGCGTTTGCCCTTCAGGAAAATCTCGAAAAACCCAGACTTATCGAGTTTTTCCATTGGCGTAATTTTCCCCGTTTTAACCTCTATGAGCGAACAGCTCTTGGCGTTTATAAGATACGCCCGGCAGACAACCCCGCCCTTGCATTTGTGCATTCCAAGATAGTCGTGCGGAGTTGCGCACGCCGCCGATAGTATGCGCTGAAGTTCTTCTTTAGATATAATCACAACTGCCTCTATTAGTTTTGGGTTCTTGTTAGAATGTCTCCCCTTAGGGCTATTGGAGCCCCGAGAATCTCAGAAGCCACAAAAGCCGCTTTTAGCCCGTCAGGAGATTTTAAAATATCAAGCACAGATTCCCTTACACGCCCAGTTTGCCCCATTGCATCAGACGATGTTCCGCATACGTCTATAGGCTCAGCGCCGTTTAAATTTCCAAAGAGTCCGCCGCCATGGGCATCTGCTTCATTTTTCTTAGACAGAGCCTCGTAGATAAGCGATACTTTTTCCGCAATATCCGCACTTTTAAGATTCTCAGCATGCAAAGAATCAGTCATATCCGACAAATCTTCAAATACAGGTTTTGGCTGATCTAAACCAAATGGCGAAACAATAGGCTTTGGCGCCTCCGGAAAACTTCTTTTCAGCCGTTTTTGCTCAAAAGACTTTGCATAAGCCTCTCTATCCACCTTGCGTTTGTCCCATTCGTCAGGGGTTGACATTCTCATGAAGGGGCTGCCTGAGCCTCTTTTTGAATTTGGAGCATGGCGAGAACCCGCCGCAGAACCTTTAGGCTGGGAATGGGGCTTCTTTTCCGGCGGATAAAATATATCGTCCGCATCCACCCCCCCCTTGAAGAGATTTTTTAATATCATGGGAGCGACGATAACCGCCACCATGATTAAAAACTCTACTATGCTGCTGTCCATAAGCTATTCAGGTACCACCGAACTCCACTGACAGCCACTACTGCTTTGGAATATTCTTATCTGGAATTGGCGAGGTTTTCACCCCCGATATGGAATCTCTCATATTTGTATCAGACTGTATATTCTGAAGTCTGTAATAATCCATAAATCCCATTTTTCCGCTCTTTAAGCTCTCCGCAAGAGCCAGCGGAACAGCCGCCTCGCTTTCAACAACCTTAGCTTTCATCTCTTGTACTTTAGCCTTCATTTCCTGCTCGAGAGCTACGGCCGCCGCGCGGCGTATTTCAGCCTGGGCCTGGGCCATATTTTTATTGGCTATAGCCTGGGCTTCCTGGAGCTTTGCGCCGACATTTTCGCCTACGTCTACATCTGCGATGTCTATGGAAAGAATCTCATACGCAGTGCCCGAATCCAAGCCCCTCTCAAGAACAACCTTCGAGATTCTGTCGGGATATTCGAGAACAAATTTGTATGTTTCAGCCGAGCCTATCGTAGTTACAATGCCCTCGCCTACACGCGCAATGATGGTTTCCTCTTGGGCGCCACCAACAAATTTCTCAAGATTTGTGCGCACCGTAACGCGGGCTCTAACTTTAACCTGAATTCCATCTTTTGCAACGCCGTCTATCGATACCCTTCCGGAATTTGGATTTGGACAATCTATAACTTTTGGATTGATAGACGTTCTAACAGCCTCCACAACGGTTTTCCCCGTTCCCTTAGTTGCCAAGTCTATTCTTGTAGCGTCCTCCCAGTCGAGATTCATTCTTGCCTTGCGCGCCGATATGAGAGCCTGAACGGTTGGCATAAGGTTGCCTCCGGCAAGGTAATGTTTATCGAGCTCGTCTATAGACACGTCCAAACCCGCCTTGACAGCAGTTATGCGCGCCTCAACAATCTCTCCGTACGGAACTCCCCTAAGCCTCATTCCCAAGAGGGAGAGCATACTTATAGGCACTCCGGAAGCCATCGCCTTTATCCATACATTTATAAATGTTATGACCAGGGCCGCCATGACAAGAATTGCAAGCCCTCCCACCGCTATAACCGCTATTTTTATTATTTCCATAAAGTATTTTTTTCCTTTTCTGTATTGTTTTTTAACTCTTTTTTACGTTTAGAAAACCGCAAGATTAAAAGTACGCACAAGCTAAGGCTTGGAGAGTTTTCTAACCTTCAACTCTCCCAGATCCGCCGAGACAACAACCAGCAAATCTCCCTCCGAGGCCGAACCGTCCACACAGCTTGCGTCGAACACGCCGCCGTCAAGCTTAACCTTTCCCGATGGCAGCATTTTTGTTAGGGCAACGCACTCCTTACCGAGAAGAGAATCGAGCGGGCCGCCTTTTGCGTCCGGAACATCAGGCTTTGGAAGTATCTTGCCGCCGAACTTAGTCTTGGGCAGAACATATCCCCACGCAAAAACCGCAAGCATTGACAGTAAAACCGCAGCTAAGACCACCAGCGCCGCAAGTCCGGCGCCAGCCGCCTTCCACGCGGCAAACGCGGCTCCAAAAAAACATACAACACCTATTGTTCCAAGCACGCCGCCCGGAACAACCACCTCCGCAAAAAGAAGGAGAGTTCCCAAAATCATGAGTGTTAAAACAGCGCCCATAACCAGTTTTGATATTTTCAGTCTTTGACTGCCTTTACAACAAAATAAAAATCTTTTTTACCGACAACCTCAACCAAAGTTCCGCGTTTAGCCCTGCCGAAAGGCAAAGCCGCCTCAACAGTCCTTCCGTTTATCAGTATTTTCCCATTCGGGCTAAGGTCTCCCACGGCAACGCCCTTAAGGCCGAGCTCGGGAAAAGATCCGCCAAGATTCCCGCCATCAAAACTCTCTACGGAAATAATAGGCCCGTCCTGCGGCACTATCTTGCGCCATAATGGGCTCTTTGCAAAGGCTTTGAAGAATATCCACGCAAATATAAAGCCGCCGATAATCCCTGCCGACACCTTAAAAGCCCCGTCAAGAAGAGACGCCGCATCAAAGGAAAACGCCGTTCCACCCGAGCCCGAAAGCGCAAAGATTAGAGCCCCTACAACAGCGGCGGCCCCCAAAACAGCCATTGCGGAGGAAAAACCAAAGAAATACGCATCGGCAAGAATAAGCAGCGCGCCGAGCGCAAACACGGCAATTTCTTCGTATCCGGATAATCCCGCCAAATACGCTCCAAGAAATACCACCAGCAAACACGCGCCGCCTCCAAGACCGAGGGCGCCACCAGCTCCAAATTTAAACTCTAAGACGATGAGAAATACCCCCAAACCTATCAGGACGGAAGAAAGGGCATTTATTACCTCAGATATCCTCTCAAACATTGCCAAGTCGAACTTCTCAAGAGAAAAGTTTCCCACACCGAATATCTTATCGAGCAAGGCGTTCTCCGATACAGCCGTTCCGCTTGAAAGCAACGGAAAGCCTGCGTAGATTTTTGCGGCCTCATCGGCGGTAAGAGAGAGTAGCTCGCCCTCTTTCTTAAGAGTCTTTCCGTCTATCTTAAGAACGTAGTCAGCGTCGGAAAAGGCCCGCTGAACTTCAGCCCTGTACGGGAAACGCCCAGCATAGGCCTTCACCTTTGCGGACAGATAGCTGCTTATCTTTCTTTTCATAGCCTCCGATATGTCCGCACCCGTAGACGAAACCGCCTCCGCCGCACCAATTACACCTTTTGGCGCAAACCAGATTTGCTCGCAGCAGCTTGCAATGTAAGAGCCCGCGCTGATTGCGTCCGTATTGACATAGCAATACACGGGTCTCTTAGATTCTGAAACCATGCGCATAATCTCCAATGTCGACGCAAGATCCCCGCCAGGGGTATTCATATCTAACACTACCGCCGCATATCCTCCGCTTTCTGCAACCGATAGCGCGCGGCGTATTATATAAATCTTTGGCCTGCCTATCTGCCCCTGCACGGGAACGCTCAATACCTTATTTTCCCGATTCTGGGCAAAAGATTCTGCGTCCGCCCCAAGGGCGGGGAAAAGCATAAAAAATAATGGCAAGAAAAGAAGAACTGCCGCAACTTTCATATTTACAAACTTACCCAAAATTAGAACATCTTTCAAGAAAAAGTAGCATTTCAAACGCAGGAATTTTTAAGGAGCAACTTGCGGCATAGCGGCGGCATGCAAACCCATATTTTTACTGCGATGCACGAGATTTTTCTTTGAAGAGATCTGAAAAAGACATACATCAAAATACCTGAAAATTTATTCAAAGATATAAAAACATTTCCTCACCTTAAAGATAAAACAAACTAATAAATATTATTTTACAATAAAATAAGTGTATATACATATTAAAGAAACTGCACAAATATATATTTTGCATCTTAAATTAATACATAAATACATATATATAATTTATTTTTACATGCATAAAAAACGCGCTTGCGCCAAGTCTAAAAAAATGGCTATCTGCCCATAGGAATATCAATGGCAATTATTTCACACACTTTTCTTGTGCGCGGCGCAAAGATGGCAGCCGCGTTATTTTTCATATCCGCCTTAACGCTATCTGCCCAGGAGGGTGCAGATATGGCGCAATTCCCGTGCAGGCCGTGCGGAGGGAACACCGGAGACCCCGCAGCAAAGACTATGGAAGTAAAGGAGAAAATACTTTCTACAAGAGGGTCTGTAATTAAGGTATCTGATTTCGGCGCCATACCCGGAGACGGCAAATGCGACTTATCCTCAATACAAGCGGCTCTCGACGCGCTTGCAAAGGAAAAGAACGCTGTACTGACATTTGAAAAGGGCGTTTACGATCTTCGTCCAAGCGAAGGCTCGCGCGGAGGTGGAAGAACCCTTGTTTTGGAGAACGCAAAATGCGTTGTAATTGACGGAAACGGCGCGCTATTTTTGCAGCACGACAATTCAAAAGGCTTTCTTACCATAAATAACTGCGAATATGTGCATGTTAAAAACATGGAGCTCGATTTTGCCGAGCAACCCTATGCGGCAGGAAGTGTTGAAAGCGTAAATACATTAGAATATAGTTTTATAGTTGCGCTTTTTAGCGGATATCCGGCTTTCAGTTCGCCGGCTCTAAGAGGAGGAGATGGCGGATTCTTTCTGGAAAGAGACATTCCCGGGGCAATTTTATCCGGCACCGACGCCGTTCGAACAACAAAGATAACCCCACTGGGAGGAAACCTCTACAAGATTTTTACATCTCCAAACAGGGGTGGAGATTCTCTCTCCAAGATCTCAAAAGGAGATATTTTTATCTTAAATTGCAAGAGGTCTGCGGCGGCATTTGGAGGAAGTTCAAATAGTGGCTGCATTCTTGAAAACATCAATATTTACGCGTCGGGAGCGGGGGCGTTTACATTTTCGAGATGTTCGGGGCTTAAGTTCTTATCATGCGCAGCAAGAATAAAGCCCGGGCGCCCAAAATCTGTAAATGCCGACGGATTTCACCTGCCCCACTGCCGAAATGTAACAATAGAAAATTGCCTTATAAGCGGGGCTTCAGACGATTGCCTAAATATGTATCTGACTCCGTGTTTCATCAAATCCGTAAACGGAAATGCAAACATAGAACTTTGCAAGGCCGCAGACGGCAAGCCCTACAAACTATTTAAAGGAGAAATATCAGCAGGGGACACTCTTGCATTCTTCAGTGCCGAAAGCGGGGAGGTTTTTGCAAGGGCAAAAGTTGTATCGTTCAACAGCGCGTCGTCTACGGCTCGTCTCGACAGGGATATAAATGGATTGCGCCCAGGCTTAAATAAAAAGACAGACATAACCGTATACAATCTTTCTGACTCCCGCGGGCTTAAAATAAAAAACAGCAAGTTTTGCAACTCGAGCAGATTTGGTCTTTACATAAAGGCGTCCGACGTATCCGTGGAAGGCTGCCGCTTTGAGAACCTTGGGTCTTCCGCAATAACAATGCACAACGAACCAGGCTGGCCCGAAGGATTGTATAGCGAAAATGTTGAAATAAACGGATGCAAATTCTCCTCAAACGGAAGGCTAGGCATGTACCAGAAACACTGGCCCGGCGGGGATATATCTAGCCTGGCAACAGGCGTGCGTTTTGGAGCGGCCCGAAAAATTCTAATGGACAAGGGCGTTCCGCTTTACGACGGAGAAAAAGCCTATTTCAACTCCAATCTGAAGATATATGGGTGCGAGTTTTCCGACTGGCTTGGATGTGCGGTGTACATGCGCTCTGTAAAAGAAGCGGAAATATCAAACTGTACATTCTATCCGCCAAGGCTGTCTTCCGAAGGAGTTAAAGACTCCGACTTTGTTATCAGGGCAGATTTCTGCTCTGAGATTTCCCTTTATGACAATACGAACAATTCCGGAAAGATAGAATTTATAGAAAAATAGTGCCGCTTTTTACAAAAATAGCAGCAAGATGCTGTTAAGTTAGAATAAAGAGCACATAGGGGATTTTCCGCAGGCAAGTTGAATTTTTTTGAGAATATATTGAGTTGATTTTTACATAAAATGTTTGCAAAGCAGAGGGGGTGTGGCATATTATAAAAGTACTTTCTTTTTATAACTATGTCAACCAACGCATCAAATTCAACCGACTCGTTTTGTAAGTTCGAGCCGAAACGCGAATATCTGGTGCCGGCCTTGCAAGAGGTGCAAGAGAGAGACGGTTATATTTCCGAAGCTGCGGTAGAGGCTTTGGCGAAATATTTCAATCTTTCCAAGGCCGACATTTATTCCGTCGTCAGCTTCTACGCGCAATTTAAGTTCACAAAGCCCGGCAAGCACACCATAAAAGTATGCCAAGGAACGGCATGCCATGTGAGAGGATCGGGCAATCTTCTTAAGGCACTCAAGCAGCGTTTGGGGATAGAAGAAGGGCAGACAACGCCGGACGGGCTTATAAGTCTGGAGCATGTTGCATGTCTTGGAGCCTGCGCATTGGCGCCGGCTATGGTAGTGGACGACAAGGTTTACGGTAGGCTAACCTTGCCAGAGCTTGAAAAAATCCTCAAGGAGCTGAAGTAGTCTTATGGAAATTTTAAAATCGTTAAGGGAAGAGGCCTCCAAGGTTTGGGAGGATTTCTCCTCTCCCAAGAAAGCCCGCATAATGGTTGGAGCGGCAACTTGCGGAAAGGCAGCCGGAGCGGATGCGCTTTTTGGGAAGATAGAAGAGGCTCTGAAGGAAAATGGCCTTGAGGGGAAGGTTGACGTGGTATCGACAGGCTGCATAGGGCTGTGCTATGCCGAGCCTCTTGTTGAGATACGCAGGGAAGGAGAACCCTCTGTGCTTTACGGCAAGGTGAAGCCCTCGGACATAGCAGAGCTTGTTAAGAGCCATCTTGTTGGCGGAGAGGTTGTAGGAAAGAAGGCGCTTGCCGTTATGGCGGATGAGCCGTTCCAGGGAGTTATACCTTTCAAGAAACACCCCATGGTGGAGCTGCAAAAGCGCATAGTTTTGCGCAACACTGGCGTGATAGATCCGGAGAGCATGCACCATTATCTTGCCCGCGGCGGCTACAAGGGTTTTGAGCGCTGTTTGGATATGACTCCGGAGGAGGTCATAGCGGAGATGACAAAGAGTGGCCTGCGCGGCAGAGGAGGCGCCGGATTCCCAACCGGGGTTAAGTGGGGTTTTGCGCGCAAGTCTCAAAACGACGTAAAATACGTGATATGCAACGCCGACGAGGGAGACCCCGGCGCGTTTATGGACAGATCTGTATTGGAGGGAGATCCGCACGCCGTCATAGAGGGGCTGATGATAGCCGGATACGCCATAGGTGCAAAATGCGGCTACATATATGTAAGAAGCGAATATCCCCTTGCAATAAAAAGGCTTCAAAACGCGATAAGCCAGGCGGAGCAAGCCGGACTTCTGAAGAACAAGATAGGAGACTTCTATTTTGAGATAAAGATAAAGAAGGGAGCGGGAGCTTTCGTATGCGGAGAGGAAACATCTTTGATGGCGTCGATAGAGGGCGTCAGGGCTATGCCCAGAAGTAAGCCTCCATTTCCGGCAAACAGCGGGCTATTCAAGAAGCCAACAAACATAAACAACGTTGAGACTCTTGCGGCGGCGTCTTCAATAATGCGCGAGGGAGCCGACTTCTACGCATCTTTGGGAACCGAGAAGAGCAAGGGAACAAAGACGTTCTCCCTTGCCGGCAAGATAGAGCGCACGGGTCTTATAGAGGTGGAAATGGGAATTCCGCTGGGAGACATAATAAATAAGATAGGCGGAGGCTGTTCAGACGGAAAGAAATTCAAGGCGGTGCAGTCGGGCGGACCTTCAGGCGGCTGTCTTACGGCGGCGCATCTGTCTGTTCCGGTCGACTACGAGAATCTTGCCGCGCAGGGAGCCATAATGGGCTCGGGCGGAATGGTTGTCATGAATGAAGACTCATGCATGGTCGAGGTTGCAAAATACTTCCTTACATTTACCGGAAAGGAATCTTGCGGCAAATGCGTTCCGTGCAGAATGGGCACTCAGCATGCGCTGAATATTCTGACGAAAATTTGCGACGGAAAAGGAGAGCTGGAGGACATAGAAAAGCTCAAGAAAATATGCATGTCCATGAAGCAGTCTGCCCTGTGCGGACTTGGTCAGACGGCTCCAAACCCGATACTTACCACTCTGCGCTATTTTGAGGACGAATACATGGCGCACATAAAAGACAAGCGTTGTCCGGCGCTAGCGTGCCCAGGCCTTGTAAAATTTGAAATAGATGCGGAGAAATGCCGCTCTTGCGGAATGTGCTCGAGGGCGTGCCCCACGGGGGCGGCACACGGTGCCAGGGGCCAGGCCTATTCTATAGACGAGCAAAAGTGCATATCTTGCTCGGCCTGCTATCAAGCCTGCAAGTTCGGAGCGGTAATAAGAAAGTGAGTTCCAGATGAAGACTTTGAATCTAACAATAGACGGAGTAAAAATTACGGCCCAGGAGGGCATGACGGTATTGCAGGCAGCGAGAGCTGCTGGGTTGTACATTCCAAGCCTATGCGCGCATAAGGATCTATCGCCGTACGGCGCATGCAGGCTTTGCGTAGTTGAGATAGACGGGCTTAGGGGCACTCCTACGGCCTGTACAACTCCGGCGGCAGATGGAATGAATGTTCGCACTAGCACTCCAGGATTGGAGCTTCAGCGTAGGCATACGCTTGAGCTTATGCTAAGTTCACATCCGTCGCCCTGCCTGACATGCGATTCCCGCGAGGATTGCGAATCTGTAAAGAAGACGCCGACGCATGCAGGCGCATCAACGCGCTGCAGCCTGTGTTCAAACAGGCCTACCTGCGCTGTAAGGAGCATTTCAATAGGCACCTACACCCGCGACATAGGGCTGCCAGTTACATACTCTGCCGACAAGATAGAAAAGAGCGATCCATTCATAGACCGCGACCACAACCTATGCGTTCTTTGTGCAATATGCGCGCGCGTTTGCGAAAAACTTCACGACAAACCCGCAATCAGCATAACCAAGAGAGGAAAAGATGCGAAGATAGCCGCGGCATTCGGCAAGGACTGGATTTTGGAAGAGTGCACATTCTGCGGAGCGTGCGTGGACGAATGTCCAACAGGGTCTCTTACAGATAGGTGGTCAAAGTGGTATGGAGTTCCAGACAAGGAGGTTGAAAGCTACTGCCAATTCTGCCCGAAGCGTTGCAAGATATCTTTAAAGATAAAGAATGGAAAGCTGATATCCACAGGAATGGTTTCTTTGGACAAGGAATCAACCCTTTGCGCAATAGGGCGTTTTGCATATCCGCAGGTATTCAACAGCCGTTATAGGCTTACGCGCCCCTACGTAAAGATGGGCGCAGAGATGACTCCGGCAACATGGCAGGAGACTATAGACAGCACCGCGGATATTCTATCTTCGGCAAAAAAGCTTCTTGTAATAGCCGGGGAGAACTTATCCGACGAGACAAGGAGCGGCATATGCGATTTGGTCAAGGGGCTAAAGGCAGAATTTGTTGAGATGCCATACGGCTCAACCGCAAAAGACTTGCCCAAGAGCACCGCGGAGAAAATCAGCGAGTTTGACGCAGTCTTTTGCTTTGGCAACTATCTTGCGCCCGATACGGCAAAGAATGCAAAGAAGCTAATAATTGTTGATTTTGCAAAAAACAGTGTTCACAAGAGTGCCGATGTTCTTATACCGGCGGCAATATTGGCGGAAACTGGCGGAACTTTTGAAGACGAGAACGGCGTAAAGATATGTATAAGCCCGGCGGTTAAGCCCTCAGGCATGCAGAGGCCTGTTGCGGGGGTTTTGGCGGATTTGCTAATGAAGCTGAATTTGCCGCATGAATCGGGCTTCAAGGCTCCGAAGATAGAGCTTGGCGGAGACCCGAAGAAAGACAAGAAGGCTCTGCCAAGGGTAATATACGGCAATATCATAGCGGACTTTGTGCCGGACTTGAGGGATTTTGGGCAGGAACAAAGCGGGGAATACGCCCCGAAGAAGTCCGATCTTATGGGAGAGCCCTACGAGATCTTGGAGAACAAGCTTCTTGCGCCAAACTTCCACATGCTGAAGATAAAGGCGCCCGACATGGCAAAGTACGCAAAGCCCGGGCAGTTTGCCATACTAATGGCGGACTCTCACAGCGAGAGGTCGCCCTTTACGATAGCCGATTGGAATGCCGACGAAGGCTGGGTTAAGTTTGTGATAGAGGAAGTTGGGCGTTCCAGTTCAGAGCTTGGCTCAAAGAAGGCGGGAGAATTTCTTGCCACGGTAAGCGGACCTCTTGGCACGCCGCTCGATTTCTCCCAGTTTGAATCGGCAAACAGCATTCTCCTGCTTGGAGGCTGCTATGGAATTGCGGCAATATATCCCCTTGCGAGGGAATTTAAGCGCATGGGCAAGCGAGTTGTTGCGGCGATAGAAGCATCGAGCGCGTATTTGCTCTACAACAAGGAGCAGCTGATGGAAGTTGCAGACGAGCTTATAATAAAGACGCGCGACGGCACCGAAGGCACGCGCGGAGGAGTATCTGATGTATACGCCCAGATAGGTGCAAATTTCGACGCCGCCATAGCCATAGGTTGCGTATTCATGATGAAGCAGAATTCGCGCGTGGCAAAGGAAATTGGGAAGAAGTCTCTATGCGCACTCAATCCGATAATGGTTGACGGCACCGGCATGTGCGGAGCATGCAGAGTAAGCGTTGGCGGAGAGACAAAGTTCGCCTGCGTGCACGGGCCATTCTTCGATTTGGACAAAGTTGACTTTGACGAGCTTGCAAAGCGCAGAAGCGCCTATTCGGTGCTCGAGGTTGACGCAATGCCAAGGCATGAAGGAAAATGCCATCATCACAAATAGGAGATTTCAGCAATGTCAGAAAATCAAAATCCTGAAAGAAAGTTGAAGGCGTCGGGTCTGCCCAGGCACGATATGCCGGAGCAGTCGCCGAGAAAACGCGCGGCAAATTTTGAGGAGGTGCCATACGGATTCTCCCTTCAGACGGCAATGGACGAAGCGAGCCGTTGTCTGCAATGCAAGAAGCCAAGATGCATGGGCGCATGCCCTGTGCATATAAATATACCGGAATTTATAGCAGAGATATCAAAGGGAGATCCAGTTGCGGCTGCTGCAAAGCTTAAAACCCAAACAGCGCTGCCTGCGGTTTGCGGCAGGGTGTGCCCGCAAGAGACGCAGTGCGAGGGTTCATGCGTATTGGGAATAAAGGGAAAACCCGTTGCGATAGGTTCTCTTGAAAGGTTTGCGGCAGATTATGTACGCTTAAACAATCTCGAGGAAACTCCACAGAAAGCGCCAGACACCGGAAAGCGCGTGGCGATAATAGGGTGCGGTCCGGCGGGAATAACCGCCGCAAGCGAGCTTGCTCTTGCAGGGCACGAGGTTGAGATCTTTGAAGGCCTGCATTATCCGGGGGGAGTTCTTATGTATGGCATTCCGGAATTTCGCCTTCCGAAGGAGATAGTAACGCACGAGGTTGAAGGGCTAAAGAAACTTGGCGTGAAGATACATCTCAACTATCTGATAGGCCAGATGCAGCCGCTTGGCGAGCTTCTAAAAGACCAGTTTGATGCCGTATTTATAGGTTCCGGTGCGGGGCTGCCCATATTCATGGGAATAGAGGGTGAGAACAGCGTTGGGGTGTATTCCGCCAACGAATTCCTCACACGGTACAACCTCATGAAAGCGTACGACTTCCCGAACTTTGCAACAACCCCGATAAGGGCAAAGCATATAGTTACAGTCGGTGGAGGAAACGTAGCTATGGATTCTTCCAGAACGGCGCTGAGAGCTGGGGCAAAGTCAACCCTGGTTTACCGCCGCGCCAGAGAACAGATGCCTGCGAGAAAAGAAGAGGTGCACCATGCCGAACAGGAGGGAGTAAACCTATGCCTGCTTACAAATCCGAAGAGGGTGCTTGCAGATGAGAACGGGCGCGTAAGGGCCATAGTCTGTGCAAAGATGGAGCTTGGCGAGCCGGATGCCTCCGGCAGACGCTCTCCGGTGGAGATTCCCGGCAGCGAATTTGAAATAGAGTGCGACGCCGTGGTAATAGCCATAGGAAACCGTCCAAATCCTCTTATACCAATGACTACAAGCGGCCTAAAAACCACAAAGAAGGGTACTCTTGAGGTTGATCCAGACACCCTTCAAACCTCTATGGAAGGTGTTTTTGCCGGCGGCGATGTAGTTAGCGGAGCGGCCACTGTTATAAGCGCCATGGGCCAGGCAAAGAAGGCGGCAGCGTCCATAAACAAATTCCTGAAAGGAGAGCCTTTGAAGGAACCTCCGGCGTCGGAATCGGCCTGCGCGTAGAGAAAGTTTTAAATGCGGCACAAAGACATATGCCCTTTTTGGGCAGATATTTTGCCTATAAGTTTAAGGGAGTCTGCAAAGCCTTTGCGGGCTCTTTTTTTATTAGTTGGCTAATATGGCAATTGATATGAACACAAAAGAAAAGGCGGCCACTTTTATGAATAGGAAAAGAGCCCCCGCCATATAGTTTATAGAGCAGAAATCTTGCCTCTTGCCGCATTGCAAAAATGAATATTTTATTATCCGCATTCTTTCTTAATAAAATTACAAGTAAGCACAAAGGAGACAACAATTATTAACTATTATAAACTTCGCCTTTCCCCATAGTTTAATGCCGCGTAAAGTTTCCCGTTTCTTCGCGCGCAATGTTAGGAGAGAAAGCTATAATATAGAAATCTAAAAGCCTTAAAATATTAAAAGGCACATCTCAAAGTCCATTCTTGCGAGAGAAAAAATATCTGCTAAAGGCGTATAAAAAAGTGCCCTCTTCAATATAAAATGGAGAGGGCACAAAAACTAAACAATATGGATATCTGAGTAATAAAAAGAACAGGTTTAAGAGCGCCTTGCAAAAGACCCCCTACTGCGCCAGGCTGGCTCTGGCGGCGGAGGAATTGCGCGGGCGCAAACCTCAGCAAAAGCAAGAGACGGCTCCTGCATCAATGCCGCATAAGCAGGCGCGTTAAACCCGCTCAAGATACCGGAAGCGGACGAAAACTCCACATAGTCAAATTCCGATATCTTCACGGCAATTTCGTTCTCTATGGAAGATCCGGAAGCCTTATCCAAAAAATACCGCGAGAGCAAATTTACAAAGCGCTTTGAGTTTGCGTCGGGCTTTATTACCCACCTGATCTTAGATATAAATCTTGAGCAGGCGCTTTGCATGCTCTCAACGCTTGTGCAAGAGTAGCGAACTTCTCCGCCGTCGTCGCTACGGGCGTCGCCTATAACGCAGACGCACTCGCCCTCGGATACGGATTTTGAGTACTTCTCATAGGCGCTCGGGAACATATTTATATTCCATGTTCTGCCATCTTGCGCAGACAGAGTAAAATAGCACCAAAGTTTGTTGTCTTTCTTAGTTAGGCGCTTGGTTATGTTTCCGGCAACGCCGCAAATTCTAAACTGCACCTTCTTTATTTTTCTGACGATATTCTCGTCCGGAATTACGTCTATGGCCTTGTCGAGATACTTGTACTCGCTCATGGGATGCCCCGACACATAAAACTGCAGGAGGCTCTTTTCTGCCTGCAATTTCTGGGAAAGCGGCATAGGTGCGGTGGATGTGTCTATTATATTTGAATTGGCCGACGCACCCGCTGAAGACGCACCGCCGGAATCGTCGCAAAGAAGCATGTCAAACATGTTTGTCTGTCCGCTCTGGCGGTCTTCTTCCAATTCCGACAAATGGTTTATAATGGCGTCAAGACTTGCAAGCAAATGCCCCCTGTCTATCCCGAAAGAGTCGAACGCCCCCGATAAAATCAGATTCTCCAGAACCCTCTTATTCAAGTTCCTCACGCCTACGCGCCCGATAAAGTCAAAGATGTCCTTAAACGGCCCGTTGGCGTCTCTCTCGGAGACTATCGCCTTTGCGGCGTTCTCGCCTATTCCTTTTATAGCCGCAAACCCAAATCTTATGGATCCTGGGCTATCCTCAAACATAAATCCTTTAGACGGCTTCCATGCAAGCTCTGGAATAGGCGTAAATAGCTCTCGAGAAATGTTTATGTCTGGTCCGAGAACTTTTATGTTTATCTCCTCTGCGGCCTCTATGTATTTGGAAACCTTGTCTGCGTTGTCGGCCTCAGAAGATATAAGCGCGGCCATAAATTCCGTAGGATAGTTGGCCTTAAGATACGCCGTTCTATAGCTCAACATTGCGTATGCCGCCGAATGCGACTTGTTAAAACCGTACTGCGCAAATTTCTCCAGTATGGCAAAAATTCCCTCCGCCTCTTTCTGCTTTATGCCGTTGAACTTTTCCGCGCGTGATACAAAAACCGCCTTCTGCTTGGCCATTACCTCGGGTTTTTTCTTTCCCATGGCTCTTCTCAGAATGTCGGCCTCACCGAGAGTGTATCCGGCAATGATTCTTGCAGCCATCATAACCTGCTCCTGATACACCAGAACCCCGTAGGTCTCCTTGACCAGATCCCGCAAGAGCGGATGAGGCACCTGCATCTTAGACGGGTCTTTTTTTGCCTCTATAAACTGGTCTATAAACTGCATGGGCCCAGGACGGTACAAAGCTATAAGCGCTATGATTTCCTCGAAAGAACTTAACCCTATTCTGCGGCACAAATTCTGCATGCCCTCGCTTTCAAGCTGAAAAACACCGGTTGTAACTCCGCTGTTGAGCAGCTGAAAAGTGTTGGCATCGCCAAGGGGAATCTTCTCAACCTCAAAATCGGCAACGCCTCTTGTGCGCCTTACGTTAGATTGGGCGTCGGAAAGAAGCGTCAGCGTCTTAAGCCCAAGGAAGTCGGCCTTGAGTAGCCCCAGCTCCTCGGCCGGAGTCTTGGGAAACTGCGTTGTGAGGGTCCCCTCCTGTATCATGACGGGAACAAGATTGTCGAGCCGCTGGTCGCCAATTATTATTCCGCAGGCGTGCTTGCCGCAGTTGCGCACCATTCCCTCAACAATCTTGCCCTCGTCGAAAATATGCTTAGCAAGAGGATTGGTCTCTATAACCTGCTTGAACTCTGGAGACGCCTCAAGAGCCGCGTCGAGCTTTATATTGAGAACATCTGGAAGCGTCTTTGCCCATGCGTCGGCCTCGGCGTAGGGCATGGAGTTTACCCTTGCCAAATCCCTAACTACATTCTTTGCGCCAAGCTTGTTGAATGTAACTATATTTGCAACTCTGTCCTCGCCGTACTTGCGACGGACGTAATCTATAACTTCGTCGCGGCGCAACTTGCAAAAGTCAACGTCGAAATCGGGCGGAGAAACTCTCTCGAGCGAAAGCATTCTTTCAAACAGCAACCCGAACCTCAATGGGTCTATGTCTGTAATCTTTATTATGTACGCAACCATGCAACCAGCGCCAGATCCTCTTCCGGGACCAACCGGAATTCCGTGCGTGCGCGCCCAGTTGATGAAATCGTACACTATCAGAAAATAGTCAACAAACCCAGCTCCTACGATTATAGACAGTTCGTATTCGAGCTTTTCACACACATGCTTTGCAAAATCAGGAGCCTCGCCCTCCTTCGGGACATATGCACCAGGGTTGTCGTAATCAACTCCGTAGCGCTCCTTAAGCCCCTTCTTACAAAGATCAAAGAGAAACAACCCGTTCTTCATCAGAAACTCCCTGTCATCAGAGCTGAGGGAGAAATTGGGCTCCTTGCCGTTTTGCTTTAAAACAACGTTTTTGCGCTCAACGTACTGGTCCAATATGCGGTTGAAATCCGCCTTGTCCGGATTGAAAGTAATCTCCGCCGGACGCTCGTACTTAGGATAATGGTTGTGCCCCTTCTCTATCTTTATATCCACCATGTCGGCAACAAGCAAGGTGTTGTCGAGCGCCTCTTCAAACTCAGGCAAAGCCTGCGCCATCTCCGCGCGAGTCTTCAGATAAAATTCATGGTTTGGATACCTCATTCGCTTCTCGTCGGATATAACAGCGCCCGTCTGCAGACACAAGAGAGCGTCGTGCGCCTCCCAGTCTTTCTTGTAAACATAGTGGGCATCATTCGTGGCAACCATCTTCAGCCCGAACTCCTTTGCAAGCCTAACTAATCCAGGCAGTATCTTCTGCTGCTCTGGCAAGAAATGGTTCTGTATCTCTATGAAATAGTTGTCCCGACCGTATATGTCCACAAACTTTGCGGTGGCCTCGCGGGCCTTTTCGTAGTCGGAATAAAGAAGATACTGGCTGGCAACCCCGTTTAAACAGCCGCTTAAGGCTATTATTCCCTTTGAGTATTTCGCGAGCAAATCTATGTCGGCCCGGGGCTTGTAATGGAAGCCATCAACATAGGCGGCGCTGACTATCTTTGAAAGGCTCAAGTACCCGTCGTAATTCTGCGCCAATAGAGTTTTGTGGTGTATCTGATATTTTGGAAACCTGTCTGGGGTCCAAAAATTCGGGTCGTTTTCTATATCGGAGATGTCGTCGGTCTTATTGCGCTCGCGCTTGGGCCTATCCGTCATCTTGTGGTCGTTTACAAAGTATATCTCGCAACCAAGTATGGGCTTTACTCCCGCCTTATTGGCGGCATCGTAAAAATCCATTCCGCCGCACATGTTGCCGTGGTCGGTTATGGCAACTGCCGGCATGCCGAGCTCCTTGACCCTCGCCATGAGCGTGTCTATGCGGCTGCACCCGTCCAGAAAACTATGGTCGGTATGCAAGTGCAAATGTACAAAGTTGTCTGCCATATTTTTAATACGCACCGCCGCCTTAGAAATCAAAGGCGGAAGTTTAAACCGCGCGGAGCAACCAAACCCACGTAGGCTGCCGCGCGATAAGAATATTTAATTAAGCTTCTCCCCGCACATGTTCTCCGACATATGCAAAAAACACGGCAAGAAGAACCCGCAAAAACACCAAAACTACTTAAGCTCTGGCTTTTGCTCCTCAGGCGCGCCCTCCGCAATGGCAGAACCGCCAACTACGGTGACCTTCTCGGATATGGCCTTGGCTATCTCGTCGGCTACATTCTGGTTTTTGGCAAGATAATCTTTTGCGGCCTCGCGCCCCTGCCCTATGAGCTCTCCTTTGTAGGATATCCACGCGCCCTTCTTCTCGAGAATCTTATTCTCTATGCCCAAGTCGAGCAAAGATCCCGTCTGGGAGATTCCCTCATTGTACATTATGTCGAACTCGCACTCCGTAAACGGCGGAGCCACCTTGTTCTTGACAACTTTAACCCTCGTGCGGTTGCCAATAACCTTGCCCGACGGATCTTTAATCTGCCCTATGCGGCGTATATCCATGCGGGTCGACGCAAAGAATTTCAGCGCGCGACCACCCGGAGTTGTCTCCGGATTGCCGAACATCACACCAATCTTTTCCCTTATCTGGTTTGTGAATATGCAAACGCATTTTGTCTTATTTATAGCCGCGGTCAGCCTGCGCATTGCTTGGCTCATCATGCGGGCTTGCAGCCCCACGGTGGTATCTCCCATCTGCCCCTCGAGCTCTTGGCGCGATACAAGAGCCGCAACGGAGTCTATCACTATCACGTCAACAGCTCCCGAGCGAATCAGTGTCTCTGCAATATTTAGGGCATCCTCTCCACACTCCGGCTGCGAAACCATAAGATTATCAAGATCAACTCCCACAACTTTTGCATAGCGCGGATCCAAAGCATGTTCAACGTCTATGAATACCGCATTGCCGCCTTTGCGCTGCGCCTGGGCTATCACCGAGAGACACAGCGTTGTCTTACCCGAAGACTCCGGCCCGTAAATCTCGCAGATTCTTCCCTTTGGAAGGCCGCCTATGCCAAGGGCCAAGTCTATTGCTATAGAGCCCGTGCTTATAGCCTCAACCTGCATTTTAAAGCCGTCGCCAAGCCTTATCAACGAGCCTTCTCCAAACTGTTTATTTACCGCGCTAAGCGCAAGTTCCAAGGCCTTTGTATCGCCATGCCCTATGGGTTCCATCGGTTTCTTTGCCATAAAAATTCCTATTCCGTTTATATTGTTAAAAAGCCCTATCGGGCATTTTCATATCTATCCAAAATAGATATTCCCGCGGGACGCGTCTTTCAACAAATTTCTTTGCATATTTTTTTAGCCACGGGGAAAAATTCGCCAAAATTTCTGCACCACTAATATATAAGCACATATATCCAGCGCAAGCAGCACAGCCCACCCGACAGAACCTTACAACTCCACTTTACTGCTTACGTATTTAATTTATCTCCAACATAAGGGGCATGCGCGCGCAAACCCCGTCTTTTCCGCATAAGGATTTTACACGCTTTAAGAGCATGCGCGGATTCCCAAGATCTGCGCTCTTTGCAAAAGGCGCGGAAAACTCCGCAAATGCGTCTATAAATACCATTTCCAAAGTTCGCGGGCGCGGATATACCTCAACAGGACACCCATATGTTAACCCACCGAGCTTTGCTGCGCATTCCATAGCCTGGTATAGGCCGCCTATTTTATCCACCAAGCCAAGCTCCAACGCCTTGCCAGCATCATGAACTCTGCCGTCGGCAAGAGTTTTAACATGGGCTTTATCGAGTTTTCTTCCTGTCGAAACAATCTCTATAAATTGGCTGTAAACTTCGTCCACCCTCTTTTGCAATATTTCAATCTGGCGCGGAGTTTTTGGGCGGGAAAAATTGTATATGTCTGCCAAAGGAGATGTTCCAACCCCGTCGAAAGCCACTCCGAACGACCCCGCCAATTTCTCCACATTGAACATCAATCCAAATACCCCTATTGAGCCCACAATGGAAAGATCGTCGCAAAATATCTCGCTTGCCGGAGCACTGAACCAATATGCTCCGCTTGCCGCCACAGAGCCAAATGATGCAACAACGGGCTTTTCCTTGGTCAAAAGTTCCACTTCCCTTCTTATTAACTCACTGCCAAAAGCGCTGCCTCCGGGAGAGTCAACCCTCAAGACAACCGCCTTAATATTTGAGTCCAACCTTAACGACCTTAGCAAAGCAGATGCGTCCGCCGCCGATATGCCGTTTCTATCCGAAGACGAATCGTATATTTCCCCTTTTAGATAGACCACCGCAATGGCGTCCCGCCTTACGCGGCTTTTTAGTTTTGAATATCTATTTTTTGCAAGCTGCGCATTGATACGTTCCGGCTGAGGATCTACCTCTGATTTTGCCACGTCAAAAGAAGGCTCTTCCTTTGCGGCTTCACCCATATCTGCCTTGCTTAAATCCGCTTGCAAAACAGGCTTTTCTGAGATTCCTTTTGCGGCACTTTCCATTCCCAGGTTGCAAGATTCCGGAAGGGCTGTCTCATTCAAATTGCCGCCGCGCTTGGCAAAGATCGAGTCTGTTTTTCCACCTTTGCCGTAATCGAGAATAGAACACTGGTTGAAGCTTTCTATGATGCCGCTAAACCCGGCAACCTCCGATAGGCGCGATATCACCTCGTCCTTTGGGAGCAAAAAGTCCGCAAGCCTAAGCGACAGCGCCCTTTTTGCAGAAAAAATTCCTTCCTCCAATGCAATCCGGTTTAAATCCGCAACAGATATCCCCCTCGATTTTGAAATTTCCCCCACAATCTTGCCCCAAAGGAAATCGAGAATTCCTTTCATGTGGGATTTATCCTCGGCGGACATTTTGTCCGACAGAAACATATCGGCATAATTCTTGAATTTTCCCGCCTTCACAACCTGCACGCCAACTCCGCATTTCTCAAGAGCGCCCTTTAAATATATTCCTCCTGCGTACAATCCTTTCAGGGAAAATTCCCCCTCCGGATTTAGGATTATTTCGTTTGCGCAGCTTGCCAAGTAATAGTCTGCAAGGTTCGGATTCTCCAGATAGGCAAACACAGGCTTGCCCGAAGCCTTAAAACTTTCAAGCTCCCTGCGAACTTCCGACACTGCCGACAAGCTTGTCTCCCCCGCGCCGGAGCTTGTGGAGCCGCACACAAGAACCCCTAATATCAGATTATCTTTAGCTGCCGCCCTAATTCTCGCGGTTGCCTCATAAAGGCCTATGCTGTCGGGAATTCTATTCAGCCGGGCAAACGCAGATACCTCAGAAGAACTCTCAACTATTGGGTTGGACAAATTAACAACAAGAATTCCCCCTCTTGAGTGGCTTGCCATATTGCGCGTTCCGGCTGAAAATACGGCAACCATTAAAACAAATACTATAAGCGCCGAGATACATGTGCCGAAAAACAGGCATAATCCGATGAAAACTGCCGCCGTAGATTTTAAAAAGTCCATCTCTTTCTCCTATTTGCCCTATGTCTAACCACGATCCCTACCTTGAGGGGATATCTGCCGCAAAGAGTTTATGTATGGAATCGAAACTTCCATTGCTGAAGAACACAACAACCTTATTGCAATCATCTGCGGCGGCATCTGCCTTAAGGGTTTTTAGAAGCTCAAGATTGTCTTCAAAGGCTCTGCAATGTATTCCCGACAAAGCCGCCAAGGCGGCAGTGTCCATGCGCCTGTCGGCAGGAATCTTATCGGCGTTGGAAAGTTTGCCTACATAGGCCTTGTCGGCCTTCCTAAGCGCGGAAGCGAACTCCCCCTCAAAGACATTTGTTCTGGCTGTATTGCTGCGCGGCTCGAAGGCTGCAAAAATTTTGTAGCCTTTAAAACGCTGCCTCAAAGCGTCGAGAGTAAGCGATATTGCCGTGGGGTGATGCCCGAAATCCTCTATTGCAACAATTCCATTCCCCCTTGCTATAATCTGCTGGCGGCGTTTTACCCCCTGAAAATCCTTAAGACAATCCAGATTTGCCCCCAACAAATTGTCCAGCCCCATTACCGCCGCAGCACCTGCGGCAGCCATGGCGGCGTTTCGAGCGTTGTATTGGCCGCTTTGCGCCCATTCAATCCTCTTGCAAATTCCGCCGCATTCAAGCGTAAACGAGGAGCCGTCGGCATGCTGAACAAAGTCTTTTATTTTCAAGTCGGCGTTTTCTGAAAATCCAACTTTTACCCTTCTTGTCCACGGAGTGGGCTCAAGAGATGCAATGTTTGCATCGTCGGCATTTTCTATTATGAGCCCCAAAGGCGAAACTATGCGCCTGACATGGCTGAAAGTTCTTTTTACATCGTAAATATCGCGAAAAATATCGGCATGGTCAAACTCGATATTATTGATTATTAGAACATAGGGCTTGTAGTGTATGAACTTACTGCGCTTGTCGAAATAGGCGGAATCGTACTCGTCGCCCTCTATCACAAACGGCGCCGACATAGACCCCAAATTTGCCCCGCCCTCTGGGAAATCCTGAGGAACCCCGCCTATAAGCCACCCCGCATCAACACCGTTAGCGCGCAATATGAAAGCCGCAAGAGACGTTGTTGTGGTTTTGCCATGAGTTCCGCTTACAACCAGACTATTGCGCCGACCTATCAAGTGGGAACTTATGGCCTGCGGAAGGCTGGTAAGCTCGTAAGAGCCGTCTGCAAGAGCAAACTCGAGCTCCGGATTCATTCTGCTTATTGCATTGCCAACCACTATGCAATCGGGAGCAAAGTTCTTTATGTTGTCCGGATTCCACCCCTGAAGGCACTCAACTCCAGCCGCCGACAACGCCGATTTCATCGGTTCGTATATTCCCCTGTCGCTACCGCACACTTCATGACCCAAACGTTTCATGAGTATGGCAGAATTTCCCATTATAGTTCCGCAAATTCCTATAAAATATATCTTCATTGAAAAACTTTCTGTTCCTTTAACTGCGCAAATGCGCCGATGCAAAATATATGCCAGCAAACTCCTTCCCGTATGTAAAAGCAAAAGCGCCTTTCCATATAGACTCGCACGCGACCAACCATTTTTGCTGCAATTCTATGCAAAAGACTTCTTCTTTTCCGTAAGAGGAAGCATCTGCCCGCGCCTGAACATGGTCAGCTGGCTTGTGCTTGAAGAAATAACCAAAGAGATGCAATCCGCCGCAAGCGATATTGAATAGGCCGCCGCATGGCGCGCGCCAAGCCCGCCGGGAAGCTTCAAGTTGAAGTCCGGCGTGTGGATAAGGCTTCCGGCAGATTCTAAAACCCCGTCTCCATTTATTACAAAGGCACCGTCTATTATGGAAAATTCCTTTACGGTCTCGTCCATAAAAGGATTGAGCACATTTCTGTCTTCCGGACTGTACCCGTGGAACGGGTTGAGTATAAGCTGTTTTATGAATGGCGAAAGCTTCTTTGAGCTTCCCACAACAAAAATACAGCCCACAGGCTTGCCTTCCCGGCCCTCTACGGAAAGCTCCGTGGCAATGTCTATCACGCGCTCTATTACCTCCGGCTTTACGCCTTCAGGCAGAAAATCGTTCTGGCTTGCAAATATCTCCGCAAATTCCGTACCCAAGTCCAGAAGAACAAGAGTGTCTATCAAATTGCTGTTCTGCGTGCCACCTATACAGCAGATTTTGTCGTCCGGCTGAAATATTCCCTTTGCAAGACCCACTATTATGGCGCTCTTAACTTGGGCAAGCCTCGTGCGGGAAAACACCCTTATGTTTATAGTAGCGTATATGGAAGAACCAAAATTTGCCCCGGTCTTCTCCGATACAATAACTACTTTTGTCCCATTAAAATACTCGTCAACATCAAGGCCATCGGTGAAAGTGTCTCCCATGACAACAATCTTTGAGCATTTTGCACCCTTGGCTATCTTCTGAGCCTCGCGCAAGAATAGGCGGTTTGTTCTGCTCTGTTTTTTGTAGCGCAACTCTCCCGAAGAAAACGCCTTCATCACGCGCTCGCGAAAAGACTTCAAATCTGGCTGAGATATCATAGAGTCTATCGTTGCAGCATTTGCAAACACCCTTGCCAGACTCGCCAAAACATGCAGGTATGAAGATTCCTCCTCCGCGGCAAGCAACAAAAACACCAGGCGCACGCCCTTGTATTCTTTGCTGTTGTCAAATTCCAAGCCTTTGTCGGAGCAGCGTCCAACCGCAAATATGAACTTCTGGGATATATTCACCCTTGCATGCGGCATGCAGATGGAATTTCCCAAACATGTTGAAATATTGCGCTCTCTTGCAATCAGCTCCTTGAGCGCCTCCGAACGCATAGATTGCGGCAAGAGCTTTTCAGATACGCTTGCGAGCAATTCAGCAAGAGCCTCTTTAAAATCGGAAGAGACAAGATCTATTATTCTTGATTTTGCAAGGTATCGGTCGAGGCGCATCGCTTGTTGGATTTTGCGCTAATTGGATTTAGGCAGGCCCCAATCGAGGGCATTTTTCTTTATTTCGTAAATCAGCCCGACAGCCATCAGCGCTATAAAGAATAATATCGACAAAACCACCGGAAGGTTAGCCGCAAGAAAGTCTGCATATATAAACGCAAACGGAATCATGAAGACAATCTCTATGTCAAATATGACAAACAGAGCCGCTATCAGATAAAATTTAACTCCAAAGCGAGGGTGCGGCGCGCCGAAGGGCTTCATGCCGCATTCATAGGCGGAGTCTTTCAGGGCGTTTGGTTTTGAACGCTGTCCGAACATGTGGCTCGCCGCAATTATAACCACGCCCATAACGGCCGCTACGAGCAACTGAACCAGAACGGGAAAATATGCGCTGTTTTCCATAAGACAAAATACTTTCATTTCCCCGCCGGATTGCAACAACAGATTGCAATAAAAAATATTTTTTTTGCCGGGCAAAAAAATGCCAATATGCCCTTTCGGAAATTAACGCAAAGCCATATGCAAAGCTCTTGGCAAGACTCGCATTTATTTGAAAATCATATCATTACAATTTACATAAAAATATGCCATCTTGCCCCAAAACCCTTGCCTGCCATTATCTTTATATCGGCTCAAAGAGAAATTTACCATTAGATACGGTAAATTTGCGCATATATCTTGCAAGCAAAAGGCAAGTTTTCTTGCATTGTAAAAATCTCTGGGCTGACAGAAAAGTTTTTCCTTAATAAGAGAAATCCATAATTTGGAGCAGAAAAGAAAAGATAAAACTTTTATTAAAATACATTAAAAAAATCTTAGAAAAATAAGAAACATTAAGTTAATTCCAAACGGCAAAACCCGCCCTAATACATTCCTAAAATAGAATAAGAAATTAAGAATTACCTTACCCAAAGCACATATCTACTCCGGCGTTAAAAGATATTTTGAACAAAACAAAATATCAAAATTTTATTAACATATCCATAATTTATTTTGACGGAATCTCTCCTAAAAGCTAACATATAAAAAGTCTCTTTTCTATCAATTCTTAGGGAGTTAAGCCACTATAACCAAGAGGAAATTATGAAGCTTTTACTGCAAGCATCTGCGCTATTTTACGCCCTTTTATTATTTGCGCCAGGAAGTTTGCCTGCGCAGATTGAAAAACTGCAAAATTTTAAAGACCTGCCCCTTGAAGAAATTGGAGTTTTAAAGAATTTTAAATCGTCGGAAATTTCGCAATCGCGCCTGGGAATAGGCTTTGAATGCCTCGACAGAAAAGTTTTTGAGCCGTCGGAATTCTACGACAAAGTTGGCTCTATAGGCGTAAAATGGGCGCGCTGCCAAACCGGCTGGGCCAGGACGGAAACACAAAAAGGAATCTACAACTTTACCTGGTTAGACGATGTCGTAAACAACCTGCTTTCCCGCGGAGTACAACCCTGGTTTAATATTGGCTATGGAAACCCAATATACATGAAAGACATAGACAATCCAACCGCAGTTGGCTTTAGTCCGCTCTACTACGGGGAAGAATGCCTTACAGCATGGAAGAACTACATTCGCGCGCTTGCAAGGCATTTCAAAGGCAGGATTAAGATATTTGAAATATGGAATGAACCTCTCGATAAGAAGTTTTGGAGGCCTGCAAATCCGTCGCCAGAGGAATACTCAAAGCTTGTGCGCCTTACTGCGGAGATTATAAGGCGGGAAATTCCCGACGCAGAAATTGGCATGTGCGTATCCGGAACAAACCCCATGGCCGCAAGAAAATTTTTCTGCGAGCTTGGCATGGGAACTATTGCCGATTTCTACTCCGTACACCCCTACTATACTCTTCCAGAACCCAGATACCGCAATGAAATTTCCCTTATACGCAAATATATACGCTCCGCAAAAGCCAATACCCAGATAATTCAGGGCGAAAGCGGATTCCCCGCAGATATTCCGCCCCATAGCTGGTACGCAAGAAAAACATGGACAAATTCCGACGAGACCCTCCAAGCAAAATGGATGCTTCGCCGATACACAACAGATTTGTCTTTGGATCTAAAGATGACATCGCTTTTCATGGTTACAGACTTCAACTCAAACTACAAGACCGCCGAGGGCGACGGCCTGAATACTGAGGCTGTATGGGGAATCTTTGAAGGTTCCGGAGAACACCGCCCGCGCAAAGTATATTACGCCATGCGCAATTTCTGCGCCTTGTTCGACTCCAAAATATCTCCGGCCGAAGACGAGTTTATAAACATTTCAAAAAATATCTCCCCAACAAAAAAGACCTCGCGCCTGGAGGAATGCGCGGTAGAATCGGTATCAAAAGTATTTTTAAGAGAAGGAAAATATCCCATTCTTGCATATTGGTTGCCCGAAGATTTACAAATGCGCACCCTTCCGGATTTCTCCGTAAAAATAACCTACTACGGAAAGATGCCCAACCCTGTTCTTATAGACATGTTAACCGGCAAAGTATATAAACTAAAGGAGCAACTTAGAACTCTGCCCCTTGCGGATTATCCGCTATTTATTGCTCCACTCTCTGCGGTGGAAGACCTAATAAGTAAATAATAGTAAATTTGCTATATATAAAGTTTTTTGTCCAAAGACCCATTCTTTCAAGATGGAAGATTATTTCTTATAAGAAGATTTTCTAGCAACACATAATTGATTTTGCTCTATTTTTAGAAGAACATATATAAATATAGCAATAACTATATGTATTAAGAAACATATAAAAAAAAGCAAATGTAAAATAGAAGTAAATATCTGTCTATTATTCTCTTGAGGAAAGAATAGAAAAATATTTTCCCCAGCCGAGATAGAAGTCTTAAGCTAAAGAATAATAAATAAGACGTCTTTCCTATTGCTAGAAAGATATCTTAAATTATAAGGCTGGCTAATTTGGAATTTATCCAGACAGAGGAAAAACCCGAAACAAAAAAACTTATTCAACGGCCTCAGCTTTTACATCTATAGTAAGGTCAAGCCTGTCTACACTAACCTTTACGGACTTCATAAGTTTTTTTATTGCGTCCTCGTCCATGCCTTTTTTTGCGAGTTCCGCCCTTATGTAAAGATCTGCCATCTTTGAATGTTTGCTCTTGGAGAAAATATTCTCAAAGAATTTGGTAAGATCTATGCGTCGGATAGCGGGCGAAGAAATCTTTGCCGTTTTCTTTGCCGCCGCGGAGGAACTCTTTTTTGAGGAAGTTTTCGTCTTCATAATTGGCATTATTGCATTTAATTGCGCGCAAGTCAAATACGCAGTTTTCAAAAAAAAAGGAATCAATGCCTGCCTATAAGAAGCGGGGAATGATGTTTTGCAAGAAGGGTTGTCTTTGAGATTTTTTCTCCGTGAGAATCTGTAAGCAGCGGACAATGAAAAAACTTTGGAATAGGCAAAGACAAAGCCCTGTAAAGAAGTATCTGACGAGCTGTGCTAACGAGCAAATCTGCCCCGCGGACAACCTCGGTTATTTTCATTGCCGCATCATCTACAACAACGGCAAGCTCGTAAGAGGCGCACCCCTCTTTGCGCCACACTAGAAAATCTCCAAAATCCCTTCCGGCAACAAGGTTTATCTGCCCGTAATGGCCGTCTGTAAAACTTATAGTTTCCCCGTATGGAACTTTGAATCTCCACTTGCGGGACTTATCGAAAGCCGCAGAGCAGTAATCTGCGTTATCGCGCAAAGACACAGGGAAAACCCTTTCCGGCTCAATGCAGTTTTCAAGTCCGGGAACTGGAAATTTTACGGTAGGCATAATTCCCTCAGTGCGCAGGCGGCTGCGGGAAACATCGCACGGGTATATAAGGTTTTGCGCTTTGAGTTTCTCTATTGCATCAAGATAAAAGCCGCTGCGCTCGCTCTGCCGATATGGGCCGAAATCTCCTCCAACATCAGGGCCTTCGTCCCAAGACAGCCCTATGTCTTTCAAATCTTTTATGGCGGTATCTTCGTAGATTTTGGGGCAGCGGGGAATGTCTAAATCTTCAATGCGCAATACAAGAGTTCCTCCGGCAAGCTTGGCTCTTCTTGCCGCTATTCCGAATGTGCGGGCATGCCCTATGTGGAGAAATCCGGAGGTGGTAGGAGCTATTCTGCCCCTGTAAGACTCGTCCTTTTGGACATCATCTGAAAGAGCATGAATCTCTGCGGCAAAATCATTGAGGCTTTTGTGGCAACCAGAATCCTGATAGGCAGAATTACTTTCCCCCAAGGGCTCTCCGCCGCCTGGGGCCGCTTTTTCCGCACCGCAAGAAATCTGCAAATCTGCCGCACCCGCGCGATCATCGGAATGAACTTTACCTGCGCCATCAAGCGGCCTGCCCTGTTCAGCCAAAGGGCCAAAATTCTTGTCTAAAAAGTCCCTTAGCGCGGATGCTGTCTGGGGCCCTATGCCGTCAACCTGGGCAAGCTCGGCCGCGGTTGCTGCCTTTACGCGGGCTATGCCGCCGAAATATTTTAATATGGCCTCCTTGCGTTTTTCTCCCAGTTTGGGGAAGTCGTCGAGTATGCTTTCCCTGATCTTCTTGCTGCGCAGATCCTCTGAGAATGAATTGGCAAAACGGTGGGCTTCGTCCCTGACGCGCTGAAACAGTTTTAAGCCCTCGTCTGTGCGCGGGAGAAGTATTGGAGTGGCATCTTCAAGAATTATCGTCTCCTCCTTCTTTGCAAGCCCTACAACGCGCTTGGGAGTTATGCCCGCGCCGGCAAAAGCATCGAGCGCAAAACGAACCTGCTGGGCGCCGCCGTCTATGAGAACTATGTCTGGCATTTCCACTCCCTCGCGAGCAAGGCGCGTGTAGCGGCGCAGGACAACCTCATTCATGGCCTTAAAGTCGTTATTGCCAACAAAGCTCTTTATCTTGAAACGTCTATACTTTCTCTTTGCGCTTTCCCCGTCTTCAAACCTTACCATGGACGCAACACAGAAAGACCCCGATATGTGCGATATGTCGAAGCACTCTATAGACCTTGGCGGAGATGGCAGTTTTAGGACCTCGGCAAGGCGGGCGCAAGCTTCCTCGGCACGCTGCTTGGGGGTTTTTGTTATGTCGGCGCAAACGTCCCTGGTTTTATTCATGCTGAGAGTCTCCCGCATGGCGTAGGCAAGATCCCTGAACTTTGCGGCCTTCTCGTATTCCATGGCGGCGCTCGCAGCGGCCATCTTGCGCTCGGTCTGCTCGAGAATCTCGGCATTCCGCCCACCCAAAAACTCCAGGGCCGCATCGACACGGGCGCGGTACTGCTCTTGAGTTGTCTCATTGGGATGGGAATATATTTCGCTGCGGGCGTCGTCATACAGGCGCCATCTGCCGTCTTCAAGACGCTTCGGGTGGGCATCGGAAAGAAGTATGCCAAAACGTTTCTTTAACTCCGCGAGAGTTGCCCGCACGTACGAGCCCGAAAGATACGGCCCAAAATATACGCTTCTATCCTCCTTGCGCTGCCGCGCAAATGTAAAGCGTGGGAGCGGCTCGAATGTGGTTATGCGAAGAAGCAAAAAGCGCTTGTCGTCTTTCTGAATAGTGTTGTAGCGGGGTTTCCACTGCTTTATGAGCTTGTCCTCAAGAATGAAGGCTTCTGCGTCGGACTTGGTTATTATGTAGTCGAAATCGGCTATGAGCTTTACCATTGAGGCAATCTTTGCATTGTAGCGCTTGGCATGGACAAAATACTGAGAAACCCTGCGCTTTAACGATATTGCCTTTCCTATGTATATCACCTGCCCGAAGGCGTCTTTCATTATATACACGCCGCTTTTATTAGGAAGCGCCCGCACTTTGGCCTTCAGGTTTATTTCTCCATTTTCGGACATCTAAAATAATGACATCTGGTTTGAAGGATTGTCTGAAGATTCCTCCCGGCGAGGCTGACGACGCGCCCGCGGAGTAGACGAGAACTTCTGTCCGTCAAGATTTTTAACAACCACACAGCCTTCGGCCTCAAGCTCTGACAGAATCTGCTTTGCCCTGTCTATCACCTCTTTTGGCAGCCCCGCCAAACGCGCAACTTGTATTCCGTAAGATTTGTCCGCCGCGCCCCTTTCTATGGTTCTGACAAATATGATTTCGTCGTTCCACTCCTTTACGGAAACCCTGTAATTTACAACTCTGGGCAGAGTCTTCTCAAGCTGGGTTATTTCGTGGTAGTGAGTGGCAAAAAAGGTCTTGGGCCCGCGCGGACCAAAACCGTGCAGATGCTCAACTATTGCCCAAGCTATGCTAAGACCGTCGTAAGTGCTCGTTCCACGGCCTATCTCATCGAGAATTATAAGAGATTTGTCCGTTGCGTTGTTCAAGATGTTTGCGGTTTCATTCATCTCAACCATGAAGGTTGAATTGCCCTTAGACAGCTCGTCGCTGGCGCCAACCCTGCTGAATATCCTGTCAACAAGCCCCATGGAACAACTCTTGGCCGGAACAAAACAACCGGTCTGCGCCATTATGCATATGAGGGCAATCTGCCTGATGTAGGTTGATTTACCCGCCATATTCGGCCCGGTAATTAGCGCTATCTGCTCGCCCGACGACGATATGTATGTGTCGTTTGGCACAAATGACTGCGTTCCAGCAAGCCCAAGCTTATCTAACCTAAGCATCTGCTCCACCACCGGATGCCGACCTTCCGCAATCTCTATGGTGTCGCTGTCGTCTATCGTCGGCCGACAATAATCCCACTCCCGCGAAAGCTCCGCCCAGCCGCGCAAAACATCGAGACGCGCCAAAATATGCGCGCAGCGCGTCAGGGCCTCAGAACTCTTTAAAACCTCGTCTATAACGCAGCCGAACAAGAACTCCTCTCGGGCGAGCGCCCTGTCTTGCGAATGGAGAATATCTCGCTCTTTTTGGCGCAGTTGCTCAGTTGTAAAACGCTCGGCGTTAGTCATTGTCTGGCGCCTGATGTAGTCTGGAGGAACAAGCCCCAAATTGGATTTCGTAACCTCTATGAAATATCCAAACGCCCCGTTGTACTTTATCCTCAAATTCTTTATGCCTGTCCTGGCTATCTCGGCTGCCTCAAGCTCAGACAGCCAAGAGAGATTGTCGCGCCCAAGCCGGCGCAAAGAGTCCAACTCCTCATCGAAACCGTCGCGTATGGCGCCGCCGTCTTGAATCTTTGCGGGAAGCTCGTCTGCCAAAGCCCGCTTAAGGTATTCTATAAGCCCGGAGAAATCTTCAAAGCTCTCCGCCAATGCTTTGCAAGAGTCTGCCCCAACGCGCAAAAGCGCATCTTTTATAGGTTCAAATTGCTCAGCGCTTTGCAATATGGCGGCAAGCTCGCGAGGGTTTTTCAGATTGTTCTGCAATCTGCCCAATATTCTGGGAATATCGCGCACCTTTGAGAGCAACTCCGAAATCTGTGCGCACTGCGTGGGGCAGGAATAAAGCTCCCAAACCAAATTCTGCCTGGACTTTATCTCCCTCAAACTCAAGCTCGGCGCGGCAAGAAAACTCTCCAGCAGGCGCGACCCCATCGGAGTGCGCGTCCTGTTCATAATATCGAACAAGCTCCCCTTAACCCCTCCGCCGGTAGCCCTGAAAATCTCAAGGTTGCGCTGTGTTGCGGGATCTATAAGCATGCAGTCCGCCGTTGAAAATTTCTTCAGCGTGCGCAAATTTGCCGGCGCTCGGCGCAGATTCTCCGTAACGTAAAAACATATGGCGCCAGCCGCGCCTAAAGCGGGGAAATCTGGCTCTATGCCAAATCCGTCAAGACTGAGCACCTTCAGACTCTGCCTGACAGTGTTTGCTCCGTAAGCAACATCGAAATGATAGTCGGGAAGCAAAGTTACAGGCTTTAGGTCTATTATGTTTCTAAATATTGTATTCCACGCAGCCAAAGAAGGATCTGTGCACCATACCGCACTGGACTCCTCCGGCAAGAGAATCTCTTTAGGGTCGCAAGAGCTGAGCACCGGAAGAAAATCTTCCGGATTGTCGAACGCGGCACAAAGAAATTCTCCGGCCGACAAATCCATCCAGGCCGCGCCAAGCTTTCCATCCCTAGAAATATCCACCGCCATTATATAGTGGCGCGAGGCCCCGTCCATCTGGTTTTCCTCAAGCGTGGTACCGCTGCTTATTATGCGGCTTATGGACCTCTTTACAAGCTTGCCGGCAACAGGAGTCTCATCTTGGTCGCATACGGCAACCTTCTTCCCCGCCGACAAAAGCTTTGGTATGTACTGCCATGCCGCATGGAACGGAACTCCCGCCATTGGATAATTCTGGCGTTTCGTAAGAGTAATTCCCAAAATGCGCGCGCCTTCTACGGCATCGTCGTAAAACATCTCGTAGAAATCCCCCAGCCTAAACATCAAAAGAGTATCCGGCGGCAGCGACGAACGCATCTGCCAGTACTGCTTCATCATTGGGGTTTGCTCTTCTTTTTTCGCCATGGAATCAAAATTATTTTTCAGGGCATACTAATATGGATTGCCCAAAAAAATGCAAACACAGATTCCTCAGAAATTGCGCTATAATACCCCTGCCCATGAGGAAATTTTTACGCTAAGAAACAAAGGGGAAATAGCCGCCTGACAAATAGCAGGCACACAAAAATAAATATTTCCCACTTATGGAAAACTTCCACGGTCTAAAAAGAGCTTTTTGGCGGCTTATTTTAGTGTTGAAAAAAAACGACGGAAAAACATAGATGTCTGTTATGAATTCCACCACTTTCACCGCCTATAAGAATGCCGCGGCGCAGGCGCGCGGTCTGGCAATAGACGCCATAGCAGACAGGAAATCCGGACACCTCGGACTGCCGCTCGGCTGTGCGGAAATAGGAGCAGTGCTCTTCGGACAGGTTCTTCGCTACGACCCGAAACATCCGGAATGGTTAAATAGGGATCGTTTTATTCTCAGCGCCGGGCACGGCAGCATGTTTTTGTACTCTTGGCTCCATATATGCGGCTACGATATTTCCATAACAGACGTTGCCAATTTCAGGGTGATGGGTTCAAAGACGCCGGGGCATCCGGAATTCGGAATAACTCCCGGAGTGGAGATAACAAGCGGGCCGCTCGGACAGGGAATTGGAAACGCCGTAGGCATGGCCATGGCCGAAAAGATGGCTGAGGCGCATTTCAACTCTGAGGAAGTAAAGATTTTTTCGCATAAGGTCTACTGCCTTGCGGGCGACGGCTGCCTGCAGGAGGGCATCGCCGCTGAGGCCTGTTCTCTGGCTGGTTTGCACAAGCTTGACAACCTTGTAATATTGTACGATTCCAACGGGGTTACGCTCGATGAAATGCTCTCAAAGACGCAGGCCGACGATGTCAAAAAACGCTTTGAATCTTACGGCTTTGAGGTAATCCTTTGCGATGACGGGCACGATCTTGAAAAGATAGAAAAAGCTTTCAAAAAGGCCTCAAAAGCAAACGGCAAGCCCAAGATTATCATATTTAAGACAATAATTGCAAAGGGCATATGCCAGGTTGAAAACTCCAATAAGGGGCACGGGGAAGGCGGTGCAAAGTTTGCCGCCGAGGCAAAGGCAAAGCTTGGTCTTCCAGATTCAAAGTTCTTTATCTCGCCCGACACATACGCATTCTTTGCAAAGCGCGCAAAGAAAGGCTCGCGCGAGCGCAAATCATGGCTTAAGACCTTTGAAAGCTGGAAGACGGCAAATCCGCAAAAAGCCGCTCTTCTGGCCGACGCCAAGGGGCCAAAGCCCTCAGCCGAAGAGCTGCTATCAAGAATTCCCTCATTCGACGGTGTAGAAAAAATTGCAACACGCGCCGCAGGAGGAAAAATCCTAAACGCGCTTTCCGTTCAGGACGCCTCAATAATAACAGGAGCTGCCGATCTTTTCAGTTCAACAAAAAACTACATCAAAGACGGGGGCGACTTCTCTCCAGAAAACTGTGGAGGCCGCAATATTTGGTTTGGAATAAGGGAACACGCAATGGGGGCAATCTGCAACGGATTTGCCTACTATGGCCTTTTCAAGCCGTCTTGCGCAACGTTCTTGACTTTTGCGGGATACATGATGGGTGCAATCAGGATATCCGCCCTGGCAAAGCTTCCGGAGCAATATTTCTTCACGCACGACTCTATCGGGGTTGGCCTTGACGGCCCCACGCACCAGCCGGTTGAGCTTGTTGCGCAGTTAAGATGCCTGCCAAGATTAAACGTAATACGCCCCGCAGATGCGGAGGAATGCGCTGCGGCATATGCCCTTGCGTATTCTCGCAAGGACGGCCCTACGGCCCTGATACTTTCAAGGCAAGATCTTCCCGTGCTAACGCAGATCCCTTCCGACATAAAGCGCAAGGGAACTTTGCGCGGCGCATATATAGCAAAGAAGGAAACTTCTGCGCTTCAGAAGATTATAATATCCACAGGTTCAGAGCTTCATCTTGCGCTGGAGGCAGCAAAAGACGATGATTCTGTCAGAGTGGTATCCATGCCGTGTATGGAAATTTTCGACGCCCAACCAAACACTTACAAACAGGAAATCTTGCCAGATTCCTGCAAGAACAGATTGGCGGTTGAAGCGGGCGCAAGCATGCCGTGGTACAAATATGCATCGCGCACAATCTGCACAGATGATTTCGGCTTCTCCGCCCAAGAAAGCGAGCTTTACGCCCATTTTGGCCTTACGGTTGAGAATATCAGAAAATCTTAAAGAGATCTTTATTTCTCTCTACAAAAAAATACCCGTATGAATTTACCATTCTACGGGTATTTTTATAAAATAAGCACACTTAAAGAAGTACCCACATAACATATAGATATAGCTATATATATTTTTTGCTATAATTTATACAAAATAGGGGCTAAGATAGCTATAAAATTTAGCAAGAGATAAAAAACTTAAAACTTGACGCCATACATATTGTTATATTCATATAGATATATGTCTATAAATAACCTTCAACAGATAACAAACCGTTTAAAAGCGATAGCTCATCCGTTAAGATTTTCAATAGTAAGAATGTTATCTCGGGAACCGAAGAAAGTGATGGAAATTCATGAAGAATTAGGAGTTTCCCAGGCCATAACATCTCAGCAGTTAAAGATATTAAAGCAGGCAGGAGTTATAGACTGCCACAGGGAGAATAAGAGCGTAATATACAGCATATCAGCCGAAGAATGCGCAGAAATTGTAGATTTGTTATGGCGCAGGTATTCTCATTCTACCATGGAAAATTTCGGACCTTGGGAAGATAGAGCAACAGTTTCTGACCATCTGTTAGAAGAAGAAAGGCCAAAGAAAGGTAATGAAAATTTCTCAGGAGAAAAGCGGCTAAAAGTTGTTGCTGAGCTTTGTACCCAAAACCACATGTGTCTGCCTATAGATTTTTGTCCTAAGGGCGCGATATCCCAAGACGGATTTAACCTGCCAAAAGTTGACGAATCTGCATGCGATGCATGTGGCGAATGCATCAAGGTATGTCCGCAGGGAGCTCTTGTGTTGGAATAAACTAGACTTCAACACTACAAAAAGAGAGATATTTGCATTCCCTTAAAGAATAGCTTATCCAGCTCCAATACAAGTATGTAGAATAATTCTCACGGGAAAGAACTAAAGAGATAGGCTTTCAAAAATAAAAGTTTATACCTAAGGGGAAATAGGCGCTAAAGGTTTTGGGCATTTAACGTAGATAAAGAAATTCTTTATTAGAAAAATCTACTCAACACATATGCATACAAAAACTTAAATTCTATACAGCACCCCAAAAAATAACGATATTTTCCCGCATGAAGTTAGAAAAAAATCTAAAGGAGAATCTATATTCTCTAAGAAGAGAGAAATAAAAGACACATTTATTCTTTTTTATTAGGATAGAGGTCTCAACAAAATCATATATTAAAAACGCTATATATAATAAATGCTATAAGACTTAATAAAATTGATCAGTATTAACATGTAAAAATATACGCCAGGTGCGTTTACAACATAAAAAAACGCCTCCAAATAAAAAGGAGGCGTTTCTTATTTTACCCTTTAAGGATCAAATGACTATTTCCTTCTGCGACGTACCGCTATTGCAAGGGCCGCAATACCAAAGAGCAAAGCGTATGTTGCCGGCTCAGGAATAGCCGCATAACCGTAATCTGAGATGTGGGAAACTATGAAAGATAAATACTCGCCGTCATAGGAAAGAGAGTATATATCATTTGCCTGTTCCCATTCTCCCGTGTCTTCGCGGTGGAAAATAACGAAATCGTCAACAGTAAGATTTGAATCTCCAACAAGGAAACTCAACAACACTGTGTCTTCCTCATTCATGGCCACATCGAAAGAGTAGGCTTCCACAATAGAAACCTCTTCCGGATTTACCACGCTCAAAAGATCATCTGTAACCGTTTCAACCTTATTTACCACAGCCTCTTGGCTATTGAAGGCCATCTCTATCTTTGCTGAAGAATCGTCTGTAACAACCGCAACTCTACCGTTATCGGAAACCACTATCGGTTCAACCGCAGTATCTAACGAAATTACATTTGTATCGGCCGCAGTAAATATATTTCCATTAAGAGTGCCGCCAAAGACCGCAACATTGCCATAATCTGTTATATTGCCGGCAGATACGGTGTAATCTCCTGCAGCCAAGCCAGCCTTTGCAGAAATAGCCAATGTTCCAGAATTTGAATATGTGGCCGAGGTAAGCGCAGAGTTAGACAAAGCATTCTGCCCGTTTACCCTAACTTCAAGTATAGCGCCAGAAGCAATGGAAATTGCACTTGCTCCTAGTCCGCTATTGGCGTTCATCACTCCCTCATTTACATTCAATGTGCCCGTAAAATAGTCCATTGAACCATTGACGGTAAGAGAACCTAAGCCTTCCTTTGTTATTACAGCAGAGGAATCTCCAGATGCAATTGAGTCGTATCCGCTTATGCCACTACCAACAATATATGTTGCGTCCTGCCCAATGTTGAATGTAGCCGATGCCGGACGTGTTCCATTATAGTTTTCTAAATAAAGGAATCCACCGTTCGCATCAGAAACATTGCCTTCTCTATCCATCGCAACATTGCCGGACATAATAGCATTTTGCGTTGCATTTATTGTTATATTGCTACCCTCCACAAATATTGCGCCGCCCATGCCGTTTTTAACGCTGTTATTGGAGAATACAACATTGTTTAACGTGGTGCTCTTTCCGTCGGAATAGTTCCTTGCATAAAGGGCTCCGCCTTGAGCAAATTCAGTAGAAGAAGCCGTTTCTGCATAGTTTCCATCGAATGAAACATTGTTGAGAGTCATCACGCCATTGTAATTTGCAACCGCTCCACCGCGAGATTTGTACCCCTGGGCTATTGCAGAATTTCCATTAAAGGAGGTATCTGAAATTTCCGTGATGCCGCCATTTTCAAATATAACTCCGCCTGTTATTCCGCAGCTGGCTACCGACTTATTCCCGCTAAATTCAGACGACTTTATCGTGAGGGTCTTACCCGTGCTCGACCAGAGAAGTCCGCCATATATGTTCAAGCCCGTCGCACCAGAGGAAGTCTGCGCGGCTTCGTTGCCAACAAACTTGCTGCCGGTTATAGATAAATTCTTTGCGCCAATTAGACCACCGTATAGAGAAGTACCAACTCCTTCAACTTCGCTTACGGAAGAGATCTTATTGCCTGTAAACTCAGAAGCATCAACATTTACCGTATTTCCATATATCATGCCGTATTGAATTCCCGTGTTGGAATTGTCGGCAGTCTTTGTTGCGGTTATGCTATTGTCGGCAAATGAAACTGAATTTATGTTTACTACAGAATTATTTGCTATACCCGACCATACGGAACCATTTATAAACGCCCCCGTAGAAGCCGAAATGTCGTTTCCATTAAACTCAGAAGATTCCACATTTAATATGGAATTATCTGATATATTTATAAATGCCATGTCAAACGGCGCGCGAGTCGGATAATCTCCCGTAAGATTGTTATATTTTGCATTCTTTACCGTTATAGTGGCGGTTGAATCACCGGCATATCCACGGCAAATCTGCATTTTTGCATCGTTAGTGGCAACAATTCCATCGAAAGTTATATTTGCATCCTTATATACATTTATCTTGTCTAAATCTGCAACCTTGACAGTTCCATTTCCAGTGTAGGCTTGGGAAGAAGTTCCTATGTTTAGGACCTTTTCTCCCTCAACAACATCGTATGTAGGATCCATTCCGCCGCCGTAAATAACCCCGTTGACTGCAGCATTGCCAACCAGCGTTATATTAGACCCGCTTTTTACAACCGTAGGCCAGCTTGCGCCATCGCCCCAACCGCCACCATAAATATCCGTACGGACAACTGCTCCGTCTCCAAGCCAGATGTTCGTAGAGCCATTTATGACAGAAGGCTCTCCGTAAGTGCCACATCCACCAGCTGTTATTGAACCAACAGAAGTGTTATTAATCTTTATATTAACATCGCCACCTATCTTTGCACCAGACGCAGAACCGTAGATATCTGTAACATCTCCGCCGTTTATAGTTATATTAACATCGGAATCTACATCGCTATACATTGCGCCAGATCCAACTATCATATCTATCTTGCCGTTGTTTACAACCAGATCTACAGATCCAACCTTGCTAACGCCTATAGGCCGAGTCATTCCCAAAACTGTCTGCTGATTTCCGTCGTTGCCGCCATAGACAAAATGAAGAGATGTATTTTCTCCGTCTATCGTAGTCTTTACAGCTCCATCAACAATGGCGCTTCCTCCAATAAGACCGCCTATAAAACTTCCGGTATTTGTTCCGTCAACTATGGTATTTGTAATATCTCCAGTAACTTTAAGAGCGCCACCCTTTGCTATTGTTGTGCGCGACCCCAAAACTTCTCCGCTAAGATCTTGTGTTATACTTGCAATCTTTGCGTCTGAATTTGCCGAAACATTGATTTTATCAAACGCTATCACATTCAAAACGTTCTCAGAAACATAAGCCTCAGAGGAAGTTCCAATGTTTAGAGTGCTTTGCCCGCTCATAGTAGCCCCATTGACGCCACATCCGTAGATATCTCCACTAACAACCGCCGGGCCAGAAAGATTTACGGTTGAGTTTCCATTTACAAAAACATTTTCACCCCTACCGCCGGCAATAATATCGCCTACGGTTCCACCATTAACATTTATTTCTATATTTCCGTTTATTGTAGCCTTGCTTGTGCCGTCGGCGGTTGATTTGTTATAAGAACCGCCCACTATACATGCCGCAGAAGCTGTTCCGCCAAAGTCTATTACAATTGCATTTGAAGAAGATCCTTCATCTCCTATCTGGGAAATGTTATTAGAATTTGCATACAGCAATGAACCTCCATATATGGTGTTTGCAGAACCTCCAGTCATAACTATGTGCGTGTTATCTATATAAGAAGAGCTCCCCGTATCTACTTGGTCTCCGCCATAAACATCGCCATGAGACCCGCCTGTTATTGTTATGTGCGTACCACCTTCTACTCTTGAGCTTGCACCATTATAGTTATAGACACCTCCAGCGATGGATCCCGTCAAATTTTTGCCGATGCTTCCATCTGAAATTTCCGCCCAAGTTCCGCCCTTAATATTTGTAACAGAAGAATTTTGATTATATCCGCCAACATACATCCATCTGATATACGCATTGGCATCTGTCATATAGAACTTTACTCCGTTGTTTATAGAAACAGAGTCTCCTGCACCCGTCATTACACCGGCGGTGGCATGCGCACTATTATTACCATTAAATGTGCCTGTTATGCTGTTTACTATGTACTTAGATCCAGAATACCAGCTTTGCCCGCCAAGATAAGTCTGTACCGAAGAAACATTGCTACCTACATTGAAAACGATATCGCCTATGGATACCGTTCCTGCGCCATCCATAAACGGAAACGAATACAAACGCTTCGTAATCTTAAGATTATCAACAGAAATAGAGATATTTCCGTATGTATAATCCCCTCCAGTCAGAGACTCTCCAATATACAGACTCTTAACCGACGCAAGAGACTGGTCTTCCTTTAATCCATCAATAACAACCGTGGAATTTTCTCCCTGCGGAATTGCTATATAATTATATTCTCCCTCAGTCAAATCTGTGGCCGAGATGTTTACATCTGCAGTCATTCCAACGCCAATTGACAAGGAAATTAAGGTCAATGCTGTTATTGTTTTCTTCATATGGGAATATCCCCTTCTTTAAATTTTCCAATCCCTTATTTTTGAATATAAAAGCAATTGTTTTATAGCAAAAGTATTATATTCCAAGTGGGTATACTTGCTTATGAAACAAACATGTCAAGTTTTTATTACAGGCAAACCAACTTAAATCTTTATATATAAATGTGTTTTTATTTTAAATATTTTTAGGGAATATTGGATATTTTTATCTGTAGAAAACTATATTTTAGCCTAAGAAAAGAATTTTAACATCTTTATATGCGTCTTATCTTAGTTTTTGGAAACCGCAGAATCCACCTCGGAAATCATCTTCTTTAAAGACTCTATACCACCTCCGGACAAATACCAACATTCCGGATCAAGCTTTACAATCTTTCCGTTTTTTGCGGCGGAGGTTCGCTTTACTAAAATATTATCTAGAACTCTTGCATTCTTTGACCTAACCCCAATGGCGGCAGACCTGTCTACAACAAGAATTAAATCCGGGTTCTTAACGGCTATATATTCGTAATTTACTAACTGTCCGTGTCTGCCCGCTTTTATGTTTTTGTCGGCTTGAGGCAATCCTAGGGCGTCGTGAACGAATCCGAATCTAGATCCGCTCCCAAATGCGCTTATTTTCCCGTCGTTTGTAAGCAGCACAAGTGTTTTTAAGCCGCTACTTTCAGCCTTTTGCCTTACCTGCAATACGGCCTCTTCTATTTGTCTAATCGCTATTGAAGCCTCATTTTCCTTTCCAAAAATTCTGCCGAATAACTCTATGTTTTTCTTGGTTTCAAGAATTTGATCTTTCGCCAGCGATGTATTCACATAATACACCGGGGCTATTTCCGAAAGCCTGCTGTAATAATCCTGCTGCCTTGCCGATATTATAATAAGATCGGGTTTAAATGCGTTTATTGTTTCCAGATTAAATTCCTTCAATCCGCCGATATTCACATATTCCGCCGATTTATATTTCGACAGATATGAAGGCATATAGTTTTTTGGGACAGCAAGTTTTACGGAAGCGCCAAGAGCGGAAATTGTATCCAAAGATCCGTAATCAAGAACAACAACCCTCTGGGGATTCTCGGGTATAGACACCTCTCCCATCTCGTGGCGCACTTTTACCACTCCGGCATGAAGACACGCCTCTCCAAGGAGGCAGATACTTAATAATATTCTTACAGTTTTTTTCATCGTTATTAATGTTTTTAATTTTTAATAATATATACAAATTTTGCGGTCTCCAAATTTCTCCACAGATATGTCTGTAGAGAATATGTCGCTTAATATCTCCGGGCGAATAATAGAGTCTGCATCTCCCATATATCTAAGCTCGCCGTCTTTAAGAGCCACTATGTAGTCTGCGTAAAACGATACAAAATTTATATCGTGAATTACTATCATGACAGTTTTTGATTTCTCTTTCACAAGTCTTCTTAGTATCTTCATTATACCCGCAGACCTGCTCATGTCCAAATTGTTGAGGGGTTCGTCCAGAAGAATGTATTTTGTATCTTGAGCAATGGCCATTGCTATGTATGCCATCTGACGTTGTCCGCCTGAGAGTTCATCTATAAAACGATTTTTAAAAGGCTGCATTCCGGTCATATCAAGCGCTTCGCCAACTATTTTCATATCTTCTTCAGACAGAGTTCCGTTTGTGTGCGGAAATCTCCCAAAAGAGACCAGTTCTTCAACAGTTATTCTTGCCGCAGAATTTGGGCTTTGCCCCAAGATAGTAAGGTGCTTTGCAAGTTCGCGACAGTTCCACTGATTTATCATACGGCCGTCAATACAGACGCTTCCAGCATTAGGATCGAGCAACCTGCTTATTATGCCCAACAAAGTGCTTTTCCCGGCGCCGTTTCCGCCTATAAAGGCAATTATCTTTTCTGTAGGAAGAGAGGCGGCAACATTCTTTAAGACCGTCTCCTTTCCGTATTTTTTTAATATACCTTCAAAAGAAATCATACACGTTTAACCTTAAGCATCAGATAAATAAAATATAGGCCGCCCACAAAATTTATTATCACTCCCAACGGCACGGAAAACTGCATAACGCGTTCGGTTGCAAGCATGCCGAAAACCAACGCGCACAAACCTGTCAGAATACTTCCTCCAATAAGAATATCATGTCTGAAAGTGGGAAATATATGCCTGGCTATACTTACAACAAGAATACCCAGAAAAGTGACAGGCCCCACCAATGCCGTTGAAGCAGAAGTCAAGAGCGCAACTACAATAAGCGATTTTAAAACAACCCTTTTATACTCAACCCCTAATGCTATAGCTTGCCTACGGCCCAGTACAATGGCATTTAGGCTTCTTATATCGCAAAACATCCATACGGAAACCGCTGTCGAAACAAGCGCCGCTATTCCTAAAAGATCCATATTTATACGGTTAAAACTTGCAAACATCCTTCCTTCGAGAATGGAAAACTCTGAAGGATCCATAAGCACCTGCATAAAGCTCGACAACCCTCCAAAGGCCATTCCAAATATCAAGCCCGACAGCACCACAAAATAAATATCACCTTTATTCAGCTTAAACATAAACAGAAAAATTCCAACCGACGCACACATCATTACAATCAGGGTAAATACAAAATGGCTTGTACTTGCCATCATGTTAAATGTTCCATTTCCCAGAAGATAAATTGTAAGGCCTTGTATGAATATGTAGAGATTGTCCAACCCCATGATTCCGGGAGTTAGTATATAATTTTCCGTAACGGTTTGAAATACTACCGTTGAAACTCCCACAGAAAGCGCCACAACCGCAATTGCCGCAAGCACGCCAAGTCTGCGCGGAATATTGTAATTCAATGTCTGCGCGGAGACATCGCAAAACAAATAGACCGACACCAACACCAGCAATATAAGCAACAGCGCAAAAAACTGCGGAAAGAATTTCTTATTTTTAGGCCTACGCATACGATTTCTTAGAATTAGTTATCAGAATTAGGAACACTGCGCTTCCTATGATGCTTAATACTATTCCTATTGGGAGTTCGAAAGGGTATATGGCAATTCTTCCGGCAATATCGCACACAAGAACCAGTAATGCACCAAGCCATGCCGTATCCCATAATACGCGTTTGACGGAATCTCCTCTATACAAGCTTACTACATTTGGAACTATCAGCCCCACAAAAGGAATATTTCCAACCGCAACTACACTCACCGAACTTACCACTGCAACTATTGCCAATCCCGTGTATAGAACAGCGGAATATCTCAGACCGAGAGCCGACGCCGTATTTTTACCCATACCGGCAATAGTAAATCTGTCGGCAAAGATATACGCTGCAGCCATAAGCGGAATGCCTATATAAATCAGTTCGTAATTTCCCGCAATAACCAAGGAAAAATTACCCTGAAGCCACGAGGCCATATTTTGAATTATATCATATCGGTAGGCAAAAAATGTAGACAGTGCATTCACCACGCCGCCCAACATTATTCCTACAAGCGGAACAAGAATAATTCCTGCATTTCTTATTCTGTTTACTATTGCCAAAAACAGCATAGTTCCGCAAAAGGACACCACAAAGGCACAAACAACCCTAAGCAAAGATGGCGCCTGAGGAAGCAAAAGTATAGATACCATTACGCCTAATCTGCACCACTCCATTGTTCCGGCGGTTGTGGGAGAGACGAATCTATTTCGGGTAATGCGCTGCATTATCAATCCGGAAACGGCAAGGCTACTTCCCGCAACCAATATGCTAAAGAGCCTGGGCAACCTGCTTGACAACATTATTTGCGCCTGTTCGGAGCTTAAATCTAGCAAGTCAAGCGGAGATATTTCCGCCACTCCGATAAATACGGATAGTCCGGAGAGAAATACCAATAAAATTGCCTGAGAAATCTTTAATATCATGTACAGGATAGAAGTTTATGTATTTTTTGCCGCATCTAGCTCCATTTCAAAAATCAAGTCGTCGCGGCAGACATCGGCCTGAACAAATATGCAAGGCAGCCCACACAATTCTCTTTTCTCCGCTATTTTTAAGAATTCAGGAACAATGGAGATATCTTTAAAATACGCAACCGCCCTTAAAGCGTCCGACCAATCCATTTCGCGAGATTTTAAAATAGCCTCTATTACATCGAGAGCTAAATTTATCTGACATACCGGGTTCCCTACATAGGCAGTTTCTCCTTTTTGTTCTATTCCGGCGGTTCCTGATATCAAAAGGTATCTAAAATTTGGATGAAGTAGTTCAGCTGCCCTGCTAAACGAGCTACGGTAATCTAAAGCCGAACATTGCATTGGAGAGTCTATCTCTTTTACCTGTACCTTTTCAGACTTCGGTAAAACGGCAAAGGCTCTTGCCATAAGAGCGGCATTTTTTATGTTTTTAGATCCTATGCCGGTACTTGCCGGAACGAAAGATTCAAATATATTTCTATAGTCGAAAAACAAATCCCGGGCGCGGTTAAATTCTTCGTACCAATCCAGTATGGAATTGTTGTAAAACCATGTCCGCACTACATTTGAAAAATCCATTCCCACATTTTTTAATATGGCTTCTATTTTTTCAAAAACCCTCATTGTTTGGGCTCCTCCGCAAGAATGGAAATTATCTGGAAATATTCCTCCAAGCAGGGCATAGCGGGCAAATTCGTCCTCGAAAACCGCTCCTACTTTTTCTCCATCAAGCACTATTTCCTCTGTATTTACTCCCGATGCAACGCACGCTTGAATACCGCAAAAGATATCTAATTCTTTTGGATATGTACCTCTAAAACAGGTTTTCCCCAAGCAATTTAAGCCGCCAGATACGCATTTTGAAGTCCCATAAATTTCAGGGCCTATTAAAAATTTATCGCCATGCGGCGCGTTAAGTTTTTTTTCAAGTATCTTATACGCTTCAAAAATATCTCCCGAAATAGTAATAAAAGATAATTCCCCATTACCCGAGAGATAAATTTTCTTTTCTTTTGAGAAACTATTCTCTGCAAATTTTTCATTCATAATTATATTAATCCGTTTCTTCTGAGTCCTAAAGAGCTTTGAGAAATTCTATGAGATAAGTCCGATCCTTTTTTGAAAGATTTCTAAAGAGTTCCCTTGCAAATTCTGCCTCTCCGAAATGCCAGAGTATGGCTTCTTCAAAATCCCTGGCGCGGAGATCGTGGAACATATCTGTATGCCCAGCCGTTTTGTGCATTAATCCCCTTCCCCAAAGAGGCGGAGTTCTGTACGTTCTAAAACGTCCCTGATTTTCTGGTCCCATATCGTGCATGAGCATATCTGTATAAGGACGTATAACTTGATTAGAATAGGCCGGAAAAGGCTTGTATTGCCCTGTTGTCCACTCGGGCTTATGACAGCTTGCGCAGCCGATACGATTAAAGATTTCCATACCGCTTTTAACCTCTGGCTTTTCAAGATTTCTTGCCGCTGGAACAGCCAGACCTCTATGCCAAACCATAAAGTTTTCGTAATCCTCGTCGGAAATTTCAGGATGCTGCGGCTTTTCAAATATTTCCACATCTATCCCAAGCTGCCTGTGTTTTTCAATCCACTCTGGAGTTCCGTATAGATGAGGCCTGTCGCTGCGCGCAACATTTGTTGTATTATAAAATCCATTCGAACCGGGGCCGTTGTCGAGAGTTGCCCGCAGACAGTGCCATGCAAATTTTCCCAATCTTTTTTTACCTTCAGAAGGTTCATAAATCCATTTTCCATGAACGCCTTTTACAGGGCCGGCTATGGAATGCTGGCGCTTGTATTCATCAAGGATGGATTCATCTGTTATGGCGTCCAACAGTCCGGTTCCATATATGCCTATTGTTGCCTCTATGGAAACTTTGTAGTCTTTAGGAAGTGGCAATAAAGGTTCTATTATGTCGGCAGTAGGATAAATAAGGCTTCCCTCGGTTTTTTTACCCTCGTTGTAGAAAGATCCATCTGGATAGCGGTTGCCGTACTTGTCTTTAAATTCATGCCATGATATTTTCACGCCTTTTGCATAGGGAAGATATGGCTTCACTGCCTTTATTTGCAGCATAGGAGTATATCCTTTAACTATGCTTCCGTCGGGATTATGAACTGTGGCTATATATCCATTTCCATATTCTTCCGAGAAATCTTTTGTGCGCCGAGCTCTTCCGTAACCCGGGTGACATGCAATACAAGATGTCTTCATATATGTTGGCCCCAGGCCTCCAAACGGAATATTTTTTCCAGAAACAAAATTTCCTTCAAAGAATAACTCCCCCTGTTTAAATTTCGACGTCAATCCTGCATCCACAACTGCCGGAGACGGCTGTTCAAAAGCTTTTGAATTAGATGTAAAAACGGTTCCGGCCCTTCCTCCAAGATAATAAGCTTCTCCTTTTTTTCCATCTTTACCGCGCAAGGCCGGTTTTGGGAAATTCATTTTGTTGTTTACATGGCAAACCACGCAGGAATCTTTTATGTATTCCGCTTTTATGTTTTTAAAAGAAGTATCATCTCTCTTCTCTGGAATTTTAAGGGCGGAAAACGGAATAATTGGATGCGAAACTTTAGCTGCAACGGCAGATTTTGGAATAAATCCTCCAACTTCATAATTAGTTTCATGTTTGCCGTTATTTCTTGAACACCCAACAGAAACAATTAAAATAAATATATATAACAAAATATATTTTTTAATAAAATTTAACATATAAAATACATCCATCACCCATGACAGTATGATTTCTTAAATGGAGGGGTTTTACGCAAAGAATCTCATTTTTTGCGTAAAACCCCTTATCGACACGGAAAATACTAATTATTAATCAACCGCAATTTCCTTAGCCTTTCCAAGGCTTTCAGAAAGCTCTTTACAGCTTGCAATGGCTGTTTTTAGAGAATCTTTGTTCTCCGCTAGATTTTTAAATAGTGGAGCTTTTAAAGAGTCTATGTCTTTTAGGGCTTTTTCTATTGAATTTTTTACGGACTGGTCAGCTTCTTTAGATTTTAATGAAACCAGAGCTGAAATATTTTTACCGTCAGAACCAATTCCCTCGTATGAGTTGCGCACACTTATTATATTATTGCGAACATCTATTATAGAAGTGCCACTGCAGTATGATTCACACTCCATTGGATTGCCTGTTTTTGCCGGCGTTCCAAGTTTGGATTCCACAAGTTCGTCTACTATGTCTATGCAACCGTCAAATATTTCCTCTATTGCTTCTTTTGACGATTCATATCTGCTGCCTGTTTTGCCGGCATTTTTCATTTCATTGGCATATGATCCTGAAGTTTCTATTTCCGCTTCTTCAAGAATGGATATTTTTTTCTTATCCATATTTTCCGAGCCCCTCCACCATGCCTCCAACGCTATGCAATCTTCTGCAATAACATCGGCTACAGCCGAAAGATAGGCAAGTTCTCCTTTGGAAATATCCTTTGCCAAACGCACTTTACCATCTCTGAACATTATGTATTCCGCAGCATGGAAACCTCTAAATGCCGCTCCCAATCCTCCTCTTACATAGGCAGCGTCGACATTCACTTTCCCGCTGTTTAGACTATCTATGAATGTATCGAGCTGAGACTTGTCGAGCGGCCATGAATCCAGATGCGGATCTAAACTTGCAAATGCCGCTGGACCGTAAAGAAAAGCTTCCGACTGCTCCCAAAACTTGCGCGTTTTAGACCACTGTTCGGCAGCAGCCTTCAAATTGGCATCATTTGGATTAGATTTAAGCTTTTTGGCAGCGGATGCAAAATCCAATGCAGCACTGCTCATATTTGAATATGTTACAACAACTGTATTTTCCACATAATTTTCCAATATAGATTGCTCGTCAGCTGCAAACACCACAGACGACAAAAACATCATTGAAATACACAATAGCTTAGATTTTTCAATTTTCATATAAAAATTATCCTGTATTATTTTTTATAATAATATGATTAGAAGTTTACTTCAACTCTTGCGCCAACAACATAGGTCGCACCGCTTTCATTTCTATTTCCTGGGTTTACAAACACTTGGAAATCAGGCTGAAAAGATATAGCCGGGGTTAGCTGGCATTTATATGTTATTTCAAGAGCACCTTCGTAATGGGCATATTCGGCGCGAGAAGACCTCTCGTTTTCTATGACGGAAAATCCAGCGGCAAAAACATCGTCTCCCCTTCCCGGTATTGGGGAAAACCAGTTGAAGCCAAAATCGGCGTAAAAATTCTGGTCTGAAGCCTTGCTGTCGGGAACTATTCCTATTCTTGTATACAAACCCAAAACAGCATTGCCGTCGGAATCGTTTAAAACAGCTTGCTGCAAACCAAAATAGAAAGAGTAGAAACTATCTGCGTCTATCTCATCAAAGTTTGCCTTACGAGGATCGCTATACCAATTTCCGCCAAACATTGCGCGGCCCTTCAAGGAACCAAGCTCGTAGTTATATCCAAATTGATACCATAAAGCCACAGTATCAAACGTGTTTAGATAATCAAAACCGTTGTTAGATGAAATATCTTGCCCTATATTTCCATTGTATATTCCTATTGTAGCGTCAAAGGCTTCGTAGGAATAATACGCAACCAATCCGAGAGTGGCAACATTGTACTGGGAAAACAGCTGTCCGGGAGCAACGTTGGGCATGGCGCCAAAAGAAGAATTCAAAAATACGTCGGAATAATCCATTCCCATGAAATCTTCGTCGGCGGCAAGCTGACCAACTCTAAATCCAAAACTTCCAATGTTAGTTTCAAACTCGTTTGCGTAATATATTTCAAAAACGCGTGCCATGTCTCCAGCTACTATATTGCTGAAACACCCCTGCGATGAATCAAAACCCTCAAGCTCACCTTTGTTTGTCTGGGTGTAGTAAAAAGCGCTTATTCCTATTCTCCCCCAACCATCGCTTCCGGCTATTACGGATAAATCCTGCTCTATTCCAAGCGTGAAGAGGGAATCTGCAATGGCGTGCATGTTGCTTCCGTTGGAAACGTTTCCCCATGCTTCACCAGTCCATGTTAAAGAAGGGGAAAATCCGGTATTTTTAGTTATATCGGCGGTAGCGGACGCTATAAATAGACTGTCCCTATCCGTCCAACATTCTTTGGCCCCTTCCTTGCCATTGCTTGAAGCATCTTGTGCATATGCGCAAGATGCAAATAATGCCATTCCGCCCAGTGCTGCGGAAAGTGTGTTTCTTATGTCTTTCATTTTTATTGTAGGTTTTATTGTTAGCTTTATCTAACTTTTAAAAATCTTGTCGCACTGGTATTCATTGTGTGGGGTTGCGATAGATTATATAAGTTAGTTTAAACTAACTTTAAAAACGGCAAACATTAGCGTCTTTCATATATCCTTTATTTTTTATATTACTTGATTTTTTATATTACTTGATTTTTCTTTAAGCTCCTAAGCTTTTTCTACATCAAAAAAAGTCTTGTATTGGCTTTGTTTCTTCACATCAGCACATTTAAATAAAATACGCAAATATCCAAAATAAATTCTCCTTGTAATAAAAGCGTTAAAAGAAGAAATCCTACTTTTTATAAAATGTTCTGATGATTTTTTCATTTTTAAGCTGAAGTAAAGTTAGACTTAACTAACTTGTCAAGAAAAAATGTTAGTTTTATCTAACATTTTAAAGATTAAAAAATTTATCCATCTTTAAAAATTTTTTTATGCTATAGAGCGCAAAAAAATTTCAATTAAATCATTATTCAAAAATGAATGTTTTTTAGATTAAAAAAATCTTTTTTAGGCAACTGTTTCTATTTTGTTAATAATTTGTAAATTTATCTTAAATAACCTGAAAAAAACTTCTAAAAACTAACCAATATGTAAATAACCAGGCCTTTTTAAACGTATAGGAAAACTTTATTACCAACAACTGATTTTATAAGTATCTATATAAAAAAAATATATATACTTTTTAACATATTTACATAGTATACTAATCTTATTTCATTTATATAAAAAAGAATATATAAAAAATATATTCACTAAAAAGCAAAAAGACTTCTGAAAACGAAATTTGCTTTAAACGTATATGTTTTTAACTTCTAAAACGCATTTAAACCGTTTGAGATTTATTTGAAATCCCTTTAAAATATTTTAGCACAAAAAAGAAGAGACCGCTTTATTTGCGGCCTCTTTGTACGGGAAGATTTTATATCTACTTTTTGATGGAACTCTTTACCCAGTTTATGAAATCAGTAGGATTATTGTACTGAAGTCCCACTATGGATTCTTTGTCTCCGGTTTTAGGATTTATGACAAAAACTGTTGGAAAACCCCTTATTCCAAATTGCTGTGCCAAAGCGTTGTGTTTGTCGGCAAACTGTGGATTTGAAGGCCCTCCTCTTTTATAGTCTACCATTACGCATACAAGATTATCGTCTGCAAACTTCTTGAATTCTTCAGAAGACAATATCTTAGATTCAAGATATTGGCATGGGGGGCACCATGTTGAGCCTGTAAATAGTAAAAACACACTCTTATTTTCCTTCTTGGCAGTTTGTATGGCCGTGTCGTAATCTGGAGTCCATTCAACTGCAGGCTTTAACTCTTCCTTTGCAAACAGCGGTGTTGCCGCCATGATTAACAAAAATATATTTAGAATAGTCTTCATATGATTTTATCTCTTTTTGGGGGTTATAGGGAAATTACGCCTTTGGAAAAGAGTCTTTCAAAGTTACAGAACGGTTGAATACTATTTGCCCTTCAGGTTCTTTGGTGTCGCGCGTAAAATACGCGTTTCTTTCAAACTGCAAAGGCTCACCGGGTTTTGCTTCTTTAAGCGCCGGCTCTATCAGTATCTCACGCTCAACTTTAGATTCTGGGTTCAGATAGTCTTTAAAATCTTTACCCTCCTCTATCTCTGTCATGTCCTCCTTTGTGAAAAGCTTGTCAAACAGCACAGCCTTTGCTTTTAAAGCATGAGACTTGCTTACATAGTGAATTGTTCCCTTTATCTTGCGTCCGTCTGGAGCGTTTCCTCCGCGGCTCTGCTCGTCTATAGTACAGTACAATTTTACTATGTTCCCATTTTCATCCTTTTCGGCGCGCGAAAACTTCATTATGTACGCATACCTTAAGCGAACTTCATTGTTGGGAGTAAGCCTAAAATACTTCTTAGGCGGATTTTCCATAAAGTCTCCGCGCTCTATGTAAATATGCTTTGAAAATGGAACTTTTCTTGTACCGGCAGATGCGTCTTCAGGATTATTTACAGCATCGAGCCAATCAACCTTCTCTTCAGGCCAATTTTCTATCTCAACCTCAAGAGGATCAAAAACAGCCATTCTTCTTAGAGCCTTTTTGTTTAAATCGTCCCTGACAAAATGCTCAAGCAAATCAAGCTGTGTGAGGCTGTTGAATTTTGTTATACCAATTTCCTCGCAGAAATTCCTTATCGCCTGGGGCGTGTATCCTCTGCGCCTCATTCCCGACAATGTCGGCATACGCGGATCGTCCCAGCCGTCAACTACCTTTTCCTCCACAAGCTGCTGAAGCTTGCGCTTGCTCATCATTGTGTAAGACAAATTTAACCGAGCAAACTCGTACTGGCGCGGATGAATTTTCAGCGTGTTTATTATGCTTGTATTGTCTATAAACCAGTCGTAAAGCGGACGGTGCACCTCAAATTCCAAAGTGCAAAGAGAGTGCGTTATTCCCTCTATTGCGTCGCTTAGACAATGGGCAAAATCATACATGGGAAAGATGCACCATTTGTCCCCAGTGCGGTGGTGGTGCATCTTCTTTATCCTGTAAATGGCAGGATCTCGCATGTGAAGATTTGGGGAATTCATATCTATTTTTGCGCGCAAAACATATTTGCCATCTTCAAACTCTCCGGCCTTCATGCGGCGGAATAAATCAAGGCTTTCTTCTATGGGTCTGTTGCGCCACGGACTCTCTTTGCCAGGCTTTCCAGGAACACCCCTGTATTCCTTAAATTCCTCCGGAGAAAGAGTGCATACGTATGCCTTCCCCGCAAGTATCAACTCTTCAGCCAGAGAATACAGCTTGTCGAAATAGTCCGACGCAAAATATTCCCTGTCTTCCCAGTCAAAACCCATCCAATGAACATCCTCCTTTATAGAATCCACAAAACGGGTATCCTCTTTAGTAGGATTTGTATCGTCGAAACGAAGATTGCACTTTCCTCCGTTTTCAAGCGCCATGCCAAAATCAAGGCAAAATGCCTTTGCATGGCCTATGTGCAAGCATCCGTTGGGTTCGGGCGGAAAACGCGTATGAACATCTTTTGGATTCATTCCGTTTGCGATGTCTTCAGCTATTATCTGCCTTATAAAATGTTTTGAATTCTGTTTTGCTGCCTCTTCAGACATGGCTTTTTAAATTTATCTGTTGCGTTTTGATTTTGCAAGTTCCTGCGCTACGGCAAATCTTACTATTGCTTCAAGCCGTTCAACTTCAGTGTCGTCGTGAGAATTTTTAGCGTCTTCAAGCGCCTTCAAAGCCGCCTCCTTTGCCTCCTCAACGGCATTGGCATCTATGTCCTCTATCTTGACTGCCGCTTGCGCTATTATAGAGATTGTATCTGCCGATATGTTCACATAGCCGTTGTCGACAGCTAAATCTTGAACAGATCCATCCGGCATGGTAACCGTCAAATATCCGGCCATTAGCCGCGAAACTAACGGAATATGCCCGGCAAGAACTTCTATCCTTCCGGTGGACGTTGGAATCGATACCGCCAAAACTCCATCGTTTTGCCAGACTATCCCTTCAGGTGTTACTATTTCTAGCTTTAGAGACATCTCTTATTTGTCTTTTTTGCTTCCCCTGGCGGCCTCTATGACTTCGTCTATGGTGCCCTTCATGTAGAAGTCGTTCTCATTTACGTCGTCGAGCTCGCCGTCGAGTATCATCTTAAATCCGCGAACAGTCTCAGATATCGGAACATACTTTCCTGGTATGCCATTGAAAACCTCCGAGACATGGAACGGATGCGACAAAAACTTCTGAACCTTGCGTGCGCGGAAAACCGTAAGCTTGTCTTCATCTGACAGCTCGTCTATTCCCAAAATGGATATTATATCCTGCAAGTCCTTGTATTTCTGAAGCACAGCCTGCACTCCGCGGGCAACCTCAAAATGCTCCTTGCCTACTATCTCAGGCGCCAAAGCATTGGACGTAGACGCCAACGGATCCACCGCCGGATATATTCCCAAAGACGCTATTGCGCGGTCGAGAACTATCGTAGAATCAAGATGCGTAAACGTGTTTGCCGGCGCAGGGTCTGTAAGGTCGTCCGCCGGAACGTAAACCGCCTGGAACGAAGTTATAGACCCCTTTCTTGTTGACGTTATACGCTCCTGAAGCTGTCCCATCTCCTGCGCGAGAGTTGGCTGATAACCCACTGCCGACGGCGATCTTCCCAGAAGTGCCGATACCTCACTTCCCGCTTGGGAAAATCTAAATATGTTATCTATAAACAACAAAACGTCTTGCGCTTGCACATCGCGGAAGTATTCCGCCATAGTTAGCGCCGTAAGAGCAACTCTCATACGGGCTCCCGGAGGCTCATTCATCTGTCCGTAAACAAGCGCAACCTTAGACTTTTCAGGATTCTTCTCATCTATAACCCCAGAGCCTGACATCTCGTGGTAAAGGTCGTTTCCCTCTCGCGAGCGCTCTCCAACTCCGGCAAATACGGAAAATCCTCCGTGGGCTAGCGCTATGTTGTGTATAAGCTCCATTATAACAACCGTCTTGCCAACGCCCGCTCCGCCGAACGCGCCAACCTTTCCGCCCTTCATAAACGGGCATATCAAATCTATGGGCTTAATTCCGGTTTCTAGTATTTCCGCCTTTGTGCTCTGCTCGACAAGCGGCGGTGCATTGCGGTGTATTGGCAGCCTTTCCTTCGTCTCTACAGGACCTTTCCCGTCAACCGCATCTCCCGTAACATTGAAAATTCTTCCCAGCACTGCATTGCCAACCGGAACCTTTATAGGCGAACCCGTATCCTCAACGCTTGAACCGCGCTTTAAGCCTTCAGTTCCCGACATTGCAACTGTTCTTACCACGCCGCCTTCGAGATGCTGCTGAACCTCAAGCGTGACGGTCTTTTTTGTGCCGCCTATTTCAATGGAGGCCAAAAGCGCATTGTAGATGTCTGGAATGCGGCTTTCGTCGAACTGCACGTCGACTACGGGGCCCATCACCTGAATAACCGTACCTGTGTTTTGCTGACTCATTTTATCTGTGTTTGTCCTTAAGATTCAGAAGCCGTAAGCGCTCCCGCAAGTTCTATTATCTGCGTTGTTATGGCGCTTTGGCGCGCCTTGTTGTACTCGAGCGTAAGCGATGCTATAAGATTTTCGGCGTTCTCCGAGGCGTTCTTCATAGCCACCATCCTCGCCGATTGCTCCGCCGCCTTCGCACTTAGCGCAGTCTGATAAATTATGTTGTTTATGTAATACTCCGGCAGCGAGTTCAACAAATCGCCCGCCGACGGCTCAAATAATATCTGCCTTGTTTCGTCCTCGACTGAGGAAACCTTCAACTTAAACTTTGAGCGCATATAGTCCGCATAAGCGTCCAAATTTAATGCCGGTGCCAGCTTGAACAGGCGCGCCTCCTGCGTCAGGGTATTCACATACGCAGAAGATACTATCTCTATTGTATCCGCCTTGCCGCTCATGAATTTCTCAAGCACGTACGAGGCAACAGGCTTTATCTCCGAGAATTTAACAAAGTCTGAAATTTTAAACTGCGCCGTAAGGTTTCTTCCCGTACGAGCCACAAACTTTGCCGCCCTAGATCCTACACAGACATATATTGCGTCTTTTGGCAGAGTTGATATTATTTTAAATATGTTGGTGTTTAAAGAGCCGCAAAGGCCCTTGTCTGTGGAGAAAACTATAAAGAGCCTGCGCTTTTCCTCTCGCGGGGCAAACAGCGGATGCGTGCAGTTTTCATCTCCGAGAGAATGCCGTATCTTTGCAAGCAAATCCAGCAACAAAACCGCATATGCCCTGCCATGTTCGGCAGATTCCTGCGCTCTGCGCATCTTAGACGCCGCAACAAGCCTCATAGCATGGGTTATCTGCTCCGTGCTCTTTACCGCCTTTATGCGCGTCTTTATTTCCCTTAAACCCTTCATCTCTTACGCGAAAGATTTTCTCCATTCCGAGCAGGCCTGCTTCAGGCGCTCCTCAAGATCTTCATCGAGCTTTTTCTTGTCGGCAATTTCTGCAAGCAAATCTGCAAAGCGCGATTCAAAAACCTCCCTGAAGTTCTTCACCGCCCTGACAACATCCTTTACCTCTATGTCAGCAAAAAACTTCTTCTGCATGGCAAAGAGAAGCGCTATCTGGCTTTCCGCACTCATAGTGTCGCCATTTGTCTGCTTAAGAAGCTCCACAAGGCGGTTACCGTTGTCTATTATCTCTTTTGTGCGGGCGTCCAAATCTGAACCGAACTGCGCAAAAGCCGCAAGCTCCTTGTACTGGGCGTACTCGCCTTTTATCTTTCCGGCAACTTGCTTAAATGCCTTTATCTGCGCCGCAGAACCCACGCGGGAAACGGAAATTCCAACAGATATTGCCGGTCTGACTCCCTGATTGAACAGGTTTGTTTCAAGAAATATCTGTCCATCGGTTATGGAAATTACATTTGTGGGAATGTACGCCGATACGTCTCCGGCTTGCGTTTCTATTATCGGAAGCGCCGTAAGAGAGCCGTTGCCGTTTTCCTCGTTTAGCCTTGCCGCGCGCTCGAGCAGGCGGGAGTGCAGGTAAAATACGTCTCCCGGGAATGCCTCGCGTCCCGACGGCCTCTTTAAAATCAAAGAAACCTGCCTGTATGCCGCCGCATGCTTTGAAAGGTCGTCGTAAACTATCAGAGCGTCCATGCCGTGCTCCATAAACCATTCGCCCATCGCGCAGCCGGCGTAGGGAGCTATGTACTGGTTTGCGGCATTCTCCGCCGCGGAGGCGGCAACTATTATGGTGTATTCCATAGCCCCGTTCTCCTCGAGAAGCTGTATCGTGCGGGCTATGTTTGCGTTCTTCTGTCCTATTGCAACATATATGGAATATACCGGACGGAAAGATTCGTCCTTGCTATCTAAACCCTTCTTGTTGAGCTTGGCCTGGTTTATTATGGTATCTATTGCAATAGACGTCTTTCCTGTGGATCGGTCTCCAATGATAAGCTCGCGCTGTCCGCGTCCTATGGGTATCATTGAATCTACCGCCAAAATTCCAGTTTGAAGGGGCTGGTCTACGCTCTTTCTTGGCATTATTCCCGGGGCAATTTTCTCCACTGGATAAAACTCAGTAGCCTCTATCTGCCCTTTGCCGTCTATGGGTCTGCCCAAAACATCTACAACCCTTCCCAATAGGCCCTTGCCCACCGGAACGCTCAATAACTTACCAGTGGTCTTGCCTTCGTCTCCCTCTTTCAATCCAACAGCGTCTCCAAGAAGCACACAGCCAACCTCGTCCCTGCCCAAATTCAGAGCCATTCCAAATATCCCGTTCTTGAAGGATATCATCTCGTTGTACATCGCCTCGGATAGGCCACTCAAACGCGCAACTCCGTCCGCAAGCGAAACTATCGTTCCTACATTGCTCTTCTTGTTCTCGTTCTCTACGCGCTCTATGGACGCGGAAATCTCTTTTAAAATGTCGTTTTGCATTGTATGGATTTCAAAATTAGCTTTGTTCTCCTCTTATGGCCCTGTTTAGGCCGTCCAAGTCTGCGCGGGCGGAGTTCTCCCACACATTGTCTCCGCAAATCAGCCTTACTCCCGCTATAAGATCTTTGTTCTCCTGCGCACATACCTCCGATACGTTCACTCCGGCCCTTTCCGCGAGAAATCTTTTCAGTCTGTCAAGCTCCGCAGAATCCAAATTGCCGGCAAATTCCACACGGCAATTCCTCCTGCTTAAGACGGATTCCATCAAAGCCTTGTATTTCCTAAGTAGCTTTAAAGTCTCCGTCTTGGGAGTTTGTGCCTGAATGTACTCGCATACAGCCCTTACGCGCGCCGCATCTGCCGCGCCGTCGCCGCCGAAGGACTCCTTCACAAGTATCTGCGCCAAAGAATTTAAATTCATCTCTCAGACAATTTCTTTGCGGAAATTTCCGCCAGAGCGCTCCTCGTCTTTTCGTCGAGAACCTCTCCTATAACCTTTTTCGTAGCCGCGGTTACCAAATCAGCTATTTCACCCTTGAAACTCTCGCGCATCTTTTCGCGCTCAAGCTCTATGCGGGCGTCGGCCTCCTTTATTGCGCGGGCAGTGTCCTCAGCGGCCTGCTCCCTGGCTTTCTCAAGTAGGATTTTGGCGTCGTCCTTGGCCTTGGAGATTATCTTTGCCCCCTCTGCGGCGGCTTCGGAAATCTTCTTGGAGGCGTTTTCCTCCGCGTTCTTAAGGCTTGCCGCTGCCGCAGCGGCATCGTCAAGCCCCTTTTGAATTTCCGCCCTGCGCTGCTGGGATACCTTCATTACCGGCTTTATTGCAAAATAATATAAAGCCGCGGCCATGAGTGCAAAACTCAGTACCTGACCCAAGAAGAAATTCCACTCCACGCCGAATACAGTTAGGAATTCGAGCGGATTTGAATCTGCCGCAAAAATATGCATACGTGTCTTTTCGGGCGGAAAATTGCCTTATTTTGTAAGGAATATTGCGTAGAAAGCGATAGCCTCCGCCAGCGCCATGCCCAATATGCCCTGTGTTAGAATCTTGGAACTTGCCCCAGGATTCCTTCCAACGGCGTCAACCGCTTTTGCTCCAACCATTCCCACGCCCAACGCCGCACCGAGGCAGCCGAAGGCTATATGTATGTTGCCCGTCAAACCCGAGCTGATTGCCGTTTGTGCTTCTGCGATTATGTCTATCATTTTATTCTCTCTTTTTGAGTTAGTTTTTTTGAAAGGAAATTTCTTTTAAGATTTTGTCTCCAAGTGAGAGTCTTCATGGGCTGTCAGAAGCCCTATGTAAACTGCCGTAAGCAGCGTGAAGATAAACGCCTGTACAAGCCCCACCAGAAGCTCAAGAAAGCAGAATGGAAGCGGCAGAATATATGCGTATATTCCGTACATGCTCTCAAGCAGCATCTCTCCGCCGAAGACGTTTCCGAAAAGTCGGCAAGACAAAGACACCGGGCGTATTGCCGCAGATATTATCTCAACAAAACCCACCGCAAAAAAGATTGGAAATAGCAGATAATATATCAGCGCTGGGGTATCCGCCTTATCGGCCTTATTCCCGAACCAATCATTGTACAGAGCCTTTGGCCCGGCGTATCTGAACACAAAGTAAAACCATGCCAAGAATGAAACCATCGCAAGCGCAAACGGAGTATTGTAATCCGAATTTGCCGGCCTGATAAATGGCACAAATTTTTCCGCTTTAAGAGTCTTTCCGTCTTTTATTTCATCTTTTGGCAAATCGCTTACGGCAAAGCCCTGCTCCTTATATTCCTGCGCCTCAGCGGGGGCTATTAGGGCTATTTGTTCTCTTCCTATGGAACCAACGCCGGGCAGTAGTCCGCTCCAGTTCATAAAGAGCACAAAGAAGAACAGTCCAAACAGAAGGCCTATGGCATTCTTGTAGGCTCTCTTGCCTATTATAGGTTCAAGTATTCCTCCAAGAGAATCTATTATAGATTCCATCACAAGCTGTCCTGTTGACGGAATCTTCTTAGGGCCTCCCCTGAGCAATACGAATCTTACAAATAATATTCCCGCAATTACGAACACCCATGTTGTAAGCATGGAGTTCGTTATGGGAATGGAGCATATTTCAAAAAGCACATCGGGCTTTACGCTTTCGGCGAAAGCCCCCGACGGCATTAAGGCCGCCGCGAGATAAATTAATATTCTGTCGGTCTTTACGGGCATTTCTTTATATCCCCCACCCGCCTATAAGGTAGGTAAAAGTGTTTATCAAAGTATGGTTTTCGGACGGGATTAAGAATATGTCAACACATTTTCTTTCGGAAAAATTAAGACGGATAAAAAACATTCTATAAATTCTAAAAAATATCTTTTTTCAAGGAGTGCATGATGTGCGGTAGATAGAATATATTTTTGTTTAAGATAAAGATTATGTGAGATCTCTTTTCCGAGGTTGCCCATTGTTATTTTGGCAGAATTTCTGGGGAAAAATAACTTGAGAAAGCCAATAATATCTATTACTTGCTCTGTCATGAAAACTAATTGCTTGGGGGAGCTTTTCTGTCTATTTTTAATTTTGCTGTTGTTTTGCCTATCTGGATGCGCCGCTTCAGATACATGCAAAAAAGAGTACGATGTTGCCGTATACGGAGCAACTCCGTCGGGGATAGCAGCTGCCGTTAGGGCGGCCAGATGCGGTGCGGATGTAATTTTGATAAATCCAGACAGGGAAATAGGCGGAGTTATATCCGGGGGCCTGTCTCGGGCCGACGCAAATAATCCATCTCTCGTCAAGGGTTTTGCCAGGGAGTTTTTCCTTAGGGCGGCGTCGCTTTCGCCTGCGCATACGCGCATCAAGGGCAGGCCTTTCGACACCGAGCCAAAGTTTGCGAGGGCCGTATTTTTGGAATACATAAAAGAAAGCGGAATAACATTTTTGGATAAGACGCGTATTATAGGTGTCAATAAGCGCGGCGCGGAGATTTGCTCTATTGTTCTCGATAATCCCAATGGCAAAAAGATATTTGCCAAGAGTTTTATAGATGCCTCCTATGAGGGAGATTTGATGGCTCTTTCCGGCGTTTCGTACACGGTTGGGCGCGAGGGAAAAGATGTCTATGGGGAATCTCTTGCCGGAGTTCGCGAGAATCCAGCAAAGGTTTACAGGCAGGAAGATTTCGCCGAGCCTTGCCCTTGTGTCGGAGGAAATTTTAAGGCGCATTATCTGCACGACACCCGTTTTGGGGCAGACATATCTGCCGTAGATTCAAGCGGCCGCTTGCTTTTTGGGGTTTGCCCTCCTCTAAAAGAGCCATTTGGTTCGGCAGACAAACTTGTGCAGGCCTACAATTTTCGAATAACCGCAACCCGACGTGCCGACATAAAGGTTCCATGGCCCAAGCCATCAGATTACAATCCTTCCAGATATGCGCTTCTTTTGAGGTACATACAGGCGCATCCGGGCATGAGTTTTGAAAAGTTGGTTCATCCTGGCATATTACCGTCGGGCAAGTTTGATCTAAACTCAAACGGACCTTTTTCAACAGACTATGTAGGCGGCAGCCACTTATATCCCGAGGCCGGCTACGCTCAGCGTGAGTCCATCTGGCTCGACCATGAAAACTACACCAAGGGGTTTTTCTGGTTTCTTGCAAACGACCTTTCCGTTCCAGAAAACATCAGGCGCGGCGCCTCCGAATGGGGATTATGCTCTGACGAGTTTGTCGATAACGGCAATTTTCCCACCCGCCTATATGTGCGCGAGGCTCGCAGAGTGATAGGCTCTTTTGTTATGACGCAAGGGCACATTCAAAGCGGATTTAAATCTCCGCGTTCTGTAGCAAAGGGGTCATTTGCCATAGACTGCCATCCGGTTCGTCGTTTCGCGCACCCAGAAGGAGACGGCCTTTTTGTGAGGGAAGAGGGGCACATTCTCTCTCCGGCAAAGCCGTACGACATTCCGTTTGAAGTTCTTCTTCCCCGGAGGGAGGAATGTTCAAACCTCATAGTAAGCGTATGTTTTTCGGCAAGCCATGTTGCGTATTGTTCTATGCGCATGGAGCCGGTCTATATGGCTTTGGGCGAGGCTTCGGGGCTTGCAGCCGCACTTTACAGCTCCGGTTCGGCAAAATGCATTGCCGATATAGACTTCAACCGCTTGGCCTCTTCTTTGGAAAGATAATTTTATCTTTCGTACAGGGCAGAGATTAGGAATGGAAGAGATATCAATACTCCCGCCGAGAAAACTATTGTAGTGCAGATATATAAAAGCTTTTTTTGTTTGTACCAGCATTCAAAAGCGTGGGGATCTTGGCGCTTGTCTATGTGCGTTTCGCAGAAATGCGTAAGCGCGTCTCCGGAATATAGCAGATATATAAGCTTATTTATACTTATAGCGGCACCTATTAAAAATAGGAAAAATATCGTAGCGGGGAGAAATTCCATCATGTTTTTTCTCTTTATTTTCTTTTTCCAAAATATTGTAAGATGTTTGCGGAACGCGGAACTCTTATTTGCTCTTAGAAACAAGCTGCAATTTGTTTGCATGAAATATTTTTCTATAAAAGCAACATTTCTTGTATATTTATTTATAAAGCATATTCATAATGCTTAATATAAAATATATAGGTTTTAATAAGAGTTGGGAAAGGTCAGCGGTCTTTTTTTGCGCGCCGCCCAAAGGCTTTTACTGCAACTGCCAAAACGTTAACGTCTGCGGGGGAAACTCCGGATATCCTCGAGGCTTGCCCTATCGTGTTTGGCCGCATTTTTGAGAGCTTCTGTGCGGCTTCTATCCTAAGTCCGGAGACTTTTGCAAAGTCCATATCCGGCGGGATTTTTACTCCTTCAAGAGAACCCATTTTTTCTATCTGTCTTAACTCCCGAGCAAGGTATCCGCCAAATATAACCCTGTATAAAACCTCGGCTCTTGCCGACTTTGGCAAAGATAGAAAACCTGCGGGCATAATTGCCTCTGGGTTGGGAATATCTTGCCTTTTTAGTTTTGCCGCAAGTCCTATGTCAGATTCAACTCTCTTTGTCCAATGCTCAACCGCGTGCAATTTGTCCTGCATTTTTGAGAGCCTGTCCTTATCTACAAGCCCGTAGGCTTTTGCATGCTCGAACATTCTGAGCTCGGCGCTATTGTGGTTTAAAAGAAGTCTAAATTCCGCCCTGCTGGTAAACATTCTGTAGGGCTCTTGCGTGCCTTTTGTAGATAGGTCGTCTATGAGGGTTCCTATGTAGCTTTCGTGGCGTCCGAGCACAAGCGGCCTTAAGCCCAAAACCTTTGCAGCGGCATTAACTCCGGCAACCAGCCCCTGCCCTGCCGCCTCTTCATATCCGCTGGTTCCATTTATCTGGCCTGCGCAAAATAACCCCTCAACAACTTTAGATTCAAGCGTATTTGAAATTTGTGTTGGCGGGGCAAAATCGTATTCAACGGCATAAGCCGGACGCATCATCTGTGCCCGTTCAAGACCTGTAACGCTTCTTATAATTTCAAGTTGCACGTCTACCGGCATGGAAGTTGACAGTCCATTAATGTACCATTCGTCTGAGAATCTTCCTTCCGGCTCAAGATACAGCCTGTGCGTAGGCTTGTCGGCAAAGCGCACTATCTTATCTTCTATACTAGGACAGTACCTCGGGCCAATGCCATGAATCATTCCCCCGTACATAGCGCTTCTTTTTAGGTTTGACCTGATGATGTCCGCAGTCTTTTCCGTGGTGTGCGTTTCGTAGCATAAAATTTGGTTCTTGCCAAAGCCTTCAAAATCTCCAAATGAGAGCTTCTTCCATATATCGGAGTAATCCTCTTTGGCTATTCCTTCTCTTATGCATTTATCTTGTTCGTAAACAGATGAGGTTTCTTTTCCCGAATCTTTGAGAGACTCTGCCTTCCTGGTTCCGCTGCTTGCGCAAGATTCCCTTGTGTCGTAGAAGGCAAACAGCTCCGGAGTCTCGTCTCCTCCCTGCGGAACGCATAGGGAAAAATCTATGCTCTTTCCAAGTATTCGCGCGGGGGTTCCCGTCTTCAGCCTGTCGAGCTCTATGCCAGCTTTCATTAGTGAGCCAGACAAGCTTCTTGAGCAGAAATCTCCCATGCGGCCTCCCTCTGTCTTTGCCGAGCCTACATGCATAAGCCCTTTAAGGAATGTTCCCGTTGTAAGAATAACGGTTTTTCCATATAGGCAAATTCCCATATTTGTAGATACTCCCGCCGCCTTTTGTCCATCTATTAGAAGTTCTGTTGCTATTGCCTGAAATACTGAGAGTTTTTCTGTTCTTTCCAGAACTTCTTTCATTCTGAATTGATATGCTTTTTTGTCGCACTGGGCTCTTGGGCCTTGAACGGCAGGTCCTTTTGAAGAGTTTAGCACCCTGAATTGAATTCCTGTGGCGTCGGCATTTACGGCCATTTCCCCACCCAGGGCGTCTATTTCCCTTACAATATTTCCCTTAGCCAGGCCGCCGATAGATGGATTGCAGCTCATCTGGGCAATGGTGTCCAGATTGCCTGTTATAAGGAGGGTGTCCAACCCCATGCGCGCAGCGGCAAGGGCGGCTTCGCAGCCAGCATGCCCCGCTCCGCAGACTATTACGTCGTAAGGATTGAATTTATCTGTTCTAAGCATATTTTTTCTTCAAAACAGCATCGAGATAAAATTTCAATATGGATATTTTTCAAGCATATATGCTTATTAACTGTCGGCCGCATAAAAAGGTTCTTTTATAAAAGGCGGCAAAAGCATATCTTTTATTATAGGAGATGTTTTATTATTAATGGGAATTTTTCTTTTTTCTATCTTTTTTGTCTATGATTATCTGTTGCTTTTTCTATAGAACTTATATCTTCATATTCCCTTTATTTGCTTTGCAATGCAAGGAGCAGTTTTCTTATTCACGCTTATTATTTTATCCCCTATTTTCTCCGCTTTTATGTTGTGTCCCCTACCCTTGCTTTTTTCTCAAAATTTTCTCAATAAGGGAATATCTCATATTTTTTTTGATGCGTATTCTTCCCCTTCCGGAAATATTTTTTATGCAGGGCTTCTTTTCCTCTTTGATATACAAATATATTTTTTTGCTTCCTTTTGGAGACATACTTTTTTAGACATTTTGCACTGCAATAGCCATTTAAGTAAGACGTAAATCTTTTCTGAATCTGCCCTATTTTTTTGCTAAATACTTTGCTGATAGCTTTTAGCGTATCTTCTTTTTTTCTTGCTGTTTTTAGATGTCTGCCTGGGTGTATCCGCAAAAAATACTAAATCTAATATTTATATATATCTAAATGTTCCACGTGGAACTTTTTTATATCTGCTGCGTTGACGCCTGCAATTATACGGCAATTTAGCTTTTTGTTGTTAAATGCCTGTCTTATGCAATAAGAATAAGTTTTCTCTATTCACCCCACTCCTTTTTTGTTCTTGTCTAAGGAGTATTCTTTTTTTTCTTTTTTTTGAGGGGTCTAGCAAATATTTGGTTTTTAAGTTCTTGGGTAATATCTCTTTTGTTTTTTGGCTTCTTGTTATGGTCTTTTTTTTATTTGAGAAATGGGTATTTTTTTTATGCTCATCTTTGTATAGATTGATTCTGTTTTCTCATTGCTCGCTTACGATATGAAAAATCTTTTCTTAAGATGGCTTTATTCTTTGTTGTTTTTCTCTCCCAGCAATCTTTTCTTCTTGTATGTTTTTTTGTTGGCTGCTTTTCTTTGTTTTGCAGTATTACTCTGAATGGTATCTGCCTTGGCTTTGTTCTTCCCTCCCCTATCCAATTATAAGACTTTTTATTTTCCCATGAAGGAATTCTTTTTGCTTTTACAGTTTTTTTTCTGCCACTTTTTTGAGTTCTGCGATGGGAATTGTTTTTGAGTAATTGATAAGATCTTTGGTGCGCTTTCTCGTTTTTGTTTTACTGTGCTTTTTTTCTTCTTTTGCTCAGAAAAGTTAAACGGCTCTTCTTATCTTAATTGAACTTTCTTTTCTGAATTTTTCTTACAAAAATGCGCTATTTTTTGCAAATATGCCCTAAAACGCGCAAAAATACCCTTAAAATCGATTTTACCCCTGTTTTGATACCTTACTATGCATTTTTTGCCTTAAAAGGCCCATTTTTTTATTCTTTGCTGTCCGTAAATAAAAAAGACTCCGCTTTGCCAACAAAGAATGTTCCACGTGGAACATTCCTTAGTTTTCTTCTAAGTCTTTCGTTTCTATCTTCTGTCAAAAAGTCTTCTCTTATGCATTTTTTTGCTCTTTGTCTTTTTTTTTGAAGATTTCTACGTTTTGTTAGTGGCGTGCTGGGTTCTTTGTTCGGTGTGTAGTTTACTCCTCTTAAGCATGTTTCTGTTAGTCTTTTTTGCCCTTATCTCTTTTTTGCGTATTCTTACTTCTTGTCTATGTGCAAATGTTCCACGTGGAACATTCTTTTATTGCCTCTTTAAAAGGGTTTTCCCCTAAAAAAGCCTCTTTTCATCATTCTTACACTCTTTTCTTGTGTTAAAACCTCTATATTGCCGTTTCCTTTGCTTGTGGTAGAACAATATTGCTTTTTCGTCTGCGGTAGGCTCATTGTTATTCGCTTTCTCTTCTTTTTTACATTCTTCTTTTGTGAAATGCGCTTTTTTGTATGTCTAATTCCTCCAAGAATGGTATTTAGAGACAAATATCTTTTTTATAGCTTCTGCGCTTAATGCATATATGTATCATTTTTTTTACAAACATAACGTGCTTAATAAGCCTATCCATATCTTGGCGGATTTGTGCTTGCCTTAAGCTCAAATGTTTTTTCCTTCTCCGTATTTTCTTCTGAATCTCTATTTCCTTTATGTGTTTTCCTTTCTTTACATGGGAAAAGGTCCTCTATAAAATTAAATTCCTTCATATAGTAGGGTAGGGGAGTGCGCCTTTATACCAATTCCCTAAGAGGATCTTTATTCATTCTGCCCTCAAGCTCCTAAAAACAGATTCTATATATTCAAATTTCTATGCAGAAAGGCTTTTTTTATCTATCACTTATATAAAATGTCTGTTGGATAGGGCGCTGTTTTAATATTAATGCCATTATTCCTTTATAGCCCTATCGTATTGCTTAATTATTTCCGCTTTTACTCGCTAATTTCATTTTATGCTTTTGAACTCTTGTTGTGCCAAGGAACTAATATATCTCAAATTTCTTTCTATTGTATAATGCAAAGTTCCTCCCAGAGGACAGTTAAAACACAATAGGGTGGGGCATATTGCTGCGGGAATGTTCTCTCTTCCAATATATAATATGTCTTATTGTTCTATTATTCTCATAATTTCTTCCCATATCTTATGGTTTATACATGCTTCTTCCTTCTAATGTCTTCATTGCAGATTCCTTGCACGAATACCTGAGAAATATATTTCATCATATAATTCTTTCCGTTAATTTTACTCCCATGTATTTCTTATTATACGCACCGTTTTTCTTCTGCTAATGCTCTAATTGATAAGTCCCTTATTTGATAAGATCTTTCTCTTAGATTATAAATATTTTGAAGGTTTCATTTGCTAAACATTGTAAAGAAATATCCTTCATCTTTGCGAGCAAGGTACTGAAAAATAAGATATGTTCATCTTTATCTATCTTTTGGGAAAAGTTCTTATTTCTTGAAGTATAATAACTTGGGTTTTCTTAATGTTCTCTAAAAGTCTTTGCAAGAGATTCTTAGATATTCTTTGCCGCATATATCATTATAAAAATAGTTTTTTATAAATGGTAAACTACGAGAGTTCTGGTTATATTCTTATTATGGTAGTCTGAAAATAGAAGTGTATATCAATATATAAGAATATTTCATTTATCCACGGTTATATTTTTTTATGCAGTGTTTTGGGCGGTTGCGGCTTGACTACATATTCATTAGCCGGATAGAAATTTTTTCATGAAATCAGTCCTTTTATCTCTTGTGATATTATTAACTTCTTTTGTTATGGGCTTCTGTGTGGAGAAAACCCACATGACAGAATTTAAGCCTGGGGCAATCTGGCTGGATACGGAAGGCAAACCTATAAACGCTCATGGCGGCGGCGTGATTTTTGCAGATGGAAACTTCTATTGGTATGGAGAGCATAAGATCTGGGGGAAGTCTGAGGCGCAGAAGGCCGACGGCGGAATACATGCCTATAAGTCTAAAGATCTGATGAATTGGGAAGATCTTGGCGTTGTTTTATCTGTTGATTACGATAATCCGGACAGCCATATCGCATACGGATGCATACTTGAGCGGCCTAAAGTTATTTATTGCGCCCGTACAAAAAAGTACATGGCGTACTTTAAATTATACGAGAAGGGCAAGGGGTATGATACTGCTTATCTGGGGGTTGCCCAGGCGGATTCTCCGGAAGGGCCGTTTAAATATTCCCACAGGGTCTTATGCGCGGCAGCTCAAAAGGGGACTGGAGATTTCTTCTTGTTTGTAGACGGCAATGGAGATCTTTGGCATCTTGCCGTGCGCAAGCCCGACAAGGCCTTCTGCCTGACAAAGTTTGACGAGGAATATAAAACACCGATAGATTCCTCTGTTAAGGTATTGGAGGGAATCCCTCTTAAAACAGAGGCTCCGGCTGGATTTTTTAAGGACGGCAAATTTTTTCTATTAGGTTCCGGATCTTCTGGTTGGGCGCCAAATACCGCGCGATTGCTTAAGGCGAACTCCATATTTGGACCTTTTGAATTTCTCGGGAATCCCACATCGGGGGTAAATCCCATAAACAAGCTTGGTCCGGATAAAACCTTTGGCGGACAGAGCTCTTTTATAATAAAACATCCTACAAAAGACCTATATATAGCCATGTTCGACATCTGGACACCGGAGCATCCCATAGAGGGTAAGTATATATGGCTTCCCATAACTTTTGATGCCGACGGAACTCCAAAGATTGTATGGCGCAATTCTTGGAAGATAGAGTAGTTTTATTTGTGCTGGTACGTTAACTACTTTTTTTCTACCGGCATAAAAAACATGCTTTTGCCGCTTCTCTTTCCTCCCGTATGAAAATTTCTGCCGGGAGGAAATGTGGGATTTTTTGATATTTCTATTGAATCAAAATTTCTTCTGCAAAGCGGCCTCTTACGGATATCAAAACAACTTTTATTTTTTCCGGCGGCAGATTTAATAGGATAGCGGCGCTTTCGGCGTAGATGCGGGCTTGCCTATAGTGTCTGTTTAGAAAGTCGCCGCGGGAAACGGCGGCGGAATCTGTTTTAAACTCAAGTATTCTTGCAGATGCGGGCCTGCCGTCTTTACCGCGTAGAATATCTATGCGGTCGAAGATTCCCCTCACAGGGGTGTCGCTTAGGACGCATGCAAATTGCTCTTCAGATCGGGCCTCAGTTGCATCTTCTTTCTTAAATATTTCAAACATTAATTTGTCTGATAAAAACTCTTTTAAGAGTGTTTTTACGCTATCCTTAATATCTAACGCAAATTCGCTCTCATCGGCATAATCCAGTGCTAATGATAGCGCTTCTTGCATTGTCTTTGCGGATGCGCAGGCGGCTAAAGACTCATGCACAAGAATTCCTTCCTCTCGCGCCGATGAATGTTGTTTGTTTGCCGTAGACAAGGAATCTATGCCGAATTCTTCCCTCTCTTCTCTTTGAGATGGGCGTATAGCTTTTTTTGCCCTTAGGAAGGATAGCTTCTCTGAAAATTCTTTTGCCGCTAACAAGCGCGATAGTTCCGCTGCATGATCTATCTTGTCTTCGGAATTGTTGTCTGCGGCTTCATGGGCAGTTATATTTTCATACCAGCTCAGATCTGAACCTGTTGACAACATTATTTCTCCTTCGCCGGAGAGTTTTTTCCGCAGCTGTGTGCTGAAATAATCAAAGAGAAGTTTTGAGAAGTCCGAATCGGGGTTCCCTGATTTTTTCGCAGCAGGGTCTTCGTCGGATTTCTTCTGTTCCCTAATAAAATACACTGCGCGCTTTGCGCGGGTTGATGCAACGTAGAATTTGCACAGAGTGTCAAAATCGGCCCGTTCTCTTGCCGATTGTCTTGCATCGTGCAAGGCAGGGCTGAAAGAGCAGATTGTCTCGCACGGAAGCTTGAGTATGCTAACTTCGCCATCTGAATGCACCACCTCAAATCCTAGCCGCGATGGCGCCTTTGCCGTGTCGGGGAGAAATACTACGTCGAAATCCAATCCCTTTGATTTGTGTATGGTCATTATCTCTATCGTCCCAACGGCGGACGTTTCCCTCATTGAGGCAGTCTCAAGATATTCGGTAAAGTCGGCAGCATCGCCTCCGCGGGTATTGTCGAACTTGCGCGCAATTAGGCGCATTTGGTAGAGCCTTTCTCGGGTGAATTTGTCGGGTGCGGCATCTTTTTGCAGCAGATATTCGGCCGCCTTTTCTACAAGTGTGGCGTATCCGTAATTTTGGGCAAGATTGCGCAGGTTGTCTAATAATTCAAAATCATTTCCGGCAAATCCGCGAAGAGGCGTCATGTTTATATATCCGCGTGCGGCGGTGTCTTCCGGATGCGCAAGTAAACTTGCGAGAGCCGCTATTGCGCAGCAGGTAGGGTTGTCGTAAACTATGTTTTTGTCGAGCTCGCAAGAGACGGGAGGAAAGTCTTTGTTGCCTTCCTCTGCCGCAAGACTGCGCAGTGATTCTGCAATTTCTTGCGCGTACTTGTTATCTTGTACAAGTACCGCGCAGCTTAGCTGTCTGCGCCTTACGCCGATTTCCGATATAAGCTTGTAAATGCATCTTGCAATATTGCCGGAGTCTTTATCTTTTGGTACACTCGCAAGAGCCACGCAGCCGGCTGTTTGCGCAGCATTAACATCGGTAATATCTTGCGAGTCAAACCGGGAGATATGGTCTTGCCAGACTCCAAGCCACTTGTCTGCGGCCGCCCAAAGAAAATGATCCCGTATTAAGCCGCTGTCGCCAAAGAGCCCGTTGACTGTGGAAATTACGCAAGGAACAGATCTGTAGGATATGTTCATGGGCTTTGCGGCGCATATATTGGGCGAGTATCTTTTGAATATTTCGTCGAATAGATCTGGGTCTCCGCCTCTCCAGCCGTATATGGACTGCTTGACGTCGCCCACATAATAAAATGTTCGTCCGTATTCTTCTCCCTGTAAGATCTCTCCTATCAAATTTTCAAAAACCGCCCATTGCGGGCGAGACGTATCTTGAAATTCGTCGAACAGCCAATGGTCTATGCGCGAATCCAACTTGTATTCCACTATCTCTCTTGCAGGCCTGTTCTGCGGCGCGGAGAGAAGTTCGGGCATGTCGGAGAAAGACATCTTTCCACGCAGAATGCTCGTCTCAAAATATGCGTCGTTCCAGGCGCGCAGAATCTTTGCTATAGCGCGGGCGGAATCGCACGACAACATTATCTCTCCCCCCAGGAGATTTGTTATAAGCCTGTCTATGAGTTCCGCCGCACGGTCTGATATGGTCAGAATCTTATTCTTATATTCGTACTCTACCTTTATTAGTTTCCCATGATTCTCTCTGCGGTTTTCCGCTATCTGCGGGAATATCTTTGATGTGGCCTTCTTTGTGTTGCCGGGGCGAGAATCCTCAAAGTATTTTACCACGGCACTTAGATTCTTCTCTTCCAGCGCTCTTAGAGAATCGAGCGCATCGAGATAATCGGCATCGTCGAAATTTGCCGCATCTGCGGCAAATACTCCTTCATTTCCCCAGAGAGATTCGTCCGGATATCTCATCCATAGCCCGCGCAGGTCTTTCACATAACCCATGGCGTTGTCAAATACGGTCTTTCCGTCTTTGCCAAAGGAGGCCCTCTTTACGGTCTCGGCAAATTCTGCCAACAATTTGTCATCTTTGGACAATGTGTCGAATACCGTTTCCATAGCCCTCTTTGCGGCAGATTTCTCCCCGTAAGAGTCAAGTATGTCTATATTCCCGTAGATTCCCATCTCCGGCGCAAAAGACTTTATCAGCGAAGAACAGAACGAGTCTATCGTGCACAATCTTATCCGGGGCAGGGCTTTTGCAATCTTCACAAGCAGATTGAGAAAATCTTTCCTCCCAAGTTTCTGGCATCCTGCTAGTGCACTTATGTCCTTGGATAGCGCCTGTGCGGCGTTTTCGTCGAGCGCAGCCGCGGAAAGCTTGCCAAGTATTTTATCGAGAAATTCCGCGGCACTTTTTCTTGTGAATGTCAGCGCGCAGATTCTATCAGGAGCCGAGTTCAGCGACAATGCTATGAAACGGTTTGTGAGCGTGTACGTCTTGCCTGATCCGGCAGAAGCCAGAGCCCTCTCATTCTTGAAAATTTCCGGTTTTTCGTTTTTCACGGTCTTGTAAACTCCAGATATTTTGCAAGCTCAGATCCGGCAAATCCGAAGAATTTGTCGTATACGTCAAAGCGCGGCGGTTTTACGCCTTCTGTCGGCGTGAATTTCTCGTCTCTTATTGCGCCTATTATTTCAGAGGCCTTATTCATGGCAGAATTATCCTCAGATTCTGCTATATCCCATATGTCTATGCGCGTTTGCAAGACACTCTTGGGCGACAGAAAGTAGGCCGTCTGAACGCGGGATTCTCCGTAGAAGTCCATAAGTGCGCGCCTATATAAGGGCAGCTGCAAGTCTTTCCACTTGTATTGTCCATCTCCAGTTTCCTGCAAGTGCGCTTTTCTTGCGGAGTTGTCCGCAGAGATTATCTCAGATGAATCTTTCGTCTTGTAGTCGAGCGCAAGCAGAGTTCCGTCGGGAGCCTTATCTATTCTGTCTATGCGGCAAATTATCTTCATTCCGCAAATGTCGAGATTCTCAAAGCAGCTTTCTGCATTCAATATCCGCCAGCCCCTTGCCGCATGTTCAGCCTGTATGCGCGCGCAGGCTCTAAGTCTTGATCTTAGCCCGGCAAGTTGCAATTTAAGCGGCGCAGACATATCCGACCCGAATGTCTTTCTTGCGCGCGCGTCCAAATATTTAAAAAGAAGCGCGCATATTTCGTTCTCATCGCTTGAGTTTCTGTTTGCGCTCTTTGCAAAGTCTTCCATGACTCCGTGGAATAACGAGCCGAAAACCGCAGCGTCCATATCTTCCTGTACACTCTCTACAGGGCGCATTTTCAAGACTTTCTCCAGATAAAATCTAAAAGGACAGTCTATATACTTCTTAAAATCTGTGGCCGAAATCACCCGTCCAAATGGAATCTTAGGCACTCTAAATTTCCACGGAGAGAAGAATGCTGGAGCCATAGGTTCATCGTAATCTACCCCGAAGAGCCTCCTTATTCTTTCAGCCATTCTTTCTGGCTGACATGACAGCAATATGGAGGAAGGCATAAGCCGTTCCCCGTCGAAATCTTTTGCGGGGCACAGCACATTGATGGAGAATCCGGCATTGATATCTTCCCTTGAATGTATGAGCGCCTGAAACATGTATTCGTCTCTCGAACGCCTTAGGGCCGATGTTCCCAACCCAAATATCTCTCTTGCGGCTTCTGAAAGGAACGGATCTTGCGCTTTTGATTGCGGAACTTTTCCATCGTTGAAATCTGCAATGACAAGCCGGGGTGCTTCAGACCAGAATTGCTCCAGCCAATTTTGCAGAACAACTCCTCTTTTTAAAGCGTGTTCCCCCACGTTTCCGAAAGAATCGACAAGCATTATTTTAAGCGCCTCTTTCGCATCCATGCCATGCTTAAACGAGAGGGAATCGAGAGCGTCAAGGTCTGTTAGAAATTTGTCGAGAAACATCTCTTCAGCTTGAGACTGTTCGTCGTCTATAACATCGCTCTTGGCGTTTTCAACGGCATGTGCAAGATTTTTTAGAGCAGTAGAAGCTGGTTCTGTGCAAAGCGGTAGTAGTAGTTCTGCCGCAAATTTTATTACATGTTCGGCCTTACGGTTTTTCTCTCCCCCTTGTATTTGTATTGCAGATTCCAACGTGCGCGGCATGTGTTCTTTTTCAAAACTGTCCAGCGCGGACAGTATATCTGTGGCCTCCATCGATAGCTTTTTTGTTGCTATACGCAAAAATATGTCGGTGCGGGCTATGCGCATGAATGCAGAAAAACGCAGATTGTCGCTTATAAACTCCAGCACAAAAGAGAAAAATTCAAATATGCCAAATTTGGATATTGGTCTTCCGGCGAATGATATGGTGTCTATGTTGCGCTTTTTTAATTCGTCGGAAAGAGCCTCTAAAGAGTCTGTTTCATCGCATGATGCTGCCCAGATGTCGGCGGCATATTTTCCCGCGTTCGATATTTCCTCCGCGGCATAGCGAGCTTGGGCTGATATATCTGGGAAAGTCTTGATATTTTTATCTGGCAAATCGTCAGAAAAAAACTCTGTTCCCGGAAGCGGCGCACCGTACTTGCCAAAGAGCGCAGCCTTTGAGGCATCTGCACATACGGCAATGTCCACCTTGCCGCCGTGTTTTCTATACTCGTCTAATATCCGCTCAAAAGCAGCACTCGTTTCCGGACAAAATAGCAAAACCAGACGCCCTTCTTTCAATTTTGAGAAGTCCGGATTTGCCAAAGAAGATAAGAACACATCTGCCGCATCTTCAGCCCCCATCATTGAAAGACTCTTTTTATACAGCTTTTCAAGCTCCCCAAAAGCCCTCCAGCGGGAAGCGTCTGGCAAGCGAGCGGCAAGCTCTGCTGCTGAAGAGAAATCAAGCCCGGCATGCGAAAGTTCTCTCTTAAGCCCGCCAATGCGCCTTGATAGCTCAAATGCATCTTCTTCAGACAGTCTCCCCGATGGAAATATCTCTTCAGCAAAGTCTCTTTTCAGCATTCCAAGAGCAATCTTCCATGCGCAGTGGGAGGCAAATATGTTTGCTCTTTTTGCTGGCCGCAAGACTTTTGCCATGAATTCTTCCTGCGTGAAGGCCTTTAAAGATAGAATCCCTCCGGCAGAGCTTAAGACTCTCGATAGCAGCACATCTTGAAATGTTTCCGCAGCTCTGCGGGTAGGCAGTATAAAAAGAGTGTCGGAGAAATCTGCCGCACCAGATCTCTTTGGCGCAAAGTTCTTTATGACAAAATCTGCGGCGGCATAGGGTAGGGGGGCATTTACCCGTATAAAATGCAACAAGCTGTCTTCTGTTTTTGCCATTTTCTCTTAAGCCTATCTATATATATATTCTTAGCAACATATTTTAACTTTCAAAAAATCTTTGTCTGAGGAAGTTCATTTGAAATTTTTCTATAATTAAAAAAGATCTTCTTCCATTCCGCATGAGAATTTCTGGCTTTGCTGCTTTTTATATTTGCAATACAAAAGCGCGGGGAAACTTTACGTTTCTCCGCGCCTGAAAATTTTTGCATTTGGCTATTCTAAAGAAGTTCTGCTATCTGTACGGCGTTGAGTGCAGCTCCCTTCCAGAGCTGGTCGCCGCAAACCCAGAATGAGAGGCCGTTTTCAAATGCGCTGTCTCGCCTGATTCTGCCAACACCGCACTTTACCTTGCGCTGATACATCAAAGGCATTGGGTATTTCAACTCAGATGGATTATCCACAAGTTCTGCTCCGGGGAAAGCCGCTATGGCCTTTCTTGCCTCTTCAACAGAAACTGGCTTCTCAAATTCTGCATTTATCGCAACGGAATGCGCCCTCATTACTGGAACTCTAACGCATGTTGTGGAGACTCTGACATCCGGCAGACTCATTATCTTGCGGGTCTCATTGAGCATTTTCATCTCCTCTTTCGTGTAGCCATTGTCGAGGAATACATCTACATGCGGAATTACATTGCGGGCTATCTGGTACGGATAAACCTTAACTTCTGGCTCTCTGCCCTCGGATATTGCCTTCTCCTGCTGCTCAAGCTCCTTCATAGCCCACACTCCAGTTCCCGATACAGCCTGGTATGTGGCCGCAAAGAACCTTTTTAGCCCGAAGGCCTTGTGCAGAGGGCACAGGGCCATAAGAGATATAGCCGTTGTGCAGTTTGGATTGGCTATTATGTTTTTATGGCTCTTTACAGCATCGGCATTTACCTCAGGCACAACGAGAGGCACATCTGGATCCATACGGAAGGCCGAGGAGTTGTCTATTACAATGCATCCTCTCTTTGCTGCTTCCGGAGCAAGCGCCTTGGATACGCTTCCGCCCGCGCTAAATATTGCAATATCGAGCTTTTCAAAACATTCCGGAGTGGCTTTCTCCACCGTAAAGGTCTGCCCGTTTTTCTCTATCTTTTTTCCCGCGCTGCGTTCCGACGCAAGCAGCGTCAAAGACTCCATCGGAAAGTTTCTCCCGAAGAGCAAATCAATGAGTTCTTGACCTACGGCGCCTGTTGCGCCAACAATACCTACTTTGAATTTCCTGTTCATGGACCTTTATGAAAAAATAACGGCTGCCTGTAAAAAGGCTAATTTTGCAGTGGGCAAGCATTGCATATATGTGTCGGTTTGCGAGCAAAAATTTTATCTTTTTTGCGATGGTCAGCTTGTTAAGACATATTTATGCAGTACATCTCGGGCTCCGCAAAGCTGCGTGAAAGACTCTCTTGGCACTCCGTGGGGGCTTCATTACATCGTTGAGAAAATAGGTGCGGGCGAGCCCTTGGATACGGTTTTTAAGGGTAGAAAGAATGTTGGGGTTCTCTCAGATTTCCCGTTGGAGGCCCGTGAACGCAATTTGATAGTATCGCGCATACTCCGTCTGCGTGGGCTTGAGCCAGGGATAAATCTTGGCGGCAATGTGGACACTTACGACCGCTACGTTTACATACATGGAACAAACCGCACTGAAATGCTAGGTTCGCCCGATTCCCACGGCTGTGTGCTACTTTCGCCTTCGGATATAGCGGAAATTTTCGATATTGCAAATTGCGGAGACTGCGTATTAATTTCTCATCCCTAATGCCCGCAAATATTCTTATAGTCGACGACGAAAAACACACGAGAGACGGGCTTATTGCCGCTCTCGAGGACGATTTCGACGTATTTGCTGCCTCCGGAGCCGACGAGGCCCTAAAGATGATGGATGCCGAGACTTTCGATCTTGTCCTTACAGATTTGCGCATGGGGGGTAAATCAGGCATGAGCGTTGTCGACAAGGCTCTTTCCGTTCCATACAAGCCTGCGTGCATAATGATGACCGCATTTGGCAATGTCGAGACGGCTGTAGATGCCATGAAGCGCGGTGCAGCAGATTTTATCTCAAAGCCCATAGATTTGGACAAGCTCGATGCGGCAATATCCAGGGCGCTAAAAATCAGGCAGGAGAAGCTCAAGGAAAAATTGGATAGCTCCGCTTCTTCCTCCGCTCCGGTTGGCGACCATTCCGATTTAAAATTTAGGAACTTATCAGGAGAGATAATTGCAAAGAGCCGGGCGATGAACGCCGTTTTAGATACGGCAAGGCAGGTTGCTCCAACCAAGGCCACAGTTATGATTACTGGGCAGACCGGTACCGGAAAGGAGCTTGTTGCTCATTTTATACATTCTGCCTCTCCGCGGCGCGACAAGCCTTTTGTTCCGGTTCACTGTGCGGCAATTCCAGCAAATCTGCTTGAAAGCGAACTTTTCGGGTACGAGCGTGGAGCGTTTACCGGTGCTGTAAGCCGCAGAATGGGGCGCTTTGAAGCTGCTGACGGCGGAACTTTGTTTCTCGATGAGATAGGCGAGATTGACGCTCCCACCCAGGTAAAGCTGTTGCGTTTTCTTGAGACGAGAAGTTTCACCAGGCTCGGCGCCGAAAAGGAGACAAATGTTGATGTAAGGCTTGTTTGTGCAACAAACAGGAATCTTCTTGAGATGACGAAGACCGGCCAATTTAGGGAGGATCTTTATTATAGGCTCAATGTTGTAGAGATAAAGATTCCGTCTTTGCATGAAAGGCCTGAGGATATCAGGCCCATGGTCGATTTCTATCTGGCCCATTTTGCCGCTGAAAACGGTATTCAAGCTCCGGTCTTATCTCCAGATGCGTACTCAGTTTTGGAAAGATATTCTTGGAGGGGCAATGTCAGGGAGTTGAGAAATTTTTGCGAGAACCTTGTTGTTACAAACACCAAAAAAGTAGTATCTGCCGCAGACTTTGGCGATAGGTTCTCTTCCGAGATCTCTCCTGAGACGACCTCTCCAAAACTGCTTACAGATTCCAAGATGATTTCTCCTGAGCATACGTTTTCGAAGAAGGAAAACGAACTTGAACTTATCAAAAAGGCTTTAGAGGCTGCCCATGGAAATAAGAGCAAAGCTGCGGAGCTTCTTGGAATAAGCCGCAGAACTTTGCATAGAAAAATTGCGGCATATCCTGAACTGGAAAAATAGTCTCTTTCTTTTTCTTTAAGCTGGTTATATTTTCTATTTTATCTTCAAGTTTATTTATATTATGTATAAAATAGGTTTCCAACCTGTCGATTCGGCAGAGAGAGCCTCTTTTGCTGCTGAATGTGCAGAGAGCTTATCTGTTGCCTTGAGGGAAAGCTTCCCGGAGATATTTATTCTTCTATTTTAGATAATACAAAACATCCGGTGTTATCAAAGACAAAGGCAATGTTCTTTTAAACAAAAAAGCTCCGCAGCTTAATTTTTACGGAGCTTTTAAAATCTATTCTTTTTACTCTCTTCTCTTAGCGCAGTAATGAGTGTTATATAAGGTCGTACCCAAGACGGTTTGATACAATTTTTGCCTGCTGCTTTATAAATTCGCCTACGGAATCTAAGTCTTCCTTCTTGAGCCTGTCGCTGGGTCCTGTGCACCAGATTGCCGCTATTGGGTAGCCATGGGCGTCGAATATTGGCGCGCCAACGCAGTGTACACCTACTATCTCCTCGTTTAAATCCAATGCGTAGCCGCGCTCTTTGGTAAGCTTAAGCTCCTTCTTAAATGATTCCGCATCTGTTATGGTATTTGCATTGAATTTCTTAAAGTTAATCCGCTTAATTATTGCGTCTTGCTCGCTCTTTGGAAGGAATGCCACTATTGCCTTTCCCGGTACCGATGCATGCAAGTTGAACCTCATTCCAATCTCTCCCATGAACTTGAACGGTTGACGGCATGGAACTTGTTCTATTAGAACGCATTCATCTTCAAGAAGCGAACCAAGCATTGTTGTCTCGTTTACTCTGTCGCGGATAACCCTCATTAAGTCTATGCTCTTTTCTACAAGGTTTCCTTCGCCAAGGCTAGAGTAGCCAAGCGCAACAAGCTTTCTTGAGATCTTAATTGTGCGGTCGTCGGCGTCTTTGCGCACATAACCGCAATCCTGCAGCGTGCATATTATTCTAAAGACGCTGTTCTTTGTAAATTTTGCCTCGCGGGAGATGTCTCCCAGTGTCATTCCGTTCGGATGCTTTGCCAAAATCTCAAGTATGGAAAGCGCCCTTGTAAGATTTGGAATGTGGTATCTTTCGTACGACTTTGTCTTGGTCTTTTTTGCCGGCATGTCTTTGTCTATCTTTCTAATCTTTCTTATGTTTCTATCTTTCTATCGGCCTTATTGTCAACGTTTAAAATATCAAACGTTTGATATTTTAACATGCCTTGAGTGTGGGTATACTCATCTTAAAACATCAAACTTCTTTCGCTTCTTTTTCTCAGGGAAAGATGAACTTCATCTTCTTTTGACAGTTGAATATTCCCCATACTTTTCTCTGTGCTCGTTTATTATTTTTTAGATATTTACGCTTATTCTCAGACACAAAAAAGCCGCGCCATAATAAAAGGCGCGGCTTAGAAATTTTTACTTAAGAAGTATATTACTTGCCGTATATCTCAACTTCGATATAGGCGTTGGTGTCGTTGGTGGTGTTGCCGTTTGAGTAGAAACGTACATACCTGCCCTTGACAGAAGGCTTAACCTCTATGATTTTTCCATAGTTGGTCTCAACCCATGCCATGTTCTTGCCTACACCCATCTTCGCGGAGTTGTCGTCGTCGTTGTTAAATACGGTGGTTACTCCGTTCTTGAACTCCGGATCGTCGGATATCTGTATGATAACGTCCTTGTAGGCGCGCTCCTGAGAGTGATAGTGCCAAAGAGCTATCGCGTAGATGTCGGCAGACTTTTCCAAGTCTATCTGTATCCACTGCAAACCGTTCATCAGCTCAACGTAGCAACCCTCGGCGGCGTCCTTGTCTCCGTCGGTTACAAGCTCAAGCTCTCCAATAAGGGGGAAGTCGTCGGAAGAGGTCACCTTCTTGCCCTTGGCTATGTTTGTGGCATCCGCAGGTATCATGACCTCGGGATTTGTTCCCTTTGGCTCAAGATTCGGAAGCTTTACCGGTACCGGAGTGCCGCTGAGCTGCGACTGCGGAACTTCCAACACAAGCTTCTTCATCTGTCCGTACGATGTCAGCGCTATCGCTGCCGACAATATTACTAACAATGTCTTTTTCATATACGTTTCTTGTTTTGTTTTCTTAAGATTTATAATGTATTGTCATTCGTGCCAGCTCTACGCCTACGCGACAAAGTCGGACTCCTCAAAGTAAAGCTCCTTCTTTGCCTCTATGGCGTCAACCGCCTTAAATACGGCAGCTTCAGCCTCAAATGCGTGTGCACCGTCGCAAGTTAGCTTGGCCTTTCCGCGTATGGAATCCAAGAAATTCAATACGTGTGGCAAGTGTATAGGCGCACTCTTGGAAGGATCTGTCGGATCCGTCGGGAAGAGATTGTCTGGCATTGCAAAGGTATCCAGAGCCTTGGACTCTCTCGCATCGGCAATGGCTGTCTTCGACGGAGCCGGATCTGCCGACCTCTGTATTAAGCCGCTCGATACATAGGAATCCCACTTTGCCTTGTCTGCGCCGTTTTCCTTGTATATCTTTGTGAGCGCCGGATTCTCCGACATCTTTACCGCACCTTCAGTGCCCATAAACTGCTCGTAATATCCACCGCCGGCGCTTGTTGTTGTAAGCACCTGATAGAATACCCTAGCGTTGCGCTTCTGGAATGTGTCGTACTGGATTATGCACATTACATTGTCGTACCAGTCCTTGTCCTTGTAGAAGTCTACAGAACCGCTTGCCATGATAGACTTCGGCCTGGCGTCAAAGAACCAGCCAAATATGTCCATCTGGTGTGCACCCAAGTCGGAAATAGGACCGCGGCCCAACCCCTTGTACCACCTCCAATTGAGGAACTGGTGCATGTCTTTATAACCGTATTTCTCCAATACCTCCTTTGGCAGCTCAAGCTTCTTCGGGCAGGTCAAATCCGTTGTGACAGCTCTGTTCCATTGCCCGTTGGCGTTTGTGAGCTGACCGCATATCTCCGCTCCCTTGATGAGCTTTTCCCTTGCATATATGTAGCGCGGATTGCTCTTTCTCTGGTGTCCAATCTGCAGAAGTTTGCCGCTCTTTTGCATGGCCTTGACCATCTTTCTGGCGCCTTCCTTGGTGTCGGACATCATCTTCTCGCAATATACGTTTATTCCCGCCTCCAAACATGCGCAGGTCATCGGGCTGTGCCAGAAGTCTGGCGTGGCTATAAATACGCCGTCAAGCCCCTTCTTGCCATTCTTGACATTCTCGGTATGCTCCTTGGCTATCATCTCGTTGAAGTCTTCATACTCAACAACATCCTGCTTGAGAGTCTTCTTTACCCACAAACGAACATACCTGCGCTGCTGCGGACGCAAATCGCAAATGGCGCGGAACCTCAAATTTGGCAACTTCATTATGCTCTCAAAAAGAACTCTTCCCTGCGCGCCAAATCCTATCAGCGCGATATCGAGAACTTCGTCCTTCTTCTCCTGCGCTCTAACCAAGTTAGCTCCGAACGCAAGTCCACTGCCCGCAATAGCGGCAGTCTTCAAAAAACTTCTTCTGGTAATTTCGCTCATAATTCTGAATGTTTGTTATTGTTTATTTATTGCATACCTTGCAGCAGGGCAGCTTTCTGCAGGGCAGAAGCTCAAACTTGTTGTACTTTACAAGCATCAGAGCTGCCGCAACTATCAGTATGTGTACTCCAAGATACGCAGCACCTGCCGCAGAAGCCTGTCCAAGGCTCTTCTCGAGTATCACGAAACCGTAGGTCAAAGATATGAACAGCAGACCCTGCAAGAAGAGCGTTACTCTTGTGCATATACCCAAAAGCAACATCACTCCCAGCACTATGAGCGCATAGCCCAAAACCGCTGCGTATGGCCCAACCATGAAGTCAGGCATAAGCGGGCTCTGGCAGAAACCTTCTATGCTCATAGGCCCCTTGGCCGGAAGCGCCTCGTAGTGGGAAAAACCCAGCACGTTGACCGTCTCAGTGGCTTTTTCCGTCGCCGGACCGCCCGCTGAACCCATCGCAGCCATGTCGTTTGCCAATTCCTGCAATTCCTTTGCCTCCTCGGCGGAAAGCCCGCCGACCTCCGTTACCCTCTCCTCGGTGCCCTGAAACTTTACAAGCCCCGTGAATATGCACCTGACCGACAGCCATATCCTCAGCAGCCAGAATGCCATTGTGTACCCCATATCATTGCATTTGTCTTGATTCATCATATATTTAGTCTTCTCGAATGTTAAATAGTTCGTTTTTTTCTAATCGAAAAAAGGTCATTCCTTCTATTGGTTCTTCTTGTCGAAAGCCGAATCAAACGCTATCTCGGAACGGGGGAAGTCGAACTCCCTAACCCTCTTGGCCGATTCCGTCGCGCCGTAGATTCTGTCCATCCTGCCGTCTTCCCACTCAACCGAAAGCGGCCCCTTGTAGCCTATATCGTTGAGCGCCACTATAATCTCTTCAAAATTTATGTCTCCGTGGCCTATCGAACGGAAATCCCAATAGCGGCGCGGATCTGTAAATTCCGTATGCCCGCCAAATACTCCAGCTTCTCTCGAACCGTGACCCCACCATACGTCCTTCATGTGCACATGGTATATTCTGTCGGCAAACTTGCGTATGAATCTCACATAGTCCACCCCCTGGTAGCCAAAGTGCGACGGATCATAGTTGAAACCAAATCTCTTGTGCCCCTTTACAGCCTCAAGAGCGCGCTCCGCCGAAGCTATGTCAAAGGCTATCTCCGTCGGGTGAACCTCAAGCGCAAAGTTTACCCCTTCCTTGTCGAAAGCGTCCAGTATCGGCAGCCAGCGCTTTGCAAAATCTGTATATCCGGCTTCTATCATCTCCTTTGAGGCCGGCGGGAACGAATACATAAATCTCCATATCGACGACCCCGTAAAACCTGTTACCGTCGGCGGAATCGGAGAAGCAGCCAGCGTCTTCGGACGCATAGACATAAACCTCTTGCACACCTTTGCCGTCTTTATCATCTCCTCCGCGGCGCGGCGGCGTATTCCCTCGGGCTTGCCGTCTCCCCAGATGTAATCCGGTATTATTGCCTTGTGGCGCTCGTCTATTATATCGCAAACGCATTGTCCAATAAGGTGGTTGGAGAGCGCGTAGCAGTTTAATCCATTCTTCTTAAGTATTTCCCAGCGGTTCTTTAGATATGAATCTTTATCCGCCTTGGTCATATCAAAATGATTTGGAGTGATGGCTATCTCAACTCCTTCGTATCCCATTTTCTTAAGAAGGGGGGCTAGCTTTTCCAGCTTCATATCTGCCCACTGTCCTGTAAATATCGTAAGCGGCCTTGCCATCTTTTTCTCTCCTTTTATTTGTTTTATGACGATGAAAATCCTAAGGAATCTCCACGAATTCCTTTGTATGTATATAAAAAAACTACAAAATTTTTTTACCTTTTCAAGAAAAAACTGCCCTTAATCCGCTTTTTTGAAAAAAATATATATGACGATTTTTTCAAAAAATTGCACAGGAAAGGCCTGTAATCCCAATATTCCCCGCAATCGATTGAGCCTTTGCCGCGCATAAATCTGTTTTCTGTTTCTTTTCTCAATTTTTATCTGAATGCAAAGTATGAATATTTCTGAAGCATTTTTTATTTTTGGTTTACGCCTCTAAGATTTTTGTTCTGCGCCAACTTGTTTTTGAAATATTATAAGAGGGAGGGGCATTATTTATTGTTATTTCTTATGCTGCCATAAGTTTAATAGTTTTATGTATATTTGCCAAGAGATAAAAATCTCCTTTCTAAGAATACAGGGCCGAAAATATGTTTAGGCTGATTTTATGGTTGGAAATGTCGAAAGCATAATTATCTTAAAGATCATGACAAAGAAGATTGTATCTATTTTTCTATCTGCGCTTTTCTTTTCAGTTTGCGCCTTCGGCCAGAGCGTGGAGAAACTTCCATATGGAAAGACTAAAGACGGCACGGAAATTTACGCCTATGTGGTGAAGAATAAAAACGGACTGTCTTTTACCGCCATAACTTATGGGGCAACTCTTACGGAAATACGCGTGCCGGATAAAAACGGGAAGCTTGATGATATCGCCTTGGGGTTTGATTCTCTCTCCGGATACGAGTCGTCTAAGAATCCTTATTTCGGAGCTTTGGTTGGCAGGTATGGCAACCGCATATCTGGGGCTTCGTTCGAGATAGACGGCAAAGAATTCAAAGTCTCCGCAAATGAGAAAGGAAAGTGCCTGCACGGCGGAGTAGAAGGCTTTAATAGAAAAATCTGGAGGGCCGAGGAGATACGCGGCAAAAACTTTGCGGGTGTAAAATTTGCCATGACAAGCCCCGACTCAGACCAAGGTTTTCCCGGCAAGCTTGATGTTGTGGTAATTTACACTCTTTCCAATAAGAATGCCCTATCTATAGAATATTTTGCCCAGACAGACAAAGCCACTCCTGTCAATCTTACCCAGCATACATATTTCAATCTTGCGGGGGCGGGCAACGGCACTGTACTCGATACTGTAGCCTTTATAAATGCAAAGGATATTACTCCCGTAGATAAGGATCTGATAACAGACGGTTCTTTCATGCCAGTAAAGAACACTCCTTTTGATTTCTATTCCAAGCCCGTCCGCATAGGCGATGGCGTTGGCAAAACTTCAAACACTCAGATAAGCTTTGGAGGCGGATTCGACCACAACTTTGTAATAACGCGCAAGGCCGACGGCAAAATGCGTCTTGCCGGTATTTTCACAGAGCCTAATTCCGGAAGAGTTTTAAAAGTGTACACAACAGAGCCCGGCGTGCAGTTTTACACTTGCAATTCTATGGACGGAAGCCTTGTTGGAAAGGGCGGCAAGAAATATTCAAAGTACGGTGCTTTTGCGTTTGAAACGCAGCATTTTCCCGATTCTCCCAACAAGGAGACCTATCCTTCCACAATACTTGAGCCCGGAGACATATACCACTCAAAGACTGTCTGGGTATTCGGCGCCGAATAATCCTTTTGCGGTGTACTTCGCGTCTTGTATTTTTATATTCCGGCTATTCTTGCCGTTTCAGTTTAAAAATAATCCGCATATTTTTATGCGGATTATTTTTTTATCCATATATAGAGATTTGCATCTAAGAAAGTTTTTTATGCCTACCTCTATATTTGATATCTAAAGCGTGTATTAGTGGTGCGGATTAAAGAAACTTAACCCGGCTATTCCAACAACTACAAGGCATAGGAAAAGAATCTGCAGCGCGCTTGCTGGTTCTTTAAATATTATAATTCCGGCGATGAATCCTCCGGCGGCGCCCAGGCCAGTCCATATTGCATATGATATTCCAAGAGGCAATGTGCGCACGGCAAGGCTTAGAAAAACAAAGCTCAATACAAGAGCCAACATTGTTATAGCCGACGGAACAAGCTTTGTGAATCCGTCGGATAATTTCATGCAGACTGCCCAAGTTATTTCAAGAAGTCCGGCTATTATCAGATATATCCACGCCATTTAGTAAGCAGAAATGGCAAAGCGGTAAAGCAAGTTCAAGGTAAAAATTTTTCTTCAATAATTTTCCGTATGCGCCGCTTAAAAAATCTAATCTTTATCGCGTCAAATTTTCTTCTCTTCTTGAGCCTGATCTTATATTCATCTGTATGCGTTTTTCTCGCAGGGCTTGTGTAAGGCCGCCTTTAGGTTAAGGCTTTTGTCCCATGCCCAGATTGTCTTATTTTTTCTTTTCCGACAGAAGTTTTGCAAGGTCTTCTCCGAGAAGTCTGCTTCTTAGAAGCTGTCCTTCTTCATTTAAATGGTAGTATGAATCGGAGAAATATTTTCTGTCGAAACACGAGCGGTGTATATCGAATTCCAACTTAAGTCCCTCTTCTTTCAGGGCAGCCTTCAGCCGGTTTAGGGCGGCTATTTCCCTTTCAGAATCCGGATTAAAATCCTTGTTTAGCATGATTGCCGGATAAGTTAACACCACTCTTGCCCCGCGCTTTTCAAGCCGTTGTTTCCATGCGGCTATATTCTTTATACAGTCTTTGTCCGGATTGCCGAGTGTGGCAAAGTATGCGTTGTCTCCCAAAAAATCGCACTCGCGCGGAACTTTGTATGTGCCGTCCTTCTTTAAGAGCCGGTACGAGTATTGCGCTTTGTCGGCTTTTTGCGGGTCTTCCTGCTGCGTAAATTTTCTCTTTATTTCCTGATCAGAATCTAGCAGGTATTTCTTTGGATTTATTATTGCCGATATCGAGCGCGAGAAAAAAAGCCTGTTTGCCGTAAATAACATTACCGCTTTGTCGAATAGCCCGAGCGAGAAAAAGTAGGGCTTGTCCCAAAGAAGAACGTTTGATGCCATGTGGCTGTAGAAGGAGTCCCTATTGTAGTAGTATTCAAATTCGAGCGGCAACAGAACAACATCAGACTTCTTTATATGGCTCTCTGCCTTTCCCATTAGATAATCAAAAGAGTATCCCCCGTGCATCGCCCAGTTCTGGACAGGCAACGACGTTTGCTTTTCCAACTCAGTTGCGTCTATTCCAAACAGACCGTTTGAGCCCGACACTACCACAATCTTTCTTTCATCGAACTTCGGATCTTCCGCTATGGTTTCCTTTGCGCAGTAAAGCTCGCGTATCCATGCGTTGTCTTTTTTGATGTTCCCGGCAAGCTCCATGAGCAGGAATCCAGCCCCGAGCTTGAGCGCTATTGCCGCTGCTGCCGCCGCAAAGAATACAAATATAAAAAGCCCGGTCTTTTGCATGTTAAACATTCCTCTTTGCGGAATAGTTTCTTTGTGCGAGGTTTGGCATTGTCAAACAATTAAAAACAAAAATCTACTCTTCGGCAAAATTCCTTTTTTCCCATCTTAGAAATTTTGCACGTCCAATTTCTTGCGTAAACCTATTTCTTCTGCTTGAACAGTTCCAGCTGCGCCGGACGTATCATTCCGTAGTTTTTCAGTATGCGCAGGGTTTGCATAAGCTGGCTTTTTGCGTAGTTGTTGTTTGGCTCGGCGGCGGATACAAGCTTTGCGAGCATTTCCGGATATGTTAGCGCAGCGCCTACCCCGGCAGACTTCAACATCTCAATAGCCTCTCTTTTTAGCCCGGGTGCGGCGGCAAATCCGGATATGACAACAATGAAGCATACCTTCTCTTTGCTGTCGTCTGAAAGACCGAACATCTCCCTTGCCTTCTTTTGGGTTTGCCGCTTTAGAAAGCTGAAGGTCTGCCCGGATTTCTTCAGCATGGCAGGGGTGAATAAAGATGTGTGCCACGGCTTTATAGATACGGCCGCATATTTTATGCTGTCGAAATCTTTCCTCTCCGAGAGCATGAAACTTTCCGCACGGTCCGAGGCTTCTTTTGCCTGCGGATTCACAAGGTACATATCTATCTCTTCATCGGCCCGTTTCTTTCTGGATTGCACCTGGTATTTGCATTCCTGAAGGGCAAATAGCCCGTTAAGCTCAAAATATTCCCTTGCTATATCTTCGTCGACTATGGCCATGTTTGTGTGTATCTTTCCGTTTTGGAGAATGGTGCGTGTTTTTCTTATTCTTGTAAAAGCCGCTTCTCCAATCAAGCATATTTACAGCCTCTTGAAAACAGAGAAGGCGTCTATGTGTTCAAATCCGGCTGCCTTTAGAACTTTTGCGCATTCAGATGCGGTTGCGGAGGTTGTCATTACATCGTCGAAAATTACTATTCTGGATTTTGGATCAATATCCTTTAAAAACGCTCGAGCACCGTCGGCAAGGCGGAATGCCCCGCGTACATTTTCCGCTCTTTGAGCTTTATCTAGGGCTGTCTGAGTGCGTGTGTTCCTTGTCCTATCAAGAAGTCTTGCAATCTTTATGCCAAGCTGTTCAGACAGCCTTGCAATGTTTTCGGCGATAAGCTCGCTCTGGTTGAACTTTCTTTTCTTCAGCCTGCTTTTATGCAGTGGAACAGGGCATATTATTGCGCCTTTAAGAAAATCTATGCTGTTGTTGTTTGACAGAACTATTTTTGCCAGATCTGCCGCGGCGTAAGTTCCGCCGTTGTATTTTAACGCAAACAAAAGTCTTTCCGAGCCTTTGTCCCCATATAGGCACGCGCTCATCGCATGGTTAAAGTAGGGCTTTTCAAATGCACAAGACGGACACGATGGAACATACGGAGTTCCGTTTAGCCCTACTATCTCCCCGCAGCGCAGGCATGCTCCTCCCCTTATAATGTACAACTTTGACGCGCACGCCGGGCATAAGTATGAATATTTCCCCTTCGGATTTGTCTTTCCGCAAGAGACGCATTCCCGTGGGGCGAAGAAATCCGCAACAGAACTTAAAAGTCTTTTAGCACACTTTGTCATTAAACTGCCGCTATCTTGTTTATGAATTTTCCATCTTCCCGCAATTAGAATATGATGGAAGCCCTTATTTGTATTTTTAATTACTTTTAGGCGTCTTTTGCAAACGTAATAGCAATGTGGTGCCTAAGCCGTAGCCTTTATTGTACTCCGCAGTTTGTATACCACAAAACTCTGATTTTAGTTGGATACGTCCGCCTACAAGAAAATTTATAAAAATAGCGCACCATAATAAACCGGAACTATGGTGCTTTAGATAAAAAAATTCTTTCAAACCATCGGTGCGCTTCTTTGAGACTTCCTACATGTCTCTTGCCGTCCATATGTTAATTACGGAATAAGAGCCTTTCCCTTGTTGTAAGGCTTCAATATCTGTCTGCGAGGTATCTTCCTGCGGGTCTCCCACTGCGTACTGAAAATGGAATTTTCCGTCTTCGCCTCTTTTGTACAGTCCCGCAATTTTCAGTTTTGCCGGTTTGCAACGTACAAAGGGGGTTTCGGCCGAGAAGTTTGCCGGGTAGTTTACATTGTATACGTCTCCTGCCTTATGGGAACTTTGATAAAGTGTTCCCATTACAAATTCCGCGGCATGCCTGCTTGCGGCAAGTACGCACCTTTGGAGATCTTCAGGATTCTTCTCATGGCGCAGCCTGCAGATTTCATAATGCTCTTTTAGCAGCTGCTGGCTGAATGCGTAAGACTGTATCCCAGCCGCGGCTCCCTCTGCCGCCGCCGAAAATGTTCCCGAACTCCAAAGCAGAGGAAGCGCTATGTTCTGTCCTATATTCAACCCGGAAACTACAGCTGAAAGTTCGCTGTCTCCGAACAGATGGTTTACCGCAATATTTACGCAGTCAGACGGAGTTCCATCTACTGTAAATATCTTTGCAGAATCTATCTTCCCCATGTCCGTAAGGGTTAGCTCCCTATGCCTGCTGTAAGCCCTGCCTATCCAGCTTTGCTCCGTATGCGGAACAACCACAGTGACATTTGCAACCTCGCAAAACGCCTTTGTGAAGGTCTCTAAAAACGGCGACGTTATCCCGTCGTCGTTGCATATTAGAATCTCCGGTTTCATATTCGTGTTTTTACACCCGTCTTAAGCCCTGTTCTTTTAAAAACTGCGCTCCGGGCCTTGCCCGTCCTATTCTTTCTGTAAACTTAAAATTTCTTAGCCGTCTCTTTCTACCTCAGAAGTTCTGGCTTTTTACCTTAACTCCTTTTTTGGCCGCCTAAGGTCCGACAACAAAAAAGCCCTCTCTGCGAGGGGAGGGCTTCTTTCTATTGCTCATGCAAATTATCGAGCCGCAACATCAATCCAGCGTGCTATAGACTTTACCTCCCAACGAGTCTTGTGCCCGTCTATATTCGTCTCTACAACGTCGCCAACATGCTTTCCAAGCAGCATCTGGCTAAGAGGCGTCTTGTAGGAGTAGATGTTCTTGGAAGAGTCCGCATCCCATGCGCCGAGTATCGTGTATGTGCTCTCCTTCCCGTCCGACAACAACCCAACAACAGATCCAATTCCAATTGTGTCGTTCGTGACGTCCGTAAAGTCGATAACCTCTCCAAGCGGAATTTCCCTCTCCAGCTGCATTCTCTTTGCTGAGAGAAGCTCGTCGTCTTCGCGCGCCATCTTGTACTCGGAATTTTCGCGCAAGTCTCCAAGCTCGCGCGCAGCTTCGATTCTCCTCTTGCTCTCCGGCATCTTGACCTTGATGATCTCCTCCAACTCGTCGCGCCTTGCCTGCATACTCCACGCAGATACAAACAGACGCTCCGCCTTGCTCTCCTGCTTGGTGTTGTCGTCGGAAACAAGCTCCTGTATCTCCGGATAAAGCATTATGAACCGCGCAAGTATAGACTTCTTTGAAAGGTCCTCAAAACCCTGGTTTAGTATCAGGCTCTGGGCTAAGTCGCGCGCGGTCTCAAGCGGCGCACCCTCAAGCATATCGGATATGAGCTTCTTGTCTTCAGACATAAACTCCGCCAAAGCTATCCTGCGGTTTGAATCCGAAAGCAGAGCCTCGTCGTCTATGGCTGAAAGCATTGCAGTAAGAAGCTTCGGACCTATCAACCCCTTGAGTATGTCCTTCACCTTCGAGGCGTTGCGGTTCTTTACTATCCATAAAATTACCGGGCCGTGGAGCGTCTGCTCGTCAAGCCACTTGTACAGGCTATCCTTTACAAGCTCCTTGCAGGAAGGCTGTGTTTTGTCGGCCTCTATCTTTAAGCCCTTTACTATCTTCGACTCCTTGAGAGAGTCTCTGTCTATAAGGAAGTTTACGCACTCGTTGGTAAAACGCCCCTCGGAGTCCTTTAACAGCCCAAGTATCTTGTTCCTCCAGTCCTCCGTGTATATGCGGGTGAGCAAATCCAAAAATCTCTCGTAATACGCCGCAGGAAGATTTCTTGCCAAATCGTTTAACCCGTTCTTCGGGTCTTTTGCAACAGCGTCTGCAATTATATCTTTGCTGCGCGGCTCTATCTTTTCTACCTCCTCCTCCTGGCCGGGGAAAAGATAACGTATCAAATTGTTCCTTACCCAAATGCCGTGCAGTCTGTCCGCCTGGTTGAGAGACCTTGCCTTCTTGATAGCTTCGGTGAGCTCGTCCTTTATCTTCTCAAGATCGTTCTTTATCTCGTCTACAACTTTCTGCTTTTCCTCGTCGTTCTTGTTCTCGCTCTCGTTTTCAACTATCTCATAGAGCTTCTCGGCAAGAAGTATCTTCTTCTTGGGCTCGCGGTTGAGGAAGTACTCCTGCAAAATCTCCTGCTCGGGCTTTACCTCTTCGTCGCGCAATATGTAAGAATCTCCCTTGTTCTTCGGGCACGCTATGCGCGGATCGCTCAAAAGAGCCTTCTTCGTCTTGTTCCACCACGAGCGAAACTCCTTCTGCGAACTGAACAGCTTGCGGAACAAATTCTCCAATTCCGTAGCCGTGGCAGATTTGTCCTCCTTCTTTTCCAATACCGATGCAACAAAATCGGCCGGAGATTTCGTCATCTGCTCGTCGAGAGTCTTAGCGTCGTTCTTAGATCTTACAAGAACGTTGTCATCGGGAAGTATATCCAGCTTGTCCACGCAAAACGCCGGATCCATCTCGTGCCCGAGCTTCGGCTTGCCGTCGGCGTCTTTGAACTCCGCAAAGTCTATCACCAAACGGTTCTTATCCTTGTTGTACTCCTTTATCAGGCCCAAGCCCCAAGTCCCGTGCATGCAATACCTGCCGGGCTCCATGGCTTCGAGCTTCTCGCGCTTGGAGGCAAGGCGGGGATTCTTTTTGACGAGCATTTCTATGGCTTCAGAATTCATATTTTGATTTGTTTTTATTAAAAATTTGTCCACTATGCAACAGTCAATGAGCCTTCCCGCAGATATACACCAGACCGAAAAGACGCTGGCCGAAGCCGTGAAACTTGTAAGGCAATACAATATTTCACCGGCAAAAGCCGATGAAATTCTCGCAGGCCTATATTTACTTACAGATAAAAACAGACTAAAACGCAGAGTTTGTCAATTTATCTTTTTAACTGTTTTAAGGAATAAGCCCCTGATAGAAAGCGCAATAGCCGCCTTCTCCAAGCGCAGGCCCAAATCCGATTTGTCCGCGCTACTGCAATGCGCCGCGGCGGAAATTTTAGATAATCCGGAAAATTCCCCCAAAATTGTCAATACATACGTTCAATTTGCCAAAAACTCTCTAAGCCTGGGCGAGGCAAAATTCTGCAACGCAGTACTCAGAAAATTTCCATCGTTCTTTCAGGACTTTAAAGAGAGGGCGCTTTCTTTTGAGAAAAAAGCCGTCTTATATGGGCATCCGCTCTTTATTGCCGAACGCTGGCGAAGACGTTTTGGGGAGGAGGCAGCTTTGTCTATAATGCAGCGCAACCAGCGCCCATCAAAGGTGTACCTTAGAAAATGTTTTTCACAGGGGGCAGACGAGGCATTTGAGAGAAACTCAGACATACTATCTCCCGTCGATGCTTTCGAGGGGTTTTACGCGCTCTCGCGCGGCGGATTTGAACGCATAGCCCCGCTCCTAAAGGACGGCTTTGCCTATATTCAAGACCCATCAACCGGCATAGCTGCCCGCATGTTGTCTCCAAAATCTGGAATGAAAGTTCTGGATCTGTGCGCGGCTCCCGGGGGTAAGGGCAGGCTTCTTGCCGACATAATGAAGGAAAATTCCCTCCTTCCAGGCGCAGCTCCTGCCGACGAAAGCCTTATTGTAAGTGTCGACAAAGGAACAAGGCGCATGGCTCTCTTGCGCGACAACTTTAAGAGGGAAAATATCGTAAAGAATATTCAGGTAGATTGCGATATCGTAAATTCAAGCCTTGCCGGCGCATTGGAGAGCGCCGGCGCCCCGCTTGAGTACGATGCAATCTTTCTCGATGCCCCCTGTTCCAACTCCGGGGTTCTCGGCCGGCGTCCCGACGCCAGGTTCAGGCTTTCCGAATCTGACTTCTCCGCCTGCGCGGACATTCAACTTTCCATGCTTAATATGGCGGAAAAATTCTTGAAAGATGGCGGAAAAATTGCATATAGTACATGCTCCATCGACGAAGTTGAAAACGAAGCCGTTGTGGAGCGCTTCCTTAAGTTGCATCCGCAGTTTAGCGCGCGCGGGTCGACATTTACAGGGTCTGAAGACTCTGACGGGTGCGGGGCTTTCATACTCGAAAGGCTAACATGAGCTCATCGCTTGGAATAAAGAAATACATACAATTTCGCTCAACCCACGCCGCGGCGGCATTGGCCTTGAGCATCGTTATATTTTTGGCGATAAATATATCCATATTTCTTTTGGATTTTAAGTGCCTGTCTTTGGGCGACAAATACAAGTTTGTCGGCGATGCGGTGTTCATATCGGCAGTGGTAAGTTTTTGCGCGGGGCAATTTTGGATTGTTCGCATAATATCGGTTGTTGCCCTCGTAATGAGGAACAACTGGAAGAAATATGCTCTCTATGCGGTTCTTGTTCTTGCAATAGTGGAGATCTCCGGAATGTTGTTTTTTATAGATGCAAATTATGTGGTTGTTAAATAGGGAAAGGCTTTTTGCGATATAAACATAATTTCTGGTTTGTCTGAAATTTATTGACGCGCAAAATTTGTTCCAATAGCTAAAAATTCCTGTCCAATATTTCCAAGAAGACATAGATGAAGACATTTTTTACAGTTATCTTTTATATATTTGCCGCAGTGTGGCTTTGCGCGCAACAGAGTGGAAACAAGGCGGCTGCACTTGGGAGCAATACTACTGCCTCTCAGGAGCCACCGGAGATGTTAAAAGAGATAGACCTTAACACTTCGCCAGATAATCCCGCAGTCTTAAAAATGCCAGAAGGGGCAGGGGTAGAGCTCAAAGTTGGCCAGATGCCGCAGTTTGGAGCCAATGTGAAGTTGGACACTTCATCTGAGGCGGAGCTTCAAACTACATTTTTGCAGATATGTGTAGGGCTCGACGAGCGCGAGCTCGACTTGTTGAACCGCGCATACACTGCGCTTCTGTACAAGTACACGGCCGACGGCTCTGAAGGCGTAAAGGAACTGATGAAGATTCTAAACGGCAAGACTGCCGCCGAGGTTATAGAGATGGGCACCCCCTATGTAAAGGAGCTGCCAAGAGACCACAAGTTCGACGCTTCCAGCGAGGAGAAGTTCCAGATTTCGCTTACTTTTGCAATGATGACTTTGGATAAACAGGAGCGCAAGAAGCTTGCCGGTGCCGTAGCCAAAGTGATACTCAGGGGAGCAAGGCAAGGCAAAGAACCAGGGGAGTCTATAAAGGTTTTGCACCACATGACGTCCGATCAGATTATAGACTACGCAGAGCAGATTCACGACGTTTCCCTTCCGGAAAACTTGTAGATTTATTTCTTTTTGATTTATAATATCTTTTGCTTGCCGGCATATCTCTTTGCCCGGCCAAAAAAGTTTGTAATAATTTGCTTTTTGGGAGGGAGAATTCGGAGAGTGTTTTTTACTTTTACGTTCTTCTTAGTGACATATCTGAGTAAATACATATGGAGTGTCTGTACAGTTGCCGGATAAGGGCAGTATGTATTTTTTTGCAGTGTAAAAATTTTTAGGCGGCTTAATACTTTTTTTGAGGGTATTTTTTGCTGTTTTTTTGGGGGGGAATATGCGCTTGACAGGAAGGGGGCTTTATACATTATTAAAGGCAAAATTTTATACTCTCGGCAAAGAGTGGGGTTTTTCTCCCGCTTTTTTTTGTCTATTTAAACCATATCCAACACAGCAAAAAATTATGAGCAACAGCAGCGAAATATTGGCAATTCTCGAATACATGGAAAAAGAGAAGCAGATCAGCCGCGCGGACATGATAGAATCTATATCCGCGGCCATACGCAATGCGGCGGCGAAAGGCGCGCAGGCGGGCTATAATTTGAAGATAGACATCAATCCGCGTTCTGGCGCGCTGAAATCTTGGGCACTGCTTGAAGTGACCGACAGCGTTGCGGATCCGGCAACCCAGATACACATAGACAAGGCTAAGCTTTACTTGGATAACCCAAAGATAGGCGATATTGTCGAGAGGGAGATAGATTTAAGCGCATTGGGGCGCATAGCGGCAAAGAATGTGTACCAGAGCATAATCCAGAAGGTGCGCCAGTTCGAGAAGGATAGGATATATGACGATTTCAAAGACGTTGTAGGCGACATCGTCACCGGTACTGTGCGCCGTAGGGAGAAAGGCGCACTGATTGTAGATCTGGGCAAGGCGGAGGCGGTTTTACCAAAAAGGGAGGCCATACCCGGAGAAGATTATGCTCCGGGAGAGCGCATACGCTGCCTGCTTTTGAACATAGATGCGTCTCCGCGCGGGCCGGAGATTATCTTAAGCAGGGCAAGCTACAAGTTTGTACAGAGGCTTTTCCAGCTTGAGGTTTCCGAAATGGCCGAGGGAATAGTGAAGATTTCGGCGCTCGCGCGTGAGCCCGGGTACCGCACAAAAATAGCGGTAAGCAGCACAGATCCGAGGGTTGATCCTGTTGGAGCGTGCGTAGGTGCAGGCGGCTCGAGGGTAAAGAGCATAGTCAGGGAGCTCAACGGGGAGAAGATAGATGTTATCAAGTATTTTGATGACCCAAAAGAGCTTTTGGTTGAGTGCATAAAGCCTGCGGTTGCCAAGAACATAAGGATGGATGCCGCCGCAAAGCGCATAACATTTGAGGTAGCCGAGGATGATTTGTCTGTTGTGATAGGCAAGAAGGGATCCAATGCCAAGCTTACAAGCAGGCTTCTTGGTTGGAAGCTCGACATAGCCAAAGAGGCTGTTGAGGGTGTTGATTTGGAGAGGCGCCTGCAGCAGGCCGCCGGTTCTTTGGCGCAGATATTGCCTAATTTGAGCGAGCACCAGGCAACAGTTCTTGCAAACAGCGGAATAAACAGCATAGACGCCTTTGAGGGCGCCGAGCCGGAGGATCTTATTGAAATGGGCTTCTCCGAGGACGAGGCAAAGGATCTCTTGGAGAAGGTTGCCGAGGTAAAGAGGTCCAAGTAGGGTATTTTAGCGCCGCCTGCCGGGATTTGAAATTTAAAATAGAACACGAATAAATGAGCATAAGAATTCACGCACTCGCAAAAGAGCTTGAAATGCCGAGCAAGGATCTGGTGGATTTCATCAACCAGAGGAAGGATGTTTACGGTCTGGACATCAAGACGCCGTCGAACGCGATAGCGCCTCTTTATGCGGAGATGATAGCTTCCGACGTAAAGAAGTTCAGGCAGGCCGCGCAGGAGGAGCCGAAGCCAGAGGAACAGCCGGCCGAGGATACCGCCCAGAAAGATAAAAAGATAGTTAAGACTTCCGAGGAGGTTGAGGCTGAGAAGGCCGCGGCTGCCGAGAAGGAAGAGGCAAAGGCTGCGGAATCTAAGCCTGCAGAGGAGAAAAAGCCTGAGCCTGTTGCGGAGGAACCAAAGCCAGAGCAGCCGGCTCCGCCGCCTGTGAAACGTCCAAATGCGCCGCCGCCGCTTCCGGTTATGACAAAGCGTCCGGCTCCAATCACGCCGCCGCCGTTTAGGCCGCTTAAGACTCCGTCGGTTCCGAAGAAGGAGGAATCCATAGAGAAGACCGATGCGGGAGAGGTTACTTTGAGAATGTCAAAAGACGCTCCGGCGCGTCCGGTGGAGCAGGCTGCCGCACCGAAAAAGCCGCAGCAGGAAAAGGCTCCGGAGGTGAAAGTTCCGCCAATGCCGGCTCCGCAGCAGGGGGCTCGCCCGCCGAGCATTCCTCCGATGGGGTTTACTAAGGCTCCGGCTGTTCCGCCAATGCCGAGATTTGGGTTTGGATTTAGGCCAGCAGCACAGCAGCAGCCTGTGGACGAAAGCCAGTTTAAGACTGTCCAGGTAAAGCCGCCCATCATTGTGAGGGATTTTGCAAAGTTGATAGACGTAAAGCCATTCAAGCTCATCTCTGAGCTTATGGACATGGGTATATTTGCGTCGATGAATCTTTCTCTCGACGAGGCCGTTGCCGTAAAGATAGCCAAGAAGCACGGCTATAATTTGGAGATACACCACAGGGGAGAGCAGCAGCAAAGGCAGCTTCAGGCGCAGGAGGCAAAGCGCAAGGCAGCCATGCTCATAGATGATCCCAAGAATCTTGAGCCGCGTCCGCCCATAGTTTGCATACTTGGGCATGTCGACCACGGCAAGACCACTCTGCTTGACACCATACGCAACGCTCATGTTGCCGCCGGGGAAGCTGGCGGAATAACCCAGCATACTGCGGCCTACCAGGTGGACAGGAATGGGAAGAAGATAACCTTTTTGGATACACCCGGTCATGCGGCGTTTTCTAAGATGCGCGAGCGCGGCGCCAATGTTACGGATATAGCAATTCTTGTTGTAGCCGCAGACGACGGTTTCATGCCGCAGACAGACGAGGCTTTAAGCTTTGCGCAGAAGGCGGGAGTGCCTATTGTTGTTGCAATAAATAAGATGGACGCCAAGGGCGCTAATATAGACCGCGTGAAGCAGCAGATGCAAAAGCGCGGGATAACATCTGAGGACTGGGGCGGAGAGACGCTTTGTTGTGCGATATCGGCCCTGAAGAACCAGAATATAGACAATCTTTTGGACTTGGTCTTGCTGCAAGCTGAGATGCTCGAGCTAAAGGCAAATCCGAAGAGGGCAGTTGCCGGCGACATAATAGAAAGCCAGCTTGAGCCAGGCAGAGGCGCAACGGCCACTGTGATAGTTAGGGCGGGCACGCTAAAGCCCGGAGACGTGATAGTATGCGGACATCATTGGTGCAAGGTCCGCGCCATGCTCGACGACAAGGGTGCCAAGATACAGAAGGCTCCGCCGTCGACGCCTGTTGTTGTGATGGGTTGGACAGGTGCGCCCGAGGCCGGAGACCATTTTGAGAAGGCCGAGAACGACAGGGCCGCGCGCAAGCTCACCGAGGAGCGCATACTTGAGGACAAAAAGAAGGCAGCCCTTGAGAGCAAGAGCGACAAGCCCGCAAGCCTTGAAGATCTGATGGCCGCAATAGAGCACAAAGACCAGAAGGTGTTCAGGTGCATAGTTAAAAGCGACGTATCAGGAACGGTTGAGGCGCTTTCGGCTTGCCTTAAGGATATCAAGAGCACGAAGGTTTCTTTGGAGGTTATTTCTGAGAGCGTGGGCCTTATCACCAAGAACGACGTTGAGTTTGCCGCCACGGCGAAGGCCGCAATAGTTGCCTTCAATGTTAAGCAGGAAAATGGCGTGGCGTCTTTGGCAAAGCACGAGGGCGTTGAGATAATCCAGCACAACATTATATACGAGCTTATAAACATGGTGCGCGACGGCATGAAGAACCTGCTTGATCCGGAGCTTAAGGAGAACAAGCTTGGGCAGGCGGAGGTCCGCGCGGTATTCAATGTTACAAAGGGCGGAAAGGTTGCCGGCTGCATGGTTACCGAGGGCGTCATCAAGCGCGACAAATTCGCGCGTGTGTTCAGGAACGGCAAGGAGATATCGAAGGGCAGAGTAGGAGACTTGAAGCGCTTCAAAGACGATGCCTCCGAGGTTCGCGCAGGGTACGAGTGCGGCATGAACATCACCGGCTTTAACGACTACCAAAGCGGCGACATAATAGAGTGCTTTGAGATATTGGAAATAAGGCCTGATCTCTAATACGAAATGGGAACGCGCAAAGAGAGAGTAGAGGAGTTGGTGTTGCAGGCTCTATCCGAGACGCTCCACTCAAGGTGGCGCACGGAGAGCGTTGGAATAACTCTGACTGGAGTTAGGCTTTCGGACGACTTGAAAAATGCAAGAGTATTTTTCACGGTGTTTGGGGGCCGAACGCAGGCATCGCGCGCGGCCAAGTTTCTGCTGTCGATACGTTCAGAGTTGCGCAGGCGGTTGGGTGGAGAGGTTGTGCTTAAGTACACTCCGTCGATAGAGTTTGAGTACGATATCTCCATAGAGCGGCAGGAGCGGGTGCTTTCCATTCTCGACGAGATGCAAGAGCATGATAATAGCAGCTCGCATGATGCCGGAGAGGCTTCTTCTGAAGATGCGGAAGGCGGTTCAGAAGAGGAAGAACAGGCAGCCCCGCGCAGGCGCACTCAGCGCGAGAGGGATTCCCTCAAATACAAGCGCCGCAGGTTTGATTTTAGAGATTCGCAGGACGACTAACTGAATTTCTCGTCTGGGCGCGCATTGGCGCGTTTTTCCCGATGTGCGGAAGATTTAGTTTTCCTGCGGTTTTTCATTTTAAATGGTAAAGAGATGGATTTAGAGAAAGATAAGATATTTCCGGATTTCCACGAGGCGTTTTGCTCTCTTTTGGATTATTGCCGCGGGAGAAAGATAGCGGTTGCCGGACATTTGCGTCCGGACGGAGACTGTATTTCATCTACAATGGCAATGGCTTGGGCGCTCAAGGAGATTGGCGCGTCGGAGGTTGTTGCGCTCAACCGCGATGCGGTTCCATTTCTCTATGCAAATTTTACGCGCAGCGCAGAGTTTGCTAAAATGGATAATTTTGATTTTAGCGGATATGAGGTTATTACGGTAGACTGCGCGGATCCAAAGCGCGTCAGCGATACCTTCTCCGATAAATTTCCACGGCCTTTGGCGTGCATAGACCACCATGTCTCAAACGCGGCATTTGCAAATATAAATATAATATGTCCCGATTGCGCCGCCACGGCGGAGCTTCTTGCCGGAATGTTTTTTGATGCCGGGCTTACGCCTCCAAAAGAGGTGTGCAATGCGCTATTCATGGGAATGGTAACCGACACCCGCTCCTTTACGACAAATTCTACGCGCGCGCAGACACTCAAAATAGCCGGCATGCTTGCCGATGCCGGGGCAAGCCCGTCTTACGTTGCGGAGCAGCTGTACCAAAGGGAAAGACCCGAGAAGTTAAGGTTGCTTTCGGCGTATTTAAATTCATTGGTTTTTCGTTTTGACGGGGCTCTTTGCTACGGTTTGTTGAGGCGCTCGGATTTTGAGGCGTCAGGGGCTTTGAAGGAGGATACAGACGGCCTTGTGGATTACGCTCGGAGCATAAACGGCGTAAAGCTTGCCGCGCTTCTGGAGGAGATTGCCGACGGTGTAAAGGGCAGCATACGCGCGAAGAACCCAGCTATGAGGGCAGATCTGCTTGCGGCAAAATTTGGTGGCGGCGGGCATATGAGCGCAGCCGGCTTCAGCGTAAAGGGTGTATCTTTAGATGAGTTTATACCGCAGTTTGAGAAAGAGGCAGATTTGTCTTTGCGGAAATTTTAAACCAATATTTTTACAAGATGGCTAATTCTGATTTCGACGGAATTTTACTTATAGACAAACACGCGGGGTGCACTTCGCACGACATAGTCTCCATGGTGCGCCGCAGGCTTGGAATGAAGGGTGTGGGGCATGCGGGAACGCTCGATCCCATGGCAACGGGACTGTTGGTAATTCTTGTGGGCCGCGCCACGAAAGTTTCGCAGTATTTGATGAGTCTCGACAAGGTTTACGAGGGCTCTTTCATACTTGGCGTGGAGACTAACACGCAAGACTCCGAAGGTGAAGTCATGAAGACGTCTCCCGTTCCGCAGATATCCGCCGAGGAGCTTCAGAAGCGCATGGCTGAATTCATAGGCGATCAATACCAGACTCCGCCAATGTTTTCCGCCAAGAAGGTCAACGGGGTTCCACTATATAAGATGGCCAGAAAGGGCGAGGAAGTAGAGCGCCAGCCGCGCTTTATAAGGGTTTCAAAATTTGAGCTTTTAAATTTTGAGAGCCCCAGGGCAGACTTTCTGCTGCATTGCAGCAAGGGCACATATGTGCGCACGATATGCAACGATCTGGGCGCAAAGATAGGTTGCGGTGCGCATATGTGTGCTCTTAGGCGCACAGAGAGCAACAAATTCAATGTAAAGGATGCAATCACAATAGCCCAGCTTGACGCCATGCCTCTTTCTGAGATAAAGAGCAGGTTGATACCTGTTGCGTCGGCTGTTCCGAGCTTTGCGTTATAGAAGGTATATTAATGGAAACCTGCGGCAGGGGAAAATCTACAAAAGGGCAAATTTCCGGCGGGAAAAGTGCTTTTAGAGATGTTGTGTCTCTTGCCATAGGTGTGTTTGACGGCGTCCACTTGGGGCATAGAAAGGTTATTGAGAAGGCCGTTAAAGTTGCCGGCGCTCTTGGAGGGATTGCCGGGGCGATGAGTTTTTTCCCGCATCCTTCAAAAATTACAAAGACAAGAGAGGTAAAGTTAATCTCAGGTATAGATGAACGTGTCTGCCAGCTGGAGGAGGCGGGCGCAGGGCTTGTCTATATAAAGAAGTTCGACAAGAATTTTTCTCAAAAAACGCCGGAGCAGTTTATGGAATTTCTAAAGAGGAAATTCCCCAATTTAAAGGCGGTTATAACCGGAGAGAACTTTCATTTTGGCAGGGGGGCGAAGGGGTCTTCAGGGTGGCTTAAGGCTAATGCAAGCTTATATGGGCTTAAGTATTTTTGCGTTGGGGCAAAGATGTCGGGCGGAGAGCGCATAAGTTCGTCGCGCCTGAGAGAGGCTGTTCTGGCGGGAAATATGGCTGAGTACAGAAGGCTGTGCAATAGGCCGTATATAGTCTGTGGTAGAATTGAAGGGGGAAGGCACCTTGGGAGAAAACTTGGTTTCCCCACATTGAATTTAAGTTTTAATCCGGAGTGTAACCCCCCGTTTGGTGTATATCTTGTCAGGCTGACATCTGGGAAGTTCTCATCTTTTGGCGTGGCAAATTACGGCGTCAAACCAAGTGTTGGCATAACAAAAAAGCCTCTGCTTGAGACCAATTTGTTCAAGGCTCCAAGTTTCGGCGAGGGCAGGGAAGTTTGCGTGGAGTTTATAAAGTTTATCCGCCACGAGGAGAAGTTTTCGTCGCTCGATGCCCTAAAAACGCAGATTGCCAAAGATAAGAAAGAAGCAATGCTCTCATGCAAAGCCATGAAACTTTAGTAGACCGGCTAAATTTTCCTGCCCGTTGAATCGGCCCTGGAAATATCAGAATTCCACCGCAAATAATAAATACTCTTAGTGGCTTTTTTGCAGAGCTGTTATTTTAAGTATGACAATTTCTGTATGCGTTGATATGGCAAAATTATTATATCAATAGCATTTGGAAACTAAGACTGTCTTTTTGCAAAATTAATTGTCCGAAAGGTAAACTTTGTTCTCAGAACAATAGGCAAACAAAAGATATATTATTCAGTAGCGGGTATATTTGTCTAATATATAAAAAAAGAAGTCCGTAAGATTCCTACGGGCTTCTTTTTTTGGTGGAGCCGATGAGATTCGAACTCACGACCTCTAGAGTGCGATTCTAGCGCTCTTCCAACTGAGCTACGACCCCAATGAAAAAAGCACATCTTTTACTTGGACGTAGAAATGGCAAGAAAAAAATCCGAATATTGCTCATTTTTAATAAGCTTAGCATATATATGCCACGCGGGTTTATTCCTTTGCGTTTCTTGTTTTTCCAGTGGTCTGTTTTGTGGAGAAATCTATTTATTAGTTTCGAGCGCCTTCTTTAAGACGGGAAGGATTCTCTTAAACATAAGATAGAATCCCAAGTCGTTGGGGTGCGTGTTATCAACTGTTGCGTAGACGTCTTCCTCTCCGCCAAAGAATTCCATGCCATCTATAAAATATACATTTTTATCTCCGCGCTTTAAGGCGTTTTCATAGGTGCGCTTTACTATGTCTCGGCGAGAGTCTTGCCGGTGCGAACAGCGCGACAACATTATTACAGGCAGATTTGGATGGGCCTTTCTTATCTCGAGGAAAAATGGCTCATGAGTTTTTGCAAGGTGCTTTGCGTCGGGCGCGTTGAAGTCGTAGTCGTATACAAATACGGACATATCTAGGCTTGCTATGGCTTTTGCCATAGAGGGCTCGCCCTTTGCGCTCCCGGAAAACCCAAGATTTATCTGCTCGGCGTCAACCGCGCGGCATAGCATTGTTGTATAAGCGTTTCCCGTGCGCGATGCGCATGCTCCCTGGGTTATGCTCGACCCGTAAAAAACTATGGGCTTTTCTATCTTATGAGGTCTTGGAGGCAGCACTTTTGCGTCTTTATCAATGCCTATCTCAAGAGTCTCAACGCTGCCATATAAAGGAAGCCACAGCGCGAAATCCCTCATGCTTTTATCTGGAAATGAGGCAATCTTCTGGTCCACGGGAGTCTTGCGATTCACATTGTCTATTGTGGCTCTTACCACTTTTAAATGACTGTCTTTACCATCTGGCAACTCCATGAAAAAATCAAATCCGGAAGATCCAGTCTTTGGCATATGGGGCATCTCGAGCCCGTCCTTGAGCATGGAGCGTATATAAATATTCTTGGAATTTGTTTTAAAACGCACAACAGCCCCGCTTGACTGCTTGCCGTGATAGTTTACTCCTCCAAGACCCTTTACTCCTCTTAGCTCTTTAGGGATTCTAAATATGGGTCCGCCGGGTTCTCTCCACGGTAGACCCTCCAATGCAAAGGGTTCTTCAAGCGCGTTTAGAAATTTTACAGGAGCATTCCCTACAGTTTCTATCCTGAAGTTTTTGTCTGTATCTTCTATATTTACCGCAAATATTGAGCATGTAACAAAGCCAAAGAGTAATATAAATGCCAGCCTTTTCATAGGCATATATCTATTATATTAATATACGCCTATGTCAAAAAGTATATATCTTGCCATTAGCTTAACTTGATGTTTTTCCATCATAGTTCAATTATCGCATAATTTTATGCCTATTCATATTAGTTGCCGTAATATTGCGCATTGCCGCTGTGAATAGAAAAACAGAAAAGTTTTCTTCTCAAAAATAAAAAAGGCGGCTCTTTGAGCCGCCTCTGAAGTGTTTTTGTTAAAAGCCTTGATTATTTTCGGGTTGCTATTGCAACCGCAACCGCAACGGAGGCTCCTACCATAGGATTGTTGCCCATTCCGATAAGACCCATCATCTCAACGTGCGCCGGAACAGAGGACGAACCAGCAAACTGGGCATCGCCGTGCATTCTTCCCATGGTGTCTGTCATTCCGTAAGAAGCCGGGCCAGCCGCAACGTTGTCGGGGTGCAGAGTTCTGCCTGTGCCGCCGCCGCTTGCTACGGAGAAGTATTTCCTGCCGTGCTCTATGGCCCACTTCTTGTATGTGCCGGCAACCGGATGCTGGAAACGTGTTGGATTTGTGGAGTTGCCAGTTATGGAAACGTCAACACCCTCCTTTATCATAATTGCAACACCCTCCGAAACATCGTCGGCACCGTAAACCTTAACCTTTGCCTTCTCGCCGCTGGAGAACGGAGTTTCTTTAACTATCTTCAACTCTCCTGTGAAATAGTCGTACTCGGTCTCAACATGCGTAAACCCGTTTATGCGCGATATGATGTAGGCGGCATCTTTGCCCAAACCGTTGAGGATAACCCTCAATGGCTCCTTGCGAACCTTGTTCGCCGTGCGGGCTATGCCTATTGCACCTTCAGCAGCGGCAAAACTCTCGTGACCGGCGAGGAAACAGAAGCACTTTGTTTCGTCGCGCAAAAGCATCGCAGCCAGATTTCCGTGGCCCAAGCCAACTTCTCTCTGGTCGGCAACGGAACCAGGTATGCAAAACGCCTGCAATCCCTTTCCCAAAAGCTCAGCAGCCTTGGCCGCGTCTCTTGTGCCGTCCTTGAGCGCTATCGCCGCGCCAAGAGTGTACGCCCAAACTGCGTTCTCAAAAGCTATGGGCTGCACGCCCTTTACTATGGCGTCAACATTTACTCCGTTTTCGTCGCAGAGAGCCTTTGCCTCCTCGAGAGAGGAAAAACCGTACTCCTTGAGCGCTTTCTCTATCTTGGCTATGCGCCTGTCGTATCCTTCAAAAGTAACCATTGTATTCTCCTACTCTTTGCGGGGGTCTATGGTCTTTACGGCTTCGTCAAAACGACCGTAAGTGCCGGTGAATTTTGCAAGGGCCTCTGTTGCGTCCATGCCCTTCCTTATTGCCTCCATCATCTTGCCCAAATGAACAAACTGATAGCCTATAATCTCGTCGTTCTTGTCCAAACCTATCTTAAGAACATAGCCTTCTGCCATCTCAAGATAACGCGGGCCCTTGACGCTTGTGGAATACATCGTTCCAACCTGAGAACGCAAACCTTTGCCCAAGTCTTCAAGACCCGCGCCTATCGGCAGACCGCCCTCTGAAAATGCTGTCTGGGTTCTTCCGTAAACTATCTGCAAGAACAGCTCGCGCATGGCAACGTTTATGGCGTCGCAAACAAGGTCGCTATTGACCGCTTCAAGAACGGTCTTTCCCGGGAGCACCTCCGCAGCCATAGCCGCAGAATGCGTCATGCCCGAGCAACCTATCGTCTCGACGAGGGCCTCTTGTATAACCCCGTCTTTTACATTGAGGGTGAGCTTGCATGCGCCCTGCTGGGGTGCGCACGCGCCGACGCCGTGCGTCAGCCCGCTGATATCCTCTATCTTCTTTGACTTAACCCATTTCCCCTCTTCCGGAATGGGTGCCGGTCCGTGTTTTGCCCCTTTTGAGACAAAGCACATCTGTTGGACTTCGTGAGAGCACTGGTATGGACAACTCATAGTTAAGATTCCTTTTGTATGCTTTAAAAAAACTTTATGAATTTTGCCCAAAAAAACCGGCTCGTCAACACTTTTGCGCATGCATTGGAGGCATATTTTATCTGCTCTTAATTCTTTTGGAGTGCAAACAGGAACTTTTCTGCCGATGTTTATAGCTTATTGTAATTTTTCTCGTCTGTATGCTCTTTGCAATGTACTATATTTCTCAATATTATCAGCGAAGAACTTCTTACGATTATTTACTTTAAGTTTGAATCTCTTTGACATTTCTTGCCGGCTGTTGAAAATATTTCTTTCAACACTTGTTTTTTAACGACAAAAAGTGAAAAATGCGTATGTCGAGATTAAAGTTTTCCATATTGTTAATGTTCTTCGCGGTATTCTTGCTTGCGGATTATTCTTCTTTATTTTGCGTTCAAGCGGCGGAATCCGAACAGCTTAGAAGGGTTTATTTTGTCAGACACGGACAGCGTCCGGGGGGAGGCGGAGATCCGGCCCTTACAGATCTTGGGGTAGAGCAGGCAAGGCTTTTGGGGATGCGCCTTAAGGCCGACGGATTCTCCGGAACCATATATGCCTCTCCCTATCTTAGGACAGTTCAGACCGCCTGTGAAGTTGCCAAAATTTTAGACGCCAAAGTAATATTAAACCCGCTCATTCAAGAGCGTACACATCCAAATTACGCGCCCATCAAGGGTTTGTCTTTTGAGGAACTATGCGGGTCTTTCGGCGATCTGATAGATAGAAAAGTTCCCCTAAAATACCCTTGGGTGTATACCGATAATATTGGAAACACCCTCGTAAACCGAGTCAAAGAGGCTCTCGATGCCGCACTTAAATCTGGAAACGCTGACATTCTATTTGTTGGGCATAAAGCCACTGTAAATGCCGCCATAGAAATAATGTGCAAATCTTCTGGTTGCCAGATGAAAGATCTGCCCATTTACAACTGTATGATTTTCTGTTTTACAGTTGGTAAAGACGGAAAATTCTTCTTCACGGGGCTTACTGCGGATTTCCTGAAACCTTCCCAAACAACCGATAATTTTAAAGCGGTATTTCAGCCGGCTGATACAAAAGAATAGCCTTAATATTCCTCTTAACTTTGCGTGTGTTTTTCTCTATTATATCTTTCTTCCCACCAGATTATAGTAAAGCTAAGTGGTATTTTTAATATAATTTTTTTGCATATATAGTTCAGTATCTTGTTGCTGACTTATGCTGACATACTGAAAATTTTATATGTAATTTTTGCCATATGGCAGACAAAAAAGACTTCCCTTTTTTAGGGAAGTCTTTTTTTTAGATTGTTATTATGTTTAAGCTACGCGTTCCACCGCCAAGAGCGGAGGATTCGGCCTGCGCGGAGCAAGCCTGTATGCATTTCTGAGATAGTCAAAGGCCGACTCCAGATTGGTTTCGTCGTTATAATGTATCATCAGAAGTGGTTCACCCTGCTTTACCTGAGTGCCTACCTTCTTTATCTCAGTGACACCCACATAAGGATCAACCTTTCCGTTTTTACCCATAGACAAGAACTGAACTCCGCGGGCTATCATTCCCGCATTTATGTTGTGCACATAACCGCGCTTAGGAGCAGCAAGCTTGCGCGAGTGCTTAGGCATCGGGTATTTTTCCGGGTCTGTCAGCCACGCGGCAGAACCTCCCTGCGCCTTTACCATGTCCATAAACTTCGCATAGGCGCTGCCGTCTTCTATTACGCGCTCAACAGCCTGCTTCGCCGATAACGTTGAACCCGCAACTCCTGCCAAACGCAAGACCTCCATGCCAAGCTTTAAAACAAGCTCCTTCATGTCTTCTGTGCCTTCGCCCTTGAGGAATTTTACCGCCTCGAGAACCTCAAGACCCAACCCGACACAGTCCCCCAATGGCTGGTTCATGTCTGTAACCCATGCCACGCACTTGCGCTTCATCACCCTGGCAACTCTCGTTATTGTGCGCGCAAGCTGCTTTGCCTGCTCTATGTCTCTTAAGAAAGAACCATTGCCCCACTTTACGTCAACAACCAATCCCTCCGCTCCGGCGGCAAACTTCTTAGACAGGGCACTCGCCGTAATCAAAGGTATGCTTGGTATTGTTGCGGTGTTCTGGCGCATCTTGTAAATTATGCTGTCGGAAGGAGATATCTTGTTGTCGTGCTCAGATATCGCGCAGCCTACTGTACCAAGCTGCTTTACAAATGCATCCAATGAAAGAGCTGTCTTGAACCCAGGAATGGAAGCCATCTTCTGGTGGACAGTCAGAACAAAATCCTCGTCAGGACTCGACATGCACGGCATTACAACACCGCAGGCCGCTCCTATGGCAGCAAGTATCATTGTGGTCTTGTCGCCAACTCCGCCCGTTGAGTATTTTGCAACTTTCGGCCTGGTAATGTGGCTTAAATCCAAATTCTCGCCGCCATAAATCATCTCCTGTGAGAACATCGCCGTCTCCTGTGCCGACATATCCTTGAAGAAAATTGCCATTATTAGCGCCGCCATCTGATAGTCCGGAATCTCTCCGTCGAGAATGGAGTCTACAATGTTGCGAACCTCCTCCTCTGTGAATTCATAACCGTCTCGCTTCTTCTCTATAAGATATGCGTAGGACGGCTTGAGTGCGCCGCTTCTTGCGTTAGGTTTTTTCATGATAGCCATAGATTTATAATTTTTATTTCTTTTGCGGTACGCGCGCCAAAATAATTAAACCCACCCGCTTTGCAATATTGCTGCTTGTAAAGCGAAAAGTTGCGGTACTATGAAGGCGCATTTATTATAGAGACAAAAATTTATGAAAAAGTCGAGAAAATTTTTACTTTTTTTACTTGCCCGAAACATTTTATGGCCCATTGATGATATGGGGATTTTTTCATAAAATGAAAATACCGTGTTATCGGAGCATAAGATACGCTTCTTAGATAGAGAGGCGGAGCCCTCTGAATAAAGTTTGAACTTTGCTCAAAGGTTCTTTCATCTTCAATTGCGGCAAAAGACTTTTCCAAAAAGGAATTTCCCATAAAAAATAAAATCGGATTTTTGGCCATGAGGATTAAAAAATTTTTCTTGGCTTAAAAGGAAAATCGGTTTTGAATCTTAGAGAATGGAGGCAGCGCCTAAAAATAAAAGCGCATCGAAGCCCAGCTTTGAGGAATCGCTAAAAAGACTTGAGGAGATATTGGAGCTTCTCGAGTCTTCCAATGTGTCTTTGGACGAGCTCGTCTCCAAATATGCCGAGGCTAAGAAACTCTTGGCGGACTGTCGTAAGGCTTTGGATAAAGCCCAACTTTCCATAAAGAAATTCTCCGACGAAAAAGGTCTGGAGGACTTTGACTTGTAAACGGTTAAGCAGATGTCTCTTTTAAACGAAATAAAATCTCCCGCAGATGTAAAGAAGCTCCCCGCGGAAAAGTTGCCAGAATTGGCGAAGGAAATCAGGGACGAGATCATACAGGTTACGTCCAAGAATGGTGGGCATGTTAGTCCGAATCTTGGCATAGTGGAGCTTACCATAGCTTTGCACAGGGTATTTTCCACCCCGGAGGACAAGATTCTATTTGATGTGTCCCACCAATGCTATACGCATAAGATTCTGACCGGCAGGCAAGGAGATCTGTTTAAGACCTTGCGCAAGAGTGGCGGAATAACCGGATTTTGCAACCGCGAGGAATCTGTGCACGACGCTTTTGGTGCCGGACATGCTGGAACTGCCGCAAGTGCGGCCCTCGGGCTTGCCGCCGCGCGCGACAGGCTTGGTGGAAATGAGAATATAGTTGCCGTTCTGGGCGATGCCGCGCTTACCAACGGCATAACCTACGAGGCATTCAACAATATATCCAAAACTACAAAGCGTCTGATAGTTGTTCTAAACGACAACGGCATGTCCATATCAAAAAATGTGGGTGTCATAGCGCAGAAGCTTGGGGATATAATTACAAATCCTTTCAGAAACAAGATTCATAAGGATCTGGACTCTTTTTTACAGCGTGTTCCGGGAGGAAAAGACGCCAGCAAATTCATAGAGAAAGCGGGCAGAAGCATAAAGGACTTCTTCTTGCCGTGTTCGCTTTTTGAGAATTTTGGGTTTAGGTATCTTGGTCCGATAGACGGGCATAATCTTGTTCTGCTGGAGCACTATCTGAACTTTTGCAAAAGCAGCGATGAACCCGTACTTTTGCACATTGTAACGCAGAAGGGCAGGGGCCTTAAGTGCGCGCTTGAGAATCCGGAGAAGTTCCATGGAGCGAGCCCGTACGAGATAGAAACGGGGGAATCAACCGAGAACTCCAACAAGGACATACTCTCTTACCAGGACGCCATGGGCAAAGCTCTTGTGCGTTATGCCAAGAAAGATCCAAAGATAGTTGGGATAACAGCCGCTATGGCTTCGGGTACGGGTCTTTGTCATATAAAGAACGCTCTGCCTCAGCAGTTTTTCGATGTTGGAATTGCAGAGGAGCATGCGGCAGTTTTTGCTGCGGGCATGGCTGCTCAGGGGTTTCATCCTGTGGTGGCGATATATTCATCGTTCATGCAGAGGGCGTTTGATTGCGCCATGCACGATGTCTGCCTTCAGAATCTTCCGGTTGTCTTTTGCATGGACAGGGCTGGGTTGAGCCCTAACGACGGAGCAACGCATCATGGTCTTTTTGATATAGCATTTTTGCGTTGTCTGCCAAATGCAGTCTTGATGCAGCCAAAGAACGAGGACGAGCTTGCCGATATGCTCTATACGTCTATATACAGCGGGAAGCCCTGCTTTATAAGGTATCCCAGAGGCAAGGGGGTTGGAGTTCCAACTAAGGACGAGCCTGCCGTTCTTGAGATAGGCAAGGCTGAGGAGATAAAAAAGCCGGAAGGGTCTATTGTTATTTGGGCGCTTGGAAACATGGTTGCGGAGGCTGAAAAGGTTGCGGAGATCCTTTCAAAGGAAGATGGAATAAATGTAGGCGTGGTCAATGCCCGCTTTTCAAAGCCGCTCGATGGAGAACTGTTGCTTGAGCATGCCCGGAAGAATTCTCTTATAATAACTTTGGAAGACCATGTTAAGGCTGGAGGGTTTGGGTCGGCAGTTGCCGAGTTCTTGACGGAACATGATTGGCCCTGCTCTTTGAAAATCATAGGTTGGCCGGATAAGTTCATTCCGCACGGGGACAATGTAGCAGCAATAAGGGAGCTTTATGGGCTTTCTACTGTTCAAATTGCTGACAGCATACGCGAGGCTTGGAATAATACTTGCAAGAAAGACTTGTAGAAACTTTCTCTAAGGCGGTTTTCCTATTAGCATTTTGTGTTGGAGTAATATTTCATCAGATTTCGTGAAGATATCTGCTCTGTCTTCTTGCTGTGTAATCGGGTGCGGCTGGCTTATTCCCACAAGTTGTATGAGGGGAGTCTTGCATTATGCGTGCTTTGTTTCCGCCTTATCTTTCTTAAAGCAGTTTTTTTTATTTATAAGAAGAAAGTTGCTGCTTTTGTGTGTGCAATGTAGATTTTTCGTATGTGCAGAGAATTTTTCTAAGCCTATTGAGTCATTGAGATTTGCGCAATGCGTATTCAATTGCCAAATGTTGTTATCAGGTAAAAATTTTAGGTTTTTTTGCCGGTTAAAAAAGTGTTGCAATGGGGGAGTTTAGGATTTGAATTTAACAGGTAGAAAATGGCAGAGGAAAGACCGGAAGTAATACTTAGCGGGCTGGGCGTTTCTAACGGCGTGGCGCGCGGGGCCGCTTTGCTCATATTTCATGACGATGTTGAGGTTCCGGCATATGAGGTTCTTCCCGAGAACCGCGATGCGGAAATCAAGCGTTTTGAGGCGGCTTTAGTGAAGACCCGCCAGGATATTCAGCTGATAAAAAAGGAGCTTGAGGATAAGGTAGGCGAGACGGAAGCGTCCATATTTGACGCTCATCTGCTGCTGCTTGAGGATGTTGCCATAATACAGGAGACCATATCCCAGTTCAAGGCGGGAACATACAACATAGAGTATTACTATATGAAGGTGATAGAGAAGTTTATCGCGGCGTTCGACCAGATAGACGATCCCTTCATGAAGGAGAGAATTTCCGATATAAAAGATGTATCGCACAGGGTGTTGGGCAACATGCTTGGCAGAGGGCGCGCGAGGTCTTTGAATATATCGGATCCGGTGATACTTGTAAGCGAAGATTTCTCCCCGTCGGATTTTGCCCTAATGTCTAAGGACAAAATTCTTGGAATAATAACACAGAAGGGGTCAAAGACAAGCCACACGGCAATAATAGCGCGCAGCCTTGGGGTTCCGTGCATAGTTGGGATAAGCGCTGTTACGGAGCGCATCGCCAGCGGAGACTATCTGCTGATAGACGGGTACAACGGCAAGATAGCGTTGAATCCGACGGAGGAGTCCATACGCCATTACGAGGAGGTTGAAAATCTTCTGCGCGAGAACAGGAAGGTTTTTATATCTTCCATGCCTTATCCTGCTGAGACGACGGACGGGGTTCGGATAAGGGTTTCAATAAATATAAATTCCGCAGCAGACATATCGGAAGATATAATGAGATATTCGGACGGTGTCGGGCTTTTTAGGACGGAGAATCTCTTTTTAGACAGGGGCACGTTTCTCGACGAGGAACAGCAGTTTAATGCGTACAAGCTTGCTGTTGAGAAGGCTATGGGCAAGCCTGTGGTGATACGCACGCTCGATTTGGGCGGCGACAAGAATTTTAAGCTGATGAAAGTTGAGCACCCTGAGGAGAACCCTTTCATGGGGTACAGGGCTATAAGATTTTGTCTCGACCATGAAGATATGTTCATAAAGCAGCTTAGGGCCATATTGCGCGCTGGGGTTTGCGGGCCGGTAAAGATGATGTTTCCCATGATAAGTTCCCTTAGGGAGATAGAGAAGGCAAGGGGGCTTGTAGAGACGGCAAAGTCTCAGCTTTCCGCAGAGGGCATAGCCTATGCGGACAATGTTCCGGTGGGGGCAATGATAGAGGTTCCAAGTGCCGCTATGATTATCGACATGCTTGCGGACTATTGCGATTTCATCAGCATAGGCACTAACGACCTTATCCAATACATGATAGCTGTCGATAGGGTTAACGACAAGATTGCATCTCTTTATGAGCCTATGCATCCTGGCGTTATAAGGATTCTCGACAAGATAGTTTCCGATGCTCGCAAATATAAGCTGCCGGTGAGCGTATGCGGAGAGATAGCGTCTGATCCGGTTTATGCGCCGCTATTGATAGGCATGGGTGTTACGGAGTTGAGCATGTCGTCTGGGTCGGTGGGTGAGATAAAGTTCCTGGTAAGGAAGATATCGCGGTCTTCTGCTGAGGAGCTTAAGTGCGAGGTCTTGAAATTGAAGCGTTCCAGGGAGATAGTTGGGGTGCTTAGGGCTTATTATTATAAGAACATGAAGGGCTATTTAAACATAGCTGAATAGGTTTATTTCAGGCGCAGAGTTATATGGATTTGTCCGGGCGCGATAGTAATAGGGCGGCTCTTGCCGAGTTGAAAGGCTCACTTGGGAACTCGCGTGTGGAGACTTCGGAGGAGAATCTTTTCTTTGAGTCCATAGACCACAGCAGGTATTTTTTCCGGCCTGAGGCTGCCGTAATTATAGGAGATCCCAGTGATGTTGGAACCGTCTTGAAGCTTGCCAACAAGTATGGGGTTTGCGTGTCGGTGCGTGGCCGCGGAACGGGCTGTTCGGGCGGGGCTCTTCCTCAGAAAGGGGGCTGGGTGTTGGATTTGTCCGGCTTGGGCGAGATAAAGATAAATGCCTCAACTTGGGTGGCTGAGGTGGGCGCTGGCGTCATAACTGCCGATATAGACAAGGCTGCGGGAGAATATGGCCTGTTTTATCCGCCAGATCCGTCAAGCCATCTTTACTGTTCGATAGGCGGGAACATAGCGTGCAATGCCGGCGGTTTGAGGGCCGCGAAATACGGAGTTACAAGAGATTATGTTCTGGCGCTTGAGGGCTATCTGCCAAGCGGTGAATTTGTAAGGTTTGGAAGGCCTCTTAGAAAGTTTTCTGTCGGGCTTAATCTGCGCGATTTGTGGATAGGTTCTGAGGGGTTGCTTGGCGTTATAACGAAGGCTTTTTTAAAGCTTGCAAGGCGTCCGGAGAAGACGCGTACATATTTATTTTTCCCACCTAATTCAAAAGCGGCGTTTAGGTGTGTATCGGCTATTTTGCGTGCTAGGGTTATGCCGTCCATACTTGAATTTATGGATTCGCAAAGTTGCGCGTGCGCAAAGAAATATTGCCCTGAGGCATCTTTTGCCGACGGGTCAACAGTTCTTCTCGCTGAGCTTGACGGGTCGGAAGCCCAGATAGACAGCGCGGAGGCTGAGATGCTTTCCGCAGCCGCAAATTACGCGCCGCCGCCGGAGATTGCAAAGACCTCAGCCGATGCCCAGAAGCTTTGGGCCATACGCAGAAAATGTTCCCAGAGTATGTATGAAATAGCCGACAGCAAACTCAATCAGGACATAGTTTTACCGTCGGACAGGGCAGAGGAATTTTTCGACTACTTCAACTCCATAGGGCGCGATAACAATGTTGCCACACCGACATTCGGACATGCTGCCGACGGGAACTACCATATACATGCCATGTATTTTGGTTCCAATCCTAAGAGTGCAGCCGCTGCGCGGTTTGTGATGGATAAGGCTGTTGCAAAGTGCGTATCGCTCGGCGGTGCCGTGAGCGGAGAGCACGGCATAGGAATTCTAAAGAGCCGCTACATGTCATTGCAGCATTCTCCTGCCGAGATAGAGGCTATGCGCGCTGTAAAGCGCGCTCTTGATCCGAATAATATTTTAAATTCCGGCAAGGTTTTGGAGCCATTTAATCTTGATGGCATATATCCCCTAAAGGGGGTTCGCCTGCCTTGGGATAAATAGATTGCTTGTTCTGCCGCACACAGGAAATTCTCTTCTTATGGGGCGAGAAACTCAAACTGCGGAATGTTTCTTAGCACGCAAAATATTATTATAAGCGCCAGCACTGCAGCCGAGAACTTTGGCGATGAAAACTTGCCTGGAAACAGCGCCATAAAGGGCAAAATAGGCAGGAACAATACCGCCAGCGCATTGAGCGATAGCGCCTTTTGCAAATTCAGATGTGAAATTTCATGCAGGGCGCGCAATGTTCCGCAACCCGGGCAGTATAGCCCGGTGATTGCATTTGAAGGGCAGGGCGGGAAGAATGAATTTTCGGAAGGGTCTAAGAAATACAGCAGCACTATGAGCCCCGCCAAAAGTGCAAGAAAGATAAAATCCCAGCAAATATGCGTAGAGGACATCTTCACGGCATAAATCCACTCTGAATATGTTGCGCAAATTTAAACAAAAATTTTGCCGCATACCACAGGATTAACCCATTTATTATGCAGGAGAAGAATAGGCCAATATAGAGCCGTGTTTTTGCCTTGTCCAATAATAGTTTTACAGATTCGGCGTCAATTTGCTTTTCGGCCTTTCTTATATATGGACTTGCGAAGAAGGCAAAGTAATTTCCAAAAACAAAGAAGTTTATAAGCATCTTTGTCTTGAAGCGTTCGCATAGGCCTTTTATCGGGCTTGTGTTTCCATCTACTCTTGTCCCGCAATTTGGGCAAAAGCGCGCGCCTTCAGGTATTATGGCCGAACATTTAGCACAGCGGATCATGCATAGTCAGGAAACTTATCAAACCATAGAGCATTACAAACGCTATTCCAAATATGATGCCCCAAATGCTCCATAAGAAAGCTTTTTTTGAATAGAATCTTGCCTTTTCCACATTGCCAGATTCTTTCGACATGCCTGCCTTTACGGCATAGACTATAGATACTATCCCAAATGGAATACAGCAAAATAGTGTGGTAAGAATGGACATTACCAAATGGTCTGGAATATTGCTTATATTGTCAGATTCGCCCTGTACGACTAACGGTGCGCCGCAATTTGAACAGAACAAGGCGCCTTCCTTACATTCAGAACCGCATTTTTGGCAAAACATATTTATTTCCTTTCTCCAAAGTTTTGGATGCAAATTAAATTTACATAAAAATTTTTAATATTTATCTTCCGTTGGTCAATAGAGATTTTGTCTTTGAACATCCAAACCCAACTTCTAAAGATTAACTTAGATCTTCTCGAGCTTTTAGATCGGCACTTTCAGAGTTGCAACAATTGCAAATACTTTTGTGATAGGCCAACCCATGTTCTATTTGTTCGGCTCATTCTGGTTTACAGCCAGATTAGACATGGCCTCATCGGCCTTGCGCTTTGGAAAGCATACCTTCTCGACAGCCGCGTTGAAGTCTTCCGCGCCGGAGAGTATCTCTATCTCTAAACGGGTGTAGTAAAATGGCAGCTCGGCGCTGAAATTGCGACGTATCCTTACGGCGTCCTTCTCAGTTGTAAGAACCATTTCTGCTCCTTTGCTGGCGGCCTCGCGAAAGACCTCGCTAAGTTCGTCTTCATCGAACCTGTGATGGTCCATGAACCTTTCCCTAAATACTATCTTTGCTCCGCATTCCCTAAGCAGACCCTCGAAAGATTCTGGCGCGGCAATAGCGCAAAAGCATGCCACATTTTTACCCCTCAAAATGTCAAGAGGTTTGCGCTCTCTGGTGGTAAAATCTATAAGGCAGCTCGGCTTGTGTGCGCATTCTATAATCTCAACACTCGGATTATACTTTCTTATGAGACTCTCAAGTTCGGCATCTGGAGTTCCATCGGATTTTGTGAGGAATATGAATGATGCCCTCTTCAAATGAGAGATTGGCTCCCTTAAAATTCCGCGCGGGAGCATGCTCAAATTTCCAAAAGGATTTGTCTTGTCAACCAGCAGAAGCTGGGCCTGCCCGTGCAGAGGCAAGTATTGAAAGCCGTCGTCGAGCAGCAGAACATCGGCACCAAAATGCGTTATGGCGTAATGCCCGGCTCTTATTCTGTTCTTGTCAACAATCACAACAACTCCAGGAAGATTGCTCGCAAGCATGAAGGGCTCGTCTCCGGCAATCTCTGAATCCAACAGAACATTCTTTCCGTCCGATACAACCTTCGGCTTAGGAGCCTCTCCATGGGTTAGCCAGCGTATGAATTTCCCCAAGGCCCCATCTGATTTGCTCTTGTAGCCGCGGCTTAAAATTGCAACTTTTCTTCCCCTCTCTGTCAGGGCCTTTGCAAACTTTTCCACTATTGGCGTTTTGCCTGTTCCGCCCACAGTAAGATTGCCCACAACAACAACCTGGCAGCCCAAAGGGGAATCGCGCAGTATCCTCTTATTGTAGCAAAAATGCCTAATACTTATGATAAGCCTAAATATCTGAGATAAACACCATAGAAAACTTCCGTAGAGCTTGGCCTTCAATCCGTCGGCCCTGTCGTATATGACGTCGGCGGTAAACTTCTCCAGCTTCTTTATGCTCTTTTTTATTCCGTTCTTCATGCCCTACATTCCAAAATAACGCAAACGCAATGCGGCCTTCCATGCAAGATATGCGCCTCTTCCGGTAAGAAGTCCACTTTCCGATATGTCTTCAGGCGCGTTTATTAGACCATCTGCCCTGCATTTTTGTTCGAAGGCATTGTTTATGCGCTCGAAAACCGTATCGTCAAGCAGAGAAAAATTTCCGTATTTTGATATTCTCCTGCTGTGCCTGTGCAACGTCTTTAGCGGATTTGAATTCAACGGGTGAAATTCCGCGTCTATGCCATCGGGGACAGGCGGAAATATCTCTGATTCAAACCCAGACGAAGTCAGCACTATTGTGCCGTCGTCTGATTGGCTCGCAGCTCTCGAACAGGTTGCAAGCCCTTTACCGAAGTCTTCAAATGACACTTCCAGAACGGTTTTTGCATCGCCGGATATAAAGACCGTAGAATAGCTGTCGGGCCTAAATCCATTTTCGGAAGCTGCCATGTACGATCCGCTCTTTCTCATTCCGCCGGCCTCTATCGCGCGCTTTAAACGCAGAAACTTTAGGTCTGGCCGCCATGCGCTGTCTACAGCAGCCTTTTTTAAAAAAAGCCCGCTTCCGTCCATGCTAAAGGCAAAAACGCCCATGCGGATAATTACCGAGTCAAACAAAAATGCAGCAAGCAGCCCCGCAGCAAAAAGCGGCGCAAAAATAGCATCTTCCGACAAGGCAAGCTTTAGTATTATCGCCACAAGCAGCCCCCTTAAGATTAAATTCAGCCAAGCCTCTATAACCACGCCTTTTTGCGAGATAAAAAAACGGCCGGCCAAAAAAAGCAAAAACATTGCCGACAAAACCGCCGGCAATGCCAAAAGATAAGGATTTTCCACCGGAAATATTCCGGAAAAATCTACACCCGCAAAGGCATGACAACACATAGGAAATTGTCGAGCGTCTTGAAAACACCCGGGCTCATCTCGTCTTTGAACTCAAAGAAAATTTCGTCTCTTGTCAGGCTGCGCAACGGGCTTGCCAAGAATTCCGGATTAAACCCTATCTTAACCTCGGGACCAGAATAATCTATGTCCAAAGATTCGCGGCTCTCGCCGTATTCGGAACTCTGCCCGGAAACCTCAAGACAGTTTGGCATTATGCGCAGTTTAACCGAATTTTGCTTGTCGCTTGCCAAAAGGCTTGCGCGCTGAACAGCATCGAGCATCAGTTCTCTCTCTATCTTTATGCGGTGCTCAGCCTCTTTTGGAATAACCTGCTTGTAGTTCGGATAAGACCCTTCCACTATCTTCGAAACCAGATATATAGACCCGCGCAAACCCTTGTTTTGGGAATCCTCATTTACAGCTATGTCAAAAGCCGCCTGCCTGTCGTTGAAACTTATCTTTACGCTGCTTCCCTGGGAGAGGAGCTTTTCCAACTCTGAAACAGTCTTTGCTGGCAGTATTATTCCGCCTTCGTCCTCTTTCTCCATCTTGAGGTCTTTTGATATCAGAGCAAGCCTGCGGCCGTCTGTTGCAACTAATGAAAGTTTCCCATCCGCGAAGTTAAAATACACGCTGTTTAGAATATAGCGGTTCTCATCGGTGCTCTGCGCGTAGGAGACGCTCTTTAGCATGCTGAGCAAGTCTTGCGGGGAAAGCTCGTAAGAGAACTTGTCCACAAAGCTTGGCAGCGGTGGAAAGTCTTCCGCCTTCAAGCCGTTGAAACGCTGTATGTCCAAAGACCCGGAGCGTATCCTCGCCGTCTGTCCGTCGGAAGTCTCAATGCTAATTTCCTCGCGCGGGGCTGCCGAAATTATAGAGGCAAGCTTCTTTACGGGCAGCGTTATACTGCCTTCAACTTCTACATCAGCTTTAACCGAGCAGCATATGCCTAAATCAAGGTTTGTTGTTGTAAGGAAAACTTTACCCGCATCTTTCGCGTCAGCTGACTTCTGCGCCTTTATTAATACGTTATTCAACACAGGCATCTGCGGTTTTGAGCTTACCACATTTGCCACTTGCCTCAAACCCGTGGAGAAATCTTCCTTGCTTACTTTAAATTTCATATTCTGTATGATGATTTTTTCGTGTATTTTTATGCGCGTTTACAGCGTTCAATTAGAAGAACGCGCAATACACAAAGTATTTTATTGTCCATAGAGTATATCTTTTTTGCATTAAATCGAGCAAAAAATTCATGCCTCTGGCCTAAAACTGAGATAATCGTTTCTTAGTTGCTAAAATGTCGTCATTTGCATCGGCATGTTTAAGTGCCGAACAAGGCATTGGGCAAAGCTATCTGTTCCCCTTGAGGGGCCGATAGTTCTCAGTTCCTCATCTTGGTACGTTTTTGCCTTAGGCATGCAAAACAGGGGCTTTCCGCTCTATTCGAAAAGCCCAAGCGCAAAATGTAAACTACTCTTGTCCGGGTAGAAACTCCAGCTTAAAAGAGTCTCCGTCTTTTACTATTCTGCGGTAATAGCAACCTTTGCGGGCAATGCCGTCCTTATTTTTTGTGTGGCACGACCCCTTTCCTTTCAGCCTTACCTTATATACAACAGAGTTCTGCTCGCAGTTGATAAGAACGTCTACAAGCTCGAGAAAGTCCCCGCTTGTTTTGCCCTTAATCCAAAGCTCGTTGCGCGATGTGCTCCAGAATGTTGCCATGCCCTCTTTGAATGCCGTCTGAAGTGCAAGAAGGTTTGCGTAGCCCACAATAAGAACTTCTCCGGTATCGGCGTCTTGCGCTATTGCGGGTATTACGTCGGCCTCGCAGGAGGCTATCTTTTTGAGTTTCTTAAAATCGACGTTAAAGTTGAGTCCTTCTTCAATTTCTTTGCTCATTTTTTCTATGCAATAGCGGAAAAAACTTTTTTCAACAAAAAAAGGCTTGAATAAAGACGCAAAAAGAACATAAGGACATGTTCTTTACAAAAACGGGGCGTAGCTTAGCCTGGTAGAGCGCTACGTTCGGGACGTAGAGGTCGGTGGTTCGAATCCACTCGCCCCGATTTTTGTTTTTGATGCCGCAGAGACAAAGCTCTCCGCATATGTAACATAAATACGGGAGCGTAGCTCAGTGGATAGAGCAGCGGTTTTCTAAACCGTTGGTCGGGGGTTCGAGCCCCTCCGCTCCTGCCACTTTTTAAGCCCGCAAGCATATTGTTTGCGGGCTTTTTTATTCGCCTGGTAAAATGGATATTTTTACTTGCGTTGTTATATTTTCTTTGGAGAGGAAGGCATAATATTTAAAGAATCTCTAAAATGTATGCGCTAATATTTTGCATGAGTTTCAACGATTCTTCTCAGATGGGAATCTTATTTCATCTGAAATCACATGGTCATATTTGCGTTTAACAGTTTTTAGATGTAAAATTATCTTTGGTACAATATAGAAGAATGTCTTAAAAGGCCGCCTTGCTATATGGTTGTAATTATCTACCGCAGTCTTTTTTATTTGCGCAGCTATTGCCAAACGATAGCCCCTCGAAGAATTTTTCAGCATCGGAACTTTTTATATTTGCCATGTTGATGTATCTGCATCTTAAAAGGCTCAAGTCGCGATGACCCATGTTCAGTTGCAGACGCGGAAGATCTCTATATCTTTTGGCGTGATAACTTGCGTATGTGTGGCGCAAGACATCGTGAACCCATTTGTCGGCAAAGCCTGCTTCCATGCGTATACGGCGCCATCTGCCCAACCAGTCTTTCGGGCAAATCATTTCATCTGGATTTAACTTTAAATTCTTAAGCCAGCTCTTTAGCGATGTGCATATCTCAACATGCCTTGTTCCGCCCGTCTTTGAACATGATAAGCGTACGGTAATGTATTCTTCTTCCATGTCTATGTCGACCCAGCGCAGTCTTCTTACTTCCGCGGGTCTTATGCCCGCAAACAACATAAGGCCTATAGCGGCAGCACATTCCTTATTTTCAGGCTTTGATGCTGTTTTTAAAATTCGCTTAATCTCATTTAAGGGAAGAGGGGTTATCTCGTTTTCTATTATCTTTTTTTCTCTTTGTTTTTAACCGGATTCTTGTTGCACCAAGATTTCTTTACGGCGAACTGGAAAAATCCGTAAAGCATGGTTCTGCCCTTGTTGAACTGTGTGGGTGTTGTAAAACAAAGCCTTAGCTAAGTTTCGCAGTCCGATTGGCTGATTGTGGAGAGAATTCCCTTTGGGAAATCAGGGCTTGAATTAAGCAGGCGTTTGCTGAGATATTTTAGAGAAGTTTTTGAATCTGGCCTGAGGGACGATTTTGACTCAAGGTATATTATAAATCCGTCCTGGGCGGTCATAGACTCTATTTTTTCGTAATGAGATAGCCCGCATTCTATAACTTTTCTGCAATATTGTAGTGGTACAGGAGTATCATCTCCAGTCGGACTGAAATCCATAATGCCTCTTATAAGCCTTGCGGCATCCAGCAAAGTTATGCCGCTGCCGGCGAGAAGCCTTTTGGCCAATAGGAAGTCCTTTCTCATGGTATTTAGAATACCTTGTTGAAAGATTAATGCGCAACATGTTCATTTCTATGAACATACAATACATGCGCACATATTTCATTTGTTTCTTCAGCCATTTTATAATGAGTAAAAATTTTTAACTCATTAATTATTTTATGCTTAAAAAAGAGTCTTGACACTGGTATTCTAAATTATCTATATTCTTAAATTATCAAAAAATAAGTTCATAAGAGTATCCTCCCTGATGAAGAAAGGTTAATTATATGAATAAGCTGAATAATGTAATTTTCTTTACGGGTATAATCTTTGCATCTGCGAGTCTGTTCTGTGCAGATTATGAGAGTAGCCTTTATAGGGACTACATTCAAAGTTCCGGAAAGAGTTTTTACAATTCCAACTATATTAGTTTTAGAGGCGGATGGGACAGCTCCAACGACTCCATCGATGCTCCAACTTTATATATAGACAATGATTCTTCAAAAACGGCCGAACAAAAAAAATACAATATAGAATCTGCTTCATTCTCAAATCTGCAGAGCCTGTATGTTCAAAGTGGCGCAAATGCCGTCATAAGCAATAGTTCGCTTAACATAGGGAATAAACTTAGCGTAAATTCTGTTCATTATTACGGGAAGTTTGCATCAAGCCTTACTCTTAAAAATTGCAACACAACTCTTAATGCAAACAATCTTAGTGAAGTTAGAGGCGGAGCAAACATGACTGTTGAAGGTGGTTCTTTCACTGTGTTGGAGGGTGGAAGTTATAAACAGTCTTTTACAGTCTCTCAGGGTAGTTATCTTACATTTAAAAATACACAAGTGGATTTCAGCGGCGCTACGCTTTCTACTCGAACCAATTCTTCCTATTCTGAGACTTCCGCTGTTATAAATATAGACAATAGTGTCTTTACTACCGGATATGTAGATATGTACGGTTATGTGTCATCTGGCGCCCTTCCGGTTTTAAATATAACCAACGGATCAAATGTCACAATGTCTCTTGCTAATACTTACAGTGCCTACAATTGGAGCACCGGAGAATTTTATGAAGAGACTCAATATATGCGCGGCGGAACAGTGAATGTCTCCGGAGATGGGAGCGTGCTTAATCTAAATAGCGCACTTATTGAAGAGGAAACTAATCCGGATGGGCAGGTATATACTTCAGCGGTAAATATATCAGATGGCGGGAAAGTTGTCGTTGCGGGCGATGTAAAGCTTACTACGGTAGAGTTGTTTGAGAATTCCGTATTAGAGGCTGATAATGTAGAGGCCGAAAATCTTCTCATAACAGAGGGCGCAAATCTGATGCTTGGGGAAGGTGGCTCTGTTAATTTCTCGCGTCTTGATATTGTTCTTACATCCTTAACTCTTCAGGGTGGCGAGAGCATAGATTTGGAAAGTATTCTTGGCGATGATACTAGTGTTGTTCTTTCTGCTCTTCAAGAAGACGAGGTGTTCAATCTTCAAGATTCTGACGGCAATATATTTGAATGTGCTATTTCTTCTGATGGATTGGCGCATGTTGGTGCACAGGTTCCAGAGCCAGCTTCCTATGCTATTTTGTTTGGAGTGTTCTCAATACTTTATGTCTTAAAGAGGCGTAAAAATTAGCACGGCGGTTGCTTCTGTATGCATAGGGTTTTATAGGGGGATTATTTAAGTTGTGATATGTGTTACTTTTGGCAAATAAAACCGGGGGCGCGTCTTAGCGGCGCGCCCCTTTCTCTTATAATAATATGGAAGAATTTCTTGAATATCTTGGTGAGTCCTCATTTGAAACGAGCGATATTCTGTGCTTTGCAGGAGCTATAGTTTCATTGTTTATTTCGTTCTTTTGCGGAATAAGATTGATTTATTATATGGACGATCCCTTTTTGGAGTTTGAGAAATTCATATCGACCGGAGGAAATAAGGCAGACAACGAGGCGTTTAAGAGATTTGTATCTATTCGCAAAAAATTTCTGTTGGTAGTATTTTGCGTATTTTTACTGGTATCTATAGTATTATATATATTTCTTGCAGGCGATGAGTTATCTCATGCGGGAATATGGTTGGAAGACTTTTTTTAGGTATATTGTTTTTACGAATCTTTAGAGAGAATCGCAGTAAATGTATTTATAATTGGCAGTTAGATAAGATATATTTTGTTCGATGAGTAATTTTTTAATGGATAAGATTTTTAAAAAAAAAGCTTGGCAAGCATAAAGAAAGAGGTAATCTGTCTAACTTAAATTTAAACACTTGGTGGGGTATCCAAGTGGCTAAAGGGCGCGGACTGTAAATCCGTTCACTTCGGTGTTCACTGGTTCGAATCCAGTCCCCACCACCATTTTGAAGCTCAATGACTTACGAAAATCATTGAGCTTCTTTTTTTATTAATATCAGAGCCTTTGGAATAGTGGCTATTAGGAATAGGAGTATTTCATATTATTGTTTCCGCATTATGCGAGTACTCTGCGAATATAACTTTTAAAACTTCTGTATCCGTAAGAGTCTCTTTGAATTAACTTCATTTTATAATGAGAATCAGCTCTTTTGTCTATTGCCTTTGAGATGCTTTGCACATTTCCATAATCGGATAAAATAATACAGTCATCATTTCCTCCGACTTTTCAAACTCTATCTGCGCTTGGTATATCATTGCTCCCATTATCTCATCTTACTGCCTAATATTTTACAGGCATCGTGTTGCCATCTTATATTTCTTGTTTAATAACCTGCATAATCACTTATAAACTCGTCATATCATATGATACTTCTTTAGAAACTATCTAATCGCCTTCGTTAATTGTATTTCACATATCTTCGTGCTTTCATGTTGGATATACAGGCTTCTTATCTTTTCCAGAACTCTCTTGTGGAATTTCCTAATATAGAACTAAAGAAGCCATATATTAGAGGAACATATTCTTATACCTTTTGGAGATCTTACTTCTTTATGTCTTTGTAGCTGTTGTTAAACTCAATGTATGTCATCTTCTTATATTACTGGCTCTTTAAAATATTAGATTGCGCCTATTTCTCTATGCCCCCTTTATTTAACGATACCGCATATCCTGTTGTTAGTTGAGTCTGCCACGGTTATGGTAGAATTGTGCTCATAGCGTCATTATATGCGTCTAACAATATTTATTCTTGGATAGATTTTTATCCAATACCTATTTAAGCTTTTTATCATGCAGAGCGATGTATGGGGATGTATTTGTGAGCGTATTATACAATGATTCTTGAATTCTATTGTATAACTTTTAAAATAGATATTCTCTAATCTTATTTATCGACTTATGCTTCATATGGTATATCGACTTGAAGTTCCTTTTTGCATAAAGGATAATGGTAATCTTTGGTTATATGGAGGGGCTTGTGTTAAGAAAGAAAAGTAAAATATTTTTGCTTATAATTATTGTTTTTTTGATAATATTTATACGCTACCCGTTTACGAAATATGGAATAAAAAATCTTTTAAATATAGAAAAGTTTCCTGATGGGTTTGAAATTACATATTCTCCGTGGATATTTTGGGATAAATATTATATAGAATTTAAATTTAATCCAACAAATGACGTTGATTCAATTTTCACTATTGCAGATCCAAACAATCCTGAATTTGATTACAAGATTACTCCGTTGCATAATAGATCGGAACATTCTTTTTTATATACTTCATATAACTCCAGAATAGAAGGGTTGTTATGGCTCCCTGGAAAAAAGTTTATTATGGAAAACTCCGATAAGACTTCTAGACTCATATATATTTTTTTTAACACAGATATCGGTACCGGTTATATATTCTTCGTCCCACTTTAAGATATTTAGATGAAAAAATATAAAAAGTTTGTATATATTCTACTCTTAGTAATGGCGGTATGCTATTATTCAGATTTATATGAATATTTCATAGATCATAGCTCTGATAAATATTTTTCCGCGCTATTTGGCCTGTCGCTCCCAGAAGGGTTTAATATATCATATTATAATAAAGATGGGTTCCGCTCAAAGTATTTTCAGTTTAGTTTTAATGCATCAAATGATTCAGAAGATGCTAAAGCTATATTTAAAACAACGGGGAAATATAAATATAAGATTAGAGAATTGAATATTCCCGATAGTATTAATCTAAAAGAAATGTCGCTCTCTCCTTTAGAAGAAGATTCTCCGTGCCTAATACGAAGTCGCGACATATTAACAAAAATATCATTTGGAGATCTCCCTTATGAGGTTCTTGTGTGTAAGGGCAAGGGACCTATATACGAAATGCATTGCTTTAAAGCGGATGAATATCTCAGATATATACTTTTTAATCCTGAAACTGGTAAAGGCTATGCATATCTTATTAGATATGATACTTGATTTTACTTTAATATTGATAGCGGGTCAAAAACGCATATTCTTATACTGTTCATAGCAATTGACCTAACTTAAAAGCTACGCCATCATATTTGTTATGGAAAGGTTATCCCATGCGAATAATATTTCTAACTATACTAATGACATTATTTTTGAACGTCTTGCATTCAAACTGTTTGTATGTTGTAGAGGCGCTTCTATCGCAGAATGATCCTTTTGCTGCGACGTCTAAAACAAACTCAGAAAATAAATTTAAGATTGTTTCGGAAGTAAAAATAGATTCTAAAATAGGCTCTCGGTTAGTTGATATAATATCTAAATCTGGTTCTGATGATGAGGGGAGTCCGTTTTCATTTTTGGGGCCGGTAATGGATTTCTATTATTACAACTCAGAACTAAAGCGTTCTGTTATCATTTCCATTGCGCTGACCCATGTTGATAAAAATATGCTCTATTGCCAATTTGCAGATTTTAAAAAGTCCGGAGAATTTGTAATAGAAAAGAACAGCAGGGCAAGAAAGTCATTAGTCGTAAAAGATTCTGAGTTATTTAGCGTCCTATCGGACAATTATTATAGTTTATTTTCTAATGAGAAATTTAATAATGTTTTCTTTCCTGAAGATAATTTAATGTCTGTGGTGCCTAAATATGTAAGGTATATATTCCCTTCTAAATTAAAATCTGTACAGAATAACTCAATAAGTAGGGCATTGCTCGTTTCTTTTGATTATAAGTCTATCAAGAAGAAAGAATTGCAAAATTTATATAATTTAACAGATAACAAAGATCAATTCTTAAGTCTATTACAAGATATTGCACAGTTATGCGGCATTCAAATTAAAGATTCTAAAGATCTTAATGTATTTATAAGATCCATGAATGTTCCAAATACGGCAATAGTTTATCTGGATGAAAAGAATAAATCTGGATATGCACTTGAGTTAATATGTATGTAAAATATTTACATGGTATAATAAGAAGAAGTTAATTGTCTATATGCTTTCTGCGTATAGAGATATTTCTTAGCTGATTCATATTGTATACTCTTAGATTTTGAGCATTTTATATTTGGTTGGAATAAAGCTAATTTTTGATCTTATTATAAATATCGTTATATAGTATTTTTTACATTAATGTTTGCATACATAGGATATATGTATATAAAGATACATTGTAGTTTTGAAAAGATATTAAAATGCGCCATTAAGGATAGATAGGAGATTTTAATAATGAATATTATTTTGCACGTATACGTATGAGGTTTTGTTATGTATTTTTCTATATACATGGTTGATAAATATATTTGGCCAGGAGATGATAACTATATTTCGTCTGCATATCAATTGCAACCGCCTGAAGGGTTTGAGTTTATAAAGAGACCTCATTCTTTTGATTTTTATACTTTAGGTTTTGCATTCAAATTTGATGCATCAAAATATAAAGACCCATCAAAAGTATTTGTTCCAAATGGAGCGATCGTATATGAGCAAGGCGAGACAGATTCTCCAGGCGAAGGTTTTTTCTTTAACTGTGAATATATGGAGAAATATAGAGAGGATCTTTGGAAGTCTCCAGGCAGGAAATATGAGTTAATTAATGGAGATTCTAACTATCTATATATAGCTTTCAATATAGATACTGGATATGGTTATGGATTTGATTTTCGTAATTGATAGTATATTATAAAATATAGAAAAGGATGCTTTATATTGGCTTAAGGAACTAAAGAGATTAAAGAAAGTTAATACTTTTAACATCAAAGATAAGAACAATGTACGATTGTAAATATGGAGAACCCGAGTGTTCTCTTGAAAGGAGAACATCGCGGCTTTTGTTGTACAGGTTTTTTGTCTATGCAGCTGGTATCCAGCGACGAATAGATTAAAAGTTAGTCAGATATATAGATATAATTTTTTAACGTGGTAAATAAAATCAATCCTTATGACAAAACTCTTTGTGTTTTATATTATCTTTTTATTCAGTTTAAATGTGTATGCCCAGCCCTATGCGGAGACATCTCCATATTCTAACAAATTTTTACTGGATTACTTCAAAGAGAAATTTCCTATTAAAGATTCTGATTCTTATTGTTGTCTTTTAATAAACACTCCTTTGCATATACCATATGCTATAGTGCTGAGTTTGGGCGCTAAAGATAATGCAAAAATAAGTATTATAAAGTTTAACCGAATAATTCTTTTTCGCACTTTTTGTGAGCCGATTAACATAATAATGGATTCAGAATCTGATAATGAAAGAACATTTAGAATATTGAATAGTAATAATAATTATGATAACTCTTCAACTACTGTAAGTTGTACAAAAGAAATGTTTTTGTCATTAGTTGAACAGTTGAATGAGATTTTATCTAAACGGAAATCGAAAGAAAATAGTTTTGAAGACATAAACGATTCTCCAAGTGTAATACTCATTAGCAATGTTGTGAAGAAGTCAATCTGTGTCGATGGGCATGTATTTGAAAGGGTAGATATTCCCTCTCGGGGTGATACTCAAACTAAAGATCCATTGGGGATTTTTATTTGCAGAATAATAGAATATGTTAATGCTGCATCTAATCTGGAAGTTGGTGATAGTACCAATACTTCAACAAAAATCTCTGAGGTGTCTTCTGGTGGCAATAAGAGTATAGATAATCATATAGATTTTCTAAAGAAGAAATAGGATAAGCGTGCTTATATTTTTCTAATTACTATTACTTGTTTTAAACTAATATGTTATTGTTTTTGACGTCTGCAAAATTGTAGCATATTAGATGTTCTTAAGCGTATAGAACCAATACTAATTAGCTTAATAATTTTGTCTCTTAAACATATTTTGACAATTCATATATTTTGAAAATACTTAAGCCTTTGGATTTCCTTTACGGCGCTTTGTGAATCTAAATGCCCTTGAGATTGGGGTGCCATCTGATATATTTTTGAGGCTTTCAAAAGTTGCGTCTTTGGGAAGGATGATTGTTGTAAGAAATTCTTCTGCCTTGGTATTGGGCGCAGTCTTCCCAAACGGGCAAGCTCTTAGGCATTCATCGCAACCAAATAGTCTGTTTCCTATCTGTGAGAGCTCATCGGGGCTGAGGCGGTCTCTGCGTTTTTCTATGGAAAGATAACTTATGCACTTTCTTGCATCAAGCCCACTATCCCCAAGAGCTCCTGTAGGACAAGAATCTATGCACTTTCTGCACTTTCCGCATGATCCATTTTCAAGTCCGTATCCACAATGTTCCAATTCCAGTGTGGTTAGTACAACCCCGAGAAAACTCCATGGACCGTTTTGCTTGGTGATAATGAGCGTGTTGCGGCCTATCCATCCAAGTCCAGCTCTAAACGCAAGAAGCTTCTCTGCTATGGGAGAGGTATCGACACAAATTCTCTGCTTTCCGCCAGCTTCTTCAAGGGGAGATATAGCTTTGGTTATCTTTCGCTTCAATACTTCATGATAATCTTCCGACTGCGCATATAGGGCTATGCGGGGGTCTCCCCCCTTCCTAAAGAAATTTATTCTAAATACTATTGCGCTCTTTGCCCCTTCGAGCAATGCAGCTGGTATAAAACGTTTGTCGGATTCTCGCTCAAACCAAGACATGCCAGCGTTGTTCCCGCCTTCTAACCACGTCTTGAAACGCATTTTTTCTATGGAGCCAAAGGGGGTAGCCGAACATATTCCAACGGCATCCACCCCGGCTTCACGGGCCAGACTAAAAATTTCTTCCTCTAAATGCGCCATTTTATGCCTAAAATAAATTCTTGAATTGTTCGGGCAAACAAAAAGAATAATGCTCCCAATGAAATTCATTAAAGCAGTTATAAAACCCTTCAAGCTCGAGGAAGTCAAAGAGGCCCTCGCCGAGATAGGCATAGAAGGCATGACGGTCACAGAGGTAAAAGGTTTCGGACGGCAGAAAGGCCATTCGGAAATCTATCGCGGAAGTGAATACACGGTAGAGCTCCTTCCAAAGATAGTTGTGGACATATGTGTCCCAGACGATATGGCCACTAAAACTGTAGATACCATAGTTAAGTCGGCTTATACCGGCAAGATAGGCGACGGTAAAATATTTGTTATGCCTGTGGAGGAAGCTGTCAGAATAAGAACTAATGAACGCGGCGAATACGCGTTGTAGGTAAAAAGAGCTTATATATATTGCTGCAACTTGATTGTGGCATTGTTGGGCTCGATTTATTTTATTCTTTTTTTGCAGGCTTCTTTGTTTGATGAAGTCGGGTGTTTCAGATTCTGTTATATATTTTGGCGACATATCTGCCGCCCAAACACCTATGCCCCCAGCGCCGCGCATTATGCGCGGCGCAGCTGTTTATAAAGTTATACTTGGGCAAAAAATATTTATTAATGCATATAATTTTTAGGTTATTAGGAATTTTCTTATATGGATCTTATTGTTGATTTTACAAGTTCACACGCTATCGCGCTCTCTGCAATTATACTCATAATTTCTTACATACTTATAGCATTTGAGAAATTCAATAAAGTTGCCGTTGCTCTTTCTGGCGGATTCTTAGCGGTGTTTATTGGACTGCTCTCCGACAGGAAGTCTGAGGCGCTCTACTATATAAACTATATAGACTTTAACGTTGTCTTTCTGCTTGTTGGAATGATGATAATAGTTGCTATAGTATCCAGGAGCGGAATATTCAACTTTCTTGCGGTAAAGCTGATGTCGCTTACGGGTGGAAGACCTCTTGTTGTGATGCTTTCCCTTATGTTCTTTACCGCGTTTGTGAGCGCCTTTTTGGACAATGTAACTACGGTTATAATAGTTATGCCAATAACTTTCGCAGTGGCAAAAAAGTTGTCTTTGCCGCCCGAACCTATGCTTATAGGCGAGGTGTTTGCCTCGAATATTGGCGGTACGGCAACTCTGATTGGAGATCCGCCCAATATTATTATCGGAAGTGCGGCAAACTTGTCTTTTATGGATTTCCTTGAAGTTCTCACTCCGGTTGTCGCTATGATATTGATATGTGTATGCTTGTTTATGGCGCTTGTATTCAGACGCAAATTTCAGGCAGCAAGAGAGAATCCAAATGCATTTGACGGGAGTTCCGCTTCGAAAATCATAAAGAATTATCCGCGAATGTTTAGAGCGGTTGCTGTTCTGTTGCTGGTTGTAACAGGCCTTATTTTTCACGACTTCTTAGGTCTGCAAAGTTCGGCTATTGCAATGCTTGGGGCTAGCGCTCTATTGCTATTTGAAGATCCTCAAGAGATATTCAAAGAGGTTGAATGGAATACAATATTCTTCTTTATAGGCTTGTTTATGATAGTTGGAGCGCTTGAAGCCAGCGGCGGAATAAAGATTATGGCTGAGTCTCTCCTGAAGTTTACCGACGGTTCCCATGGAATGACTGCTATGATAGTTCTCTGGGCATCAGGAGCTATCTCTGGCGTTATAGACAACATTCCGTATACCGCAACCATGGCGCCTATGATAGCGGAAATTTCAAAGAGCATGGGCGCTCAATATGCCGAGGTATTGTGGTGGGCTTTGTCTTTGGGCGCTTGCCTTGGCGGAAACATGACTATCATAGGAGCCGCGGCGAATGTAATCGTTTCAGAACAGGCCGCAAAACACGGGCACGCAATTTCATTTATGGAGTTCTTCAAATATGGTATTGCGGTTGTATTTATATCTTTGCTTGTAAGCTCGCTATATCTCTACGTCAGATTCCTGTAAGAATTTGCTCTTGAATACCCCCTATAGATGCTGTTAAGATCTTCATAAAACACGGCATAAAAAAGGGGTATTCATGTTTTTACGGCTTGTTGTTGCGGCAATCATTCTTGCATGCGCTGAGGTATTCTCGGCAGATTTCTATGTGTCGATGTCCGGAGACGATTCTTCAACCGGTAAAAAAGATAGCCCATTTAAGACTCTCGAGAGAGCCAGGCAGGCTGTTTGCGACGCTCGCGCCAAAGAACCAAGAAAGGTCTACACTGTTGAGATTGCCGACGGAGTATATCATCTCGACAAGCCTTTTAAGCTCTCTGCAAAAGACACGGCTTTAGATGGATTTCCAACTATATACAAGGCACAGACTCCCGGCGGAGTTTCTTTATCGGGTGCGGTTGAGATAAAAGATTGGAAGAAATCTACAAATCCACCTTCCGGATTCAATACGGCAAATTCGGCCTTGTTATGGGAAGCTGATGTATCGGAGATTTTGGATTACAGACCCAGAATTGAGGGCGGACGGGCAGAATTGTTCTCTATAAACTGTCTTTTTAAGAACGGACGTTTTTTGCCAAATAGCAAAAGCGGCAGATTCTATATAAAAGACGCCGTGCCCATAGACTCTGCAAAGAATCCTAAGAAGGGCGATGCAAACGCCTTTAGGCTGGATGCAATAAAGCTTCCGGATTATTTTGATGTTGATTTCTCTGCGTTGGCAAGAGCCATAATATGTGTTATTCCGCGTGGTCCCTGGGAACTTGACAGGCTTTATGTAAAAAGCTTAGATGAATTGGAGCGCATAGTATACACAAAGAACAAGGGTATTTACGAAAGCTACAGCCCGGCGTATCGTTTTGCCAATATATGGCTGGAAAATTACGCGCCGGATCTTGATACGGAGGGAGAATGGTTATTTGATGCAGACTCTAAAAAAGTATATATCATCTCTTCTGGAAAGCCTGAAGGAGTATTTGCGGCACGGCTCCCATATATAGTTCGGATAGACGGCAAGTCATTGGAGGGAGATGCGGAAGATGTGCTTGTGGAAAATATACGTTTTGAGGGCATAACCTTTTCTCACTCCGATTCGCGCAGTCTCGACAATCGCACAGCGGCGGTAGAGCTGTCTTGCGTAAGGAACATAGAGTTTGTTGACTGCGTCTTTTCCGCTGTTGGCGCAGATGGCATATCTATATTTGATACCGCCCGGAATAATACTGTAAGGAATTGTCTCTTTGAATATATAGGCGGCGCGGGTGTGCGTATGTCCGGCTACCAGCTTGGACGTAAGCCTTCTTCAACAATGGTAGGCAATCTAATAGAAAATTGCGTATTTGCCCGATGCGGCAAAATATATATGGAGCGCGGTGCGCTGTTGCAGTCGAGAGGATCACGCACGCGCATCAGCCGCTGCACTATTTTCGACATGCCCTGGAGCGGAGTTTGCATAAGGGCTTACACAAAGGTTTTGCCTCCGTCTGTCGGACGCGGAGAGTTTTGGAGCAGAGCCGGAGAAAAGTATTCTAAAGGAATATCCTATCCAGACATAGTTCGTTTTATAGAGGGAAATAATATGGTAGAGGGCTGCGAGATATTCAGGACTGGAGAAACCCTGGGCGACGCCAACGGAATATATATCTGCGCTTCTGCTCACGACAAGGTTGTTGGAAATTTCATACACGACCTGCGCGGCTGGTTTTGCAACGCAGCCATACGCTTTGACGACAATCAGCAACTCTCACTTGCCAAAGACAATATTACATACCGCAATGTCGGCTTTGGTCTCATATCAAAAGGTTCCAACGATGTAATCGGCAATATTTTTGTAGAGCCGCGCTTGGGGCGATACAATACGGAAATCATGAAAGGCGGGGTGGGGCTTAGCGTACGAGGAGGGTATCCGGCGCCATTCAAAGTTGAAAAAAACATATTCTTTGTGTCAGCTAAAGGCAATCCAATGCCGTTTCAATTCTATCTGTATTCTCCAAAGCGCTGGCCGTTTGATGCAAGGTATATGTCTATGGATTACAATCTATATGCGGTAGATTCCTCAGATCAGTCGGCGGCGGAGTCTGTTAGGGCCGATCTTGAAAAGAAATACGGCTTTGATAAAAATGGGGTGTCTGGAGATCCGCAGTTTGTCTCGCCTGAGGATTTTAATTTTTCTTTTGCTGCATCAAGCCCTGCGGCTCGGCTTGGCATAAAGGGAGGTGATGTCTCAAAATGCGGTGTTTACGGAAAGATGAAAAAACATGTATTTCCGCGGATAGGCTCTCCTGTTATAGAGGCTATCAATTTTAAAAGGCCTGATTACGAAGGGGTGTATTTCCCGTTTGAACGGGGAATGAAAGTTAAAGTTTCCCTTCCCCAGGGCGCTGAAGAATTGCGTTATACGCTCGACGGATCTGTTCCCTCGGAAGATTCTCCTGAGCTTAAGCCAGAATCCGCATTTGAGATAAAATCTCCGTGCGAATTTCGCGTTAGGGCGTTTGCCTCTGACGGTAAAGATTTGCTCGGAGACCGAATCATATTCGACACTCCCATTCCGCCAGTTCCGGCAAAAAAACAGTAGGCTTATCTCCCAACCGCAAAGATATAATATTTGCTACTTAGTTTTGTATTAATAATGCATTGGTAATGCATCTATTACATGGGTGGATTAATATTCTCTAAATATATCGCCCAACTTGCGAATTTTGATATAAAGAAGGGCTTTGGGCTTTTTAATGGAAATGCAGAATATTTTGCGATTTAATAGAACAGAGATTTGCATGTCTATGTACATGAATCTTGATAAGTCGATATATTCCCTCTCTATGCGGGATAAGTGCGGAAGAGTAGTTTTATATGGCTCATTGTAGCTCAATACAAGTAGTGCATATCTTATCTAACATGTAAAAACACATGCGGCGGATAATAAATATCGCGCCGCAATTTTAAATGCCTTTTTGTATAAATCTAGGCTTCTTACTTTGTATCTGTTAAAGAGGTCTTTCTTCTTGGGGAGCTGGGCTTTTTACTCCCTTTCTGGTTTGGTCAAGCTCCGTTCTAGCAAAGAGGCGGAAATTGGAGTGAACGTCATTGAGATATTCTTTAAGAGTATTCCTGCCGCTTTCCGAACCGCACCTTGCAAGAGCCGAGGCAAGCGAAAGCTCAAGTATGGCTTGATACAGCCTCCATCTTGTCTTAGAGGCGTCTTTTGTGATGAAAGAATTCTTCACTTCTGCGTCGGCTGCGAGGCGTTTTAGTTCCGGGATAAATATTTCCGACGGCTTCATGCGCGCGTACATGCACAAGTTTATCAGCCTATTGTAATTTGGCGAAAGACACAAATCAAGGCGGTTGGCGTAATATGGATTTGTTGGATTGGGAACCTTCTTGCCTACATTTCCAACTCCTTTAAATGCGTTGAGAATGGCGGAGTCGTTTAGATTATCTGATCCGCCGGCAAGCGCGAGAGCGGCTATTCCTCTATTTATGCGCCAATAGACAGTGTTTTGCTCATATCTTTCGTAGTAGTCCTTATCGTGCGGGCATTTCTTCTCTTCAAGAAGAAGCGCGGAGAGCTCCTCCCGTATATTCGCCGCAACGGACCCGTCGTTCCAATAGCATAATGCGTAGGAACTCGGCAGATTTTTTCCTCCGGACTTTTCAAGCTGGGCGCGCGCATACGGCATAGCTTCAGCTTTCGGTAAAAGTAAAAGACGCAAAAGGGCGCTATCGTCTCCGCTGGCTGCTGCCGCTGCAAGAGATTCTCCTGTGAAGGAAATTCCCTCTGCAAAATCAGGCTCTAAAAGCCCTCGCTCAACAAGAATTCTTTGCGCCTTTGAGATATCGAAATTGCCGGTTGACGCTCCATCTTTTATCATGCCGGCCGCTATTATCCCAACGCTTGCTCCAAGAAGGAAAATATCGGCAGACATCCTTGTAAACTGGAGCGCACACCATGTTTGAGATATACCCCTTCCACAGAAGAGAAGGTTGTCTGCCTCTGAACAAGTTAAGCTGCCGTAGGGAATGTAAACTTTTTCTTCCGGATCGAAATGCGGGTGCAATAGCCCCATGCGGGATAGGCAAACTAAGCTGAAGAAATGCGGGTCAAAATCGCTTTTGGCAGTACATATGGCATCTGTAAAACGCCTGTGTAGAACACAGTCGGCAAGCGTAAGAACGCGCGTACCTATTGGGCGGCGGGCGTCTCTTACGCCTATGAATGGGTAGAAATCGTAAAAACGCGCCTCGGCATGGTCTAGAATTGCCGCCCGCTGAAATTCTGTAAACAAGGAGGCATCTATAATGTCGTAGTCTTTATTTATATGTTCGTATTTGCCGTCGGCATTTTTTGTGGGAAGATCCCAGCGGCTATAGTTCTGTGTAAGATGCGATATTCCAAAACCCTTCTTAAATGGAATGCTTGCGTGGGCGCTCAAATCGGCGTCGGCGGTGGCGTCTATTGCTATCTTAGGCTTTATATATTTTAGCTTGCCCCTTTGGCAAACCAGCACGGATGAAATCTTGCCGCCCTCCGTCTTTGCTCCGCAGACCAATGCTCCTGTTAGAAGTTTTACTCCGGAACTTTCAAGTATGCTGAAATTGTAAAGCGCGCGTGCGGCAATCCAGCTGAAGATATTCTTACGTCCAAGTGCGTAGATTTTTGAATCGTTCTCTTTTACAAAAGGATGTTTACTCTGCCCTCTGTAATAACCCCTAACACCCGCCATGGTGCGAGTACCGCCGGCATCGTTAAAAAATTCTGCAGCAACGGTTTTAGCTCCGCCGCTTGCGGCTTCGTGCGCGGCAAAAACCCCGGCTGTTCCGCAGCCTGCAACAAATACATCGGCGCCTATTTCGTCGGATACTGGAAGTGAAAATGGCTGCAACTTGAAAAACGGCGTACGCAATCCATCTTCTTCAAGCGGCATTTTAAAGGGATCTTCAAGTGCGGAATCTCCGGAAGAGCTTTTCAGCATGAGGCCTTTTAGAGACATTGTCTCCGTTTGGCTTTTTTGCAGGGCGAGAATCTTTTCTGCGCGGTCTTTTTGGGCTGCGGCAATTTGGTTTAATTCCGCCGCGCTTTGCGGAGGCTTGCATTCGCAAATGAAAAAGTTCTGCGGACGGGCAAAATCAAGGCTTAGCGGATTTGCATATTCTAAGGAGCATTCCTGGGCGAAATATGGCACTTTTGCTTTTTTTACCTCTGGAATATCTATTTTTCCCTCTCTTATGCATCTGCCTATGGACAATAGTTTTCTCCTTGCGGCATATTCAGCCTCCTGAGAGTCCAAGCTGTTTGCGGGAAATGAAAACTCCATAAAAATGCGTTTTGAATCCTTTTTGGAACGGCGCAAAGTTAGTTTGTCGGATTCAAGCCCCAATTCTTTTGGACACAAGACCTCTCGCTTTTGGGCCAGCGGCTGTGCAAGTTCAAATTCTGCCGTAAACGACGCTTTTTTTATGGAATCGTCCAATCCAAAAATTGTACGGGATAGTTCGGAACCTATCGACGCGTCTGCAAACAATGAGCATCTTGCGCAAAAACAGCCCTGCCTTGTTGCAAAAGCCACACCGCAAAGATTTGAATTTTTATCTTGGATAAACCCAAAGATGTCTGCGCAAAGCAGAGTGTCCACGCCATTTAGGCGCAAGGTTCTCATTAAAGACTTCTTTACGCTTCCACAGAAAAATTGTACTTCCCCGTCTATGGGAGAATACGCCTTACCTCCATCGCCAAGATTTGAGGCCTCAACACATTCTGCTTCCGGCGTTAGAAGATCGGCAAGCGGGCTCTCAAGAGTTTGGGTTGTTGCATTGAGCCAGGTTCGGCGCGTTGAAGTTATCTCCGAACCAAGGCAATGTCTTCTTTCCACAACAAGTACCTTCTTGCCGGCATTTGCCAATCTTAAGGCAAGTAGGCAGCCCTCTATTGAGCCTCCTCCTATTATTATGTCGTAAGACTTGTCTGCTCTAAACACTTCTGGAGTCTCCTTTAGGGCTTCCGCCCTAGAGAGTCTCGATGCTGCAAATATGCTTCCTCCAACGATTGAGGCTGATTTTATAAAATTCCTTCTATCCATACCAATTACCCACCTTTAATTTTGCCCTTATACAGATATTAGACAAGCAATTTTCCAGGAATATGTTCAAATATGGAATATCTTTTAGATACCTAAGTTGATACCTTCAATGCTATTGTAGAAAATATCCTGATCCTAAGAGAAATATGCCTAATTGCATTTCTTTGTGGCGCGCGCCTTGATATAAGAGATAACTTTTGCCAAACGCGGCATATATTTTAAAGGAGAATAGAACACATACGCCAGAAACATGATTGCAAAGCTATATTCTTTGAGCGCAAAGATGAGTAATATTGCCGCTATTATAAGCACAAATGTGCGGAAGCGCGCCGACGTATTCCAGTTTATATGCTTAAAAGACGGGTAGGGAATATTGCTTATCATAAACCATGCAATAAGTAGCATAAGCGGAACAAGTATCGCAGCAAACTTTGCAAGGTCTAAAGAAAGCATTGTAAGGGAAATAGACGCAACTGCTCCTGCGGCGGCTGGTGCGGGCAGGCCGCTAAAATCGCCCTTTTCGTATTTCTCATGCCCAACTATATATGGGTTTGTCAGCACATTGAAACGTGCAAGCCTTATGCATGCGCAAAGCAGAAACAAGAAACCTATTATTAGACCAGACGACCCAAGCAGATTTACAAGGAATTGAGGCATTCCGCTTGTGGGCTGCAGCACCAGAAAATACATTAACATTGCCGGTGCCAGACCAAAAGACAAGCTGTCTGCCACGGAATCGAACTCCTTGCCAAAGAGAGAACTCTTGCCTATTGCCCGGGCTACGCGTCCGTCGAGAGCATCGCAAAAGCAGCTTGCAAGTATGCAAAGTATTGCAAGCGCATAATGGAAAGTTGCCTCGGGAGCGCTCTGTGGAATGTTCGGAAATATAAAAGACGCAAACTTCTTGACTCCGGGCATTACTGCTCCGGCATTTTCAAACTGCGCGCTCATGCAGCATATCACAGACAAAAAACCAAAGAAGAGATTTCCCGCAGTGAAGAAGTTGGGCAGGATATATATCTTGCTCGCTTGGTGGACGTTCGCCCAGAGTTCGCTATTTTCGTTCATTATTTCTAAGAGATTCTATGTATCGCCAGAAATTGTCCTGCTGCTCTATCATGGTTTCCTCAGCAAAGGGCAGCTTGAAACGGAAGACAAAATCAGCAAGAGTGTGTTTGTGCAGTATGTAAACTACACGCAGAATATTTTCCTGCTCATTCAATTCAAAATAGACACGCCAATCGCCCTTGCGCAGGCGGTAGTAGTCTTTATGGTTGCGGTGGAAAACTCCCAAATCTCCCTCCGGCTTTTCGAGCTGCGCTCTTGTAATGGAGGCGAGCGTGTCTATAAGCTCCAACTGCTCTATTTTATCGAGCTTGTTGATTTCTCCCATACATTGGTTGCTGAAGGTTACTTGGTACATATTGCTTATTCTTTATTGTGTAATCGGCATTGATTAGAATCAATAATGAGCTTTTCTTCAAACAAAAAAATTCTCCGAAACTTTTTGCCGCTACATGCGTTTTAGAAATGTGAACGTAGAAATGAAAGTCAATAGTATGACAAAAAAATTGTTGTTTATTTGCGCATGTTTTTTATCGGCGATGCTTGTATCGGCCCAGGATGCGCCTATGCCCGCGCCCGATTCTCCAGATCAGGCCCAGCAGGAGGCAAAGCCGAAACCTCCGCGCAAGGGCGATAAACAAAAGGGGGCTTCGCATGGCAAGAAGTCTATACAGACTATAGTATGTCCCAAATGCGGGGCTCAGATAGAACTTAAGGCTCCGCCGCCGCCTCCACATAAGCGTTCTCCTAAGGACGATGCCGATTTGAAGAAAGAAAAAGATGGTCCGCGTCCGCCTGCTCCAGAAGCAGATAAGGGCCCCAAAGGCAAGCCGGTAGCACCAGATGCGCCTAAGCCTCCTAAAGATAAAGCTAGGAAACCAAGGGGTAATCCTCCGCCTCCTCCGGAGATTCTTGTTGAGCAATCTGAGAAGTTTATGTCCGATTTGGACGGAGCCGAGTCTTCGGACGAGATGGTCTCTGTGAGAATGGAAATTCTGCTGAAACGGTTTGATAAAGATGGCGACGGAAAATTGTCTGAAGACGAACGTGCCGCCGCAAAAAAGGAGATATCAAAACGCAAGGCAGATTTTGAAAAGCGCGAAAACAAGTTTGTTAAGAATATGATGGCCAAGTTTGATAAGGACGACGACGGAAAGCTCTCAGAGCCCGAGTTCAAAGAGTTTATCGTATATCAGCGCACTGTTTCCGCAGAGGCCCGCAAAGATATGCCTCAGCGTTTTGGCAAAGATGCTGGGCCAAAGATTCCTGTGGAGTTTTTCAAAGCGCTTGGAGTGGAGGCTAAATCTCTAAACTTTAAGGAGCGACATCTTGTCTTTGGAAATTTTAAGAAGATATATGCCAAAGGATTAAAACAGTTCGATGCAGACTCAAACGGGAAACTTGATAAGGAAGAGTTGAAGTCCATGATGGATAGTGAGTCGTTCAAGACCGACATGGCAAAATTGCAGTCTCAGTTGCAGAAGGGCAAAGGCGGCAAGTAGCAAAGAGACTTTCCCAGAAGAATAATCAGGGCACGCGGATATATTCTTGCGCGCCTTGTTTATCTGTGGGTGCGGCAGCAGAAATATTTTAACTTTCAGCTGCTATTCGGCTTGGGAGTTTAGCTTAAGCACCATTTGGGCAAATTCGCGTACGGCTCCGAAGCCTCCGTTTTTAGACAGAACAATAATGCCTTCTAGGGCTTTGACTTCGTCGGCGGCATCGGCTGGGCAGGCTCTTAAGGCGGCTGCGCGGAGCAGGGGAATGTCGTTTACGTCGTCTCCTATATAAGACATCTCCGAGAAGTCCATTCCGATGGCTTCTAGCATTTCTTTTGCGCAGGATAATTTATCTTTTACACCCTGATGGAGAAAATCCGTCTTTATCTTTTCCGCGCGCCTTTCGACAATATTGGATGTTTCAGCGGTTATTATTGCCGTTTTTACGCCGGAGTCTTTCAATATTACAAAGCCCATGCCGTCTTTTGCGTTGAAGCGTTTCATGGAGTCTCCGGAGTTGAGATAGTACATTGAGCCGTCCGTCATCACTCCGTCGACATCGCTTGCAAATATCTTTATCTTCTTCATGGTGCCTTGCGTTTTTTATTGGGCGGCCGATTATGCTTGTCGGCGGCCTATGCTTGTGTAAATTTTCCAAGATAATTTACAAATCAGAAAAAAATGCAAGGCATACCTTCCATAGAACCGTTTCTCAAGAGGCTGGCGCTGCTCGATGAAAAAATGAGCGCGCCCGACTTCTACAACGACCAGCGCCGCGCAAGCGCCATATCGCGAGAGCACCAACAGCTCTCCAACTTGAAGGAGGCCTACGAAAAACTGGAAAAGACCCTTTCCGACATATCCGAGAACAAGGCTCTAATAGAAGAGAATGCCGATGCCGAGCTTGTGGAAATGGCAAGGGAGGATATTTCCTCCCTTGAGGTTCAGGCAGAGGAGTTAAAGAAGCGCATTCTCATGTACATGCTTCCTCCAGAGGAGACAGATTCCCGCAACACGGTAGTTGAGATACGCGCCGGAACGGGCGGGGACGAGGCTTCTTTGTTTGCGGCGGATCTATATAGAATGTACTGCCGCTACGCCGAAAAGCGCGGTTGGAAGGTGGAGCAGTTAAGCTCCAGCGAGTCTCCCGCTGGCGGATTTAAGGAGGTATGTTTTCTTCTAAGCGGAACAGACGTGTACCGTTCCATGAAGTACGAGAGCGGCACGCACAGAGTTCAGCGTGTTCCCGTGACCGAGGCTGCGGGGCGCATACATACTTCTGCTGCTACTGTGGCGGTTCTTCCGGAGGCGGAGGAAGTGGATATTCAGATAGATCCGTCGGAGATAGAGGTGTCTATCGCCAGGGCGAGCGGCCCCGGAGGACAGGGTGTTAATACTACAGATTCCGCCGTCCAAATTCTCCATAAGCCAACAGGAATGATAGTAAAGTGTGCCGATGAGCGCAGTCAGCTGAAGAATAAGATAAAGGCCATGAAGGTATTGCGCTCAAGGCTCTTGGAGATGAAGCAAGCCCAGGAGCGTGAGAAATACGCGCAAAACCGCAGGGAACAGATAGGTTCTGGCGACCGTTCCGAGCGCATAAGAACATACAATTTTCCGCAGAGCCGCCTGACCGACCACAGAATAGGTCTTACCCTTCATTCGTTGCCGCAGATAATGGACGGCGATATAGACGACATAATAAAGGCTCTTGAAGAGGCCGATTACGCCCAGCGGATAAAGGCTCTTATAGACAAGGAGAACTCCGGAGATTAGAGGCTTATGGCCTTGCAGAGCGTTGTAGAGGTTCTGGATAAGTGCGCCGCATACTTTGAGAAGAAGGGCGTGCCTAATGCCAAGTTTGACGCACAAGCTCTTCTTGCCAAAGCTATGGGGTGTCGTCGGCTCGATTTATTTTTGCGATTCGACGAGCCTTTGATGGAGAATGTTCTTGATGTTTTCAGGCAATACGCCCGCCGCAGGGTATCTCGCGAGCCTCTCCAGCATATTTTGGGCGATGTTGACTTCTTTGGCTTGCGTCTTAAGTGCGATGCCCGCGCGCTGATTCCCAGGCACGAGACTGAGGAACTTTGCGAAATTATAACTGAAAGATATTTTCCAGACTCAACCGTTCCTCTTAAGATACTTGATTTAGGTACGGGCAGCGGCGCGATAGCCCTTGCTCTTTGCTCACATTACAAAAACGCGCGTGTTGTTGCCACTGACTTAAGCGCGGAAGCGCTCTCTCTTGCCCGTGAAAACGCCTCTTTATGTTCGCTTTCAGACAGGGTTGAATTTCTTGAGGGCAGGTGGTTTGAACCGATAAAAGACGGGGATAAATTCGACATGATAGTTTCTAATCCTCCGTATTTGTCTGAGGAGGAATATGCCTCTGCGCAGCCCGAGGTGCGCCTCTTTGACCCTAAAGGGGCTCTTGTTGGCTCTTGCGGAGGAATTGGAGATTTGCGGCTTATAATAAGCGGCTTAAAACCTCATCTTGCAGCCGGCGGACTTGCCGCTTTTGAGTGCGGGGTGGGGCAGCCTGGATTGCTTGCATCGGAGTTTTCTTCTGACTTTTGCTCAGATGTTCAGGAAGATTTGTCCCGCAGGGAAAGATTCCTCTTCTTGCACAAAAAAGATTGAAACTATACCCATCTTATTTGTGGGGCTTTTATTGTTGGCAACCTCAGTAAACTTTTATCTGCCGCAGATTTTGTCTGCACCTAATTTTTTGTGGCAATGTTTGTGTAAAGTTCTTTTGGGGTAAGTATTTTGTGTTTGCAAAGTTTTTTGCGCGCGGAAAATCTGATCTTATCAGCAAAATGTTTCTTAATATTTAATAATATAATATAGTAGATAGCGCCGTATTTGTTGTAAGAAAGCCTGCCTGCTTCTTTAGATAAATATTTTGCGGGAAATAATAAAATCTCTTGTTGAAACATAGAGTTTGTGTCGAATGCTTTTGCGGAAGAGTTAACGGTTTACTTTTACCTCTACTTTTGCCTCTCCGCTTTGCAGTTCTTTGGGCAGTCCAAAGAAAGAACCCTTGTAGTTTCTTGTGTCTATCTTTCTTTCCGCAATTTTCACTTTTCCGTCGTCTACGGGAGCTGTGCGCGGCTTGTTCAATGCCGCGCTGACGGCATTCTTGCTCGGCGGTGGAGAAACTTGCTGATAGTTTCTGGCAGCAGTATATGCCGTACTCTTTTCTGAATTGGAGACATTTTCTGAAGAGCTCGTATTTGAATTGTAATCTTCAGACGCTCTTCTTTTACCCGTAAATGCACCGAAAGCCCCAGATTTGTCGAGCTGTATTGTGGGCCTGCCGACATCGGTAGATGAGCCAAGCCCTATCATGTCAAGCAGACTGTCTGTCTTGGGGGTCATGGCGTTGTCTTGCGATCCCGCCTTTGTTATAGGAACTCCGCCGTCTTGAAAGTCGTCCCTGGAGAAAAACTTGTTTAGCTCGCGCATGGTATTCTCCTGAATCTCCCCCATGCGCTCTACGTATTGCTTGTTTATGTCGCTCAGATTCTTTTGGCTGAAATCTATAGAGCCTGAATATTCCTTGTTCAGAGTTCTGTCCAGATTGCGGGGAAGCGCGGAATTTTCAGGGGCAACCCATTTCTTGTCGGAAAGAGTCTCTCCGTACTGCGGAACAACATATTGCCTGCCGGATAAGTCATTCCCACTCTTCAACATCTCTTTTGCTTCCAAGCCCTCCCCCAAGTTTGCCTTGCGGTTTGTAATTGAACTTGCGTCGGCGTCTGTCTTGAAAGACTTTTTCTCAAATTGCTTTGTCCAATCCTGATTGAGTGTTTCTGGTGTCCACTTCTTCTTTTCCATCTCGTCCTTCTTTAAAGTGATGTTGGACTGTGTGAAATCGTTCGAACGTGGACCCGCACAAAAAACATGCCCACCCGCCGCGCAGGATACCGCAAGCGCAATGAATAATGTGCGAATCTTTATTCCTCTGGACACTTTCAACTTGCAAAGACTTTCTGCCGAATCCGAAAATTTCGGCAAAGCCCTCTAAAAAATTTTGTCTTTTCCCCGCAAACTTAAGCGCGAACCCCCATGAGTTCAAGTATGCGCTGGAGATCGTCGTTGCCTATATACTCTATTATGATTTTCCCTTTCTTGGGAGAATGATTGAGTATAACAGCCGCGCCAAGCCTTTGGGAAATTCTCTTTTGCAAATCTTTTACCACGGCGTCTTGAGCGGCCTTTTCCCGGGTTTTTGTGCCCACCCTGGATGCTTCCTTCTTGAAGCGCAGTGCGGCTTCCTCCGCGGCTCTAACTGTCATGTCTCGCTCTATAATCTGCCGCGCAAACGGAACATGCAGGGTTTTGTCCTCTATGCTTAAAATTGCCTTTGCATGCCCCTGCGTTAACCTGCCGGTGCTTATATAGCCTTGTATCTCCTCCGGCAACGTGAGCAGCCTGAGGGAGTTTGCCACCGACGGGCGTTTCTTGCCCAGCCTCTGCGCAACAGATTCCTGCGTAAGGTGGAAATTTGCCATGAGATTTGCCAACCCACGAGCCTCCTCCATGGGATTCAAATCTGTCCTCTGCAAGTTCTCTATCAGACCCTTGACCGCAGCGGATACGTCGCTTGCCTCCTGCACGCACGCAACTATGCGCTTTAATCCAAGCTTCTTGCATGCCCTTAAACGCCGTTCTCCGGCAATGAGCTCATAGCCGCCGTCTTTAGTCTTACGCACAAGTATTGGCTGTATTAACCCCTCTGAAGCTATAGACTCAGCAAGGGCATCTATCTGCTCCTGCGGAAAATCTTTCCTTGCCTGATACGGGCTTAAGGTGATTTTTTCCGTGAGTATCTCGCTGAAAAGCCCCCTCAAAGCGCCAGATGTAGACTGCGCAACCTGCTGTTCCGGCTGGCGAGATGGCTCCGCCTTCTTAGCCTCCGGTGCAGCGGGCTTTTTTATTCCCGCCTTTATTATTGAGCTTAAGCCCCTGCCTAAAGATTTCCGTTCCGCGGACATATTACTGTTCTCCTTATTTTTGGGGTATGAATATCTTATCGCCCACGCGCAAACCCCTGTTTGGGTCGGCAATCTTGTTAGCGTCCTGAATCCACCTTACCTGAGACGAATACTTTCTGGCTATTTTACCCAATGTATCTCCGCTCTGAACTACATAAGGTATGCCCGTCTTGGGATAGTCGTCCGAAAAGCTCACCGGCATCGCCGCCTGCGGACGCGAATCTATGGCACTTGCAAGCTTTTGCATATTTGCATTTGTCTGGCGCGCCATAGACTCCATCTCCTTCTTTACCTGCTCTATGATCTCCTTTTTTAGGGCCTCGTTCTTTGCGTTCATCTCCGCTCTTGCGCCAGATACCTGCGCCTTTACAAGGTCTGCCCCCGCCGACGAACTCTCTATTGCACTTACCTTTTGCTTTAAAGCATCGTTTTCTCTTCTCAACTGTTCAACCTCAAGACGCAAATTGCCAACTTCCCTCCTTATCAGGGCAAAGTCCTGCTGCATGTCGGCCAAAGATTGCGCCTTGACCTGCACTGCTCCAAGAGCAATACAACCTAATAATAAAAATCTCTCAAAAGTTTTTCGCATAATTTTAAATTAGTTTTTTGCCTTTCATGCGCAAGCCAATATTTGTTTCCAAGAAATCTTCTCGAGCCTGTTTGGAGCAGAATATTTCCTTTTCAAGCCTGGCAGGAAATTCAGATATCTTATTCGGTTTCTTTTACTATCCGCTTAATTTGATATCTATGTTTGTAAAATAAATAATACGCGCACCGATCTTAGGCGCGCGCATTATTTATCAGAATTGGCAGTCTTAGATTGAACCGTTAGTCCCTTGTGGGAGAGAGCATGAGAAGCTCTTTACAGGCACGCACTGATTCAAAAGCAACTTTTCTATCGCCCTCGTACTCTATGATGCAGTATCCGTCAAAGCCCTGCCTGTCGAGCTCGCCAAGTATTTCAGATATGTTCAGCGCGCCTCGTCCGTAAACTACGCTCTTTGCATTCATATCTCCAAAGGCGGTCATGTCCTTAAGGTGTATGTTGCCTATCCTTCCCCTCAGCTTCTTTAGGGCTTCCACGTTGTCAACCCTGGCGCGCGCCCAATGGCCGTTGTCGGGACATACCTTGAGACGGTCGTACTTTTCCGTCAGAGCCTTTACAACTTCGGGCATGTAATATTTGCTCTGGGCACTTATCTTAAGCGCGTGGTTGTGCACGGTTATGTGCATGCCAAACTCCTTTGCAAGCTTGTTCATGAAAGTCCAGCGCTCGTCGCCTACAACCTCTGTGTTGATGGTGTCGGCTCCCATAACCCTGGCAAACTCAAAGAGTCTGCGCGCCTCTTCCTCCGTCTTGGGAGATAGCGTGCCTACAAATTTTATCTGCATGTTGCGCTCCTCCACAAGCTTCTTGGCCCCGCGCCAAAGCTCCTTTGGCATATCGTAGCCGAACTTTACCTTCTCTCCAGATGTAAGGATCTGTCCAAAACCCTGCCTGCCGTAGGCTTCAAGAGTGTCTATGTTCAGTGTGTTGATCTTATCGAGAGCCTCGTCGAAGGGAAGATTCCCAAAGGAATAAGTCTGCAAGGCTATCTTTCGCGGAGTTTTAAAATAGGCTTTGCCTATGGGCTTTGCATGCAGATAGTCTATGCACTTTTCCAAGGTCTCGTAAGGCGAGTTTGGAATATGTTCGTTTTCCAAAACATAGTATCCGTCGAAACCTTGCCTGTCGAGCTCGGCAAGTATTTCCGGAAGGTTTAAATCTCCCTCTCCGAATGCGGTGCATTTGCTATTTAAGTCTCCAAATTTTGAATGATCTTTTATGTGTACAGACAATATCTTTCCATCGAGCTTCCTAAGAGCTTCTATGGGGTCTGTTCCGCATCTTGCCCAGTGCCCTATGTCTGGATTTGCATATGCGTTGTCTGTTGAAGATACCGTCTCAGCCATCACGTTTGGATCATAATATTTGTTCTTCTTTGAATCTTTTGCATGATGGTGTATGCCAACCTTTATTCCCTTCTCCTTGGCTTTTTGCGCAAGAATGCTTAGGTTTTCTCCAGTATTTTCTGTTATGATTTGTCCTATCCCAAGGGCGGCGGCAAATTCGGCGATTCTTTCCGCTTCTTCTGGCGTTGTTGAGTTTGTAACACCGTATGATACCGCTCTTATTCCCGCCGATTTCAACATGTCGGAAAATTTCTTCCAGTCTTCCTTTGGCGCCTTGTGAGAGAGTTTCTCGTCGGAATTTTCAAACGCTCTCTGGCCGGGGAATAACTCTATGTTTTCAACCCCGAGCTTTCTCATTATCTCTACGGTCTTTTCAACAGAGAATTTTCTGAAAGTATAGCCCTGAACTGCTATTTTTCTGTCGGCAAAACTCTTTGGCTTTGCGGGGTGCTTGCCGAGGAATTCCACACATTCCGACAAGATATCCATGGTGTTCTCCTCGGGCGGATTTATAACTATGTAGCCGTCGAAATTTTGGGAGTCGAGCTCTTCGAGAATTGCAGGAATGTTTATCTCTCCGCTTTCGTAGTCTACCACCGGATTGTCGGACATCTTATCGAATACGGCAACATTTTTCAGCGTTATGCTTGAGATCTTCCCCTTCAGATAGCGCAGCGACTTTACCGAATCTATCCCGCTTCTTCCCCACAGTTCGGTATCGGGGGCGGCAAGGCATCCGGGGTTTTCACGCATGAGTCTGGTGAGTATTCTGGCGCCGTAGTATCTGTTTGTTGCGGGATTTTTTATTCTGCTTCTTATTCCGGTTTTTATTCCGGTCTTTAAGGACATCTTGCCCATGGCCTTTAGACCGTCTCCGGTGGATTCGGTTATAACCTCAGGTATTTCAAAGTATTTTAGAAATGCAAAAATCTTTTCCGCATCGGCCTCTGTAAAGGCATTTATGGGTCCATAACCTATTATCTTTACACCGCTGGATTCTATCGTTCTCTTTACGTCTTCCCATCGCTCGCGCGGCATATCTGGCGAAAACTCAAAGTTCAAGTCTTCCGAAACTATCTGCCTGGGATAACATTGCGCGTAATCAACATCGTTCTTCCTTATTATAGAAAATGTGTCCTCAAGAGTGTAGCTGCGGCGGAACGGCATTGTCTGCACAGCAATTTTTCTCGGCTTTGCATCTATCGCCATTTTTGGGTGCTTCTCGAGAAATTTTAAAGAATCCAAAACATATTCCATAGGCCTTTTTGCCTGTTCTCCGGCCTCGAGATATATGTACCCGTCAAAACCCTGAGAGTCTAACTCGCGCAGGACTTCGGCAACATTCATTATCCCCTTGCCGTAGGCTACAGATTTGCCCCTCGTGTACATGCCAAACTTAGATATATCCTTCAGATGAATGCTGCTTATCTTGCCCTTTAGAACTTTGAGTGCAGCTATGGTATCTACCCCGGCTCTTGCGTAGTTTCCGGTGTCTGGAACAGCCATGATGCTTGTTCCTTCTATGGCTCTGAGAAGCTCGTAAGGATTGTAATAGAAATTATTTTTGCCCTCATTGTCGTGATTGTGAAAGGCCACCTTTACGCCGGTCTTTTTGGAGAGTTCGTCAAATATATTTACCATTTCTCCGGTTGGTTCTGATGTTATCTCCTTTATGCCAAAGTATCTGGCAAACTCAAAGAGCTTTTCGGCTTCTTCCCTCGTCTTTGCATGGGCGGAAATTCCGTTTAGCGAAAAACCGTTTTCCTTTAAGAATCCAGCTATCTTTGCTCGTTCTTCCTGAGTGAGATCCGGATTAAATTTTTTATCTATGCCCAATCCCGTCTTTTGTCCGCCCCAGGCCTCAAGGACTCTCACCGGAGTGCTTTTTAGCATTTTTACAGTCTCTTCAAGGGTATTTCTCCTAAATGTGTAGCATTGAACTCCTACCTTTCTTCCACCCACTGAAGAATCTGTCTGTGAATATAGTGCGGGTATAAAGACAAATACCGCAAGAATTATAGACATGAATTTTTTCATACCTAAAATTTATATACGCAATCTAATTAGGGCAAGAAGCTTTTTTGTATGCTTTTGTTTAAAAAACCAATAAATTTGGCGCTTTTATGCATATTGGTAAAAAATTTTGTTGCGTGAATGAAAATGGAAAATTATTTTTTCAGTTTTCAACAAGACAAATTTCTTATTTGAAAGGATAATTATTATATATGGAAAGAAGAAGTTTTGTAAAAGCCGCAACAGTGGCGGCCGCTGGAATGGTAGCTGCAAAAGCGGGAGCGCAGACTGCTCCGTCTGCGGGAGGCGCTGCCGATTTGGGATCGGAGCCATTCAAGTTAAAATTTGCCCCGCATTTTGGGCTGATGAGAGCTACTCTTGAAAACCTTACCAAAAAACCCTATAAAGAGATAAGTTTTTCAGACCAGCTTAAGTTCTTCTACGACTTAGGTTTTAGAAGCCTTGAAGACAACGGAATGCCCAATCGTCCGTTGGAGATTCAAAATGAGATAGCCAAGACTATGGAAAAGCTCGGCATGGAAATGGGAGTTTTTGTAGGTCTTGGAATGGAGACTTGCAAAAATAACCCTATGTGGACGGGGTTCAGGCCAGATGCTAAGAGCCGTACCCGCGATAAAGCCGCCGTGCGCGAGATCTTCAAGAAAAAGCTGGAAGACTCCCTTGAGGTTGCAAAGCGCGTAAATGCAAAGTTCTGCACTGTTGTTCCGGGTTTGGAAGAACCTAATCTGGAGCCGGAGTACCAGTTTGCCAATGTTGTTGAAAATCTTAAGTTCTGCTCGGGTATCTGCGAGAAAACTGGGCTTGTTATGGTATTGGAGCCTTTGAATATCAAGAATCATCCAGCATATTATCTTAAGAGGATTCCCCAGGCCTATGCTGTATGCAAGGCGGTAGCCAGCCCATGCTGTAAGATACTTGACGACCTTTACCATCAGCAGGTTACGGAGGGTAATTTGATAGAGAACATCGATATGGCTTGGGACGAGATAGGCTATATTCAGCAAGGCGATGTTCCGGGGCGCAAGGAGCCTCTGACGGGCGAGATAAACTACAAGAATGTTTTCAAGCACATACATTCCAAGGGATATAAGGGGCTATACGGCATGGAGCACGGTCAGAGCGATACATCGCTAGCCGGGGATGCCAAGCTTGTAAATGCATATCGCGCGGTAGATTTAGACTAATTTAACAAGGAGGAAATTATATATGGCAAGACTTAAGATAGGACTCATAGGCTGCGGCGGCAGGGGAACCGGAGCCGTGGCAAACGCTCTCGACGCCAGCGAGGATGTTGAGATAGTTGCTTTGGCAGATTTGTTTGAAGACAAGGTCAAATCTGCGCCAGACAGGATATTAAATTCCATAAGGCACTGGAATAAAGGCAAGGTGGAGTCTTCTGCCAAGAGGTTAAATTTCTCTCCGGAAAGATCTTTCTGGGGATGGGATTGTGCCCAGAAGCTGTGCGCGCTTGATTTGGATATAGTAATAGACACAACTCCGCCTGTATTTAGGCCGAGCCATGCAAAGATTATAATAGAATCGGGAAAGCATGCGTTTTTGGAGAAGCCCGCGGGTGTCGACGCAACGCAGATGCACCAGATGATAGAGGTCGCCAAGCTTGCCGACCAGAAGGGGCTTTGCATAGTTTGCGGAACGCAGAGGCATTATGCCAACCATTATCTCGAGGGCATAGCCCGCGTCCAGAACGGCGAGATAGGCAAGATACTTGCGGCCT
>CALXQW010000040.1 GCA_944390805.1 uncultured Opitutales bacterium | reverse complement strand
CCTATTTATCTTTGCCTGCTTCATTAGGTTTTTGCGAGAGTCCCTGCAACTTGTACTCAACGGCGTCTTTGAGCGCCTGCCAAGAGGCCTCTATTATATTGTCTGAAACGCCTACAGTTCCCCATATCGAGTTTCTGTCTTTCGTTTCTATCTGCACACGGGTAATTGCATTTGCGCCGCTTTCACTGTCTAGTATGCGCACTTTGAAATCTGTAAGCTCGGAGTCTTTCAGCTGCGGGAAGTATTTCACCAAGGCCTTTGTGAGGGCCAGATCCAATGCGGCAACAGGACCGTGCGCCTCGGCTACGGTGTGCTCTATGTTTCCGTCTACCTCAAGCTTCACAGTTGCCTCAGACCTCGTACGGCGGGCAATCTCGTCCCTCTCTACTATCACCCTGTATCCCCGAACTGAAAAATTCTCCTTCTTGCGCCTTAGGAATTTTGCCAAGAGCAGCGCAAAGGAAGCGTCTGCGGCCTCGTATTCATACCCGTTAAACTCAAGCGTTTTAAGCTCGTCGAGAAACTTCTTTATGGACGGATCTTTGGAGTCTATCTCCACTCCAAGCTCCTTAGCCTTCATCATCACCGACGCCCTTCCCGACATGTCGGAAACAAGCACGCGCGTCTTATTGCCCACAAGCGACGGATCTATATGCTCGTAGGAACTCTTCACCTTGTTAGCCGCATCCGCGTGCACACCGCCCTTGTGCGCAAAGCTCGACGCCCCAACATAAGGCTGGCGGGAGTCGCTCTTAAAGTTCGCCATCTCGTCGGTAAATAAGGAAAGATCGCGCAGCTTTTTCAGGTTTGGAGCGCAATTTAAGTCTACACCCATCTTCAATATGAGATTGGGTATTATGCTCGTAAGGTTTGCGTTGCCGTTGCGCTCTCCAAAACCGTTTAGAGTTCCCTGTACCATGGTTGCTCCAGCACGGACACCCTCCAAAGATACAGCCACCCCCAAGCCGCAATCGTTATGGCAATGTACGCCCACAGGTATTTTAAACTCGCTTACAACCTTTTTTACTATCTCAAAAATCTCGGTTGTCATGCAGCCGCCGTTGGTGTCGCAAAGGCAGAGAAATTCCGCCCCGCCCTTCTCGGCTGCGCGCAATGTGTCGAGCGCATACTGCGGATTGTCCTTGTAGCCGTCAAAAAAATGCTCCGCATCGTATATGACTTTGCGCCCTCCATCGGCAAGAAATCTAACCGACTGCTCTATCATGTCCAAATTTTCGGCCAGCGTGGTCTTTATGACCTTCTCAACGTGCAGACCCCAAGTTTTGCCAAATATCGTAACATACGGAGTCTGCGCCTCAAGAAGCAGCCTTAGCTGGGAATCTTCCGAGACTTTCACCCCCGCCCTGCGTGTCGACCCAAACGCCGAAATCTTCGCATGAGATAGAGTCTCCTTGCGTATCTGCTCAAAGAAAGCCATGTCGCGCGGGTTAGAACCCGGCCAGCCTCCCTCAATAAAGTCTATGCCAAAGGAGTCCATCTTCTGCGCAAGCCTTATCTTTGAAGCCACAGAGAGCGAGACTCCCTCGCCCTGGGTTCCGTCCCTTAAAGTTGTATCGTATATGAAAACTTTTGCCATATTAGACCAATCCAAATTTTTCTATAATTTCCGCCACAAGATCCTTGTCGGCGTCAATCACGGTTTTTACTATCTGTTTGTCTTTAAGCCTCTCAAGGCTGTCGGCCTTCGCCTCAAACCCAAGAAGCTTCTTTATAAGCTCCGGGAATTTTGCCGGATGCGCCGTTGAAACAACCACCTTTGTTCCATCGAAACTCAAATCCGCAAACGCGCATGCCGTGTGCGGGTCTATCACAACTGAGTACTTCTCATACGCGCTTACTATCAGCTTTTCTATAAGCTCGTCGTCAGCCCTAGACGCGGAGAAGCCGTCCGCGGCAAAATTGTCGAACACCCATTTGCCGCTTTTCTTAAAGCCGGCCATAACCTCGCGCACTTTGGCTGCGTCTTTACTGCACTGCGAAAGATATATAAACCTCTCAAAGTTCGACGACACCTGAATGTCCATAGACGGCGCATGGCTCGGACAAACCTGCGCAACCTCATACACACCCGTTTTAAACAGCCTGTATAGTATGTCGTTGCGGTTCGTTGCCACCTTGAAGCTCAGGCCACCTACGCCCATTTTTGAGACAAGCCACCCCGCCAAAACGTTCCCGAAATTTCCAGTAGGAACTATGAACTGCACTTTTTTGCGGCTGTCCTTATCCAGACGCAAATACGCCCAGACGTAATAGACACACTGCGCAAGTATCCTCGCAAGATTTATGGAATTTACCGCGGAAAGCCTCCAAGTTGACTTGAAGTTCAAATCGGAGAATAGCTCCTTTACTATCGCCTGGGCGTCGTCGAAAGTTCCCCTTATTGCTATGGGAAAGACATTCTTTGCACCCGTGCATGTCATCTGCCTTTCCTGAAGAGAAGATATCCTGCCTTCGGGATAGAGTATAAATATGTTTGCATTGCCCTTGCCCAAGAGCCCGTTGATGGCGGCACCGCCCGTATCGCCGCTTGTAGCGCCCAAGACGTTTATCTTGCGTCCACTTTTAGATAGCAGATACTCGTACAGCTCGCCCAAAAACTGAAGAGCAAAATCTTTAAACGCAAGAGTCGGCCCGTGGTAGAGCTCCAACAGGTGCAAATCCTTATCGAGCCTCGTAAGAGGGGCAATCTCGGGCGTGTCGAAACGCTTGTAGGCCCTCTCGGATATTGCGTCTATATCGCCCGCGGGTATGTCGCAGGCAAAAATCTTCATGAATTCCGCGCACAATTTTGGATACGAGAGCTTCTCCCATTCCGAAAGCAGAGCGGAAATATCCGGCAAAGTCTCCGGAACAAAAAGCCCGCCGTCGGGCGCAAGCCCCTCGGAGACCGCATCGGAAAACGAAAACGGTCTGCATCCGCCCCTTGTGCTTACAAAGTTCATAGAAAAAATTCCCGCCCTTCTATTTATCGGCATCGAGACCAAATGCCTCGTGAAGAAGATTTGCCGCAACGTCAGCGTCGGCCAGATCTATGGCAACGGCTATCTTAATTTCGCTGGTGGTTATCATCTGCACGTTGATGTTCTCCTTGGCGAGAGCCTTGAAGAAAGTTCCGGCAACACCGCTGTGCGAGCGCATTCCTATGCCCACTACGCTCACCTTTGCAATATCTCCCGTAAGAGATACCTTGCAACCGAGCTTTCCAGCCACTTCATTTAAAATCTGCTCGGCCTTTGTTGCGTCGTCCTTGGCAACAGTGAATGTAAGGTTTGCCTTTCCGCCGCGGCCTATATTCTGGACTATCATGTCAACCATGATGCCCGCCTTGCCGAGGCTCTCAAATATCTCCGCTGCCACGCCCGGCTGATCGGGCAATTCGCTTAGGGTGACTTTCGTCTGGTTCTTGTCGACCGCCACGCCGCTTACGACGAGGCTCTCAAGAGATGGTACTTCAAGTTTCACGATGGTTCCTGGTTCGTTGTTAAAGCTGGATCTTACCTCAAATACAACTCCGTACTTGCGCGCGAACTCCACAGAGCGCGCCTGCATAACCTTAGACCCGCTCGAGGCCATTTCAAAGAGTTCGTCGTAAGATATTACCGGTATCTTGCGCGCCTTCTTTACTATGCGCGGATCCGCCGTATATACGCCGTCTACGTCCGTATAGATCTGGCAGATGTCCGCATTTATCGACGCGGCTATGGCTATTGCCGAAAGGTCGCTACCACCGCGTCCAAGCGTGGTCACCTCTCCAAGCTCGTTTACTCCCTGGAAGCCCGCCACTATCACAACATAGCCTTCGTCGAGCTTCTCGAGTATGTCTCCGCCCGTAATTTTAACTATGCGCGCCTTTGTGTGCAAGCTGTCCGTAAACAAGCCAGCCTGTGCGCCCGTACGCGATACGGCCTTCTGCCCCATGGACTCAAGCGCCATTGCCATTAGGGCTATGGTCTCCTGCTCGCCGCAAGCAAGCAGCCTGTCCATCTCGCGCTCGTCCGGATTTGGCGTTATGGCCTTGGCCCTGGCGATGAGGTCGTTAGTAACGCCGCTGCGCGCCGAGACAACCACCACTATGCGGTTGCCCTCGTCGACCATGCTCTTTATCCTTCTGGCGACATTCTTAATGCGATCAACATCTCCCACAGATGTTCCGCCATATTTTTGTACTATCAATGCCATTTTCTCTACCTGACCTAATTTTTAAAAATTCTAAGCACGAAGGGCTCCCCGCAAAGAGCCGACGTCTCCGCAAGCGAACTTTTGAGCTTCTCCATGCTCTGTTCGTCAGTCTTGTGCGTTGTAAGCACTATGTGCGCCCTGTCGTCTCCAGCGCGCTTAGACTGCTGCAGCTGCTCTATGGAAACCCCCACTTTGGCAAATACCGAAGTTATCTGCGCCAAAATGCCGGCCTCGTCGCGAACGCAAAAGCGCATGTAGAAATTTCCGGGCATGTCTTTTAAAGATGCCATAGACAAGCCCATATCATCATTCTTAAACTCCAAATCCGGAGCCCCGCGCAGGCGTTTTGCCGCGTCGGCAATATCGCTTATAACCGCGCTTGCCGTAGCGTCCCTGCCCGCTCCCCTGCCAACAAAAACAGACTCTCCCACTACATCGCCATCTATCGCAACCGCGTTGAAAACTCCGTTTACATTGGAAACTATCCCGGACAGCGGCAACAGAGCCGGATACACCCTTACAGACAGCTTCTTAGTGGATAAGTCGCACTCTATGTTTGCAACAAGCTTTATGCGGTAGTCAAAATCCCTCGCCCAGAGCATATCGTCGAGCGTAACGGAACGTATGCCCTCTATTATCATATCCTCCAGCGGCACCCACTTGCCATGCGCTATGTATGCCAATACCGCCGCCTTGTGCGCGGTGTCGAACCCGTCGACGTCCAAAGACTCGTCCTGCTCAACATAACCAAGCTTCTTAGCATCGGCGAGTATGGCCTCATAGCTTGCGCCCTCGCGCTCCATGCGCGTTAATATGTAGTTGCAAGTTCCGTTTAAAATTCCGTATATGCGGCTGAAACGGTTGGCTATAAGGCCCTCCCTTATTATCTTTATAATAGGTATGCCGCCCGCAACAGACGCCTCAAAAAAGTATCCGCAATCAGCCTTGCGGGCAGCGGCAAACAGATCTGCGCCCTTGTGACATAAGAGAGCTTTGTTAGCTGTTATAACGCTCTTGCCATTTTCAAAGGCACGCATGGTAAGCTTGTAGGCTTCGTCAACTCCGCCCATGAGCTCGCAGACAACGTCTATGTCAGGATCGTCCACAACGTCCAGCGGATTCGACGTCAGCAAAGCGGCCGGCACGCATACATCGCGCGGCTTAGAGACATCTCGCACGCAGACTTTTGAAAGCTCAAAGTCGCACCCGAATCTGCGGCACATCTCTTCTCGGTTTTCCGAGAGATGTTTCCACACTCCTCCGGCAACCGTACCCATGCCCAGAAATCCTATTTTGCAAACCTTCTTCATCTAATCAGAACCTGTTTTCCTTGCCCTTCAATAGGCGGACTATATTGCTTCTGTGCCTAAAAATTATCAGCACCATAAGAGCCAGCGCAAAATATGCATTCACCGATGGGAACCCGTCCAGAAACGCCGAAGACACCGGCAGGCTAACCGCCATTGCAATCGATGCCAAAGACACATATCTTGTGGAATAGAACACCGCAAGCCACACAATCAGGCCTATTATTATCGGCCACAGCATAACCGCCGCCAATCCTCCAACTGCAACAGAAACCCCTTTTCCGCCCTTGAACTTAAGGAATATCGAAAACGAATGCCCAATTATTGCCGCGGCAAGCCCAACAAGGCAAAGCCATGTCAGAGCTCCCGCATCGAAAGAGATTCCGAACCTCCACGCCTGAGTTGGCCAGAATGCCGCCAAGAAACCCTTTAGGGCATCGAGAACAAAACACAAGTTGCCTGCGAACTTTCCGCAGACACGCTTTACATTTGTAGCTCCCGGATTGCCGCTACCCTGCTTTAGTATATCAACCCCGTAGAACGAGGCTATTATAACCGCAAAGGGTATTGCGCCCAAAATATATCCGACAAGGGCAACTATTACTGCGCTTAGTATGTCCATTTCAGCGTAAGGTGTTCACTGTTTGCGCGCACCCCCTTGCGGGGGCCGGCCGACTAAGACAAGTCGACCACGCGCACCGATTTGAAATTCTCGTTGGACTCAAGCTCCTTAACAGCTTCCGCCGAAGGCATGGAATCCAGCTCAAAAGCCGTCAGGGCAAATCCGCCCTCGTCGGCGCGGCTCAAAGACATATTTGCTATGTTGCAGCCGTATTTGCCCATGACAGTGCCTATCACGCCAACCATTCCTGGAGTATCCACATTGCGTATCAAAAGCAGGCACTTGCCGCCCGCGCTAAGCTCCATGGAATGACCCGCAATTCTGACGATTCTCGGCTTTGCCTTCTTGCCCATTACAGTGCCCGCAACAGTGTGCGAAACTCCTTTGGAGCATATCGCAGAAACTTCAACAAGCTCTGAGTAATCGCTGTCGGCATTGCTCTTTACGCTTTCAACCTCTATGCCAAGATGCTTCATCTTAACAGGGGCGTTGACGTCGTTTACGCTGTCGGATATGCGGCTTAAATAGCCCTTCTGTACAGCCAAAGTCAGAGGCTTATTGTTCGTGTCGGCAAGTTTGCCAAAGTATTTTATTGAAAGCTTCTCAACCTTCTCCGGGGAAATCTGCTGAACAAATGTGCCCAACTTCTCGCAGAGGGAAATGTACGGGCCTATCTGCTTCATAGTCTCGGCATCTACGCTCGGCGCATTTATGGCGTTCTTTATGACACCGTCCCTGAGAGCAAGCATTATGACCTCGGCAACCTCTATGCCGCAGCTCTCCTGGGCCTCTTTAGTAGACGCTCCAAGGTGCGGTGTAAGCACCAAATTTGGGATCTTCAACAGCGGGCTGTCGGGCGGCGGAGGCTCGTCCTCATACACGTCAAGACCAGCCGCGGCAACCTTGCCGCTCTCCAATGCCGCAACAAGAGCCTTCTCATCAATTATTCCGCCTCTCGCGCAGTTGAATACGCGCACACCCTTCTTCATCTTCTCGAAGGCCTCGGCGTTTATCATGTATTTCGTGGCCGGAGTAAGCGGCATGTGAACGGTGATGTAATCGGCCGTTTTAAATGCAGTGTCCAAATCAACCATATCAACGCCCAAGCTCTTGGCGCGGGCATCTGTAAGGAAGGGATCGTACGCTATAACCTTCATATTGAAAGCCTGCGCGCGCTTAGCTATCTCAGAACCTATTCTGCCCATGCCCAAAATTGCCAGCGTCTTGCCGTTGAGCTCGCTGCCCTTGAAGGCTTTCCTGTTCCACTTACCCTCCTTCATGGAGGCGTTTGCCTGCGGTATCGGACGCGCTCCGCAAAGCATGTGTGTAAATGTAAGTTCCGCCGTGGAAACGGTGTTGCCCGTAGGGGTATTCATCACTATCACGCCCTTTTCCGTAGCGGCGGGAATATCTATGTTGTCAACGCCAACTCCGGCGCGGCCTACAGCCTTCAAACACTCGGCCGCAGCTATCACGTCGGCGGTGATTTTCGTCTCTGAACGAACTATAACCGCAGATGCGTCCTTAATAAGCTCCTTTATTTTTTCCGGAGTGGAGCCGTAGGCTTCGACTACCTCAAAGCCTTCCTGCTTTTTTAGAAGTTCAACGCCCGTGGGCGAAATGGGATCTGCAACCAATATTTTCATGATATTTAAAAGCCTTGTATAAAAAGACTTTTTCCAACAAAACGCAACACTATATTAACGCACAAAATTTACCCTAAAAAAGCGCACTAAAAAGCAGTTTCTACTCCATACGTTAAACAGCACAAAAAAAGGGGCTATTTCATCGCGCCAAACATGCAAAAGCCGCAGTATGTGTCAGTCTTAAATATATTATATATTAGCAGCTTACAAAGACCAGCAAAGATTCTATCAAAAGTGCAATATCTGCGCATATTGCAAGCGCATATATATTAAAAATATGCCTTTAAATCTCCTCCTTATTAAAGAATCCAATATTTCCAATACAATGCTTTAAGCAGGCAAATTGCCACATTTACAAAGAGACTGCTCAAAAACATTCTTTAATAAAATTGAAAAACTAAAGCGTTAATAAGAACTGTCTTTAGGCAAACCCCTTGCGGTTTTTGCGGAGAAAATCTTCAACGGCGGGCTTGTCTGCCTTATATGTAACCCCCTGCCAAATCTCGTCTACGGGAATTACCCTTACTTTTGCCCTGCCCTCTCCAACGGCTCTATTTACAGCCGATGGCAGATAGAATTCGCTTTTGGAATCGTTTATATTCTCCTTTATAAAATCTCCGAAATATTCCGAGAGCAAATCCATAAATTCACGCCTAAAGGCCCAAAAATTCAAAGACACAAGCTCTTCCCCTGTAAAGCAAGCTCCCTCGGCGCTGGAAACCCCGGAAGCGCCGGCGGGCTTCAGATCCGTATATTCACGCACACCCGTCATGAACATATCGGAGTCGAACGAGCATATTCCCCTAGACACCCCTCCATTTTGCGACAGCGTATTTTTCAATCTGTATCCGGCAAGAGCGTAGTCTTCACCGCCTGAATCGAGAAATTCCGCCATTTTAACATAGGCCCCCGGACCGTAATAGTCGTCGGCATTGACGACAAGAAATGGCTCTTCTATCTCTGCCGCCGCCGAAAGGGCAGCTTGTCCTGTCCCCCACGGCTTTGTCCGCCCCTGCGGTGCCCTAAGGCCGAAGGGCAGATTGTTCAAATCCTGAAAGACATAGCGCACGTCCATGAGTTTCTCGTATTTGCCCGAGAGCGCCTGCCTGAAAGGTTTCTCTATGTCGGCCCTGATTACGAAAACCGCCTTTTCAAAACCGGCAGAGATTGCATCTTGTATGGCGAAATCCAAGAGGGTCTCGTTGTTCTTTCCAAAAGTGCTCAGCTGCTTAAGCCCGCCAAAGCGGCTTCCCATTCCGGCGGCCATTACTACTATGGATTTCCTGCTCATATTCGCGTATAATTTTTTAAAATATTCTCACCACCATTAAAAATTTTACGACAGAAAAATTTCTATTTTTTCAATTTTCCACCAAATAAACATATTAAGAATTTCCGCGCAAAAAATAATCTTTTAGCAATCCACATAATTAAGAAATGCGCCGGCAAAAAATGCCCGAACACATCTTGAAGATTTAAAAGTTCCCTAAAAGAAATATCGCATAAAATAGTGCGCCTAACGTACAAGAAATTCTATAAAAAATTTCTGCGGGCTATACAGGAATTCCCCTACGGCCTTTTGTAAATGCATGGGCGAGTGCCGCGGCTGCGGCGTCGGCCTCGTCGAAGGGAAAAGGTTTGGGGGCGCCATCAACAAGAGAGCTCATCGTGCGGGAGACCTGCTCTTTGCTAGCGCGGCCAAACCCGACAACCGCCTGCTTTATGCGTAGCGGAGCGTACTCAAATATCTCCGCACCCGCAACCGCAGCAGCAGCTATCGCCGCTCCTCTTGCCGATCCGAGCACAAGTGCAACCCTGTTGTTTTGCACATATATACTCTGTTCTATGGAAACCACTCCAACCTTGTATCTCCTTACAAATTCGTCCACTCTCAGAAATATATTTTTTATGCACTCCGCAACGCTCAGATCTGGAGAATTTTTTACTGTCATAGAATTGAGATATAGCGGGCGTGAACCTTTTGCTATTTTAAGAACAGCCAGCCCAGTTCCCCTAAGGCTTGGATCAACCCCAAGTATTACACCTTCAAATTGAACCGGCGGTGCAAACGCGCCCAGACTATCCTGCAATATGCGCGTGCGCGCCTTCTTTAGCGACTTTTCGGCAAAGATATTCCGGGAGGAAACCGCCGCCCCGCTTTTTCCCACGGCGGACAACTTGTCGGACCAAAGTTTTCTCGACGTAGCCATAAGGTTAATCTCTCCCGCGCTTTTCTATCCACACGCCAACAGACAGCGGAGGCATTGCCATATTACCGCCGCTGGCATCAAGCAGCATGGAATTTAGCCCCCCGCAACAGAACCTGTCGGCATCGGCAATCTGCTTAAACTTCTTTAAGCTGAAATCCTTTAGAGGAATACTCCTTTGCTCTTCCGACGGATTAAACGCAACAAACACAGCCGGAGCTCCCCTCAGAGAGGAATCAGCATTAAATAGCGCCGCGCAAGCGGAGCGGTCGGCATCTTTAAAAAATCTGAAATATGAAGCCGCAGGCGTATCTGCAAGCCTGAGAGCCCTTGCATCTTGAGAGGTTCTAAACTTCATCAGACCTCTAAGCCACTGCGCCGTGCCGCTAAAACGGAGTCCGCGGAAGTAGTCGAGCGCGTTGGCCTCGCCGTCGAGATATGTATTGTTCTTGCCAAACTTTGTGCGGACAAGATCGAATCCCTCGGCAACCATTGGAATTCCAATAGACAGCAACATGAAGGCATGCGCAATCTTATACCGGCGCAAATCTGCATCAGACGGATTTGCATAAGAGCCGCTTATGCGGTCGAAGAAACATTTGTCGTCGTGGCTTTCTATATAGTTTACAGTCTGGCTAGGCCACGATGCAACACCTCCGTAAGAGCCGCACATAAAATACCTGAACGCGTCGAAATTGCGCGCGTCAAATACAAACTCCCGCGCGAACTCCCTAAAGCCGTCGTTCCAAGAGGCAAACCCTGTGTCCTTTAGAGAACGGGCTATGTGCCCCCTGAAACTCCATGGCTCTGCTATGAGTATGGTGGAGGGTTTTACCTTTTTAATTTCCCTTTCTATGCGCCGCAGAACACCAACTCCCAAGAGCTCGGCCAGATCGAACCTAAAGCCGTCTATATCGTAGAGCTCTATCATGTTCTTTAAGCTATCTATTATCATCTTAAGCCCGACAGGAGTGTCGGCCCTGAAGTCGTTCCCGCAGCCGCTGAAATTTACCAGCGCGCCAGATTGGTCCGTCTCGAAGAAATAACGTTTGTCCAATCTTATTGGGAAGTTGGGTTCCCCCACATGGTTGTAAACCACATCAAGTATTACCGCCAGCCCCGCATCGTGAAAGGCCTCCACCAGCTGCAAGAAGTCTTCATGCTGCGACATCCCCGCCGGATCCGACGAATACGCGCTTGAAGGCGCAAACCAATTTACCGGCATATACCCCCACTGATATTCCGATGCATTCGCATATGAGAACTCCTGAATCGGCTGAAGCTCCACGCAGTTTACGCCGCATTCCCTCAGATAGCAATCTGGCTCTTTCAGCCATTTAGTTAGGCCAGAAAAACGCAGCCTTTCATGGGGATCAAGCCTGCAGCACGGTGCTTTGTCTAATATGTCCCGCAGATGTATTTCCATAATGGAAAGATCGTGCCAGCACGGCGGATCAAATCTTTTAGACGGGCGCCGCAGGCGGCTTTTGTCGAAGACAAATCCGTCTCCGTTTGGGCTTTCCATGGCAAGGGCAAACGGATCTGCCACTTTCGCGGCGCCGTCGAAGGCCGTGAAGGAATCCGCATTGTCTCCAAAAACATTGTAATGGTAAAGCGCGCCGTGGAGATTTTCAGGATACTCTGCAACCCAATCGGAAACAGAACTTTTGCGCATTTCAAAAGTCTGCTCAGTAGATTCGGGCGTCTTTCGGAAAGACACAAGCACCCTTGAGGCCCTGGGCGCAAAAACCCTAAATATAGTGCGGCCATTCTCAACACATGCCCCTAAAGGTTCGGCGGAATCCAAATTCAAAAGCAGCCGCTCCATATCCAAAGGAGCCGGAGGTACATGCGCAACAGACGCCGATATTTCATATTCCGACGCAAAATCAAAATCGCCAGAAAACCTTGCCGTTATTATATTGCGCCCGGTCTTGTCTGGAGCAAAACGCAAATTTGCATTGCCGGCGGAGTCGAAATCTATATTCGGGCTTGTCCTAAGAGGCTCAAGCCATCTGCTGCGCGTTGCAAATTTAAAGAGATATTTTTTTCTCGAATCCGCAAAAAAGTCCATTGGAACTTTCAGAGCCCAACCGGAAAACTCTGCGGCGCCCTGTTTCGACAGCCTCCATTGCGGGTTGCCGACGGCGTCGCGCCAACCGTTGAAAGACCCGCAAAGATAATATTCCTCCGCGGCGGCCACGCATGCATTCGGGCTGTTCTGCGGATTTATCACAAAATGCGCGTAGCCGTTTTCTATATAGTATCCGGTTGCCGCCGCCACAGTGCTTACCGGCGCATATCCAACGCATTCCGCCCGCATCTGACTGCCTCCGCGCTCCAGCGCAAATACGCTCTCCGGCGGACTTGCCAAATCTTTAGAGAACACTAAAACCGCCTTGCGCGGAGATACCAGAAAGCTCTTTAATATCTTCATTTCTATTTGCCTATCTGTTGAACCTGCTGCTGCGTTTTGGAACTTTCGGCGCTCCAGGGCGCGCCGAGCCTTTGGGGACAACCGCTCCCGCCGGTTCTATCTTAAGATTGGAAATTTCAACATCGCAATCTTCCGCAAAGAATTCTGCGCAATCGTATATTGCTGGAACTCCCGCCCCTGAGATGGGTATTGAAGAATCTAAATATACGTCTGCCACCCCCTGAGAAAACAGAATCTCAACAGGGAAACTGCCGTTTTTTACGAGAGATTCAAAGGCCGTACGCGAACGTTCCGATGAGGAGGTCTTTAAAATCTCCCCGCTTTCCTTGTCCCTTGATGACGTAAAATGTTCTATCAGCCTTGCTGAGCTATCGGCGGCGGAAAGCTCAAGCTCAAGCCCCGTGTATAAGCCCAACTTCGATGAATTTAACCTAACGCCAAACTTCGCATTCTTTCCCGCCTTTAATACCTTGACGCCAAACCCCGCCTTCAAAGATACCGGGACCGGGCTTGCAAACGCGCGCGCCCTGCCTTTGAGACCTTTCAGGCGAAAACTTCCCGTTTTATCGGCAAGTTTATTTCCCTTCAAATCCGATATTTCAAAAGGCTCCGAAAGCCCCGACTCCGGCTGGCTGGCGCGCGGCGGCGCGGCGAGGAGCATTCCTCCGCTATCTATAATATCTCTCGTTAAGATGGCAACCGCCGCAGACCCTCTGTAAACTGCACCGGCAAGCGAGGCCTTCTGCTCTTGGGCGCCATATTTGTCTGCGGCAGATACGGAAAAGCGCGGGTACTTCAACCCGCCTACGAGCCTCTCCGAGGTCTCCTCCCATTTCCCAAGCGGATTTTCCGAAGAGAACACGCGACCGTCCCCGCAGACCATTCTCCACTTTTCCCCCATCTTAAATATGTCTATCCATTTTGTGAAATCGTCCTTGTCTGTCTTCCATTCGCGCTTTTGCTTCTTCCAGGAAATGGAATCTTCCGAAACCCACACCCCACCGTCTGACATATACAAATAGAGTTTTCCATCATACTCAAAAACGCAAAACGGTGCCCGGGAATTCTTTATGGCAGGAGCCTTTCTGCGGGTAAAAGTCTGGCCGTCTTCACTCTCTGATATCCATATATTTTCCCCTTTGTACTCCGCCCCAGCATAAGAGGCATCGGCCCCTCCGTCGGAATGAAACAGCAGTATTTTGTTCCCAAATACCACTGCGTCGGGATATTCGTTTGAATTTTGAAATTTGTCTGTTATGTCGGCGGCACGCCCAAGAACCTGAAATATTCCAAGTTCATCTGTCTTGGCATGCTCTATAACTGCTCCGCCAAGACCCCATTTGTCCATTCCACCTATCTTCTCAAGTACGTAAAATAGATGGCAATCCGTTCCTAAATAGAGCGGAACAGGAAACGACGCGGCAGCATCGGGCGATGACGACTTCAACAAATACGCGCTCTCTGGATTTAACCCAACATAATCCATCTTCAGAAGTTCGCATGCGCGGCGGCTCTCTGAAAGAGAATAAATCTCGCTGTCGGAAAGCGCCCTGTCCCAAAATGCAACAAGATCTAAATCTCCCTCAAAAGACTTTGCCCCCTCTTCAAAACGTTTAGATAAACTTCCCATATCTGCGGGCTCCGCCACCGCTGCGGCTGACGCATTGACAGAATCTTGAGAGCTTTTTTTCTCAGCATCTTTGGCGGCATAGTATGAATGTGCCGGAAATACAAAAGGAGCCCGCAAATTCTTCATTTCCGCCAGCGGATAGTTCTCCGCAAGCAGAACTCCGTCTATATAGAGCTTTAGCCTAACTCCGTCGTAGACAAAGCTGAACTCATGCCACCAAGACAAATCCATGCCCCTGAGGTTTGAAGACACCCCTATTTTCCCGGAGGAAAAATCTTCCCGCCTGAGAAGTTTTTTAACGCGCGAACTTTTTAAAGACGATTTGTCCAAAAGCTCTTTCAATCCGTCTGAATACCAGTTGAAATATATGCCTTGGCCCGATTTTGGCGTCGACAAAATATCGCGACGCTCGCGCAGGAGGCTATTATCCAAAGAGGCTAAAAGCGGGTATCTCCAATGACCCCATTTAGAGTGCATTCTAATATGAAGCGTAAATCCGCCCAATCCCTCCACCAAATTCTTTCCGGCAATTTCCCTACCGAACACAATATAGGAACCTTCGGAAAACGCCGCAACTTGCCCGTCCCCACCGCGGCGAGTACTCTTTACAAACTCAAGCCCGCGCAAAACTCTGCCTATTTCAACATTGCCATGAGTCTCGTACATAGGCGCCTCTTTCGACGAGAAACTCCATACATATTTTGCGCTCTCAAGAGGCTTTACGGGCTCGGCCTCGCCAGAGTTATCTTCTATACCGGGAAGAGTTCCGGAAAGCATCAAGTCTCCGTCTTGTGCGCGCGCACATGACATCGCAAGTAAAATTCCGGCAGATAAAGAAAGAAAAATGGAGGGCTTATTTAAAATATCGCCGCGCATAAAGCATCTACCCGACATAAAATCCATATAAAATTACTCTCCGCCTACGGTTCTAAACCTTATAATCTTTCTACCTTCGGAAGAATTTTTACCCCCCGAATTTAAAATATTCTTTTCTGAAATTTTAACTGCGCGCTCTATGTCGGGGTTTGAGATTTTGTCAGTAGCAGAAGCTCCCGCCGAAACGTTCAAAGACTGCAACCTTGCGCCGCCCGCGCTAAGTTCGGCCGATTGTCCGCCGGTATTCACATCGGAAGCTGAAGATATTTTTTGAGGTTCTTCCACTGTTTTTGAAACGGCATTGGCAGATGGAGAAGCTTTGTTTGTAGATGTTTGACGCCCGCCCGCGGCTGCCGAAGAGGAAACTTTAGTGTTGGTATCGTCGGGCGCTTTTATGCTGTCGTCAAAACGGAATACTAGCTCCCTCTTGCCGACATATCCAAGTTTTTCTCTTATTATGCGTTCCTTGAAGCTCTTGTCGTGCATGAGCCTATAAAAATACTCCTCCTTATATTGGCGCTCTTTTGAAAGAGCATCTATCTGCCTGACAAGCTCTGTTTCCGATTTCAAAAGCTTTTCGTTCTCTGCCCATGCGCCGACAAGCGCAAAGGCGAAGTATGTCGTAGAAAGACAAAGAGACACCGCCAATACGAGAATTGCCAATCTATAAATTTTGTCGGAAAACATCTTACTGTTTAAAACTTTTAGACACGCGCGCTAATGCTGTAAAGATTTTTCGGGAGGGAACAAGGCATCTTGCCAAGCATATAAATCTTATATGTATCCCTTATTTGCCGCAAGATTACCCTATCCTCTGAAAAGGCAATATCTTTAGAAGAAAGCCAGAACATATGTTATTTTTCTGTATCTCATAGATGGAAGATTTCATGCGCAAATACGAAGCATTCCATTGGCTATCCCCCGCTCAGAAGACATGCCGCACCCCATACAAGACAAGGATTTATACTTTTTACTGCCTTAGACAAGAAGTATAAGACAAAAATCGTCCAAAAGTTTCAAAAAAACTTTGACCGCAATCGAATGCGGTGTATTACTACTTTGGCAGACATGAATATCATAGATGGTAAAATTATCGACACTGGTCTGGAAAAATACAAGACGCATCCTATGCTTGGAAAGAATCTTGGAGCGGCGGCCTTGGAGACACTGTCGAAAGATACTTCCAAACATTTCATATACGACCATTCCCTGAACAGAAAGATGGACCGCGGCACATTGCTTGCAACGGCCCTTTGCATAAAGGATTTTCTCAAGGAAAAATTTCCCGACCAACAGAGGATAGGCATAGCGTTGCCCTCGGGCATAGCTGGGCTTGCAGTAAATCTTGCATGCCAGATGGCGGGGAAATCCAGCGTGAACATAAACTTCACAATGGGCCGCGAGGCCGCCGCACACTGCCTTGCCCATGCGGGAATAAAGTCTGTGATAAGCTCAAGAAAGGTGCGCGAACGCGTTGAGAAACGCACGCCGAATTATCCCTGGAGCGACAACTTCTACGACATTTCAGACATACTTAAAAAAATAGGCAAAAAGGGAGTAGCAAAAAAGCTTATTCTTGTGAAGTTGCTGCCTGCATTTATCCTTAAGAAAATCTTTGGAATTCCCGAGGATGGCGGGGATAGAGAGGCTTCAATAATATTTACAAGCGGTTCAGAGGGCCTTCCCAAAGCGGCGGTATTGACGCACGCAAACCTCATGACAAACTGCATACAGATGCTCGCAACAGACATAGTTGGCAACGGCGGCACGTTGCATGCAAATCTTCCGCTTTTTCATTCTTTCGGACAAAGCATACAGGTATGGTTTACATGCATTTTTGGAATACCGCAAGTTGCGGTGCAAAGCCCGCTTGAGGTTGCGCAGAATTTTGAGGCAATAAAAAAAGGCGGAAGCACGCTTATGATAAGCACTCCAACTTTCCTGCGTTCATATTACAAGAAGGGCAATCCAGAAGACATTAAAAGCCTGCGCAGCGTAATAGCCGGGGCGGAAAAGACGCCCGAAGGCTTCGACGATCTTTGGGAGAAGCGCTTTCCAAATGCGCGATATCTCCCCGGATACGGGCTTACAGAGGCCTCACCTGTTGTGTGCGTAAATCTGCCTGATAATCTTCCGGACAACGGCTGGCGCGGATATACTACAGGTTCAAGCAAGGGCTCTGTGGGGCAGCTATTCGGCGGAATGCAAGCTTGCACAATAAATCCCGATACGGGAGAGATGCAAAATATAGGAGAGACAGGCCTGCTGTGTCTAAAGGGCGGAAACATATTTGGCGGATATTTGCACATGCCTGAACTTAACAAGTCCCGCTTTAAAGACGGTTGGTTGAACACGGGAGATTTGGCAAGTCTGGACTCAAAAGGATTTATCTACATAAAAGGCAGACTATCGCGCTTTTCAAAAATAGGAGGGGAGATGGTTCCGCATGCGTTTATGGAGGAACGCATAGCCAAGCTGCTCGGGCAGGAAGAGGCTGAAACGCCGACTATTGCCATAGGCGCGCGCGACGACGACAACAAAGGGGAAAGCCTCGTTCTTATAACTAGCATAGACATAGACTTTGCCGCTCTTAGGAAAGCTCTCGCCGATGAGGGAATTGCAAATTTGTGGATTCCCCGCACCATGAAAAAGGTTGATAGTATTCCCATTCTGGGCAATGGCAAACTTGATTTGGCAACAATACAGCGCATTGCAAAGCAGTAATAAAAAAAGCCCGTATATCACACGGGCTTTTTAATATATAGAAAAGTTTTTTAAACAAAGCGCTTATTGTTTTATGTAAAATATATTTTACATAAAAACATAGGAAAGCCCCTCTTACTGGAACTTTCCAATGGTTAAAGAAATGTGCTGACACAATAAATATGCAAAGCTAACAAGAAAGCAAAGATATCTTATTTAAGCGTAGCAGCGTATTTCCATAATAACAGCATTCGGGTCTCCGTTGCTTTCAATGGCTTTTATGCGCAAAGCCTTGAGGGTTTGAGAGCCGAAAGAGATTCTAACTTGCCTTTGATAGTTGCCCCTTATCTCTGCGAGAGTCTTTTCCGATCCGTCCGGAGCAATGCCGACTATGTCGAAATCTTTGAGGATTCTTGGCTGTGGGCCAATTATCATCTGTTTTCTAAAGGCCGCTTGGCCGGTTATAGCCAAAGTTTTATCACCGGCGTCGAGCGTAATTTGCACATTTGAGACCTTAACTGGATTCTCTCCCCACGATAGCTCTATCCAAGGCTTACCCGCTATTGGAGCAATCCAACTATTGTCAACCGGCCGCGGATCTTTGAAAGAGGCCTTATTTCCCTTGGCCTCAAAAGACTGCCCACTTATAACATTCTTTGGCTGTGAGCCGTCCGAGCTTGCCGATGCCGACACAAAAGCCTTTCTAGCCAAATCCAATGGATCTTCATTTTTTACCCCTATTATGGTTTGGTCGTCCTTCAGCAGAGTCTGCTGGAGGCGCTTCATAAGCTCAGGCGTATTGCGCACCTGGGAAGGGGTCTTTGAGGTCTCAACGCATATGGCTGCCGCTGTGCCAACCGCCTGGCCCATTCCGGCGCAAGTGCTCATAACCCTCGTACTGGAAAGGGCCACATGGCTTACGCCCGCATTTCTGCCTGCCGCCATGAGGTTCTTTATCTTCTTGGAAATTAAGCAACCAAAAGGAATATCGTAATAGTTGGTGGTGCGTATATGGCGGTTCGGGGGTTTGTCGAAATCGTTGAAACCTCCCTCGACATGGTCGTCAAGCGTCCATCCACCAACACAAACATTGTCCGGATATTTGCGCCAGTCTCCGTCTATTCCGTGCTGGGTGAACAAAAACTCCGGAACTATCCTAAAAGACTCCCTCCTTGCCGGAAGCATGCCTATATTTTCTATCGCCCAATTTTCGGCCTCGGGAAATTCTCCGCTATTCTTGACGTAGTCCCATATGCCAAGAACAACCGCCAACAACTCAAAACGCAAACGCTCGTTGTGGGTTATGGCGTCGGAATCGCCACCAAGCTCTATCCACCAGTAGCCGTACTCGAAAGAGTCGAAACGCTTTGCGCCTATCCTGCGGAATTTGAGCATCTCTGGAGTTATCCTCCTAGCCCACTTTGGCGCGACAAACTTATTTGGAACATCGAGCTTGCGCGCCTGAAACATTATGGAAGACCCCATGGATGTTCCAGGTGTTCCGTAATCGGCTGCCGACTCGTTATAAGCTGATACAGGCTCGCGCCCCCTGACAAGATCATCTCCAGCCTCGTATGCCATGCGGGCATCGCCAGTTGCATCTATGAAAATCTTTGCGTCAACCTTGTAAATCTGCCAGCTTGCGTCGCAGCGTACCCATGCGGTCTTTATCATATCCTGCGAAGTCTCCACCCTGAAGAGCGGCGCATCGAGTATAAGAGTGATGTTCTTTTCCGATATTACCTTGTCGTAGAGGATATAATCCCATACCTCCCAGGAGTTTTGCGTATTGTTTACGGCGCATTCAAGTTTAAGTTCGTCCATTATGCCGCCCTCGCGGAATCCCGTAAGAGAAGGCGCAACCCCCAGCGGATGCATCTTTACCTCGCTGCTTGCATTTCCGCCAAGCCTTGACCTATCCTGGCACAAAACAACTTTCATGCCGTGCCTGGCAGCGCTTAAAGCCGCTGCTATTCCAGATAATCCGCCGCCCGCAATAAAGACATCGCAAGACAAATCAACCTGCTTTAAGTTTGGTTCCACCGGAGACCCAGCTGTGCCGGGTTTAAAAACCGTGTTTGACTCTATCCTTTTGGAAATTTCCTTCTCCTCCTCGCCATGCGCGGCGGGAACTTTTGCAATGAGCGTGTATCCAGCTGCCAAAGCCCCCATTCCCGATAGAAATCCACGGCGGTCCAGTAAATGTTTTTTCATAATATTATATCTCTCCCGTAAGAATAATTTTCCCCTATTTTAAAGCCCCTCTACATATCTCACATAGCAAGAAGCTACTTTTCTTCTAAAAATTTCAATATGCCGAAATTTGTCAACACGTTTCTGCAAATATCCAATATAACTCAAAAGAAATGCAAGAATAGTCAAAAAGGCAACTTATCGTTTGTTATAAAAGTTCCGACTATATGGAAAGTTATTATATACAAAATGTATTTTTGCTTACATTTTCAAAATAAAATACAAACATAAATTTGCTTGAAACAGGCGGTATGCACCTCTTTTATAAGCTATAATTACATAGCTATCATTATGCCTAAGGAAAAAAAATCACGTCCTCCATATTTCAACAGGGAACTCAGTTGGCTGGCCTTCAACAGAAGAGTGCTGGACTTGGCTCAGGAAGAACTTTTTCCAGTGCTCGAGAGAATGAGGTTTCTTGCAATAACAAGCTCTAACCTCGACGAGTTCTTTGAAATAAGAGTGGCTGGATTGATTCAACAGTTGGAGTCTGGCGTTGGCGAGGTTGGCTTCGACGGGCTCGGCCCGCGCGAGCAGCTTAGGAGAATAAGAGCTATAACAAGCGCAATGGTGTCGGACCAATACAAGATATGGGATTCGGAGATAATTCCGGCGTTAAAGAAGGAAAAGATATTTATAAAGAGCCCAAAGTCTTGCAACTCTACGGAGAAAGCCTGGCTGAAGACATATTTTGAGGAGAATGTATATCCGGCGCTGACTCCGCTTGCGGTTGACCCAGCACATCCGTTCCCGCATCTTAGGAACAAGGGTTTGTATGTTCTTCTGACATTGTCGCGCCCAGGAGAACGCGCGCGCGGAGTTCCAGACATAGCCATAGTTCCCGTACCGCCAATCTTGCGCAGAATAATACGACTGCAATCCGGCGGACAGGACGAATACCGCATTGTGTTCTTGAGCGACACCATAAAATATTTTGCGGAATCGCTATTTCCCGGATACAAAGTAAGGAATTCCGCAGTATTCAGGATAACGAGAAATTCCGACCTGTACTTTGACGAGGAGGAGACCCAAAATCTGCTTCTCACCATAGAAAACGAGCTCCACAAACGCAAAAAGGGCGACGCCGTAAGGCTTGAAATAGAAGACTGCGTAAGTGCCGCATCGCTTCAGAGCTTAATAGACTCTATAGATTTGCCTGCTGAATACACATACAAGATTTCATCTTTTCCGATAAATCTTGCGAGGCTAAACGACTTATTCGAGCTTGTCGACAGGCCCGATCTCAAATTTGCGCCATTTAAGCCTTTTGTTCCCCAATGTTTCCGTTCCGGAGACGACATATTCTCTGTTATAAGGCAAAAGGACAGGCTCTTGCAGCATCCTTACGACAGTTTCTCTCCAGTGGAGCAGTTTATCGCCTCGGCAGCCTCCGACGAGAACGTATTGGCAATAAAGCTCACGCTTTACCGCACAAGTTCGGGGTCTCCCATACTAAAGTCTCTTAAGGACGCCGCCGAAAACGGCAAGCAGGTTACCGTTCTTGTTGAGCTGAAGGCGCGCTTCGACGAGGAGAACAACATACAGTGGGCGAGGGAACTTGAGGAGAAGGGAGTGCATGTTGTCTACGGCATAGTGGGCTTCAAGACGCACTGCAAGACCTGTCTAATAATACGTTCCGAGCACGGCAAGCTGCGCAGATATGCGCACCTTGGAACAGGCAACTACAATTCAAAGACTGCAAAAATTTATACGGATTTATCGCTGTTTACCGCGGACGACAAAATCTGCTCGGAGATTGCCGACCTGTTCAACACCCTGACAGGTAGAGCCGCCGAACCGCACTTTACAAAGCTTATGGTTGCGCCATTTTGCTTCCATTCAAAGTTCATATCCAAGATAGACAGAGAAATTCGCAATGCAAAAGCCGGCAAGAAGGCGCGCATAATAGCCAAGACAAATTCCCTTTTGGAGCAGTCGGTTATAGACAAGCTCTACGAGGCCTCTCAGGCCGGAGTTAAGATAGACCTTATTGTGCGCGGCATATGCGCGCTTGTTCCGGGAGTAAAGGGTCTTAGCGATAACATATCCGTACGCAGCATAGTTGGAATGTTCCTTGAACACAGCCGCATATATTATTTTGAGAACGACGGCTCTCCGGAGGTTTATGCTGGCAGCGGAGACCTTATGCCAAGAAACATGTTCAGGCGTATAGAATGCGTATATCCCGTTGAAGACGCCGACCTAAAAAGACGCATTATAGACGATATACTCCCTGCATTCTTAAAGGACAATCTCTTTGCAAGCTTACTGCATTCAAACGGAGCCTATTACAGAAGTTCCGAGATGAAATCTTCCCAGGAGCCTTTCAGCGCCCAGCAGCATTTTCTCGACGAGGCAAACTCAACTGCCCTTAGCAGTTCCTTAATTCTGCCTGCCGATGCAGAAGGCATCTCGGAAGATGTGGAAAATTCAGAAAATGCCTCCGAAGAAAACGCCTCTTAAGAGATATTTGATAAAATTTACCAATAGGAACCTAATTGCAAAGCGTTCATTCTTTACCGCCGCATTTTACAAACCAATTAGTGCGGCGGATTAAAATTATAAGAAGAATCCTCTATTGGCTGTATTCAGCAAAGAAGAGGTTATTTTTAAGACCCACTCTGACCTGTACGCTATGCAACTTCTTATTAAAAAAATGCATTGGAATATTCTCTACGTTCGGAACACTCTACACGTTGGTATAAGCTCACAAAAACGCCTTTTTAAGGCAGCAAAAAGAACATTCAGATAATTTATATTTTTAGAGATAAAAGAGTTCTATCTCTGCATAAAAAAGCGCCGCGCAAAATGCCAAAATGAACATTTAGCGCGGCGCCGATAGAAAGAACTTTTTAGACTAGCTTGTATTTGCCGGGAACCGGAACACCGGTTATCGGAGTCTTCTTTGCCTTTAGATCCTTGGGCATGAGACTCTCCTTAGACTTCGACATGACCCAGTCGTACTTGAAACGCTTTCCTGAGAAGGCGCTCATTCTTCCAGCGATACCAAAGGTATTTGATACTATAAGATTGTGCAGATCGTTTACCTTCTTGCCGTTCTTTACACAATCTATAAGATGCACATGCTCTTGCGTGTACGGCCCTGTTCCGGTTGGCTTGCACTGCCAAACGAGCTTACCTTTGGAATCGAACTGCTTGGCATCTCCCATAAACTCAATAACGCCCTTCTCTCCAACAAAACGTTCTCCAACAAGCCCCGTCGTGCCGGGCTCCTGACGGCAATAGCTTATTATGTGCAAGCCGTCTCCCATGTCGAAATCAACATCGAAATGGCTGAAACGGTCTCCATACTGGGGTACGGGCAGATCCAAAGCGCGCCCGCCCATGCCGCTAACCTCAACAGGAAGCTTGTCGTAGCCAAGACCCCAGGCAATTACGTCTATATTGTGAACATGCTGCTCTACAATATGGTCTCCACTTGCCCAGATAAACGCGGCCCAGTCTCTAATCTGGTACATGGTATCGTCCGGAACAAGATCTTTGGTGTACTCGCTCTTGGCAAGAATCTTAGTCTTGCCGTCTCCAACATATTCGCCCTGGTTCCAATAGCAGTAGGCCGCAAGTATCTTGCCTATCTCGCCGTTCTGGACGCGGGCTATGCCCTCGAGATAATGGTTGGCATAATGCCTCTGCGTTCCGCAAACTATGCAAAGCCCCTT
>CALXQW010000039.1 GCA_944390805.1 uncultured Opitutales bacterium | reverse complement strand
CCCAGACATGGAAGATCCCGTCTTGCCGTAGTAAAAGCGCGAGGCCAGCCCCATGTTTATTACCGTGCCGGACAAATCCGCATTCTGTGCCGACAAGGCAACCGGTGAAGATCCCGACTGGCCTATTACGAATTCAAGCGTGCCCTTTGTTATGTTTATTGCCTTTGGGCTATCTGAAAACTCAGAACTCAAGCCAAATATCTCGCTGGCGACTATCCTCAGGGTGGGATCCGTAACCTGGGCATCTGTTCCGTCTATGTCGAAAACCACGCCGTTGGAATCCGCGCCGAGGATTAACGACGTTAAAAATTCGCCCGAACCCGTGGTGCCGAGATGCAACTGGCCCGATTTTACCGATATGCCCTCCCTAACGGTTAAGTTGAAGTTTGCGTCCGCCTGGCGCTTTCTGATTTTTAGGGCATTGCCTGAGCCTATGTCAGCGTCAACAAGTATGTCGCCTATGGACATATCGCAGGCACCTCCGTTTACGTTGGTATAAAACTGCCAATCAGCTCCGCCGCTCTCAAGCTGCTGTGAAGTTTCATAAATTATGCTTTTGACGTATGCCGTAGCGTAGTCTATGCCGGCAAGCTGCCCTTTGGTGAGGCATTCAATGGTGTCCATCCTGCGCAATATTGTCTCCGCCCCGCCGATCTCGTCTATGGGAATGGGACCGGTTGCAACCTCGTATGCTTGGAACTCCTCGTTGAAAGTGGACCAATCTTCATAATGCGAAACGAAGGAATTCGACTGTTGAGCGCCCGTATAATAATATGTCTCCGCAGAAACACCCGCCGCAAAAAAAGCGGTACAACTCCCAATTATGCCCATATATTTCTTCACAATGCAAAAAACTATCAAACATATAGCCAATGTCAAATTTTACCTAAAAAAACAAACAAAATAAACCCGCAAAAAACGATATCGTCCACAGCAAAAAAGCGCGCCAAGAAACCCGCGGCGCGCTGCAACCAAAATACAAACAACAATTCTATCCTTAACCTATATGACGCCTAAAGATTATGACTGTTCAAAATTATTTTGGGCTTCCCTATAAAATTTTGATGAATAAAAACTATTTTTCAACAGAATCTTGTTTTCTTATTAAGTCGTTAAATTCCTTTGAATTGGGATTAACCTCATCAAATATACGAGATGGCAATGCCAAAACTTTTTCAGTCTCCGAACGTTTATCGGTAGCCTCGAAGTCTGGCGCCTGGTACCAACCTCCACCAAGAGCAGCTATCAGACTGGTACATGCCCTAAACTGGTCTCCCTTCAATTGAATTTGCGCTCTTTCATTATCAAGGCACAATCTCTGAGCATCGGTCAGCTCAAAATAGTCAACCAATCCGGAATCATACTGATTTCTTGTCAAATCAACAACTTCCCTTGCTGATGCAACAGACAAATTCCTAAAGCGCAACTCCTCCTTCATGAATTTTATCTGAGCAAGAGCATCTTCAACAGACTGTATCGCATTTAATACCGTAGCTCTATACTGCTCGACAAGCTGCCTATGCTCCGCCAAAGCCAATTCCTCCTGGGCTATGAGCTGCCCACCCTGGAATATAGGTATATATATCTTCGGGCTAACACCCCATGCAAGCGAACTTGAATTTATAAGAGTGTCTATATCCGTAGACGCCAGGTCTCCAGATGCACTCAACGCAACCGTCGGGAAAAACGCCGCGCGTGCGGCTCCAATGCGCTGATTTGCCGCAAATACCTGACGCTCCGCCTGCGCTATATCGGGCCTACGCTGCAATAATTCCGATGGGATCACTTCAGGAACCTCTGGAACTTTGTCTGCAATGTCAAGATCCGTAGCCTCTATCTGTCCAGGCGCCCTGCCTACAAGAGTTGCCAACAAGTTTACCGTCAACGCCCTCTGAAGTTTTACAGCCTCGTATTGAGACTGCGCTTCATAAAGCTGCTCCTGAGCGCGCTTTAAGTCTACATCATTTGCGACACCGGAACGAACGCGGCTGGCAACATAATCAACCTGCTCCGCACGTATCTTCACTGTATCTCTGAGAAGTTTTATCTCTGAATTATACTGACGTATCGTAAAGTACGCATTTGCCACATTTGCCTGAAGAGACAACAAGGTATTTTGATATGCCGCATAGGTTGCCTGTGCATCGGCAGTGTCAGATGCCAATAGGGCTCTTACCCTTCCGAAGAAGTCCAAATCCCATGTTAGGCCAAATCCTACCCTCCAACTATTGTAAGTTGGATCAATTGGAGAATAAGATCTTTCATTTTCAGACAATCCAGTTCTGGAGTATGTGCCATTTATCCCCACTTGTGGAGCAAGCTGGCCAAGCGTAGTGCGCGAGCGCGCCATGGCCATTTCAACACTCTGATATGCAGCCGCAAGATTCGGATTGGAATCCCTGCACTGCTTCAGAAGCAAATCTAGCTCTTTGTCATTGAAGATTTCCCACCAGTTGCCCTTGCTCTCTGCATCGGCCGGCCTTGCCTGAGTCCACAAGCCCTTGGCATGGTAGAAATTCTTGGAGATTTTCTCCGCCTCCGCCGTCGGCGCATCAACCTGTTCGGCAGATTCCATAGTATCTATAACACTCGACGGCCTGACATATTCCGGTGTAGCCGAACACGCCGCAAGCACAAACACAAGCGCCGGATTAGCGGCGCTTAAAATTAGTCTGTAAGTTTTCATCATATATAATAAATTAGTTGTTTTCCTTAGGCAAGGCTGGCTCACCCTTATTTCGGGAAACTATACGCCTTATTACATAGTAGAACATAGGCGTAAATAGCAAGCCGAATATTGTAACACCCAACATTCCGAAGAATACCGATGTTCCCAAAGCCTGTCTAAGTTCGGCTCCGGCTCCAGTTGCTACGGTTAGTGGCAATACTCCGAATATGAACGCAAAACTCGTCATAAGAATCGGGCGCAACCTGTTCTTTGCAGAGGTACTTACGCTAGAGACAAGCTCTTCTCCTTTTTCCTCGCGCTGTTTTGCGAATTCAACTATCAAAATAGCGTTCTTACAAGCAAGGCCGATAAGCACAATAAAGCCTATCTGGGTCATTATATTATTGTCCATACCGCGCCACATGACTCCAAGCATGGAGAACAAAATCACAAGAGGCACTATAAGTATAACAGCCAAAGGCAAACTCCAGCTTTCATACAATGCCGACAACAATAGGAATACGAACAACACGCACATTGCAAATACGATAATTGCCGTGTTGCCAACCTGTTTTTCCTGGTAAGCCAAGTCGGTCCAATCTATACCCATTCCTTGAGGAAGAGTTTCCTTTGCAAGTTTCTCTATCGCGGCAATGGCCTGACCGGTACTGTAGCCCGGGTTAAGATTGCCCATAACCTCGGCGCATGAATACATATTGTAGCGGCTTGAACGTTCCGGGCCTATAATGCGCTTTATAGTAGCAACAGATCCCAATGGAACATTTCCGCCTCTTGCACTCGGAACTTTAAGATTGTAAATGTCGTCCAAATCGCTGCGCATATCACTGTCCGCCTGCGCCATAACGCGGTATACACGGCCGAGAATGTTGAAGTCATTTATATAATAGCTGGCCAGATTGTACTGCATTGTGGAATAGATATTCTCTATCGGCACATTGAGCATCTGAGCTCTGGGCCTGTCTACTTCAACATAAAGCTGAGGATTTGAAACTCTGTAGGTTGAAAATGCCATTGCAACCTCAGGCAGCTGGTTTATCTTTTCGATAAGCTTCCTTGTCTCAGCCTGAATCTTATTTACATCAGATCCTACCCTATCCTGCACGAAGAACTTAAAGTCTCCTCCCATTCCTATACCATTAACCGCAGGCGGGCCCATGGCAAAGATCTGCGCTTCTGGATAAGCCTTGTACAGCATTCCGTTTGTCTGGTCCAGAAGCTTTGCAAGAGTTTCGCCATTTTTCATGCGTTTTGCGTGGTCTTCCAGCGTCACGAATATCGTGCCGGCATTGGAGGCCTTTGAGCTTGAAGCCACGCTTACTCCGACTATTGCAACGGAATCCTTCACGCCTGGCAATTTATTAATCATAGACTGGGCCCCGTAGACAATCTCGTCAGTATATTGCATGGAAATTGCGTCGGGCAGCTGCAATGTGACTATATAATACCCGGAGTCTTGCTTGGGAATAAATCCCTTTGGGGTAACCTTGAAAGTCCAAACCGTCATTCCCAAAAGAGCAACATACAATAATAACACAAACGCCGCAGCCCTGGTTCCCCTGGCGACAAGATGCCCATACTTTTCCGATATCCAATAAAAGCAAACGTTGAATCCTTTAAAGAACCAACCAAACAAGAAGTTCCATACTCTCGTGAACCAATCAGGCTTTGCGTCTAGCGGGCGCAAGAACAAAGCGCACAGTGCCGGAGTAAGCGTGAGGGACACAAGGCCGGAAAGAATGGTAGATATTGCTATTGTAAGGGCGAATTGCCTGTAAAACTGCCCGGATATTCCCTCTATGAAAGCGGTAGGGATAAACACGCTGGAGAGTACCAGCACTATCGCTATCAAAGCACCCTGCACCTGCGTCATTGCCTTATGGGTAGCCTCGCGCGGGAGCAGGCCATCTCTCTGGTTTCTCTCGACATTCTCGACAACGACTATAGCGTCGTCAACAACTATTCCTATCGCAAGAACCAACCCGAACAATGAGAGGTTGTTTATGGAAAAGCCGAAAAGATACATCGCAGCAAACGTTCCCACAAGAGATACCGGAATGGCGAACAGCGGGATTATTGCCGCCCTCCAGCTTTGGAGGAAGAGCATGACCACAAAAACGACCAAAATTATAGCCTCAAATATAGTGTGGTAAACGGCGTCTATGGACTGTGTTATAAACGTCGTATTGTCCCAGCCTATCGCCGACGCTATTCCCGGAGGAAAATCAGCCTTGATTTTATCGAATTCGTCGTAAACACGCTTCGCCGTATCAAGAGCGTTGGATCCCGGCAACTGGTAGAGGGCTATGTTTATACTCTCTTTGCCGTTAAAGTAAGATTCGTCATTATAAGTATATGCGCCCAGCTCGACCCTGGCAACGTCTTTTAGCCGCACAATGCGCCCGTCCGCGCTGGACTTTACTATTATGTCCTCAAACTGTTCAGGAGTCTCCAAACGTCCCTGCGTATTTATAAGAAGCTCGTAAGGAGCCACATGTTTCACAGGCGGTGCGTTAAGCTTGCCGGCGGCAACCTGCCTAGATTGCTGGTTTACCGCATTGACAACCTCTGCTGAGGACATGTCAAGATGGTCCAGCTTCTCGGGGTCTATCCACACGCGCATGCTGTATTCTCTCTGCCCGTGTATTTCTATCTCGCTGACACCGTATATTCTTGCAAGCCTGTCCTTTATTTGGGTAAGCGCATAATTTGTAAGGTATAGCTTGTCTCGGCTGTTGTCGGGCGAATAGAGCTGTATCATCAACAGAAAGTCCGGAGAGCGCTTTTTGACCTGGACGCCCAGCGCCCTAACGTCTGAAGGAAGCCTCACCTCGGCAATAGACACCCTGTTCTGGACAAGAATCTGCGCAAAGTCTATATTGGTTCCCAATTCAAATGTAACCGTTATGCGCATGGAGCCATCCGCTGAGCATTGGCTCTCCATGTATATCATATGTTCCACGCCGTTTATTTCCTGCTCGAGAGGCGTGGCAACGGTTTTGGATACTATATCCGGAGTAGCGCCGGGATAATTTGCCGTGACAGTAACCGTTGGAGGTATTACATCTGGAAATTCCGTTACGGCGAGCCTATAATAGGCCACTATACCCACCAACGTGATAAGAATGGAGACTACGGCCGCAAAGATCGGCCTGTCTATGAAAAAGTGTGAAAATTTCATGTTTTACTTCTTCTTTTCTATATTTACAAGCTTGGGAGAAACCTTGACTCCCGGAAGCGCGCGGAACATACCCTTGTAAAGAATTCTGTCTTTTTCGCCTATTCCGCTTTTTATTATCCTCATATTTCCGTTGTAGAGAGCCCCTATCTCAACGGGAGCATAGCGGACGACATCGTCTTCGCCTACGACAATAACATATCTTGAGAGCATATCCGTGTAGACGACCGTCTCCGGAAGCATCAAATACTCCTTATTCGGCACGGCCTTCACGGATAGATTTGCAAAAACACCTGGAACAAGCTTGCCGTCGTCGTTCATCAATTCGGCGCGCATTCTCAAGGTGGAACTATCGCGGTCTATGCGGTTGTCCACATATTTTACAAATCCCTTGTATATCTTATTTTCACCTGTGAGATTTAATTTTACCTCGGGGCCGTCTTTTGTCTTTCCGGCGATGAAGTCGAGCATCTTAGGATCGTCCATATATCTTATCATATCGCGCTCGCTAACCTCAAAGTAGGCGTAGACCTTGCCCTCTGATACTATGCGTGCAAGCACGGGGCTCTGCCCTGACGGTATCAGGTTTCCCGCATCGACGAGCCTCTCACTGACCCTTCCGGATATCGGCGCTCGAACATGGGTAAACTCCAAATCAAGCTCTGCCTGCTTCAGCTGGGCCTGCGCCGACAACAACGCTGCCTGGGCTCTCAAAAGATCGCTTTTGCGCGTCTCCAAATTCTCTTTTGATATTGCCTTTGTTGCATAAAGCTCATCTGCACGCTTGGCATTGTTCTCAGCCAGAACTATGCGGGCTTCAGCGTCCTTAACCTGCGCTTTGGCGGCGTCAACTAAGGCCTGGTATGGGCGCGGGTCTATAACGAACAACAAATCGCCCTTCTTTACAAAATCGCCGTCTTTGAAGTTCACGCTGTCAAGATATCCGCCAACCCTCGCTTGGATGTCTACGGAATACTCGCTGTCTATGCGCGATACATACGGATCCCAAAGCTCTACAGACTTCTTTATAGGATAAATGACCTCCACCGGAGGCGCACTCACCATTTTAGACGCATCAGCTCCTTGCGTCCCAGCATTGTCCTTCCCGCAACCCGAAAAACTAAGGGTTGCGAGCCCCGCGAACAATAATACTATCAACTTTTCTGATTTTGTCATATATTTTCCTTATCTTAAATTTTTATGCGAGCAAAACATCTAAGCTGTCCTTTAATATTTTTTCGAACTCACAAAGGTTATCTTCTGTTATTATTTTTTTCCCGTTTGAGAAATTTCCACTATATATAAAAGGAATTATCAGCCCAAATACCATCTGGGCTCTCATATCAACTTCCGCCTGAGACAAATTTCCACCTTTGGCTATACTTACAAGACCACCTATTGCATCGTGCATAGGTTTTATAATGCCGTCCCAGATTTTCTGATACATCTCCGTCGGATACAACTCCTCCCTGCATATTATAAGAAACATCTTGCGAGACTCCGGAATTGCAACCGCCAACTTCATGCGCATTGCCAGCATGAAAAACAAAAGTTCACGCGCCCTCTCCCTCGACGGATTCTCCGAGGCAAATATCTCTTTTGCCTCTTTCAAGTATATCTTATAACGCTTCTTAAAATCTTCAACCGTCAATTCTATTATGCGGCTGTAAATTCCAAGCTTCCCGCCAAAATAATAGCATATCGCAGCATGATTGACTCCAGCCTTGCGGGCTATCTCGCGCGTACGAGCCCCTTCCAATGAGCGTAGGGCAAACTCGTCGAGCGCAGCCCTCAATATGGCTGTTGCTGTACTCGTCTCGTTTTCACATGCCCTTGTTTCAATCATAAGGTTTAACCAAATGGTTAATTTTTTCTCTTTGTCAAATTTTTTTGTTAAAAATTTTTATCACCACCAAATCTAAAATTCATAAGTGCGTAAAAACAATGCTTATGTAAAAAAGATCTTAAATTTAGATTTTTTGATGGTATTTTTATAAGCACATAAAAAATCAAAAGAATTCACATCTGAGATATAAGAAATCTCTTATCGATAGATAAATTTCTATTTAAATAAAAGTACTAACCCCTTCTTTAAAAACAAGAAAAACAATATTTTTAAAACAAAAGCAATAAATATATAAACAATTTCATCTTCTTAAGAAATTATATTTTCTAAAGGCCTAACTACCGCGCTTCAGCTGAAAAAACTAGCTATATAAGATGCTACTAATAAACCATATACATTTAACCTTCCATCTAATGAGAAACTTTTCCACGGATTAAAAAAAATCCTAAATGCCTTATATGAAACTTTGCGTATATTTTCCTTATTTAGGAAAATCTCAGGACATTTATTTTTGGGAAAACACACGGAAAAATCTATTACATACAATAAAAAACCGCCCTACCCCAAGATTCCAGGGGAAGGGCGGCAATAACATTAAAGATAAATTACTTCGCGTACTTTACAGGCTCCCAAGCTCCGCCTTCCTGATTGCTCTTTATGCATGAAGCAATGAAAGACAAGCCCATGCGGCCATCGTAAATATTGGCATATTTAGAGCCATCGCAAGAGAATGGCCTGCCCGCCCAATAGGCGCGTACATCTTTCTCAAATTCACGGTGAAGCCTTGCGTAGGCATCGTGGAAGCCCTCCGGATGCCCTGCCGGAATTGTCGGCTCTTTGAGCAGCCACTCGGGAACATCTCCAAGGAATCCGTCGTTTGCGCATACAGCGCCGCGCCAGTAAACCCTGTCTGGCTGGTTGGCAAGCATTACAACAACCTTTTCAGGTTCCTCCTGCTTCCATACCAAAGTACCCTTAGTTCCAGCCACTTCTATGCCCAAATCATTCTTGTGGCCTATACAAATCTGCGAGGCTCTAACCATGCCCTTGCCGCCGTTGGAAAGCTCGCAATAGGCGGTGAAATGATCGTCGAGAACCCTTCCCTTCACGAAGGTTTCCATATGGCATGAAACCTTTCTAACATCCATGCCAGTAACAAAACGCAGTTGCATCAGTGCATGTGTTCCTATGTCTCCGCCGCAGAGGCTTCCGCCCGACTTCTTTGGATCCGTACGCCACTTTGCGCCTTCCGCTCCCTGGTTTTCAACCTGGGTCGCAAGCCAGCCTTGTATGTAGGAAGAGTCAACCCACCTTATCTCGCCTAAGAGCCCGCTGGTGACAATATAGCGGCTAAACCATGTGCTCCAATGCCCAAGATACGTATGCGCCACCGCAAAAGGAACATTCTTCTTCTCAACGGCCTCCGTAAGTTTTTCAGCCTCTTCAAGGCTTACTGTTAGGGGCTTTTCACACATCACCGGGATACCCGCATTTATTGCCTTGTAGGCCGGATCAAAATGGACGAAATTAGGGGTTACAATAAGAATGTAATCTAGCCTCTCACCCTCTGGAAGCTTGCTTTGCTCTGCTATCATCTCGTCGTAAGACGCATAGCCCTTTATCGGATACTTCCAATGTTCCGCCTCGCTCATGGCAATCTTCGGATCCGGATGCAAAGCCCCCGCTACTACGCGCCTCGTGCCGTCAAAATGAATTGCTTTCTGGTGGGGTTGCGCGATAAACGCTCCGCAACCGCCGCCTATCATACCTACTCTCAGTGGTCTGTCTGGCATATTTTTCCTTTTTTTGATTGTTGATTGAAATATTTCTATATCTTTAAATATTTAACAAATCCTCCCGAGCCAACTCTCAAGAGAATCGACTTTGAATAACTTTAGAAGCCGACGGACAAATATCAAGCATTTTTATAAAAAAATATGAAAACATCGTCAAACGGCTTACTCTAATTATTTATTCCATTCTATCGATTTATTGCGCCAATCAGCCATATTTCGGTCGAAATCTGCCGGGCGTTTTTTGTTTTTTATACGCTTGTCGATAGAATCCAGATCAGGGCGCGAAGTTGAATAACCGTCTTTGGGAACATCGAATCCGGCGGTCCATGCTATTGCGTTTACTATAAGTTTTCTGAAAGAGTCGCAATTAAAGTTAAAAATATAGTGCCAGCCGCCAAATCCAAACCCGCGGGTTCCGTTTGGATTCACGCATGCCCACGCCAAAACTTGGGGCTTGCCGCGGGCTACACGCATGAATTTGTTGCCTGCATGGCGCCCGTCTCCCCTATTGTAGACCTCATCTGTGGGAACTGCCTCTATGAGAGGCTCAACCCCTTCGGGACGGAATCTGTAATTAAAATACCATTCGTCGTAAATTTTAAACGGCTTTACACCGTTTAGAATCTGATGCTTAGAAGCCGGATAAACATCGGCGAGCCACTTTGGATTTACAGAGTAATATATCTCGTAGGCGGCGCCGGATACATTCTTTAAAATGTCCATATGGTCAAATCCATCAAACATTGTGGCATAGTGGAAGAGCGCTATGGAAGTTCCGGCTTTGGATATTTCGTCCAAGAGTTTTTCCTTACCGTAAAACGGATGGTGCTTCTCGCCCTCACCGTACACAACCAAAGCTGCAGCACCTTTGTAAAATTCGAGATTGTCTGGCAGCTTTCCCGTAACAACCTCTATATTTACGCAATCGCCCAGAGCCTCTTTTAGAGCCTCCGCTGTTAGCTCGGCAGACAATTTGTTCTCATGGAAAGAATATCCGTGAACAGACTCTCCTCCATATATCACAATGCGCTTAGGCTCTTTTGCGCCTCCGCACAAATCTTTAAGGCTGGAGCACGCGCATACCGCAAAGAGCGCAAAGAGCGCCGCCAACATAAATACAAAATAACGTTTCAATATCATAACGTTTAGAAGTTAGCCGTATTTTTTGCATTATTCAAAGAAATTTTTAGAATCTTGACGCGGAGCCTATGCCGACGTAAAAAAAATAAATCATGTCAGAAATACTTATATCGCGAACAAAGATAAATTCCAGGGTAAAGGAGCTTGCCGAGCGCATAAGCGCCGATTTCTCAGCCTCGGGAGCCGAAAAAATATCCATAATATGGGTTGCAAACGGTGCGGTGATGTTCGCGGCGGACCTGGCAAGAAACATAAAGAATCTGGCAGTTTCAATGGACTGTATAAAATGCTCGTCTTACGGCGAACAGACCATATCAAGCGGAAGAGTGCAAACATCGTTTTCGGCCCAAATACCCGTTAGGGGTGAACATGTTCTATTTATAGACGATATTATAGATACCGGGAACACATCCAAGGAGATGATAGGCAAAATAAAGAAATTGCGCCCAAAGAGCCTTAAAACCTGTTTTCTTCTCAGCAAGGAAGCCCGAAGATCAGCCAAGGCCATAAAGCCAGATTACGTTGGCTTTGAAATACCGGATCTTTTTGTCTACGGATACGGGCTTGACGCAAAACTCATAGGCAGAAACCTTCCCGACATCCGCGTGATGTAAAAAATAGCCCTGCCAGCCCTACCAACCTTAGGTTATATATTCTTCCAGCTGAGATTTTGGAAAACTTAGCTGTCTAAGGTCAAAGAAAGGCTTGGGCTGGTAGGTAAAAAGACGGCTAAATTTTTTTGTGGAAGAATTTTTCGGAGAAGATTCCAATCATCTTTTCTGCGATGTAATCTTTTTTTGCGTACTCCAAGAATTTGACGTCGGAATCTTTAAAGATTAGAGTCATCTCGTTTGATGAATCGCCAAATCCGCCGCGTTTTCCGCAAACTTTGTTGGCGGCTACAACATCTAGATTCTTCTCGGCGAGCTTTTTCTTTGCGTAATTTAAAACATCGTCGGTCTCCGCGGCAAATCCGACTAAAAACTGCCCTTGCGCCTTACGCTTTGACAAAGTTTTCAAAATATCCACAGTTGGAACAAAGTGTACGCAGAAATCTATGTCGGCCTTTTTCACCTTGTGGGGAACGTAGGACTGCGGCTTCATATCGCTTACAGCGGCGCTCATAATGAGGATATCGGCGGAATCGAAACGTTCGGAAAGAGCAGAATACATCTCGTCCGAACTCGTAACGCGAACGGCCTCCTCCAAGCCCTCCGGGAGGGGCACTTCGCAAGGACCTACGACCAACGATACCTTCCAGCCGGCGCGCACGGCGGCGGCGGCAAGGCTGACGCCCATTTTTCCGCTCGATGGATTGCTTATGTATCTAACAGGGTCAAGATGCTCGCGTGTTGGGCCCGCAGATATCAAACAACGTACTACATGTTCTGTCATGCAAATAGATATTCTATCTATAAGGCCGATAGTCAAAATACTTTTTTATAAAGTTTTGCGTTGACAAGATGCCGGATCTTGAAAGAATCCGCTTTTTAATAATTTTTCAGATAAAGATGGCAAACAACAAATCTTCAAGAAAAGACATACGCAGAACCGCCCGCAGGACGGAGCAGAACCGCACCGTAAAAAGCCGCCTAAAGACGCTCTCAAAGAACGTTGCGGCAGCTAAGGACGCCGACGAGCAGAAGAAGGCAGCGGCGGCTCTGGCTTCGGCTATGGACAAGGCGAGCAAGTCTGGCATAATACACAAGAACAAGGCAAGCCGCATAAAGAGCAGGCTTGCAAAGGCAGCAGCAAAGACAGCCGCCGCAAAGTAGTTCAAAGGTAAAATTTAAGGACGGCACTGGTTGAATTATCAGTGCCTTTTTTGTCTCCGGAGAAAGCAGGAAATATGTCGAGAAGGCAGATAAGTTTTCCGCCAGGCCTTATGGGCGAATCCCCGAAACGCTACGATGTTGTTTTCGAGGGAGACGGAGTTTTGGCCATATCGAAATTGGCCGGAGACATATTTGAGGCTGACGCATTTGAAAATTCCACCTCAAATATAATATCCTCTTTGCGAGCTCGGGCCGATTCAAAGAATCTTGAGGATTTGGGAATGGAGACGCCGTACGCGGTAAACTCCATAGACAAAGAGATATCTGGACTGTGCCTAATTGCCCTAAATAAGGCGAGCGCATCAAAGTTCAGAGAGCTTATGGGGTCTGGCGCGTTCGAGTTTGAATACTCTATCCTTGCAAAATATTGGCGACGCTCCGAGGGTGAAGAAGGATCCATTGAAATTTCCCTTCCAATGTTGAGACACTCCCAAAAGCCCCGGGCGGTGGTATCTCACAGATTTGGAAAACAGGCGCGGACAAGTTTTGAGATATGCGCAGTATCGCCCTCTAAAGACGCATGCCGCATTCTGGCAAAAACAGTGTATCCTAGGCCCCACCAGATAAGACTTCATGCGGCTGAGGCTGGAATAGAAATACTGGGAGAGAATCTATATACAGATACGCCCTCGCCCACTTTGAGGCAGCTGTCCCCCAGGAATGTCGGCATTAAGAACGAGGAGCTGTTCGACAAGCCCGTATATCCGAGAATCGCGCTGCATCTTGGAAAGATTTCATTTACCGAAAACGGCAAGCGCACTGAAATATGCGCCGCCGAGCCAAAAGGATTTATTCATCTTGCAAAGAAGCTATCTCTTGCCAAATAATATCTGTCGATGCCGTACATTTGGTTAAAGCTCGACAATGCCGCAAAGCTCTATCCGGGCATAGTCTCAAAGCGTCTAACCTGCGTTTTCAGGTTTTCGGCGTACATAAAAGAGGGTGAAGTTGACGCAAAGCGCCTAAAGGCGGCGGTTGAGCATGCGTTAAATAGAACGCCATATTACTCCATGATAATACGCAGAGGGCTGTTTTGGAATTATCTGGAAATGCCGCAAAAGCCTCAGGTATCTGTATGCGAGGAAAAGCCAAACTGCATATGCGCTCCTATGGGGCGAAAAGATGGCGAGCATCTGGTAAGGATTTTATATTACAAAAAGAAGATTGCTCTTGAAGCCTCTCATATACTCACAGACGGAGCGGGCGCGCTTGAACTTTTTAAGGATATACTTGGAGAGTATTTTAATCTGCCGGCGCCTGAACATGCAGAAAAGTTAAGAAAAGATTATCTATTCGACAAATACGCCCAGGTATGCCGCCCCACAGCTCCCGATGCGCCGATGTCAAAGGCCTGGAGGACAAAATTGCATGCGGGAAGAAAACTCAGGGCTACAAGTTTTATACTCGATTCATCTACCGTTGCAAAAAAGGCAAAGAGCATAGGTTCCACCGTCGGCGCCTACATAAATGCGCTCTATGTAAAAAGCCTTATCAAAATGGCCATATCAGAAGGCAAATCTCCAAGCGATAACGGGATAATCAGGATATGCATGCCTATAAATCTAAGGCGCATATTTAAGATTCAGACTCCGAGAAATTTTTATCTGTCTTTGTATCCGACCTTCCGGATAGACGATTCCTTCGGGATAGACTACTTGGCTCTCTCCACAAATGCGCAGATAAACTCAATGCTAAGGAGAGATACATTAAATGCGCAGATGTCGCGCAATCTGGAGGGAGAATTCAACCGCACGGTAAGAAACATACCCCGCCTGGCAAAATCTCTTGCGCTAAAGATTATATACAGAACCTCCGCCATGAAACCTATCAGCGGCATATACTCAAATATGGGGAAAACCGCATTGCAAAGCTTCCTTGAGGATAAGATATCCCATATGGAATTTCTCCCTACGCCAAATCCGCTGACGAGAACAAACATAGGGGCAATATGCCTGGGGAAGACCTTGTGCATAACGGCATTGTCGTACACTGAAAATCCTGTGCTTGAAAATATTTTCCGCGAACGCTTGATTTCGGAGAATCTGGAATTTAAAGTATACGGGAATTTTTAACATGAACCTGCCCTCGCATACAGACAACATAAGTTCCGGCAAGACCAATCTGCCCATGGAGGTTGAATGCTCGGGTTGTTATCCGACGGAGGGATTGCGTATATCTCCAAGGCGCGGAGAGAAACGGTTGCTATGCACCGCCGCCGGACTCCTGTGGATTATGGGTGCGGCAATTTCATTTACGGCCGATATGCTTTTAAATTCCAAGCCGACATGGTCTGTGTATGTTCTAGTCTCATGCGCCTACGGCATACTGCAATGTACAAGCGTTGTTGCCTTGGCAAGGCGCTTTCCGATAGCAAACATACTTGCAAGTTATCTTTTGACAAACGGAGCTGTTGCGGCACTTTCAGGAATTGCCACACATTCCGCGCGCTTCTATCTTATATTGGGGCTTCCTATAAGTTCAATACTATGCGCACTGGCTTTAGCGGTAATTATTTCAAAGCGGCTGACTCGTCTAAAAACCCTAAATCTTGCGGCCCTATTTTTCATACTCTCAATTCCCTGTGCAATAGGCATGGATTTGCTCATATCAACATATATAGGGAAAACCTCTATGACATGGTCGTTCTTTTCCCTTGCATTCTGCCTGCCTATGGCGGGAATATGCGTGTGCGCATATTTTTACCTTAAGCGCAAGGAAGCATTCTTTCACAGATAGTTAAGATGGCAAAAAAATTCTCTTTAGCGGAAAACATAGCAAAACTGCTCAGGGCAAACAAAAGGCTCGAACGGCAGTTGGAGATGATAAAAAACCTGTCAAATGCACTCAGAGAGGGAGTTTTTATAATAGACTCGGCCGGAAAGATTCTTTTTGCAAACAACTACGCCCTTCAAACCTTATTCTGCGGACGTGAGATAGACAACATATTTAAGATGGTTCCCCCTTTGGAACCCTTTGTTGCAGGCGCGTTAAAGAGCGGAGAGTTCTCTGAGGGAGAATTTGAAGCAACCTATCCGGAGAATAAAATTCTTAGGGCGTCGGTAGTGCCCATATCGGACGGACTGAAACACCACAGCACAATATCCCTTGTTCTAAACGACATCACCGCCCAGAAATATAAAGCTCAGGAACGCATAGAAAACGAAAAGATTGCATCTGTGCTAAAATTGGCTTCAGGCATTGCCCACGAGATAGGCAATCCTTTAAATTCAATAAATATACACTTGCAGGTCTCCAGAAGGACGCTTTCAAAAATGGCGGATTGTCCGGAGAGGTCAAAGATAGATTCATCGCTGGAAACCTGCACGGAGGAGATAGCAAGACTTAAGAATATAGTTGAAAATTTTCTTAAGGCGCTAAGACCACCCAAACCGGATTTTGCCGAGACAGATCCGCTTTCGCCGCTTGCCGACACTTTAAAACTGCTTGAGGAAGAACTTAAGAATAGGCGTATTGCCATAGATATAAAGACCGACTCCGCCACCCCGTCAATTTTAGGAGACAAGAACCTGCTCAACAAGCTGTATTTTAATTTGATAAAAAACGCGATGGAGGCCATGCCTGAAGGCGGTCATATAGAGATAAAGGCGTCTTTCGACGACACCACCGTAAAGATTTCCATAGCAGACAACGGCTGCGGTATATCGCAGGAGCAGATGAGCCACATGTTTGAACCTTATTACACGACGAAGTCCAACGGCAACGGACTTGGAATGATGATAGTTGAAAATATTGTAAAATCACACGGCGGAGAGATAAATGTAAAGAGCAAGGAGGGTTCAGGCACCACAATACTTCTAACATTCCCTCGAAAGGACAAACAGATGAGAGCGCTTGAAGGCGGAGCCAAAGAACAATAATAACGCATATTGGCAGACGCAATAGATACGGGGATTTTCAGAAGGCTTTTATCTTGCGAGTCGGCCCCGTAAGATTGCCAGCGCCGGAAGCGCGTTTTAGTTTTACGCATGATATAAAAAAATATTGTAAATCTTTTAATTTTGGTTTTTATATTGGAGTTTTAAATCGGCCGAATTCCACGGAAGACGGATGTGTTTACTGATGCGCATCATAAGGATAAGCATATCCACATATTTGGCCGAGCTCTTAGGCGCTTCATCGGAGCCGAGCGCCAGAGGAGTATTTTGCGCGGCGACTTTGCCGTCTTCTGCCCGCGCGAGGGAATATGAGCATATTCCAAACCAATAATAATTCGGCCCGACTAAACCATAAATAAATCATGGAAAACAACAACACAGAATGCAGTTCTCCCGATTTGGAGAAGGCTGCGGCGGAACCCGTAAATCAGGGTTCGGCGACACCCGCTCCCGCGGCGGTAAACGCGGTTCGCAAAAATGGAAGAAATAGGAGAGCGTCGAGCTCAAGGGCGGTAAATTCAACTGTAGTTGCCGCTCCGTCATGTGGCCTAGTGGAAGACATAGCCGTAGTCAGTGAAAAGCTAAGCGGCAAACACATATCCGGATACGCCCCCCGCGAAGAAAAGCAAGAGGAAGAAGCTTCAGCCGCGGAGAAAGAATCCGTATCAGACAATGAAGCTGAAGTCATGCCAGAAAAGAAAGAAGAATCTGCTGCAGCTCCGTCAGACCAGAAAGTTCACGAAGGACCTTCTTTTGAGACAGCCTTTGTAAAGAGCGAGACTGTTGAAGTTTCCCTTTCTGAGCAGAATGCGCCGAAGTCGCGCCCAAGAGGAACAGACGCTTTCAAAAAGGCGGAAATTCCTTATGGAGAGCTCAAGGGGCAAGACAGTGTAATGCCCCCTTGCGGTTTCATAGAGAAAGTTAAGAAGTTTTTATCTGGCCTATTTGGCGGTAAAGATAAGAAATCTAAAAACCGCGGCTACAAGAACGGTAAAGACCGTAAGAACTTCCACGGCAAAGGTCAGCGCAATTTCAAAAACGGCGGCAAGGGCGGTTTTGACAAGAAGCGCAGGGATAATCGCCGCGGACCAAAGAATTTTAACAATCGCAAGCCCAACGGCGGCGGGAATCGCAAACCCGACCAAGGTGGCGCGCAATAAGATAACTTACGTTAAGTGCCTAAAACAGGCATAAATGAAATTTACGGCGGACAGCTGAATAAGGCCTCCGCCGTTTTTTTGTCTGCATAAATTAAGGGGTAATTAAAAAAACATTCGACCTTTTGAGAGATTCGTGCAAAAAGCTATTTTTAAAATGCGCATTTGAGATATTGGCATGTATTTCGCGCACTACTGGAGGAATGAAAAACTCCTGCGACTGCCAATAAAGATATAAAAAATTTTCTATAAGATGGAGTCATTAAGAATAACAGGCGGGGTAAGGCTCCGCGGAGAGGTAAAAGTTTCTGGGGCAAAGAACGCGGCTCTGCCCATATTTGCAGCCACGCTTCTTACCGACGAAAAGTGCGAGATAAAAAATGTGCCCAATTTAAGCGACATAAACTTTATGGCGGACATTTTGCGCAATCTCGGAGCGAAGGTTGAAAAAACTGGGCAGAACACATGGCAGATATGCGCGGAGAAAATATCGCCTATGGCTCCATACGATTTGGTAAGAAAGATGAGGGCTAGCATATGCCTGCTTGGCCCGCTTTCTGGCAGGCTGAGGAAGGCCCAGGTGTCTATGCCCGGAGGCTGTGTGATAGGGGCAAGGCCTGTCGATTTGCATATAAAGGGTCTGCGGGCTCTCGGTTGCAAGGTGGAAGTTAAGGGCGGTTATATATGCGTAGACGCAAGAAAAATGAAGGGCGCCCAGATATATCTTGGCGGACGCTTTGGCAGTACCGTTACAGGAACAGCAAACATACTTATGGCTGCCGTAATCGCTCCTGGAAAAACCGTAATAGAAAACGCCGCCTGCGAACCAGAGATAGCCGACTTATGCAAGATGCTCTCGTCTATGGGAGCTCAGATAAGCGGAGTTGGAACTCCAACGCTTGTCATAAATGGCGTGGAAAAGCTCCACGGGACATCGCACAAGATTTTGCCCGACAGAATAGAGGCCGGAACATGGATTATAGCCGCGCTTGCCACAAGGGGAAAAGTTCTTGTAAAAGGCGCGCGCAAACGCGATTTGGGCGCATTGCTCGATGTATTGAGCCGCGCAAACTGCCCCGTTGAGGCAAGGGGCGCCAATGAAATCTTTGTAAATGCGGAGAATTTCGAGTTAAAGCCGGTAGAAGCCATAACCATGCCCCACCCCGGATTCCCCACAGATTTGCAAGCGCAACTATGTGCGCTTCTGACGCAGGCAAAGGGAATATCAATAGTAACTGAACGCATATATCCTGAAAGATTTATGCATGTATCAGAGCTGATGAGAATGGGAGCGAGCATTGCAAGGGAAGGAGCAAGCGCAATAATTAGCGGCAAAAGCGCGCTATCTGGAGCGCCTGTTATGGCGTCTGATTTAAGGGCAAGCGCAGCGCTTGTCATAGCGGCGCTCTGCGCAAAGGGAGAAACTCTTATAGGCCGCATATACCATCTTGATAGAGGCTACGACTCTATAGACTCAAAACTTGCCGCGCTCGGAGCTAAAGTTTACAGGGAAAAGTCTGAATAGCATCTTTCTATTAATTATTATACAAAAACGCCCTCTATTTTCATGCGTATTATTTCCAGTTCACAAAGGAAAGAAATGCGCAAATAGCATAGATAACAAGGTTCCTAAGCGGAGTTTCTAAGATGAAATCCGCATAGAAGATGAGGCGTACTTTTTCAGAAAAAACTCTTTAAAAAGTACAGACTGCCGGCGGACAACAAAGACTTCTAATATTGCAGGAAGAATCTTGTACTATGAGTGCGCACCTTAAGCGCAATTAGCGAGAAGAGATCAATCCAACGGATATGCCCTTGAAACAGCCCTGATTTCCTCTGCGGAAAGAGCCCTATTATAAACGGCAAGCCCTCCAATTTTTCCCTTGAAAAAATTTCCCATACCGCCCTTTAGAAGTACGGCGCCCATGGTGAAGTCTGAACCGTTGTCTCCGATACCGTCGGGGTAATAGTATGGATTTTTAGACTGTACTAAACCGTCGGGGTATCCTGGGAAACCTTTGGTATGTTTTATAAGTTCCTTTGGCCTTTCTATAAATTTGCCGTTTAGATATGAACGTATATATTTGCCGTCGTACGTAAACGCCGCACATACCCATTTACCCTTGGGGACTTTCTGCGAGCTTGCGGAATAGTCTATGGAAAATGGGAAGGGCCTTGTTGGACCACCAGTTTTTGATATGTGCCCGCAGACTTGGTCGGCCCCATTGTAATATGGAAGCGATATAAACAGACCGTACTGGCGTTTTCCGCCGTCTTGGAATTCATTCCACATTCCTCCGATAAAAGCAACCCCATTGCCAGTCCAATTTACCCAAGAGACAACCGTAACGGCATTGTTTTTAACATTTAGCTCTTTCGTTTGCTCATATGGAATAGACAGATAGCTTTTCCCATCAAATTCCGCACTGCGCCCGGATATTGGACCGGAATCGGATATTTTCATATTCCCGAAAGGCCGCATATCGAAATTTCCAACCTTTGATTTAAAATTGTCGGAAAAGTCCCAGAACGCCACAAGCCCGCTGGTTTTCTCTACTATACCAGCATCTTTTTCAAACAAGGCACACGAGCATAGAAAAACGGCGCCTGCAATAAAAGGCAAAAAGAAAAATCTCATCAGTTAAGGTTATTTTTTGAACCCCAAGGCATCAAGACAAATATCTCAATGGTTCTTCATTTTCACCGCATCTCGCAGAGCCTTTGCAATCTCCGGCAAGACTCCCTTGTGGGCATGGGTATGCCTTGCGTCTTTGCGTATGCTCGGCCTTAGGAACTCAAATATCAGCGCGGCAATTATACAAACTATCCCGCTTACAAGAGATACATTCTGCAATCCGACTGTGTTGGCGAGCCAGCCCTGAACCAAACTTCCAATGGGAGGTATTCCAAAGAAACACATTGTAAATATTCCCATGACGCGCCCCCTTATAGTGTCGTCGGAAAGTGTCTGCAAAACGGTATTAGATGACGCCGCAACAGCTATCATTCCAAACCCAAAAGGAACACACAGCACGCAGGCTAAAACAGAACTCTTGACCAATGAAAGCAACGTTAAAGACACCCCCATGAGCATACACGAAGCCGTTATAACCTTTCCCAACCCTTTTGCGCTCTTTCTTGCAGCCAAGAATAGAGCCGCAGCAAGGGCTCCAAGACCAACGCAGCTTACAAGATTTCCCAGCAGTTTGCTGTCTCCCCCAAGCACCCCTTTAGAAAACGCAGGCATCAGCATGGGGAAAGGCACGGCGGTAAAGCTTGCAACAGCTAAAAGGCATATGGTAGACCTCATAGGCAGAGACTTTGCTATATAAGCCCAGCCTCCAAAGAGAGATTTCAATATCCCGTCGTTTGAAGGCGGTATCATCAGCCGTCTTGGCTTTATGAGTATAAGGGCAAATATGGTAGCTATGAAACTGACCGCATTTATCAAAAAGCACCAAGACGCCCCTATGTGCGCTATCAAAACTCCGCCTATCGCCGGCCCTATAAAGCGGGATCCGTTTATTATGGTTGAATTTAACGCTATGGCATTAGACAAATCCTCGTTGGGAACAAGCTGCGCGTAGAAAGACTGCCTTGTGGGCGCCTCAAAACATACTATCAGACCGAATGTGAAACTTAGCGTCAAGAGCAGCGGAATATTTGCCAACCCCGTAAATCCTAAAAACGCCAACAAGAAAGACTGCGCCATAAAAAGGCACTGAGTTGTTATCAATATCTTCTTGCGGCTGAACTTGTCCGAGAGCAATCCGGTAAATGAAGTCAGAAACAAAGTTGGAATTTGCGACAGAAATACAGACAAGGATAACGTAAGCACAGATCCTGATAATTCAAAAATCAGCCACCCCATTGCTATTTGCTGTATCCAAGAACCTATGAGACTTACACACTGACCGGCGTAGTAAAGGGCAAAATTTCTATGCCTGAGAGAATGGAATATGCCTGTTATGGCGGAGAAATTGTCGGGCAGAATTTCCCTCAATCCGCGTATACCCCACTTGAAGGGCTCGTTAAGATATTTCTTGGACATACCGCATTAATAAAAAAATCCGCCGAAAAAGAAACTCTTTTGGGGCGGATTGCCAAGCTTTTTTTACCCCTATGAAAATACTATTGGTTTTTAGACACCTCAAGTTTGTAAAAACGCACGCCAGAAGCTGGCGCAGACAGTGTTGTCTGGGAGGAGAAACCATCTATAAACTCTATTACGGAATCCTCAGAAACAATTATTTGCGCATTGTTTACAAATGGACTCCATGTTTGCATGTCGTCGGACCACAGTATCTTATATGTTCTTCCGGCCTTAGCCTCTAAACTTATCTTATTTCCGCTGCCGCTTTGCAGCGCAGAAACAGTTGTACGCAGTACGGAAGAAATATCGTTAGGATCCGTACCCAGCAGATATTCCTGCTCTCCGGTATAGCCGTCGGCGTCTGTATCACCGTAATATCCCCTAAGATAGTCTTGCGGATTAGGATAATTCTCCGAAAGCCATGCAACATCTATTGCGCCATCTGACCCAAACACTGCGTTCTCCTCTCCGGGAGTCTCAACTATTACGCAAAAGTCTGCATTTTCATCGTAATCTAAACCGTAGATAGTCATCTCATAAGGATAAGACTCGCACACAACGCTCTTAGCTCCGGCTCTTGTGTTGGCCATAAGAGTAGTCTTCTGACCTGACAGCCCATTGCCCGTAAAGAACGCATATATGGAGTCTTTCCCAAATGGCCCCCTAATTCTAAATGTATGCAAATCTCCAAGAGAATTTCCTACAGACTCAACCTTGCTTCTCTGGAATTGCCCGTCGGAAAAATCAGGAACAAGCGTCTGATTTTCAAACTCGGCTGGGATTCTTACCGCGCATAATCCAAGCGGATGTAATATATTTATAGAAAATGCTGCACCTGCCGGCTTTGAGGAAAGAAATGTTCCGGAAGCATCATATACGCTTAAGGCGGAATCGGCAGAGACACCTTCCATAGAGTTGCGGGAGAAATCGAGGGAGAAACTTACATTCTCCAAGGCCGTACCGCTGTCGTTTAGTATTATTATCCACATGGCGTCCTTCGCCCGAGCAAGCATGGTGCTAACCTTGGGGGAACTTGGCCTAACTGCGTATTTATCGAGTATAAGTCTGCAATCCTCATCAAAGAACACCTTTCCGCGTCTCCCCCCAAATATGCGGTTTGTAAACCAAACATATCCGCTCTGCCTCAAATATGGGAACTTTATTCCGTTTGCAGAGCGCCTCTCTATTTGCGCCATGAGATAATCGAATGTCTGGGCAAACACCACAGGCGCATGATGGTAGTAAAAGCTGCCTACATCGGGCCCCTGATAGGAGTAGTTTTCAAACTGCTGAATATCTGAGAAATCTCTCACATAATACCCCATATAGCACCCGTAGCGACCTATTATAGAATGGCGCGAGAGTTTCATGAGGATATCGTGCCCCGCATATTGATATACCTTTAGAAGTTCGGGTGCCCAAGACGGATTGCATATATTTCCGCCCCCGGGATATGTACTGTGCTGCTCTATACCCAATCCTATGCGCGAAACCTTCTCTGCCGGAACAGTCTTCTCCGGCACATAATAAACATTTGTATATGTTGACAGATTACTCGTTCCCAGATGAGCCGCAAGCAGCTGCCTGTTCTCCTCGTATCCAAGCCTAAAGGTGTCAAAGCCTTTCCACCATATATGGCCTACACCATTTAAAAGAGAATCCTTATGTATCACAACATTTCCGCTGGGCGGTGTTGGATAAGACCATAGGCACGCGGCCGTATAGAACGCCCCCTTCTCAGCTGCCTCAAGATAGCGCGAATCTCCCGATATCTCGTACAGGTCTGGCAGCCACCACCACTGCGGATATAAAGATACGTTTACAAATAGCGACATATCTGGCTCGTCGGTAGTAGATGTATAGGCCGACGCCATCCATGAATCGCAATTAGACTTAACGCTAGCAAGAAGACTATCAGACGGATACGCCAGATACATCGCAAGCTCGTGAGCCCAATACGGGGTATTCCCTCCTGAATTTCTCACCGTGCCGTTGGCATTGTAGTAGAATTCCGACAACCAATCATTCTTACCTCCAAGCAATATGTTAGCCGACGCAAAATAATCTCCGCCCCAATAGGCGCCACCTATGCTTAGCGGATACGACGCCGCAAAGTTATCTCCGCCCGTATATCCCTCTCTGGAATACGAAAAATGCGCTCCAGGCCTAGACAATGTAAATTCAAAAGTTGGGAGAGCCCGCTCAACATAATAGTCCTCATCGTCAAGAAGCATAGCCACCGACATCTGACCAAGCGGCGAAGAATGAGATGCCACATTAGCACCCTCAATATTGTAATGCCCCTTATTTTTTGCGTCCCACCCGCTTGCCTCGCCCTTGAGGTATATTGCAATATTATATGCCGCATCGGACAACGAAACCTCCCACGGCTCGCGCAAATCGGAAACCGCAAATATGTTGGTATCGGCAAACTCTATGCCGTCGCGCCAGTCGCCGGCCAAACTTACCAGATACCATGACGCCTCTATTGTTTCTCCCGCCGCTTTCAAAGAGTTTCTGCCAGCTAAAATCGGTGAGAATACGCAGCTTTGCGCCTTGTCTCCATCTGGGCAGACATTTGCAAATCCGTAAATAGAGTTTGTATTGTTCGACCACTCAAACGGTAGCTTTGCTGGGTCTGCAACTATTCCGTTTACGACCGAAACCCCTCCGCCGGCATCCGACTCAAACAATACCATCGGCTGCGACATAAAATGCTGCGGAACCTGCTTTGCCCCGTCAGACAAGCGCCTTAGCTGGAACATGCTTGGCATCTGGACGGCATTAAACCCGCCTTGCCTGTCATAGCGGTTGAATCCGCAGAAACCCAATGTGTAATAGCCGTCCTCGTTTGCTGTTGACGATACGCTCATCTTCGCCATGGGAAGAGAATTGTCGAGAGTTATGGTTGCCTGAGTTCCGTCGGAATAGCCTATCTGCAAAACCTTGTCCGAAACCTTAGAAACGCTCGTCGCATACAGCAGTGTGGTTTTCCCAGCGCAGAACGGATCAAGATATCCGGACGAACTCACAGGCTTACCGTCCATATAAGTAACTCCTTCCGAATCCGACCACGATGAGAAATACGGAGTTTCAGAACGAGATATGTCCTCCGAATAGTTCCTAAATAAGATTTCATCTGTCAGTTCAGAGGCTATCTGAGAGCTTCCATTTTTTATCAAGGTTTTTCTCCCCCAAACAGACGTCCCATCGACGCACTTTCTCTCCACATATGATATCTTAAGCGCCGCATTTTCTACAGATACTTCACTTGCGCCGTCCACCGCAAACGATGTGAACACCGCCGGGAACGCAGATACATACTCGTACGAGACTGGTATTATGCTTCTTGTAATCCTGCTTCTTTCTGTAAAAGAACTTGGATCGCTTGTGGAAATCTGAGTCTCAGGATTAAACTGAGAATCTGTCGTAAACAGAAGGGCGTCGCATCTTGCGTATGAACTTACCCTGCTCAGCGATATGGTGTGCTCTCCGGCACTTATAGGCATAGAACCAAGACACTCCCAATGATATCCTTCCAAGCCGTGCAAACCGGCATTTTGGGAAAGATTATTGCCATCTACTGCAACGGAATATGTGCGCGTACGAGGCCTGTCGGAGGCGAAATCCTTTGAACATGCCCAAACATAGTAAACTCCAGGAATAACAAAAGATATCTTTGTTGTGGCATCCTCACCGGCTATTGAACAGACAAGATTTTTTGTTGGAATTCCTGTGGCGCTCTCAACAACCCAGGCTCCGTATGATTGGAAGTTCTCCGCCTCTACAATGAATTTGTCGCCGGAAGGCGCAGAGACCCACCTCGGATCCGATGTATTGGGGTTGAAATTAGGGTCGTCGCTTAAGGCTATGGCTAAAAACCGCGTAAAGCTTGTGGTGCTTCTGAGTTTAACTTCTATATTGCCCGCCTCAAGATTGAGAGTGTCTATCTTAGTCCAAGCCCATTCGTCCAGACCAAGCCAGCCGTATCCGTCGAGCTTTGTCTTTACTCCGTTTATATACACCTCGTAAGAGCGCACGGTAGAATTTCTCGCCTCTCCGGAAAATTCATATGAACATACCCATACGGAATATTCCCCGCTCTTTGGACAAGTTAAAGTTGCATTTGGCAGATTCGATGTATCAGTATCTTTGTCCTGCTTATAAAGAGGATTTCTTCCTTTGTATTCTATCAGGCTCCAAGATCCGCTGTTAAATTCGCTGGCATTCTTTACTATTGTATTGTAAGATTTTTCATATGCCTGCCTTGCGGAATCGTCGTTGGGAGATCCAGAAAGAATGCCGTTTGGATTAAAGTTTGGATCTTGCGTAAGAAAGACTGCATCCACACGCGTATAGTCCCTGTTTGGCGTCATATAAATGTTGTGCTTGCCAGCAGACAGCTCGGCAGAGCCAAGTTTCTTCCATATCCAGGCATCTCCGCCTTCATTTATATACCCGTCAATAGGCATCTGTTGGGAATCTACAGCAACCTTGTAAGACCTGTCTGCATCATTAAGATTGGGCGCATACTCATACGAGCATGTCCATACAAAATAAACGCCGTCGCTATCTACTGAAAACGCTGTACTCGCTGTCTTTATGTCGCCGGACAAATACTTTAACATAACTTTGCCCATTCCCCCCTCGACAAACCAAGACCCTTTCGTAGAGAAATCTTCCGCCTCTATAAATACGCTCTCATAAACCGGCATAGAGTTTTCACGCGCGGCCGCAGAATACAACGCGTCATTTGGATTGGAATTTGGATCTTGCGTAAGGAATAAAGCGTCAACCCTGCAACCGTTTGAAGAGCTTTGTATTTTTATCTGATTATCCCCCTCCTGAAGCTGAACAATTCCCATAAGCTTCCACTGCCATCTGCCTGCGGAGTTTGCGGAATATCCGGATATTCCCGCCTTTTGAGAATTCACGTAGACATCAAATGAGAGATTCCCGCCCGTACTTTCCTCATAGGCGCTCGACCAAAGATAGTAAGATCCTCCTTTGCTTACATTTACCTGTGTTGAGGCAAAATCATTAGAGTTTAAATTGTCTTGAATAATATATCCTTCTCCGGAAATGCTTGCAGGAGACGTTCCATCTGCCTTTTCCACCGTGCGCCACGAAGACCCTATATCGGAAAAATCTTCCGCCTCAAGCAAAACGCTGATGTAATCCAGAGAATAGGCTTTGCGCTCTTCAGGGGTATTTATGGAAACATTAGGGTCTAAATTCTCATCTGTAGTAAATAGTACCGCTGAAGTATGTGTATAATTGCCATTAGGGGTAAGCGTTATCGATGAAGCCTCGTTGGATAATTCAACTTCACCCACCTTATACCAAACCCATTTCCCACAATGGAATCCTCCATAAGATTTACGTTCAGTAAGCTGTGAATTTATCTTCACATCAAGAGCTCTTGAATACTGTTCTATATCTGGAGTAAATTCAAAAGATCTAACCCAAACACAATATGTGCCTGCGCTTGGCGGCATAAATTGGGTTTGCGCGCTCTGCTTGCTGATACGGCTTCCGATGTTATATTCAGAACTATACGGCAAATACTCCCAGCCCGAAGGTATTTCAAAATCTCCAGCCTCCAAGACAAAGGTCTCCGCAAGGCAGGATATTGAAAAGCCTATAAATAAAGCCATGTTAAGTATAATATTTTTAAATTTTTTATACCGGGGCATTGTAGTAATAGCAAAGAGCTTTTATCTGTTGCAGGTGGGGTTTTGCTCTTTGAAGAATAGTAACATATTTTCTTCTCGAGACATTTTTTAAATTATTGCACATCTATAAAAAAATCAAGCAATAAGACATTTTTAATGAGCATAGTTATAAAAGCAGGTAAAATATGCGCAGTTTGATAAAATAAATAAGATGCAAAGAGATAATCTAAGAATCAAAAAAACATACAATATCTTAATATAATATTCCTATTTAATAAAGAATATAATATAAGAGAAGAATTTGCAGTTAGTAAGATAGAGCATTAGCATCTTGCCAAGATACTCTATGATACAATAACAAGATAGGGAAAAGATAGCACATGATTATCTTTTTATACTTGCGAAACTATCGTTTCCAAATAAATTGGATGGTTCAAATATTTTAATAATAAAAAGATTATGAAACCCAAAAAAGTCGGCATATTAACGGCGGGCGGCCTGGCTCCCTGCCTTTCAAGCGCAATAGGCGGTCTAATAGAACGCTACACGGAGATAGACCCCTCTATAGAGATTATCTGCTACAAGAGTGGATACAAGGGTTTGCTTCTAGGGCAGAGCATAAAGGTTACGCCTGAAATCCGCGCGAATGCGGCAATTCTGCAGAACTTTGGAGGCTCTCCCATAGGAAATTCCAGAGTGAAGCTGACAAACGTAAAAGACTGCGTAAAGAGAGGTTTGGTAAAAGAGGGACAAGATCCCCAGAAAGTTGCAGCCGACCAGCTCGTTAAGGACGGGGTTGACATTTTGCACACAATAGGCGGAGACGACACCAACACTGCCGCAGCCGACCTTGCAAAGTTTTTGAAAGAAAACAATTACGAGCTCACCGTAATCGGTTTGCCAAAGACAATAGATAACGACGTATATCCCATACGCCAGAGTCTGGGAGCATGGACAGCCGCCGAACAGGGCGCTTTATATTTCAGAAATGTTGTAAGCGAGTCTACCGCAAACCCGAGAATGCTAATAATTCACGAGGTAATGGGCAGAAACTGCGGCTGGCTTACGGCAGCTACAGCGGCCAAATATAGAGAGATACTCAAGGCAGAGAAGTTCATACCTGAGCTTGGCTTAAGCAAAGAGGCTCGCGATGTTCACGCCATATATATACCGGAGCTTGCGTTGGATATTAAGGCAGAAGCCGCTCGCTTGAAAGAGATTATGGATAGGCTCGACTGCGTAAACATCTTCATATCGGAGGGTGCTGGAGTTGAGACCATAGTAAAGGAGATGGAAGCAAACGGGCAGGAAGTACCGCGAGACGCATTCGGGCATGTAAAGCTTGATGCGGTAAATCCTGGAAAGTGGTTTGGCAAGCAGTTTGCCGACATGATAGGTGCGGAGAAAGTTCTTGTGCAAAAGAGCGGATACTTTGCGCGCGCAGCGGCGGCCAATATGCAGGATCAGCGCCTGATAAAGAGCTGCACAGATTTGGCAGTGGAATGCGCCCTCCGCAGAGAAGGCGGCGTAATTGGGCACGATGAAGACAAGGGAGACATTCTCAGGGCGATCGAATTTGAGCGCATTAAGGGCGGAAAGCCTTTCAATGTGAATTTCGACTGGTTCCAGGAGATGCTCAAGGAGATAGGCCAGAAGTAAAAAAAGGCTAATAGAATCCTAAAAGTCGGCGCGGAATAGTTTTCCGCGCCGTTTTTTATTTATATACAAATTTTATTATTATGGGGTTGTAGAATTATATGCAGAAATAAAATTAAGTCCGCAAGAATAGAGCTGGTGTCAAAAAGCAAATAAGGATGAAGGAAAAATTTTCTTGACTAAAGCATATTTAGGGGTATTTCTTTATTTCAATCGATTGAGGAACTCATATTTGATAGAGGAGAAAGGAAAAAATGCAGAGGAGAGAATTTATCGGTAGAAGCCTTGGATTGTTTGCTGCAAGCATTATTGCGGGTAGGCAAACTTTAATGGCAAATGTTGGACAAGGTAAATTATTGCCGGAGAAGTCGGCCCCCTTGCTTTCTGGCGTAAATAGTCCTTTTAAGATGAAGTTTTCTCCGAGAGCCGCAATGGGGATATTCAAGACAAGCTGCCCTGGTGGAACGCTCGATAGGATAAAGTTTTATTACGACAATGGATTTACCGCAGTAGAGGGGTGCTGTTCACAAAATAGCGATAAGAAGCTTATGGACGCGATAGGAGCCGCGGTGGAAAAGTACGGGCTTGAGATGGGTGCACAAAGCGCGATGAATGAAAAATACGCGCCAATGATGACCGCGAATGTCGTGCCGGCACCAAAGGGCAAGAAGCCACATCTTATGGGCAAAGCGGAAATACGCGAATATTTGAAGTCGGAGTTGGAAAAAGTTTTTGAGATGCTCAGGCGCATACACGGCAAAACCTTTATAATAGGAGCCGGACAGAATGCCGAAGGCCTTTCTGAGCAGGAGCAGTATAAGAATGTTTTGGAGAACATCAAATTCTGCGCAGATTTGTGCGAAAAGAACGGGTTTACGATGCTCATAGAGCCGTTAAATTTGAAGTCGCACCCGAATATATATTTTTCTACAATGCAAAAGGGGCTGGAGATATGTAAGGCCGTAGACAATCCGCATTGCAAGCTTATGTACGATTTCTTCCATGAGAAGATGCAGACAGGTTCTTTGGATTCTTTGGATACGGCTTGGGATTACATAGGAGCCTATCACATATCCGACAGTCCCACAAGAGAGGAGCCTGGTACGGGAGATATAGACTACCCTGCCCTGCTCTCAAAGATTTGGAAAAAGGGATACCGCGGATTTCTTGGTTTTGAATTCAAACAGAGCCGTCAGGATAAGGAAACAGACATAAAGATAATGAAGACCTTCCGCGAGTTCGACAAACTTGCCGTATAGGGACAGACAATTTTAACATTAAAGATAGGGGATTATATTATGAATAGAAGAGATATGCTTAAGGCGGCGGCTGTAGCAAGCGCGTATGCTGCGCTTCCGAAATACTCATTTGCGGCAGCAAAGGGATCAGACAAATTAAAAGTCGGCGTGATTGGGTGCAGCGGGCGCGGCATAGCGGCAGTGCGCGACATGATAAACGCCGATAGGAATGTAGAGATAGTGGCACTTGCAGATTTGTTTCCGGACAGGATAGACTACGCTTTGAGCAGGTTTGAGTCTTACAAGAACAACAAGACAAAACCTCTGCCTGCCGACTGTTTTAACGTAAAGAAAGAGATGATATTTACAGGTTGGGACGCCTACAAGCAGCTTTTGCAGACCGATGTAGACCTTGTAATACACGCAACACCGCCCGTATTCAGGCCCATGCATTTAAAGGCGTGCCTTGAGGCAGGGAAGCATGTATTCATAGAGAAGCCAGGCGCTGTGGACGCAGTTGGGGCCAGACAGCTTTACGAATGCGCCGATCTAGCCGACAAGAAAGGATTATCTGTCATTGGCGGCATACAGCGCAGATTCCACAAAGGCTACATGGAGGGCATAGAGCGCATGAAGGCTGGAGAGCTTGGCGATATAACAAGCACTCAGGCGGTATGGTTAAATTCCAAGTTTTTCATACAGAAGATGCGTTTGCAAAATCCTGATCCGGAGAGCATGGAGTATCAGGTAAGGAACTGGTTTATATTCACATGGGCCTCTGGCGACTGCTATGTGGAGCAGCATGTGCACAATTTGGACATAATATTATGGGGATTGGACAAGAAGCCCATCATGGTAAATGGTCTTGGTGGTCGCAGATGGGATTTACCAGTTCCGCAGATGGGCAATAGATTCAGCCATTTTGCGGTTGATTTTGATTTTGGAAACAATCTTCACTGCTATAGTTATAGTCGTCGCGAGACCGGTGCGCAAGAGATGGTGCAGGAGAAATTCATGGGGACGAAGGGCACGCTTGAGTTAAGCCTGCAGAGGCAGCGGATAATAGACAACGACGGGAAGACGCTTTGGGAGATGCCGCAGAAAGATTTGCCGCAGTGCCTTGAGGAAGAACACAGAGTGCTCATAGAGGCCATAAGGAGCGGCAAACAAAAGAACATGATAAGGGAACTTGCCGATTCCACCGTAATGGCAATAGCCGGGAGAGAGAGCGCCTACGCCGGGCGAGCATTTAAGTACGATTGGCTTTTGGCGAAATCGCAAAAGAACTATCTGCCAGCCGAATGCAAATTTGGGAAGAAGCCTGTAGACGGCATACCGATACCTGGCGAGTACCAACTTTCATAAGAATTCCTTTTCATATAATCGATATGCGCACAGAATATCTGTGCGCATATTTTTTATTAAAAACAGTAAGAGTTTTTTGATCTATAAAATAGCCCCAAAGGTTTATATTCGGGAAATTTCATTATACTAAAACTAAGTCAAGTTATTTACCTAATAATGTCTTAACACATTTTACTACAATTATAATATCATATCGGTATAGCATATTCACATTTGAAGAATATTCTCTAATCCGTATATTATACATGAAATCAATCATCATCAAGATACTTATATGAATTATCCATGTTTTAAATATAAATTAAATCTAGTGAGTTATTATATAAGTGAGATTACTATTATTTTTTACGCCTTAACTTAAGTGCAGCCTTTGCTTTTGGATACCCATTATCAGCTGATTTTTTTATCCAAAAATGACCTTGTTCCAGATTCATGGGGAGATACCAACCTGTTTTATTATTCATTGCACCTTTATAATACATCGCCCCCAGAAGATATTGCGATTGAGGATCTCCTTGTATAGCAGAATGTAAAAACATATCAAAAGCACGTTCTTCGTCTTTTTCAATATCTATATCTGGATCTCCATTATAGTACATAATCCCCAAATTACGTTGAGCCACAGGATTCCCTGATTTTGCGGTACTTAATAATTTTTCAAATCCCTCTTTCTTTTTATTGGATATATTAAATAATTGTCTATAGTAAATCTCTCCCGATGTTACCTCAGCTTTTATCGGATCGTAATCTTTCATTCTAGATAGAAGATCTTCAATATCTTGTATAGAAGCCTTATCTTGATGTTTAGAGAAATACGACATCAACTCTTCTGTAGCATATTTATTACCTGCACGCGAAGACTGTTTTAAGAAATCAACTCCTAGCCCTTCGTTTTTTTGATAATTCTTACCATCAAGATACATCATCCCTATTTCAAATTGCGCATTAGCATTTCCCTGCACAGCTGAATCATAAAGGAGTTTTAACGCCCTATCTTTTACTGATTCATTTAAATCATTAGAATTTAATAATAGTTTTGCTAAAGAATACTTTGATTCTGGAAGTTCTATTGATGACTCAAAGAATTCTTGGGCTTTCTTAAAATCTCTTTCACCTAATTCACCATCTAGAAATATCTGGCCTAATGCATATTTCGCAGAAAGAGACCCCATTTTTGATGCTTCCATTAGATAATCATAAGCCTTATCAATATCTTTCTTTACACCAGGAATTCCTGTCCGATATATGAAAGCAAGATTTTCATATGCATTCATATAACCTAAGTCTTTAGCTCTCTCCAGATATCTTAATCCTTCTTCCACACTTCTATAATCGCCCGTACCACTTATACAAAGAAGCCCCATGGCATTTAATGCAACAGGGTCATTATTATCGATCCCAGATAACAATAATTGAAAAGCTTTATAAAAACTCTTTTCATTTGTATTCCCTGCAAGATATTTAATGAGAATATGTTTTCTCTGATTAGAATCCAACTTTTGTACGTTTTCTGCTACTGCTGTAGAAATCAGAAACGATATATTTAATAATATTAAGAGTCTTATAATTTTTTTCATGATCTAATTAGAATTTATATTGAAAAAATGCGCCAGCTTCAATGCGGAACGGAATACTTCCTCCATGTTCTATTCTTTTCTCACCATAAGAGAATTCTACACCAATAGAAGAACTCTCACTCAGTTGATAAGAAAGTCTAGCATTCCCTTCTGCTTTAATACTTTCTTCCGTTATGTTAAATTTATTATTTGATTCAAAAGTCCATGAATCATATTCAAATGAGAAATCTACTTCAACTCCTAAACTTATCCCGAAATCACCGTTTGAACTAAATGTGAGATTACTATTCTCATCTATTTCTATATTATAATCGTATGTAAGACCTATCTCACTATCGGTCGATATAAGATCATCAAATAGATTAAAATCATAGGGATTCAAATACAGATCAGCGCCATAAGAGATACCGAGATCACTTAATGTAAATGAATATTTAGGTTTTTTAGATGGAGTGGGTGGTGTGGGCTTTGATGGTGGCGTAGGCTTTGATGGTGGCGTAGGCTCTGATGGTGGTGTGGGCTTTGATGGTAGTGTAGGTGGTGTTGGCGGTTTATTTTTACCTTTTTCGCCTTTCGAATTACCCCACAAATCCCAAAGATTTATACCATTATTTACGCAGAATACATAGAGGTTTAAACCGCCTTCTTCTGCTATGGGATCGCGATTGATCCAACGACCGCTTTCAGGATTGTAATGGCGGTATGTGTAGTAATATAGGCCGGTGTCTTCGTCATACGGCTTGGTTGCATGGCGGTAACGG
>CALXQW010000038.1 GCA_944390805.1 uncultured Opitutales bacterium | reverse complement strand
CGGAGGAAATAATAAAGAATTTCTTCGATAAAGACAGCAAATACTATGTTGGCAATTTCAAGCACATAAAGAGAATTGTCGCCGGACATTCATACCATTCAGATTTCAACAAGCAGGTAATAACATCTGTAAGAGAAAAGCTCGCCGAGGAATGTTCAAAATATGGAGTACAATACCAGCAGAGCGAATGGTGCATGCTTAGCTTTGCAACAAAGAAGCATGATGTATTAACTAAAGATTGGCATTCAGATAATTACGCTGATATTCAAATTTCTCTTGCAATGTGTAGGCTCATTTATGCGGACATCGTGATTGGAGGTTCCAATGCATGGGGATATTGGAAGGCGATGGAGATAAATGGCAATAATGCCCTTACCGGAGTGTATCCTAAAGACGGAGACATAACAAAGGGCGGAGTTGCCCGTCCGAACAAACTCCTGTGGGCGCTGGGCAACTATTCTTTCTTTATTCGTCCAGGATACAAGAGAGTGGCGTTAGTCGGAGCGGATGATATAGACAAAGTTGCAGCCTCTGCATATATTTCCCCCGACGGAAAGAGGATTGTAGCGGTATTTGTAAATTCATCGTTTAATGAATATTCAGCAAACATTGCCCTTCCCAAAAGTTTTAAAGACAAACTAAAAAACATCTCTGCATTTAGAACAGATTCCGCCTCAGATCTTGCTAATCTTAGGCTATCAGATAAGGACAGTACAACTATTGTGCCAAGGTCTATTACAACCTTGGTTTGGGATCTGGAATAAGGAACACTTTTCTCTTAATAAAAATCTAAAAGCGCCTGCTGCGAAAGGAGGCGCTTTTTTCATTTAATTTCTGTAAAAAAGCATATGAATCTAAGCAAAAAGCATATAAGAGAATTCTCTAAACGGCGGTCTTTTCCAAACACAACAAAAACTCTTTATTTCCGTCTCCACCCAAGATTGGAGAATCTATAAGACCCAAAACCTTTGAACCGCGCAAAGATGCAGCATACTTGCAAATTTTATCAGCCGCGGCAGAGGCTTGGGCTTTATCCCTAACAACGCCACGGCCTTTTTTTACTGCTTCAATTCCAGCCTCAAACTGTGGTTTTACTAAGAAGACCGCCTTGCAACCAGGTTTTAACATTTCAAACAATCCATCAAGCACCTTTTCAAGAGATATGAAAGACAAATCTCCAGCGATAAAATCAAAAATTCCATCTTCGCCCGAAGATGGGAAATCTGAGGGATAGTTTTCTATAAAGAAATCTGATGAAATATCCCTAACATCAGTCTTTTCCAAATTTTCAACCCTAGCATCTCCGGCAATCTTCGGGTGTAGCTGGGCTGTACCGACATCAACGCAAAATACACGCTTTGCACCCCATGAAAGCATGCAGTCTGTAAATCCGCCAGTCGAAGCTCCCGCATCGAGGGCCACTGCCCCGCCAAGACTTATGGAAAACTCTTCAAGCGCGCGCTCAAGTTTTATTCCGGCACGGGATACATATTTAAGCTCGCTGCATGCACCCTTGGCAACTAAGGATACGCCGTCTGGAATTTTTCTTGAAGGCTTGTCTACAAGAGCGCCCGATTCAAAAAATACACCGCCAGACTCTATTAAAGTCCGGGCCTTTGAGCGGCTCTCAACAATGCCGTTTTTTACAAGATATTCGTCGGCACGCATGAGAATATTTTTATTCCTTATTACCACTTCTGATAGGAAGTTTTCCGTCTTTAGGAGCAAATGTTACGTTTACTTCCTCCACACTTACAGGCTGCCCTGCCCCAGACATCTTTACAGATGCCTTAGCCATAGACTGAGGTAAACTTGCCCCTTGCGTAAGCAACAGATGTAAAAGAGCAATAACCGCCAATACTCCTGTTATGAATACGGCGTATCCCACAATAAAGCGCATTTTCTCGGCCCTTCTTGCAGTAGGGCTAAGTTTTACTTTCCTGCCACGCAAGCCGGTTTTTATTTCCGATGTGGGAAAAGCCCCACCCCAGCCCATGGCAGTCTTGCTCTTGCGCCTTATTTTGCCTTCATCAATAATCACGTACAGATTAAACATTTTTTATACCCCCGCACGCAAGCAAAACTTTTGCGTTTGACGCGCGTATAAATAATGATAGCTTTTAATGAAGTTTGCGCGCATATGCACTGCAAATGCATGCATATTTTACATTTCTATTTTTTATTATGAGAAGGTTTACATTAGCAATAATTGCACTCATGGGCTGCGTGCATCTTACGCAGGCCGAAATAACTACGCCAAAGATATTTTCCGACGGAATGGTACTCCAGCAGGGAAACCCTGTGTCTGTATGGGGGAAATCTCTGCCAAAAGCCATAGTTGAAGTGTCTTTTGCGGGAAATAAATCAAAGACAAAGGCCGACGACCAAGGAAAATGGAAACTTTCATTAAAGCCTATGCCCGCATCATCGGCTCCGGCTGAAATGTTGATATATGAAAATGGAAAAGAAGCCAAGAAGATATCTAACATACTGGTAGGAGAAGTGTGGATAGCCGGCGGACAGAGCAATATGGAGTTCGCCCTAAAGAGCATGACAGGGGCAGACAAAGTAATAAATGATAACGCAACAGACAAGCTCAGATTCTTCCTTCAATGGCCGTCGAATACCGTAGCGGCTGAACCACAATTCGATAATCCAAAAGGCTCGCAGTGGGTATCGGCAAAAGATAAGAGCGGCGCAGTAAGCGCGGTGGCATTTTTGTTTGCAAGCAAAATAGTAAAAAAATTCGATATTCCGGTTGGGGTAATAATGACATCTATGAGCGGAACTGGAATGCACTCATGGGTGCCTAAGAAAACGTTCGAAAGCGACCCGCGAATGGAGTCTGAAAAGACCGCTTTTGAAAAGCGCAAGGCATCTTTCGATTTCGATAAGGCTCTCGCCAAGTGGACAAAAGATAAGAAAAACTACGAGGAAAAAGTTGCAAAAGCAAAGGCCGAAGGCAAACCAGCGCCAAAAGCGCCCTACACATTTTCTGTGCACTATCCGCGTAAAGATACTCCGGACGGATTCAGAACCCCCACATGGCTTTTCAATGGCAAGGTAGCGCCGGTTGCGGGATATACAGCAAGAGGATTCATATGGTACCAGGGTGAGAACGATGCCGGCAAGAAGAGGGAACTTTTTGCCAACCAGCTGTCGGCGCTGATAGATTCTTGGCGTGCGGAATGGAATAAGGAAGATATGCCCTTCCTGCTGGTGCAGCTGCCAAGTTTTACATCGAAGAACTGGCCCGAAGCAAGGCTTGCGCAAGCGCAAGTTGTAAGAGACACAAAGAATGTATTTATGGCTGTTGTATACGATACGGGCGAGGAAAAAGACGTGCATCCAAAAGACAAGCTGGCTGTTGGAGAAAGGCTCTCGAATATAGCCCTCAAAGAGGTTTACCGCCAGAAGAATGTACATGCCTTCGGACCGACATTTAAGAGTGCGCAATATTCCAACGGATCGGCAAGAATTACATTCGATATGGACGGTTCAAAGTTTACAAAGCCTGCCGGAGAGATAAACTGCTTTGAGATTACGCTCGATGGATCTAAGTGGATTCCCGCAAAGGCAAAAATTATGTCGCCGAACTCCGTGCAAGTTAAGTCTGACGGCAAAGATGATATTTTAGGGGTGCGCTATGCCCATAAGGACTGGGTAAAGCCACAGTTGAACCTGTTTGATGAATCGGGGCTCCCTGCGGCTCCATTTGAAGATCTAAAGAAAGCCAGATAGAAAGTTTTTTGAGCTATGAAGAAGAAATTAACGGTATTACTATTTATCTTTGCAATGTTTGCAGCTGGCCTGCGAGCGGAAGTTGTCATGCCGAAGATTTTTGGCGACAATATGGTTGTGCAGAGCGGAAAGTCTGTAAAGGTTTGGGGAAAATCGTCTCCCAATGCAGACATAGAAGTTTTATACGCCGGAAAGAAGGCAAAGACAAAAGCCTCCGACAAGGGCGAATGGAGCTTGTATATGCCTATACTCATCGCGTCTAAGGAACCTTCCGACTTCAAGGTGCTTGAGAACGGTAAAACGGCAAAGACATTCTCCAATGTGCTAACCGGAGAGGTATGGTTAGCCGGCGGGCAGAGCAATATGGAGTTTACCATAGGCGCAAGCACGGATTTTGAATCATTCAAAAAGAGAATGAATGCCGATCCGCAGAAATATTCTCTGATAAGATTTATAAAGCCGAAGAAATCGAATATGAGCAAGACGAAGCTTTTCGATTTCGATTGCGACGCAAAATGGTCGGACATAGTTTCCAATCCGGAGTTCAGATTCTCGAGCGCAGTTGCATTTTACTTTGCCGAAAAGCTCGTAGATTCGCTCGACATACCAGTTGGGCTTATCATAACCCCGCTCGGCGGCTCGTCTATGGTTGCGTGGGTTCCAGAGGAGTTTTTAAAGGGAGAGCCTACATTTGAGAAGGAGCTAAAATCTTTCAAAGAGAAGCTTGCCACTTACAACTACAATAAGGCGCTCGACACATTCAAAAAGAGAAATGCCGAGTATGAAGAATCAGTTAAGGCAGCAAAAGCCCAAGGTAAGCCCGAACCTAAGAAGCCTTACGACTTGCAGCCCGTGTGGACGCCAAATCCGCTGAGCCCAAATAACATAAGATCTACTCCTGCCTGGCTGTACAACGCAAAGATTGCGCCCATAGCCGGCTACACAATACGCGGTGTGATATGGTACCAGGGCGAGGCAAATTTAACCTGGCGGCTCGACGGGACATTCACCAGCCGATTCAACCGCCTTATGGAGGCGTGGCGCGCGGAATGGAAAGATGTAAATATGCCATTTATATTTGCGCAGCTGCCAAGTTTCGGGAAGCAGAGGTCTTGGCCGGAGACGCGCTGGCAACAGTTTGAGAGTTTCAAACAGACACCCAATTCGCACATAGTAATAACCATAGACACGGGCGAGGAAAACGACATACACCCCAAGCAGAAAACTCCCGTTGCCGACCGCTTTGCGCGAATAGCTCTGAACAAGTTTTACGGCAAGAACATAACTGCCTACGGCCCCATGCCAGTATCGGCAAAATTTGAATCAAACAGCGCAACTGTAAAGCTTGATTGCAAGAGCGACTTAAAATGCAGCGGTTCGCCCCGCGGCTTTGAAGTTCGCTCTGGAGGCAAATGGATAAGTGCAAAGGCAAAAATATCTCCCGAAGGATTTGTGCGCATAAGTTCTCCCGACGGCTCCAAGATAGACGCCGTAAGATATGCATGGCTCGACTGGGCTGTTCCGCAGGTATGCCTGTTCGACTCGGAGAATCTGCCCGCAGCTCCATTTGTATTTTTTAAGGACGCAAACACCCCTAAGAAATAACAAATGAGAATATCTTTAAACATAGCATTGGCAATTGCGGCACTCGGGTTGTTTTCAGCCGACGCCGCAGCGTTGCTATGCACTCCAAAGATATTTTCAGACAATATGGTGCTCCAGTCCGGTGGGCCTGTGAAGATATGGGGCAGCTCAGATGCCGAAGCAAAAATTAGGCTTGATATAAACGGAATATCACTGCATGCCAACGCCGATAAAGATGGCTTGTGGTCTATAACTGTACCTCCGCAAAAAGCTAGCGATACACCCTCTGAGATAAAAATATTTGAGAACGAGAAACTGGGTAAAACCATAAAAAATGTTCTTGTGGGAGAAGTGTGGATAGCGGCGGGGCAGTCGAACATGTGGTGGCCGATGAAGAAGTCTGATGGTTTTGAAAGCGCGTTAAAACGTTTGCCGAAAAAAATGCTTAGAATATTCGTCCAGCCGGTAGAGGCCGTGGCAGAAGAGCCGCAGGCAGATTCTCCTGAAGGAGCTGCATGGGTGGAGGTATCGGAAGAAAACATCGGAGAATTTGGAGCGGTGGGATATTTTTTTGGTGAGTTTTTGTCCGAAAGGCTGAAAGTTCCAGTGGGAATAATAGAGACGGCAAGGCCTGGATCTAGCATGGTTGCGTGGGTATCTAGGGCAGATGCAAAAGGCGTGGAAAAGTTTGAAAAGCAAACTGCCATTTTCGACAAATCAATGAAGAAGTTTAACTACGCCGAAGCCATTGAAAAGTACAAGGCAGACCTTCATTCATATTCAAGCCAAAAAGCGGCGGCCGAAAAATCTGAAAAGCCACTAAAGTTAAAACGCCCGAGAAAACCGCATAAGATTGCGGGGCATACAGATATAGGCTCTGCCCCTGCCCTGCTTTACAATGCAAAAGTTGCTCCAATAGTAAGGTATGGCGCACGCGGAATAATCTGGTACCAGGGAGAAGGAGACAGTAGAAATATAGAGGACCGCTCCTTCGCAAAGAAATTCGAGAGGCTAATAAATTCCTGGAGAAAAGCCTGGGGTAAGAGCGATATGCCGTTTTTATTTGTGCAGCTTACAAGCTACAACACCACTGCCCAATGGCCGCAGACGCGCTGGCAGCAATATGAAGTTTCAAAGAAATTAAATGCGCCTATGGCTGTAATAACAGACTTGGGAGCAAAAGACAACGTGCACCCGCGCGACAAAAGAACAGTTGCCCATAGGCTTGCGAACATAGCCTTTGAAGATATCTACAATATAAAGCTGGAGAAATCCTCAAAGGCGCCAGTATTTAAGAAAGTAAAATATAACGGAGCATCAGCAGATGTGGAGTTTGAGTGTTTCGGTGAGAGCCTTGTACTAAAGGGAGAACCTCGAGGTTTTGAGATATTGGAAAACGGCATATGGAAAGATCCTAAGGAAATATCTGTCAGAGGAAACCATGTATTTTTGAAATCCGCAAACGGGCAAAATATAGATGCGGTAAGATGTTTTTGGGAAAACTGGGCGGAACCAAATCTATGTCTGTTCAGCTCAAACGGGCTTCCCGCAATGGGTTGTATAGACACTAGAAATCCGCATGAGCTTGAAAGGGAATCTGAGAAATTCTGAGGACTTATATGGATTGCTTATTAAAAATTTTAAAACATGCAATGTGCGCAGCGCGGCGGACAAAGCTGCTGCCGGTATTTTTTCTGGCTGCGGGAATATCTGCGGCAGATGCTGAAATTACGCTGCCAAGAATATTTTCCGACTCCATGGTTCTGCAAAGAGACCAGAACAACAGGATATGGGGCCTGTCGACCGGCAAGAGGATAACAATAAAAATAGCCGACTATTACAGAAGCTGCGATGTTGAAAACGGCCGATGGGAAACAGTGCTCCCTGCGCTTGAATCCTCTAATGAGCCTACGGAAATACTTATAATGGAAGACGGAAAACTTGCGGGTAAAATATCCGATGTTCTTGTTGGAGAAGTATGGATAGCAGGAGGAGAGGCAGATATGGCATTCCCGCTAAAGAAGGAAAAAAGTTTTGGAGCGGAAAAAGGCGCAAGTTTGCAGAATCCTATACGTGTATTTAGGCAGCCTAAGAAAGATGCCTCTGCAATAATGAGATTCAATTCCGATCCCTCTGCGCGCTGGATAAATTCCAGCAGGGAAAATATGGGCGAATTTTCCGCTGTGGCATATTTGTTTGCAAAGGATATTTCCACAAGGCTCGGGGTTGCGGTTGGCATAGTTGAGGCGGACGACGAGGCTGGAAGTGGCATGATATGCTGGCTTGCCCAAGACGATGCAAAAAAGGCACGCCCATACAGAGAGCATATGGAAAGTATAGCCGGGAAAAAACTTCCCGATATTCAAATGCCCGGATATCTATATAATGCCAAGATAGCGCCCATATCCGGCTACGGCGCAAGAGGATTCATCTGGTACCAGGGTGGCAGCGACACCGCCGACACAATGGGAGAGGCTTTCAGGCTGAAGTTTGAAAGGCTTGTAAATTCCTGGAGAAAATATTGGCACAATGAGGGAATGCCATTTTTGTTTGTACAGCTACCGTCGAGCGGCTCTAAACAAAACTGGGCTGATGCCCGCGAACAGCAAAGGCGCGCTGAAAATAATCTCGACGAGGCGTACATGGCCTGTGCAATAGATACCGGAGAAGAATCAAAGACAGCAAGCAAGGATAACTCTTCGATAGCCCACAGACTGGCGCTGATTGCCTTTGACCAGGTATATGGAATAGATGGGATAGTCTCATATTCCCCCACTTTCGACAGCATGATGTACAATGGAACGAAGGCGGAAATATTTATAGATTACAGGACATCGTCGCTAAAGGTTGCGGAACCGCTACGGGGTTTTGAGATACTCGCTGGTGGAAAATGGAAAGCGGCAAAGGCAAAAGTTATGTCTGAAAATTCAATAGAAGTAGAAAATGATTCAGACGAGAGGATAGACGGGGTTAGATATCTTTGGAAATCATGGGCAAAGCCCGACGCATGCGTATTCGACTCGACAAGCCTGCCCATGAAGCCTTTTATACATTACAGAAGATAAAATCATGAAAAAACTCATTGTATCGTTGATTGCGCTGTCGTTTGTTTTTGCGGCAGCAAAAGCAGAGATAACCATGCCGAAAATATTTTCGGACAACATGGTTATACAAAGAAACGCGCCCGTAAAGATATGGGGCAAGGCCGATCCCAAGAGCCGTGTGGCGGTAGAGATAGGCGATATCCGCAGAATAAGCGGAGCCGACAAGGACGGATTCTGGAGCATTACCCTGCCCCCTCTTTTCGAGTCCGACAAGCCCAGAGAACTTACAGTTTACGAAAACGGAAAGCCTGCGCGAGTAATAGAAAATGTGCTCGTAGGAGAAGTTTGGGTTTCCGGCGGACAGAGCAACATGGAAATGACTCTGGGAGAATCTGACGGCTATCAGGAGGCAAAATCAAGGGTAGCCAAAAACTCATTATTTAGAATATTCGAGCAGGGGCGCATAGATTTTTCCAAGCAGAGGCGTTGGGATTCTGCTCCTCAGTCAGGCTGGCGCATTACGTCGGAATCGGAGATAGGAAAGTTTTCCGCGGTGGCGTATCTTTTTGGAGAGAGGCTTTTAAACGAATTGAAAGTTCCTGTTGGAATAATTCAGACGTCGCTTGGTGGGACAAAGATGTGTTGCTGGCTTGCGAGGGAAGATATGCAAGGCGTAGACGCATTTGAAAAGCAGATTGAAAATTTTGACTCTCAAATGATAGGGTTTGAAGGCGAAGCTATAAAACGCAAGGCTGCTGAACATGCAGAAAAAGTTGCAAAATACAACAAGGAAAAGGCCGAAGCAAAAGCCGCAGGGAAACCCTTCCGCAAACCTGCGCCCGGCAAATTTACAGAATATGGAAACACATATTCTTTCCATATAATACCGGAATATCTCTTCAATGCAAAGGTTGCGCCTCTTGCGGGTTATACGGCGAAAGGATTCATCTGGTACCAGGGCGAAAGCGATTCAAACGCTGTGGATAACGACGATTTTGCCAAAATGTTTGAGCGCCTTATAGAGTCTTGGCGCAAATATTGGGGCAATGACGATATGCCATTTATATTTGTGCAGCTTACAAGCTATTCAACAAACAACCATTGGCCGGAGACAAGGCTTTTGCAGCAAAAGGCCGCAAAGGAACTCGACGATGTCTACATGGCAGTTACAATAGACCTGGGTACAGAGAAGAATATACACCCAAAAGACAAGCCAGAGGTTGCCCGCAGAATGGCAATGATAGCCCTCGACGAAGTTTACGGTAAAGATATGGGAGATATATCGTACCCCATGCTCGATGAAGTTTCGTATAGAGGAGCCAAGGCCGAGCTTGAATTTGATCTTGACGGCAAGTTGAAGATGTCGGGCGAGGCGCGCGGATTTGAGGTTTTATCGGACGGAATATGGAAGGCTGCCGATGCAAAAATAATAGGTTCCGACAAGCTTGAAGTGTCGGCAAAAGACGGTTCTAATGTAGAAGGAGTGCGTTATCTATGGAAATGCTGGGCAAAACCAGACGCATGCCTATTCGGTCAGAACGGCTTACCTGCGGCACCTTTTTCAGATGTTAAGAAAGCTGAATAAAAATACATAAGTCCATAAATAGAAAGAACGTCTGGGGTTATACTCAGACGTTCTTTCTTTATTTAGCCGGTTGCAAAATCTGCAAAGGCAGGAGATATTACTATACAAAAGATGCTATCATTCATACGGTTAAATATATCTTATAAAATATGCGCCAAAAATATACTCAAGAAGAAGTTTTATGTTGAAATTTCCCCTAATTGACGGTTAGATTAGCCGCTTATGATGAAATATATTTCAATTTGCACCGCTGCTGTTGCGGCGGCGTTTTTTGCATGTGTGCAGACGGTCAATGCGCAGACGGCTTTGTCGACACAGCAGAGTTTAAAGGTATCTTTTAAATACAAACTCAGACCTCTTGATTTATTGGAGATCAGGGTTTTCCAAGAGCCCGACTTGCAAAAGACGGTAAGGGTTGCGGCTGACGGAACAATAGATCTTCCGCTAATTGGCAGGCTCGAGGTAAAAGGCCTTACAATACAGGAGTCTCAGGAGAAGATAAGAGCACTGTATGACAAAGACTATATAGTAAATCCGCAGGTAAGCGTATTTATACTAGAATACTCACCGCAGCGTGTACACGTGATTGGGCAGGTAAATAGAAATGGAGAGGTTAGGTTTCCACCTGAGGAGCGCATGACCCTTTCAAAAGCAATAGCAGATGCTGGCGGACCAACGCGCATAGCGAATAAGTCCAGCATAATAATTAAGCGCAGAATGCCGGACGGCACAACCGCAACATTTGAGCAGAACCTCAATAAGATTCTGTCCGACGAGAACACCGTGGATTTTCCGCTTGAAGACGGAGATACTATAGAGGTTAAGGAATCTATATTCTAAATAAAACTAAATTTATATTATTCAGATGAGCCAAATACCAGACTCTAAAGACGCTCAGCAGAACAACGGTTCTGATAATAAAACACCTGCAAAGGTAGTAAAAAAGAAGAAAGTAGTATCCGGATACGGCGGCGGTTATGGCGGCGGATACGGTGGATATGGTGGTTACGGCGGCTATGGCGGTAGCTACGGTGGATACGGTGGCAGTTATGGCGGATACGGCGGAGGCTATGGCGGCGGATACGGTTCTTACGATGCCCAACAGGTAATGCCAAACAGAACCTTCAAAGATTATATGATGATCTTGAGGGAGAGGTTCTGGTATATAATAGTAACCTTCTTCATAATATTTTTGGGAGTTCTGCTATATACGTTTAGGCTCACAGAGATGTACACATCGGAGGCGTCGCTGCAAATTCTGCGCGATACGGACAATCCGATAGAGATGAAGGAGCGCGAAACGAGAAACAACACCATCTCAAATACTGAAGACTTCAACACCCAGGTAAAGATTCTCGACTCTTGGGAGCTTGTAAGATTGGTGAAATCGCGCTTAAAAGAGGACGAATTAAAGCGTCTTATGGCGCCCTACCACGATATGTTCACATTTGGGCCTAAGCGCACCGCAGAGGAGGTTCTTTACGAGAACAAGCGCGTTTATCCGGAAAGGATGTCTTTGATAGTAAAGATATCGTACACGCACCCCGACAATAGGATAGCTGCAAGAATAGCGAACTTGTTCGCAACGGAATACGCAAACTTTACCCAGCAGATAAGGGTTCAAAAGGTATTGGACTCCATAGACGAGCTGAGAATGAAAGTTTCCCAGCAAGATGCCAAGGTGAAGGAATTGGATAAGAAGCTTGTAGATTACAGAGAGCAAAACGGTGCAGTAAGCCTTGAACAGATAGATGATATAGATCGCCGTGAAGCCGCGAGGCTTTCCGATATGCTCACAACGGAAAAAGGAGCATTGGACATAGTCCAGGCGCAGTGGGATGCAGTCAACCAGCTTAAGAAAGAAGGGCAAGACCTTACCCAGTTGCCATTCATCGCAGATTTGCCTTCGGTGTCGCAATTGATGGGGACAAGGGCAAACCAACAGATACAGATAGCCGGACTCGAGAAAAGATACCGTGAAAAGCACCCAACTATGCTCGCGGCAAAGAAAACTCTCGACCAGATCAACAAGGAGCTGCAAGACGCAATAGACCTTGCCGTACAGAAGCTCAACTCCAATTACGAGACAGCTAAAGCCTCCTACGAGCAGGCTCAGAAGCGCGTTGCGCAAAAGCAGGAAGAAATAATAGAGCTCGGTAAAAAAGCTGTTGCATATAAAGCGATAGAAAGAGATAGGAATGTGGCAGAAAGCCTGCATTCAGAGTTCATATCGCAGCTCAACAGGAACATGGCCAAAGTAAGCATGATTACCGCCGGAGCCCAAGTTATAGACAAGGCAATGCCAAGCGCTAGGCCGTCAAGCCCGAACTACATATTGAACATAGGTGTAGGATTCTTTGCGGCACTGGCAGGTGGCATAGCAATGGCCTTCCTAGTGGCTTTCCTCGACGACAGAGCAAAGAGCTCTTACGATATAGAAAACATCATAGGGGTGCCATTGTTGGGAATAGTTCCAAGAGTAAAGCGCCTGAACTCCGCCGAGAAGGCTCAGATTGCGGCATCGAGTGCCGACAGGACAACAATGGAAGCTTTCAGAGCGCTGCATTCGGCAATAAAGGTAAGCGCTGTTGGCAGAAATGCAAAAGTCATACTCTTTACAAGTACAATGCCGTCTGAGGGTAAATCTTTTGCGATAACAAATCTGGCGTTCACATCGGCAATAAATGGTGAAAAGGCTATACTAATAGACGCGGACTTCCGCCTGCCGGCAATTTCAAAGACTCTGGGGATAGAGTCAGACAAGGGAATGATATCGTACATGGAGGGCAAATGCTCATTTGACGAGGCTCTTCACAAGGATTACTTCCCAAATCTCGATGTTCTCTGCTGCGAGCGCAGGGCGGCAAATCCAACCCAGATAATAAACTCGGAGAAGTTTACAAAGCTGCTTGAAAAATTGCGCGAAGATTACGACAGAATATACATAGATACTCCGCCGATAGGCGCAGTAAGCGATGTGATATCAATGTTGCCCCTCGCCGACGGAGTTGTGTATGTTGTAAAATTCAACAGCATAAAGAGAAAGACAATAAAAGCTTATGTGCGCCGTATAATGGAGTCTAACACTCCGGTAATAGGAATCATAATGAATATGGTAAGCTTGTCTTCAGCATCGCTGTACAGCACGAATTATTACGACAAGCAATATAAGGACTATTACACTGAACCGCCGGCAATAGAGGAAGCTCCTGAAACCGAGAAAGATTCAAAATCGGGAAAGGCAAGCGGAATAGAAGAGCTTTAACAAAATATTAAGACGGTCTTAAAGGCCGTCTTTTTTTGTACCCTCCAAAGAGCAAACCAGAAGGAAGATGCTATACGGCAGATACACTCATTATTGCCCTCCCCTTCATTAAGAGAAGAGAAATCTTTAAAATTGCATAGGATAAGGTCTGTGCTAATATTTTTTACCATGAAGAGTAATCCATATTTGTGCCTATATAAATTCTGCGGTATAATATGCTTTGCATTGTTCCTTGCGGCATGTTCGAGTGTTGAAGTGCCAAGAAACGCCGAGACGATGGGGGTTGTTCTGCCCCTGAATGCCGATGCGCCAGACTCAAAACTTGCAAACGACGTAAAAAGCGGAATGCTTCTGGCAGCAGAGCGCATAAACACCGAGGGCGGAATAAATGGCAAGAGGCTGGAGATAATATTTAAAGACACAGGAAAAGATTCCTATGAAACAGGCCAAGCTGTAAGGACTATGGCTGATTCCGGAATAAAATTTCTGCATCTGGGATTCACAAACCAGATGTTATTTGAAATGCAGGATCTAAAAGATAGAGATGATTTATTCATAAACTATCTATGCACATATCCTCCGGCAACAGTATCGAATAAGAATTCGGTGAGAATATTTTTAAATGGCGCGCAGGTTGCGTCTTTAATGGCTACCGCATACGAGAATCCAAAAAAGGAGGAGATAAGGGTAGTTATATTAAACAGCGCGGATAACTCGTGCAAAAGCTCGGCGGATTATTTGTCGTTCCAGATAAAAGACGACGACACAAAAGTATACAGAGACGTATACTCCCGCGGCGAAAAAGATTTCGACATATTTGCCGAACAGATAATACGCCTCAAGGCGCCCTACTTTTTCAACTACGGGCATGGGACCGAGGTAAACAAGCTTCTTGAGTCATTGTCAAAAAAAGGATTCAAGGGAACTTTTGTGACCAACTGCCCGGAAGAAAATATCAAGATGGAAAATGAAAGTAATATAAAGGCGTATGTGGTCCGCACAAATTTTGAAATAGAAAAGGTAAAATCGGCTGAGAGCGATAGATTCAAGAAGGAATATATGTCAAAATACAATAGCAAGCCAAGCTGGGCGGCGGCATATGGGTATGATTCTGTAATCTTGTTCGCAAAGGCTATGGCGGCGGCAAATTCCGACGTGAAGAAATCGAGGGAGTTTTTCCTAAATAAAAGTTTTGATGCGGCAATAGGAAAGATAGAGTTTGACTCTATGGCAGATTCCACGTCGGAACTGAGCTTGGAAAAATAGACAAAAAGAAGGCAGCAATGAGAGAATAAGGAAGATGTCGGATAAGACGAATGCGATGAAAGAGTCCGACATAGACGAAGATTTTCGGTCGGCAAATCTTGCGCGCTCGTCGGCTCCAGCGCTTGTGGTTCTTGTTCCCTCCATACTTGGATTTGCCTCTGCCGGACTTTTTGAATTTGCCTATTCTCTGCGCGCCGCAGCATCTTTTGCCGCAATATTTTTTGCGGGCACTTTTATAACCGCAAAATTTACCAGAACAAAAACGCGTTTGGGGACAATAATCAGGGCGCGGATAAAGAAGGCCTCGCTAATTGCATTGGTGTTCTTTGCGTCTATTGTATGGTTTTACGCAGTAGCCCCAAAGAATGCCGACGCAAAGTTTCCGGCCACGGAGGCATCTGTAAGACTAAAAATACTATCTGCAACATCTACAGCTTACGGCGGAGTATGCGGTAAAGCCGTACTTATTAACCTGCATAAAGACGAAAAACTTCCTTTAACAGACGCGGAAGTCTCAAAGGCCAACAACACTGGCTTAAGTATGGAACTTGAAGGGGAAAAAGTATGGTACAATTTTTATAACGACAGAAAACGCACTCAGAATATATCCATAACTCCTTCTGAAGAAATAGCGGCATTCGGGGCAATCTGCCCTATAGACAAAAGCGAGGATACTTTTTCAAGATACCTATATTACAATGGGTTTTCAGGAAGTTTCTCAGCATATATAGCAAACTGTAAAAAGGTCTCGCCGCCGAACAAATTTAGAGAGTTTTTCTCGGACGGAGCTAAATATGTTGGCTCTGTGCTGTCGTCAACATACTTTGCATCAAGTCAGCGCATGGAGACATCAAACCGAGCGTACAGAGCAATGATACTGGGCGATAAAAGCCTGTTGGGGAAAGAGGCCAAAAAGATCTATTCGGAAACCGGCGTTATGCACATATTTGCCGTAAGCGGACTCCATATTGCAACATTCGCACTGGCAATTTCGTTCATATTGGGGCTGATAGGAATTCCATGGAGACTCAGGCTGTTCATATGCGCTCCATGCGTGTTCTTTTACGCCGGAATATGCTCCTTTCCACCGTCGGCATTGAGAGCGGCGGCAATGATAACATTTGTATGGGGATTGTGCGCGTTGATGAGAAAACCGAAAACTCTTGCGGCTTTGGTGCTGTCGGCTCTGATATTTTTGGCGGTCTATCCAAGGCAGATATTCGATGCCGGCTTTGCCCTATCCTATTGCGCAGTTGCCGCAATAATAATATACGGAGTTCCTCTGACAGAATTTATATCTGCAAAGATAAGGCCGTTTAGGCTAATTCCAAGAAACGCCTTGGGAATATCAAAAAGAATTGCCATAAGACTTAGCGATATACTATCAGGGGGCGTGGCAATAGCATTTGCGGCATCGTTTGCAAGCGCGCCCTTGACTCTTTATTTCTTTGGAGTATGCGCGCCTTTTGCGGTGTTGTATTCTGTCATATATGTTTTGGGTGCGTCGTTTTGCGTATGCTGCGCGGCTGCGGCAATGGTTCTGCCGGAGATTATTGCTAAACTGCCAAATACGGCGGCAAGTATTACTGCAATGGGTTTGGACGAAACAGCGGAGTTTATCTCGTCGTTAAATTTGTCGGTAGAGGCGGATATAAGTTCCTACTGGGCGGCGCTGGCAGCAGAAGCGGCGTTTCTTGCAACAGCCCAGATATTGGCGTCTAACGGAGCTGGCAAAAAGGCATTTTTCTTAGCGCCGCCGCTTGCCGGAGCAATAACAACCGTGCTTGCCTGCATGTTTTAATTCTTGAAACAAACGCATTCATATACTTTAATGCTCCGAATCTATTAAAACAATGGATGTATTCTACGAAAAAGTATTAAGGCCCATACTCTTTAAGCAGGATCCGGAAACCATGCACGAGTTGGCGCTAAAAGTATGGCAGGTTTCGGCGGCAATACCTCCGCTGAGAGCAGCTATGGAGATGGTGAATCTTGTAAGGACGCAAAAGCCCATAAAGCTATTCGGCCTGCAGTTTCCAAACCAGATAGGTCTTGCCGCCGGGTTCGACAAAGACGCAAGATGCTGGAGGGCGGCACCGGCATTTGGCTTTGGGCATGTTGAGATAGGAACTATAACCCGCCACAAACAGGCAGGAAACCCAAAGCCGAGAATATTTCGCTATCCGTCGGAAGAGGCGGTTGTAAACTCATGCGGATTCCCTAACGAGGGCGCGGAGGCAATAGCAAAGCGCTTGGAGAAATGCCCGCCAAAATCAAAAAGAATAGCACCGCTTGGGATAAATATAGGAAAGTCTAAGATAACTCCGCTCGACGAGGCTGCGTCTGACTATGTATTCAGCTTCAACACTCTTGCCGACTATGCGGATTTCTTCACAATAAACGTAAGCAGCCCCAATACTCCGGAGCTCAGAAGGTTGCAAGGCGCAGATTATCTACCGGAGCTGCTTGGCGAAATTAGAAAGGCAAACCTTGACAGAGCAAAAAAGTTGGGCGAGCCGAAAATTCCCATAATACTGAAGATTGCACCAGATTTGACATTCCGCGAGATAGACGCAATTCTATCAATTTTATTCGAGCTTGAGTTTGACGGCATCTGCGCGACAAATACCACTATTTCAAGGCCGATAGACGGAATGGAGCAAAATGGCGGGCTCAGCGGGGCTCCACTTGCCAAGATGTCTTTGGATATTGTAAAATATATATCTAAGGCAACAAACGGAAAACTTCCCATAATAGGGGTTGGTGGCGTTGTAAATACTGAGCAGGCAGGCAGGCTTGCAAATGCCGGGGCAAGTCTGATACAGGTTTACACGGGCCTTGTATACAGAGGCCCATTCTTTGCAAGAACCCTTGCAAACGCATTAAAATGGCGTTACAGCGATTGGGTATAAATAAAATTCGAATATAACAATAATAGATACACAAATATATGGCATCTCCCACAGACATAAGAAAAGGCAGAGTTATAATGTACAACGGAACTCCGCATGTTGTGATGAACATGCTGCACCGCACGCAGGGCAGACAGGCGGGGTTTGTGCAAACAACATTGAGGAATCTGGAGACAGGCACATCAACAACCACAAAGTTCCGTTCGACAGACTCCGTGGAGTTCTGCATGACAACCAATAAGCCGTTGGATTTCTCCTATGTAGACGCAGACGGATACCATTTTATGGATCCCGACACCTTTGACGACATAGTTCTGCCCGAAAGCATAGTAGGCGAAGACAAGCATTGGATAGCTGAAGGACATGCGTATCCTGTTCTCTTTGTGGACGACAGGCCCGTATCGATAGAGCTGCCAAACACCATAGAGATGAAGGTTGCCGAATCCGCCGAGGGCGTAAGGGGAGACACTTCAAGCGCTCCGATGAAACCTGCAACGCTTGAAAACGGCGTAATAATACAGGTGCCTCTCTTTATAAAAGCCGGCGATGTTGTGAGAATCCGCACGGAGGACGAAACATACTTGGGCAGAGCTTAACAGGCTTTGTCCACCGGCAATGAACGAGATCTCAACATCTTCAAATTCTCCGGAATCTGGGCGCAAGATTCCAATGCTCAAGGCGTCGGACTTGCGCGCAATTTTGGAGTACGTGCCGCTATACAGGAACCAAACATTTGTTATAGCCATAGACGGCAGCGTAATAGAGTGCGACAATTTCTCGGATATAATAACCGATATTGCCGTATTGAGATCTCTTAATATAAACGTGGTGCTAGTTCACGGCATAGGCAGGCAGCTGAAAGACGCCGGCCTGCGGACAGGAACAGAATTAAGCGATGTTTACGGAACAAATCCTGTGGACGACAAAACTTTTGCGCTTGCGCACGATGTTTCCGCCCAAGTTCTGCAAACAGTCAGAGACGCTTTTGCCGCGCACGATTTAAACTGCGTTACGACAAACGCTATAAGAGCCACGGAAGTTGGCATAATATCAGGAGTAGATTTCAAGAATGCCGGCAGAACGGAGAAGATAGATTTCCATTCCATAAACGAGCTCCTAAAGCTTGGAATGATACCTGTATTTTCTCCGATAGCAACAGGCAGGGACGGAAGAATATTTAGGATAAACTCAGATCTTCTTGCGGCTGAATTGGCGGCGGGCCTGCATGCTACAAAACTGATATATTTAACGGAAACATCCGGGCTTTCTGTCGATGGAGGCAAGCCAGTTGCAATACCGGTCGATAAACTCCAGGAGATGATTTCTTCCAACCGCGACAAGATAGATCCGCGGGTATTTTCAAAGGTGAACTGCGCCGCAAAGATACTTGATCCAGCAAAGACACCCAGGGCGCACATTCTCGATGGCAGGCGTTTTGCGTGTCTGCTTACGGAGCTTTTCGACAAGGTCGGCTGCGGCACAATGATTTATTGCGACGAATATCAGAAGATTAGGCCTGCCCTGCCCGACGACGCCCGAACAATCTGGAACATATCGGAGGTTTCCTCCAAAGAGCAGAATCTTGTTGAGAGGACTCTCGAATACATAGAAAAAACAATAGACCGTTATTTTGTATACGAGGTTGACGGCAGCATAATAGGTTTTGTGAGCCTGCTCGATTTGGGCGGCGGCGATGCGGAGCTTGCAAGCTTGCATGTGCAGGAATTTTACAGGAACAACAAAGTGGGCTCAAAGCTGGTTGACTTTGTAATCATGAAGGCGAAGAAATCTGGCTATAAGCGCCTATTTACATTAAGCACAAAGAGCGCGCCGTTTTTCAAAAATGTCTGCCACTTTGATGAGGTCCCAAGTTCAACCCTTCCGCAAAAGAGGCTGGAAAAGTATGTGCAGTCAAAGCGAAACTCAAGGGTCTTTCTAAAGAACCTGCAAGAAGGGTCTGAAGCGGGTAATATCCAGTAAGCTCTATAGGAATAGTTTTTTTATATCTTAGATACTCAGGTAAAAAAACTTGAATTGAAAATCCAGTTCTAATATTCGTTGCACATGAGGATTGTTTATAAGTTTGCTTTCTTCCTTGTGCTATGGTGTGGCTTTTCGGCATTGTTGATTGCGGAGGAATCCTTTAAAATATTTAAGGATTTGCGTTATGTCTCATCTGGAGACAACTACCGCATGGAACGTTGTACATTAGATATATATGCTCCAAAGGACAAAAAGAATTACAGTGTTTTTGTGTGGTTTCACGGAGGAGGAATATCGTCCGGAGAGAAATATCTGTTTCCTAAAGATTTCCCTGAAAAAGGTATAGGGGTAGTTGCGGTCAATTACAGGCTATCTCCCAAAATAAAGGCAAACGAAGCCATATTGGACGCTGCCGAAGCTGTTGCGTGGGTGCTTGACAATATTGAGAAATTTGGAGGCAATCCCAATTGTGTCTTCATAGGCGGTCATTCTGCCGGGGCTTATTTAGCAGGTATGGTTGGATTTGACACGCAATATCTTGCAAAATTTGGCCGCAAAAATACGGACATAGCCGGCATGTGCCTGATTAGTGGCCAGATGACAACCCATTTCCAAGTTAAGAAAGATTTGAAATATCCCGGGGGGCAATTTTTACCTGTCATAGATAAATATGCCATTTTAAATTTTGTGGAAAATAATATTTCCCCGATTTTGATTGTAACCGGAGATGATGATCTTGAATGGCCATGCAGGGTGGCTGAAAATAGGCTGCTAATAGCAAGCGTAAAGCAGATTGCAAAAAGCCCATTGGCCCGCATGTTTGTTCTGGGAGGCTATGGGCACGACTGTGTAAAACCGAGCGAAGGGCTCATTTTTAATTTTATATCCGATTGCCTAAAACAGCAAAAAACTTCAAAATAAAAACATTTAAGCCAATCAGAGTATTTTGCATTACCTATTAGAATAATTTTCTACGCCCTACATAGACAATCATTATTGCCATATATGCCTAATATTGCAAAGATGGCCGGCAATACCAATTTGATATGCGCGCATATTAAATATTTGCAGCAAATATGCACACATAGCTGCTGCCTTCATAGTCAGATTATATACTTAATCTCAGCCCCCATACGTCCACCCAAAAAAACAATCAAAATGCAAGCTTAATTGCGCAATCTACGGCACTCTTTAAGCTTGAATATGATGCTTTTGATTTCCCTGCAATATCAAACCCAGTTCCATGGTCCGGAGAAGTTCTTATATGGCGAAGCCCCAATGATACATTAACGGCTTTGTCGAACTCCAAAGCCTTAAGAGGAGCAAGACCCTGGTCGTGATACATTGATACAATACTGTCAAACTCGCCTTTTAAAGCGCGCATAAATACCGTATCGGGCGGAAGTGCATAAGATAAATTTGGATATTCGCTCCTAAGAGATTCAACCCATGGATTTATACGTTCAACCTCCTCAGAACCTATTATTCCATTTTCTCCAGCATGGGGATTTATTCCGCAAACTGCTATTCTGGGGTTTGCAATTCCCCGCATCTTATTTGCAAGAAAAGCGGCGCTTTTAACTGCTGCGGAGAAGTTGTCGAAATTGACGCATGACGAAACCTCCGACAAAGGTATATGCCACGTCGCAAGCGAAAGCAGCAGTCTTTCCCCCGCAAAACACATCACAGCTCTACCTCCCCAACGAGCCTCAAAAAACTCCGTCTGCCCGGGAAAGTTAAAACCCACGCCGCGCATCTGAACTTTGCTTATAGGCGCGGTGACAACTGCTGTATAGTTGCCATTAATGCAACCTCTCGCGGCTTCCTCAAGCGCATCAAAGGCTACAAGAGCTCCCTCGCGCGAGGGCTTACCCGGAACAGCATGAAAAGAATCTTTACCTATCTTCAACCCGGAAAATTCTCTTGGAAGCCGGTCTAACAAGAACTTGGGCCCTATTACGCAGATCTTATCTGCATATTGACAATTTTCCCTCGCAAAAGCTTCTATTATCTCGGGACCAACTCCGCTTGGGTCTCCAACTGTCAGCGCAATTTTCCTCATGGCTTGGATATGGCAATCTCGTACGGCTTAATGTATCTTCTGCCCTCTATGAAAAACTCCAAGAATCTTTCGGCCTCCGGACATTTTGCCATGCCGTTTTCCTTGGCGGTTTGGGCAAGTTTTACATAGTTGAATGAGTCCGGACTTCTGCATACAAAGGCAAATACCTCTTTTATATTTGCTATGGCCTGCCTTGATACTCCCCTGCGGTTAAGTCCTATAAGATTGAGCCCGCGGAACGAATTTCTCCATACCGCATTCACAAACGGCGGGACATCGTCCGACATAGCAGACGCCCCGCCTACCATGACGCCCTCGCCCACCCTTATGCGCTGGTGCAACATCACTCCGCCGCTTATAAAACAATTCGGACCTGTTTGTACAAATCCTCCCAAAGCACTGAAAGGCGCTATTATAACCCTGTCTCCCACAATGCAGTCGTGCCCGACATGAGAATTTGCCATAAAGAAGCATTTCTGGCCTATCACTGTTGAGGCGTTTTCAGCCGTTGCTCTATGTATGGTAGAGCCTTCCCTGATTACACTATCTGCGCCTATCTTTACAAAAGACGGAACATTCTCATTAAAATGTATGTCCTGAGGCAGGCCAGCTATGGTACAAAACCCGTGTATCTTAACACCCCTTTCAAGCACGGAGCCGCGCATTATGTGCGCGTGCGGATATATTACGCAGTCTGGACCTATCTCGACGCCGTCCTCTATATAGGCGTAGGCACCTATCTTTGCACTGTCTGAGATTTTTGCGCCGCCTGATACAACGGCTGTTGGATGTATATTGCTCATGAAAAAATTTTTCTAACTGTCTAAATGCGGCCTAGCTGGGGCGGTATCCTGCCTTGAGCATTCGATAATCAATTTCCGCCTGAACGAACGCACGTTAACAATTTTAAGTATCGCCGTAAAGAGTATTCCAAAAAGAGTAGACATGTACGCTGTCATAAGGCTGGCCTCAACTATGCCCAAAGAGAGCATAACTAAAGACAGCACCGTCCCCCACAATCCAACATACAAACCCATGTCGAAAAGGTCGGACTCGTTATTAAGCAAATCTAGCTTAACCTTCGACGAAACCCCGCTCCTCTTTATGGAGGAAATTTTTATAAGCCCTATTACATATATGATGAACTGAAGCAAAAAGAATATTGCCAGCACCATCGTAGTGGTTGAATCCATCTCGAATTTCATACCTTCGTCCTTTACAGAATTTACAATTTTACTAAGTGAAAATACCGGAGCTTGCGCCGCTTTTGGATCTATATCCGCCTTGAACATCACAGGCTCCAAAAATGCAAATATTATTATGGCAAACAGGCTACCCTCAAAAAATCCGCGCAGCAAAGACAACGTTGAAAACCATTTTGGAGTATCTCTTTTGGGAACAATCAAATTGAAGATTCCGCGTAAAATCAAATATCCAGCCAATACGCATAATAGCGTCTTTAAGATTAAAAATACATGCGGATTACGCGCACAGGCGGCATCTAATGCCCCACCGAACAAAGGCAACCCGGCTCGCTTTAAGAGCCTTGAAAAGGCCGAATCCCTGTAAAGGGGCATATCCAAATTAAAGAGCAAATCAAGAGCGCCCTCGCCCCTTGAAAGAGCGTAGGAAAAAGCCTTTCTGTATTTTGCGGGCCTGCCGCGCAGATAGTCGGCCGCAGCTGATGGATTGTCGCAAAGAAGAGTGTATGCTATAAGCGCACGGGCGTCCTCCTCCGACGGAGACACCTGCACCACCATGGCAAAATCATACAAGCTCTCCGCAGAATCAAACTGCGAAACGAGCAATCCAAGCTCTATCCAGTCGAGCCGCTTTGAAAAGCTCAGCAAGGCCATGCCAAAACGCTCGAACGGCTCCGTATCAGAATCTTCCGCCGACGATACGCAGTCTGAAACCGATCTGACCAGCGCCGGAGACGCAAACCCCGACTGAATTAGAAGCGCGCTTGTAAGTATTGCAGAGCTCAAAGGAGCCCCGGCAGCCGACGCCACCGGCGGGAACACCGAAGGATTCATCTCGCGCAGGGCAATAATGCGCCTTACAATTTCGTAATCGCTTTGGGAGAGGAACTCGTAAAGTTTCTTTCTATGCTCCGCAAGCGCCAAGACCTCGTAAAAGCAAGACGGCTTCATAGCCGACTGCGGAATGTTCAAAGTGGAGTAGAACGCTTCAAAGAAAGGCTCCTTTCCGCCGGCTACACGCATGGACGGATTATTCTTAAAGGACTTTTCCGCCTCAGAAAACGTCTCGTCCGACAAGCCCGTAGCCGACGCAAGAAACATTGCCGCCGACGGCTTGGAGGTATCGAGATACGCCCTTACAACCTTAGAAGGCGAATCTTTAAATTTCCCCGCCGCATCCAACACAGAAATATCCGCGCCGAAAAAATACACAGGCATGCTAAGAGCCGCGCACAAAAGAGCAACTCCCGCTACAACGCGCGCAATCTGAAAAAGAATATGCCCGACTCTTCCCATCTATTCAAAACACTATGAAGCATACATGCGCTCCAGTCAAGAAAGTAAGAAAGCAGATTCTTCTTGCATTTAAAAGGAATCAGATGATATTGTTAATTTACAAACTGCAACGCATATGGAAGAGAAAACTTTGTTTCAAAAGATAGCCGACGGGCAAATACCGTCGAAAATAGTGTACCGCGACGAGTTGTGCTTTGCCATATACGACATCAATCCGCAGGCGCCAAAACATATTCTGTTAATTCCTTTAAAGCCTATAAAGAGGCTATCGGAAGCCACCGCTCCGGAAGACGCGGAAATACTCTCCCACATGATGATTACCATACCAAAAATTGCAAAGCAGGAGGGTTTGTCTGAAGGGTTCAGGGTTGTTATAAACAACGGGTTGATTGCCGGAGAAACCGTGCCGCATCTGCACATGCACATACTCGGCGGGCGGCCTATGCACTGGCCTCCCGGTTGATTATTGCGTATCTGTATAGTTATATAAAATGAGCAAATATTCGCAGCTCGTGAAGGTTTCCACGCGCGATGCAAATTGGCGCGCGCATTTAAAGTTGCCGTCTCTGCTTGCCTTTCTCCAGGAAGCTGCGACGGAAAATGCCGATATTATAGGCATAGGCAGAAAAGACATACTGCCGTTGGGACTGGGCTGGGCGCTTACGAGAATGCATCTGAAGATAAATGCCCTGCCCGAATGGCAAGACAGCCTTGAAATACGCACATGGCCGTCGGCAAAGACAAAGGTTGTTGCCGAACGAGAGTTTGAAGTTGAAGACAAGACTATGGGTAAAACTGCCGTTTTAGGCAGAACCCAATGGGTCTTGATAAATCTCAACACAAGAAGGCTTGAGCGCATTAGTGCAGTAAAGAACTGGGATGCCGCATCAGTTATGCAAAAAGCATTTGATGAGGATATATTTGCCAAAATACCACCGTGTACAAACGCACAGTACTCGGCAAAGTGCACTGTGCGTAAGGAAGACATAGACATAAACTTGCACGTCAATAATGCCGTATACTTAACCTGGGCGATAGAGGCCGTGCCAAATGAATTTCTTGAGAACCACATTCCTACCGACTTAAAGATGCATTTCATAAAAGAGGTGTCTCAGGGGAATCCCATACTTTCAGAGTGCAGCTTTGAGAATGGAATGTCTTTCCACTCTATAAAGAGGGCCGACACCATGGAGGAATGCGCCAGAGTAAATATATGTTGGACTTGCGGCTGATTTTGGTGCAAAAAGTTTGCCTATGAATTTATACATTTCCACATACCTGCTGGGTCTTATATATCTATTGGCCGGGTTGCCGTTTTTATTTCCGAGCGAAGGCTCAAGGAAATTTGTAGGAGGTTTTCTTCGAGGCAAGAAGTGGGCACTTTATCTTACTTTGGCAGCTACGGCATGGTTTGTATATATTTTAAGCCAGCTTGGAGAAGCAGATTTTGGAGACTATAAGCTTTGGCTGATTCTAATTTTTGGCGGCGCTGGACTATTGTCTATAAAGTTTCTCGACGATTTCCTAAGCGTCAGGGCACTTTGCGTAATATTGCTTTTAGCATGCCGCGCCTTCATAGATTCAGCATTCATGCAGGAGCCTGAAGCCAGAAAGATCATGGTTGCGGGCGCATATTTTCTGGTTGTTGCATGCATGTATTTTGGATGTCTTCCGTATAGGGCAAGAGACTTGTCCGAATGGCTCTATGCAAAACCGGCAAGGGCTAAGGCTTTTGGAATAGCAACGGCGGCTTATGCTGTAATATGCGTATTGATAACATTCAGCTATTAGAAGGATATGCAAAAGTTAATAATAGTTTCCGGACCAGCTGGAAGCGGAAAGAATACTGTATGCGAGCGGCTTATGGAAAACTTTCCGTCTGTCAGGCGCATAATTACCTCCACGAGCCGTCCTCCGCGAGGTACTGAACAAGACGGTATAGACTATAATTTTTTCTCTAGGGAGGAATTTGAAAAGCTAATTTCGGAGAATGCCCTATACGAATACGCCCTTGTTCACGGCAATTACTACGGCACATTAAAAAGCACTATCGACGATGGTTTTAAAACCGGAAGCGATTTAATTCTCATAATAGACGTGCAGGGAGCCCACACATGGATGGGGCGCATATCCGACGAAAATCCAGATTTGAAAAGCCGCATAGTTTCCATATTCATAATGCCTCCAAGCATAGAAGAGCTAAAGAAGCGCCTTCACACAAGGGGAACAGAAGACGAATCCCAAATAGAGCGCAGAATGCATACGGCCATGGATGAGATGAAGCGTGCCGACGAGTTTGACTTTGTAATAAATTCAAAGAGCAAAGACGAAGATTACGCCGCGTTAAAGGATATATACTTGAAAGTAAAATCTCTTTAGTTTTGCAAAGCTTATTAGGCGGTTCTTTAAGAATGGCAAATACGCAAAACCAAAATGCACATGGAATCGCGCATGTATAGCTACAACAATTTAACTGCCCTTATTCTTAGCCGAACATAGTCTAAAATCCATTGCCCGCCGCAGAATAAGTCTTTTTTGGAAGCAGAGAGAACATCGCTTATAATCTTGTCTTTGTCGTCCGGCAATACGCCATCAAAGGGGCGCTTTATAAACATGTCTATCCATTCGGCAAGATCTATGCGGCTAAGAGGAGTTGGCCTGTCGAACAAATTTGCGTAGCGCACCATAAAGCCGTATTTCTCAAGCATGGAGACATATTCGCCTATTGTAGGAAAGAAAAACGGCATTTTGTAGTGCAAATTTCTCCTCTCGAATGCCTCAGAAAGATGAGCGTGAATTTTTGCATTGTTGCCGAAACCACCAAATTCGCAAACGAGCTCTCCGCCGGTTTTTAGCATTCCAGCTATGCATGAAAGCAAAAATGGCTGCCTGGTGCGATCTATCCAATGGAATACGGCGTTGGAAAATACAATGTCGAATTTATCTTCAGGGTGGAAATCGGAAATATCGGAAACTACAAATTTTAAACCGGGATAGCGCTGGCTTGCAAGAGATATAAATTCCTCGGAAGAGTCAACTCCGACAACGTCAAATCCGGCGTCGGAAAACCGCTTTGTAAGCATTCCCGTACCGCAGCCCAAGTCGGCAAGTTTTCCTTCTTTTGCCTCTATCAGATTGAATAGCCCTTCTCCGTATTCCGGAACAAACCCGAAATCGGAATCGTACTTCTTTACATTCCAAGAATCCGCCATGTCAAATAAGCTACCCTATGCGATGACCCAATCGTAATTGTATTTTGAAAGTTTTTTTGCACCGTCTTTGCAAACCAAGACACAATCCTCTATGCGGCATCCGCCAAGCCCCCTGTAATATAGGCCGGGCTCAACAGTCACCACGGAGTTCTCCTTCAAAATATTGTCAGCCAAGCCAAGACGCGGAGCCTCGTGTATATCGAGCCCCACCCCGTGCCCTGTGCCGTGGAAGAATCCATCCCATGCCCCATTCTTAAACTCTGTAAAATATCCTTTTGATTCAAAGAAGTCGCACACTCCGCCGTGGACGGAACTTGCAACACAGCCCGCCTTGACGCCTTTTATTGCAATCTTCTGCGCGGCAAGAACAGTCTTTACAAGCCTCTCCTGGGCGGAATTTGGAGATCCCTTCAAAAAAGTTCGAGTCATGTCTCCGTAATAGCCGCTGTCTTTTAGGCGCGGAAATATATCTACAACTATCAGGCTGTTCGGCTTTATAAATCCATAACCCTCGCAATGCGGATCGCACGCCTGGTCTGCGCAGGCAAGTATTGTGCGCTTTATCTCAGCATTCATAGATAAGGCAATCTTCTCAAGCTCGTATTTTGCAATCTGGCTTGTGAGAGGCTTTCCGCGCCACATAAGCTTTGCCCCAGAGATCTTAGACTCTGCAAGTATTTCTGAAAGAGCCTTATAACATGCCGCAGCAACGGCGTTTGCCTTTTTTATATTGCGTATTTCATCAGGAGTTTTCACCTCTCGCGAGGCGAACAAAGGCTCCGACAGAACTTCCACATCAATTCCCCCCGCCCTGAGCCTCTCGAGCTGAAGAGATGGGAAATCCGCCGATACCTTAAAACATGATACGCCCAAATATCTAAATAGAGCAGCTGCTGTATCTGCATCGGTACGGGTAAAATATTTTTTGGATATTTCAGAGGCATCGAAACACTCGTCAAAATCGGCCTCGGCTCTGAGTCTGCCAATTTCCAGCGGATGCACAAGCGCGCACTTTTTCCCTTTAAAGGTAAATGCAAAAAACGCATCTGGCACAAAGGCCTTTGCAAAATAAAGCATATCGGCGGAAAAATCCGACGACGCATAAAGAAGAGACTCCCTTTTCATGTCTGAAAATGATTGCCTAAAACACGCGTTTGTACAGAGTAAAAATCATGAAATTTTCAGTTTTAGCCGCATATTGCGCATTTGCAGCCATGTTGATGGCGTCTATCCAGGCGTGTTCAAAAGCTCAGCCGGACAAGATCCATTGCGGCTTTGACACCTATTTTGACATGTCCATTGGCGGAAAAGATTTCCGCGCGAGAATCGCCCTGTCAGATGCGGAGAAAGCCCGCGGCCTTATGGGCGTAAGACAAATGGGTAAAGACGACGGCATGATATTTGTATACGAAACCCCGCAAAAGATGGCGTTTTGGATGAAGAATACCCCAATAGAGCTCGACCTTGCCTACCTGGACTCCGATGGAAAAATCAGGCAGATAAGCAGCCTATATCCGTACAGTCTCGACGCAGTTGAATCGGCATCTGACGATATTCTCTACTGCATAGAGATGAACAGAGGCTGGTTTGCCAAAAACAATATAGGTGCGGGCGGAGTTCTAAATCTCGACAAACTAAAAAGCGCAATAGAAAAGAGAAAACGGCAGTGAAAAACCGCAGCTCAAAGTTGGCAAGAGCCCAGAAAGTGGCCATATATATTACGGCGTTTTTCGTTGGGATTTCAGGATTTTTAGGCTCTTATTCGTTCTTCTCCTCAACGCTGACTGACGCGGAGAAATCAGAGCGCATAAGCCTTAAGGACAAAACCGGGTTAGCCCGCCTAAAAGCCTATTCCGACAGCGCGTCCGTGGGCGGAATATGTTTTGCATTATGCGCAGGGCTGATGTTCTTCAACGCAATAAGGGCGGCTGCAAAAAGCAAGAAAGATGAATAAGCAAGATACAATAGTGGCTCTATCAACGCCATCGGCAGAATCGGCCGTAGCTATGATAAGACTTAGTGGAGACAAGTGCCCGATGCTCGCCTCAGAATGTTTCGGGAAAGAGATTTCCTCAATAGAGGCGCGCCGTGCATATTTTGCAAAATACATTTCAACAGAAAAAGACGTATTGGACGAAGTTGTATTTATCTTGTACAAAGCGCCCCACTCCTACACGGGAGAAGACATGCTGGAGATATCGTGCCACGGAAATCCATTTATAATACAAAATATAATAGGAGACTTAATCAGGCGCGGGGCGCGCGCTGCGGAAGGAGGAGAATTTACCCGCAGAGCATTTTGCAACGATAAGATGGATTTATCCCAAGCTGAAGCGGTATCTCTTCTAATAGGAGCAAGAAGCTCCCGCTCGTTGAAGGCCGCCCAGATGCAGCTTGACGGAGAACTTGGAAGGCGCATAGGAAGTTTCAGCCAAAAGCTATTGGATATTTGCGCCCTGCTTGAGGCATACATAGACTTTCCGGAGGAGGAAATTGAAAAGCGCAGTTCAGATGAGATATCGAAAAATCTCGACAAGTTGTCTGGGGATATAAGGAGCCTTGCTAGCACTTCTAAATATTCCGCACTTGTGCATGGCGGAATAAACATAGTTATAGCAGGAGCTCCCAATGCTGGGAAATCGTCCTTGTTAAATGCGTTGTTGGGCTCCGAGAGGGCTATAGTTGACAGCCGCGCGGGAACCACCAGGGACTATATCCGCGAACAAGCCGTATTTGGGCCGCACCGCGTGAATATAACAGATACCGCCGGCTTGCGTAATGCCAAAGACAATATTGAATCAAGGGGAGTTGAACTTGCCGAGGAAAAGATAAAATCCGCAGATATGTTATTCTTTGTGGTGGACTCTTCCTGCCAGCCGCCAGAACCTCCCAAGTGGCTTAAGGAAAACTTCGGCGCAAAAAATACCATACTTGTTCTTAACAAGGCAGACCTTCCGCAAGATACAAGCATCTGCAACTTTATGCCCGAATGTAGAAGAGTAAAGGTATCATGCCTGAATATGGAGGGCATTGACGCTCTAAAAGATGAAGCCATAAGCCTTATAAACGAGCATCATCTAAGAGCCGCAGCCGACGATATTCTTGTAAGCGCGCGCCATGCGCGCATATTGGAGGAAGCAGCCTCGCTTATAGAATCGGCCTCGGCTGCCCTCAAGGATAACAGGCCTATAGAGTTTGTTTCCTCAGACCTGAAAGAGGCTCTATATTCCCTTGGAGCGATAGTTGGAAAAATAGACTGCGAAAACATTCTTGACAAAATTTTCTCCAACTTTTGCATAGGAAAATAAGCGCGCAGCCTCTCTTGTTGCGCGATTTATTATTATATAGCAAAGGGGTATGTGGTACTACGTAAAAGAAGGAAAGAAGGTTGGTCCTATTTCGGATTTCGACGTGCATAGGTACTACAAGGCCGGCTTAATAGACGATGCAACTCGCGTATGGACAAAGGGCCAGAAAATATGGATGCCCTTGAAAGAATCTCCCTTGCGCTTTAGGATATCGTCTAGAAAGTTTTCGGAATCGTGCAGAAGAATGGACATGACAACTACGTTTTTCAGGCCAATGCTGCTTGTATTTGCCATGGCAAATCTGTGCGTTATAGGGTTTAATTTTATTCTGCTGTGGCATATAGAAAAGATTATAGGGTCAGGATTTTCATCGGCGATACAAAAGAATATATCTGCGGCGGTATTGCACAATACAGATACTCTAATTTCCGCATTGCTAGTTATATTGTTTCTGGCGGTTCTTATAACGGGGTTTAAATGGATTTACGCTGTGGCGATAAACGCAAGGCTCATGAGAAGGTCTCTTAACTTATCGGCATCATTTGCGGCATGGAGTTTCTTTATACCTTTTGTTAATCTTATTGCGCCTTTCAAGGCCATGAAAGACATATACAGCGCGTCTGTATCCGAAAACGGAAGAAGTCTAAATCCGATGGGCTACGCCCTTCTTACAATCTGGTGGTTTCTGACATTATTTGCGGGTGTTGTTGTGTTCTTGAACAGCTATATGACTGCGAATATGCCCGGAGATGTTGTTAAGATGAAGATATATCTTTCGTGCTATGCTTCAGCCTCTGTGGCGGCGGCATGCGTTATATGGATTGCTCTTGTGAGCATTGTTGCGGCTAAACAAAGAAAATTCTTTTCGGCAGAAGAAGGAAAATAGCAATTTCTTAATATATATTTTAAAATTCTGGCTGTTTAATGATATCTGCAAGACCGCATATATTCTGCTTTAAATTGCAGAGCGGAAAATAAAAAAATATATGCGGCGCATGAAACATGGGTAGAAATCAATTAGATGCAGCAATATCTGCGCCTGGAAATTTCAAATCTACATAAACTGCGCTGTGGTCGCTTGCGGATGCATCTACGCCGTAAACCCTCGGAGTAGACATCAATAGTTTTGCCTGCGGATTTGCAATGAAGAAGTCGTATATATAATTTACAGAACGACGCTTCCAATGATAAGAATACGCCCTTCCGCGATAATCACTCTGCACGATATAGGAGAAATTCTCCCGTTTTAATACGTTAAAAATGTGCTCTTCAAAAGGCTCGTCGTTGAAATCGCCCGCAAGCAGCGCCGGATTTGCCCCGGCTTTTCGGCGAGCAAATCCAAGTAGAGTTGACAGCTCTGCGCTTCTGAATGCGTTGAAGAGACCGTCCGCCTTCTTTGCACCAAATTTGCTTTTTAGATGCAAGGTTCCTGCAAACCAGAATTTGCCCGGCAAGTTAGGATATTCAAAACGCGCAAGCAGTACGCCCCTCGGCGAGCTTTTAAGCTCCGCGCCAACGGCAAATACAATGTCTCCGGAAGAATATATCTGAGAAATCTCCATCTTTGAGGCTATCGCCAGGCGCCTATCAGGGTCTGTGCCAGAAGCAACTACGTAATATAGATACTCCAATCCCTCTGCAGCAAGAGAGTCTAAGAGTTCATCCATATAAATTTCAGAGCCTATCTCCTGCAAGAGAAGAATATCTGCGTCTATATCCAAAAGTATATTTCTTATTGCGCGCTTTTCAGAAGCAGGTTTTGGATACCTTGAACGCCATACACCGTCAACATAGCGGTCTGTTGCCGTATAGTTTTTTACATTGAAAGTGCATATTCTAACTGTCCCCGCAGATTTTACAGGAACTGCCGACGGTTTACCGGAAGCCGGCCGCCTTGTACCGTCAATACGCCCGGCACTATCGGCAGAGCCGCCAGACAAACCTCGCGTGTGAATGCGCGGCGGACTTTCAAATAGCGAAACGCCGTCAATAAGCCCATAGCGAGAATCGTACCAGAACAAGGCCAGTAAGAACAACGTCCAGAAGAGGGCAAAAATACCGCGTCTTCCCGATCTCTTTATGAGTCCGCGAACTTTGCGAGCTTTAGACATTTAATTAATCGCGCGGCTGATATGGGCTGTCGTCCCTCTTTCCTAGGGCGATTTTCTCCACATATTTTGCAAGCAGGTCAAACTCCAGATTTACAAATTTCCCTACATAGCATTCAGACAGGTTTGTAACCTTAAGAGTATGCGGAATTAGCCATACAGCAAGGCCGTCGTTGTGAGCCTCTGCTATTGTAAGGGAAATTCCGTCTATGGCTATAGAACCCTTGTAAACAACATATTTTATAAACTCTTCCGGCACTGAGACCTTCAGATAATAATTCTTTCCCCGCCTCTCAAAGGCAAGAACAGACGACTTAAAATCCACATGTCCCGAGACAAAATGCCCCCCCAGCCTTCCGCCCGCTGCAAGAGGACGCTCGAGATTGACAAGCGAACCTATTTTCAAGCCGTCGAAACTTGTAAGACGGACAGTCTCATCTAAAAGTTCAAAAGAAAGCTTTGTTTCCCCGTCTGAAAGCCTTTCCGCGCCGACGAGCGTAAGGCAGCAACCGTTATTGGCAAGAGAGTCTCCCTCTTGCAGTTCCGCAGCTATGGAATTTGGCGCCGCAACTTCAAGCAGCCATGAATTTTCCCTTTCGGCAAAGTTAAGCACCCTGCCGGTAGATTCTACTATTCCGGTAAACATATTTTCCTTGCAGATGTTAAAAAAAAGAGCGTACAGAAATTACGGTCGCATTCAAATTTCGTCAAGCAGTATTGCTCTAACGCCGCAAGATGAGGCAAAATTAAAAAGCGTCTTGCAAAGAAATAAGCATGCGGTATCTTTCAAATCAAAAATTTCTAATATGGATATTTGGTTTCATCCCGCAAAAGAATTGGAAGGCCTTCTGAAAAAAGCGGCGGCTACGCTGCCCGAATTTGAAGGCGAGTTCGACGCAAAACTGCGCCCGGCAGATCCGCGTTTTGGAGACTTTCAGGCAAATGGAGTTCTCGCGCTTGCAAAAGGCAAAAAGGCAAACCCGCGTGCGCTCGGAGAAAAGCTTGTGGAGGCGCTAAAAGCGTCGGACGGTTTCGACGAGAGCCTTGTAAATATATCGATAGCCGGTCCCGGATTCATAAACTTCACGCTGACCCCAAAATTTCTACACGCGTGGCTGCTGAAATTTAGCGGGGCGAATGAACTGAGAAATGCCGCGTCAAAATTCTACGACGGAAAGAAGATAGTTATAGACTATCCCTCCCCCAACACCGCAAAGCAGATGCATGTTGGGCATCTGCGCCCCATGGTCATAGGCGAGGCAATAAACAGGCTTGTGCGCTTCTGCGGAGGAGACGTAATTTGCGACAACCACATTGGAGACTGGGGAACGAATTTCGGCATATTGATATACGGAATAAAAACCCAGAACTACGATCTCGACGCCGAGCACGAAAACCCTCTTGAGGATTTGGAGAAGATGTACAAGGCCGGCAGCGCGGAGGTTAAAAATTCTTCGGAGGCGGCCGACAAGGCAAGGGAAGAGCTTGTAAAGCTCCAGAATGGAGACCCGGAAAATACAGCTCTATGGCGCAAGATTACGGAAATTAGCAAGGTTGAGTTCGACAAGATATACAAGATTATGTCGCTTACGTGCGATGTTACTCTTGGAGAGTCTTTTTACCGCGATAAAGTAGGCAGAATTTACGACGAGCTTTCCGAATGTAAAATGGCAGAGGAAGACCAAGGCGCCCTTGTTGTATTCTTCCGCGACGATGAAAGATTTAAGAATCAGCCGTTTATCATAAGGAAGAAGGACGGAGCGTCTAATTACGCGTCTACGGATTTGGCAACTGTGCTGTACCGCACGGAACATTTCGGTGCAAAGGAGATAATCTACGTTACCGACGGACGCCAGCAAGACCATTTCAAGCAGTTATTTATGACTGTCAGGAAATGGTTTGGCCTAAAGGGCTACGCCGTGCCTGATTTAAAGCATGTATGGTTTGGAACCATACTTGGGCCTGACGGGAAAGCCATAAAGACAAAAAGTGGAGAGCCTATACGCCTCAGGGAGCTGATAAACGAGGCGGTCTCGAGGGCAAAGAAGATAGTGTTGGAAAAATCGCCCGACACCCCTGAAAGCGAAGCGCAGGCAATAGCAGAAACCGTAGGCATAGCGGCGTTAAAATATGCAGATTTATCGCAAAATAGAACCGGAGATTACCTGTTCTCATGGGACAAGCTCCTTGCGTTCGACGGCAACACCGCTCCTTATCTTTTATATGCCGCAGCAAGGATACATTCCATCTTCAGAAAAGCGTCTGTTCCACTTGATACTGACTTTTCAAAAGAGGCCTCTGCGCCGGAGACTGAGCAGGAACTCGCTCTGGCAAGAAAGCTGCTGGCGTTGCCGTCGGTATTTGAGATGACGCTTGCCGAGTTGCGCCCGCATTATCTTTGCACGTATTTATACGAGCTTGCCGGACTGTTTTCAAGCTTCTACAACGCGAACAAGGTTATAGTGGAAGATGCGTCTGTAAAGGCGCGCAGATTGATGCTGTGCGCGCGCACGCTCGGAGTTCTAGAAACTGGGCTTAGGCTGCTTGCAATAGAACCGCTAAAAAAGATGTAATTATGAAAATCAGCACAAAGACTGGAGATTTGGGCAAGACAAGTTTGATGTTTGGAAGACGCGTATCAAAGGCGTCGGAAAGAACGGAGGCGTATGGCACGGTGGACGAGTTCTCATCGACGATAGGCCTTGCCAGGGCGTTCTGCCAAGATGCAGACTTAAATAAATTGCTCGAAACCATACAACTGGCTCTCGTAAAGCTGATGACAGAGCTTGCCACCTCAAATGAGGATTTCTCAAAGCTTGTGGAAAAATCCATCCCTTTGCTTGAAGAGACGGACTTAAGTTTTATAGAAGGTAAAATAGATGCTTACGAGAAGTCCGGGGTCTGCTTCAACGGCTGGATACAGCCGTGCTCAAATCCGTGCGCGGCAACATTGTCTTTAGCAAGGGCGCAAACAAGGCGGGCGGAAAGACGGGTTGTTATACTTAAAGAGAAAAATATGCTCTCGAGGGACCTGCCCCTAATATACCTAAATAGGCTATCGGACCTCATCTGGCTGATAAGCGCAAAATTGGGATAGGCTATATAACTTATATTTTATTAAAGCAGAAATATTAATGCGCATATAAGAGATATGCGCATTAATTGTTTTATAGAACAAATAATAATTAGCCCTCTATAATTTAATTATAGCTTAAAGGCTGAATAAACCTTATATTTTAGATATAATATTTAGGCATTTACAATAAAGCTTTCTTTTGCAGATAAAGCGCAACTACAGAGCCACAAGAATGGCGCCGGAAGCAATCAAAACAATGCCTACTGCCGATGTAAAAGACATGCTCTCTCCAAGAAATACAACCGCAATAACACTTGCAAAAACAACGCTGAGCTTGTCTATTGGCATAACTTGAGAGACCTTTCCGTCTTTAAGAGCAAGAAAATAAAATAGCCAAGATAAAGCTCCGGCAATACCGCTTAAGAGAACAAAAAACATTCCCTTGCCGTTAGATAACACCGACGAGAAAGACCCGCCTCCACCGCGCGCAAGAGCAACACCAAGCAAAAATACCGCCATTATAACCGCCCTTACCGCCGTAGCGGCATTGGCGTCCATATCGCGCAAGCCAACCTTGCCGAACACTCCAACTAGAGCTGCCATAAGAGCCGAAAGCAACGCGTAAAACAACCAAGAGTTTCCCATGGAAAAAATCTTCACCGAAACTTCTATTTTGTTCAAGCCCTTTCGGAATGAAAAAGAAAATTGCCTTATATTTGGCAAACTTAGTAAAATAAAGAGTATAGACTCTAAAAAATTTGCTTGCCTGAAACCGCAAAGAATATGCAATCACAGTCTTATTTATGCATATATTTAGGTATTTTTCATTCTCGGCATTTGTGACGTTTGTGGGCTTTGCGTTTGCGGGCTACTGGGCGCATAGATCGGGGTCAAGCATATCGGCGGCTTTGGAGGCAGTTTTGTTCCTGAGTGCGCTTGAGGTTGCCCTGTCCTTCGACAATGCAATAGTCAATGCAAAGCGCTTGGAGAAGATGTCAGAAAAGTGGAGAGTTCGCTTTCTGACATGGGGAATACTCATAGCGGTATTCGGAACAAGATTTCTCTTTCCCATTCTTCTTGTCTGTATATTTGCCCATACGCCTATTTCAACAGTGCTCGACTGGGTCTTGAACGACACTACAAAATATGAGGAATGCCTCCATATGATACATGCCCCTCTGGTGAGCTTCGGCGGGGCTTTCCTCTTCATGCTGTTCTTCCACTACTTTTTGAATCCGTCAAAAGACGCGCAGACTTTTTGGATAAGGCCCCTCGAAAGAAAATTGTCTGTGCTTGGAAAAGTAAGATTTCTGCCCGGGATATTAACCTGCATTGCAGTAGCCGCAGAAACCGCGTTTGTACAAGCTGATATGAGGGAGGAAGTCTTCCTTTCCGGAATAGCTGGAGTTGTATGTTATGCACTTATAAATTTCTTTGTAGGAGCGGCAGAAAATTCCGGAGGAAAAGCCGGAGCGGGTTTTGCAGCTTTTGCGTATCTTGAACTTATAGATACGTCTTTCTCGCTCGATGGCGTGCTGGGAGCTTTTGCAATAACTAAAGATGTTGTTATTATGTCAACTGGCCTTGCAATAGGTGCAATGTTTGTAAGGTCTTTTACGGTATATATGGTTGAAAGGCGCACGCTGAAAAGCTTTGCACATCTGGAAAGCGGAGCTCACTGGGCAGTAGGAGCGTTGGCGTCGGCAATGTTTGTAAGTGCGAGCATGGAAATTCCGGAAGCGATAGCTGGATTGAGCGCTCTTGTGATAATTTTAGCCTCTCTGGCAACGTCAGTTCTTAAGAAGCGGCGCGATGCAAAATTAGGGAATTTGCAAAACACAAAATAAAAAATTTAGTTTGGTAGAATTTCTCAATGAAATATCTGGTTCCGGCAGTTCTGTTGCTCATAGCAAACTGTTTTATGATGTTTGCGTGGTACGGACACCTAAAATTTAAGGATGCCGCATTGTGGATAGTAATACCGGTAAGCTGGGCAATTGCATTTTTTGAATATTGCTTCCAAGTGCCGGCAAATAGAATAGGCAATAAGTATTTGTCGGTAGCCGAGCTTAAGACAATGCAAGAGGCCATAACCTTGCTTGTATTCTTAGTTTTCTCCGCCCTATACCTAAAAGAGGAGATTAAGTGGAATCATATTGCGGGATTTGCATTGATGATTTTAGCTGTTTTTGTGGTTTTTAAAAAGTGGTAGCAACTAAAACTCCACAAAAAGCTTGCTTGGCAAAGATTTTCTCAAAATAATTTCTCCATGGAAAAATTCAGGAGGATTATTTTTAGAGTTGGTACAATTTTAATGTTCTGCACAGTTGGATTTATTCCGGCGGTAAATGCAGAGCTTGATACATTCGGGGAAATCCCTGAATCTGTAAAAAAGGCAAAATGGATTTTTGCAAGCAATCCGGAGGACGATCCGTATAATCTCTACACTCTCTACGCAAAGAGTTTCACTCTCCAAAAAGCTCCAAAAACGGCGAAGTTGCTGATAAGTGCCGATCAGGCATACAGGCTTTATATAAATGGCAAATATGTATCAAGCGGTCCAGCGCGCGGATACCAAATATCTCAGCCGTGCGATATCTTTGATGCGGCGAAATATCTTAAGGAGGGAAAGAACCGAATTGCCGTCAGGGTATACAGCCCTGGAAAGAGTTCCTTCGGATACAGGACAGAAGGACAAGCCTGCGCACTTCTGTTCTGTCTTGAAGCCGATGGGAAGCCAGTGCTTGTTTCCGACAGATCCTGGAAAGCCAGGCGCCAAAGCGGACTTTCAAGAGATACTATGCCTTTCTCTATTCAGATAACTGGCGCGCAGGAACAGGTAGACATGGCGCAGGAAAGTCAAGATTGGTTTAAGGAAGATTTTGACGATTCAAAATGGGGTGGTATATACTCAGCCTACTCATACAATGCCATGCCCTACTACAGCCTTGAGTCCCGCGGGACAAAGATGTTAAAGGAAGACGAGGTATTGCCCTCAAAAGTTATTGCTGAAGCCTCTGGAACATCAAAAAGTTCCGATAAATTTGTAAGGAACATATCCGCTCTTCTGCTCGATGAAGGTGTAAAACATTCTCCCGCATCAGGAGAAGCTGAGTCTGTCAAAGTTGGCGCAATACCCAGCGGAAAATTCAAAAGCTATGTATTGGATTTTGGCAAGACGGTTGTAGGCATGCCAATACTTGACGTGCGCGGCGCAAACGGAGGAGAAATTATAGACATACAGTTTTCAGAGAGGGCGGAGAATCTCACGCCTAGCATAGAGACTTTCACCCATAGCAGGATATCGCTTGCAGACCGCATGATATGCGCAAACGGGGACAATTTCTGGCAATTTTTCCACTCAATGGGTTTTAGATACGCAATACTGAGGGTTAGGGAAAGCTCTGCTGACAACCTTGAAATATCGCTGAAGCTGCGGCGCAGTTCATATCCGCTCGACGGTGCCGAGAATTTCTCCTGCTCGAACGACTATGTAAACAAGCTGTGGGAGGCATGCCGAAATGGGCAGAGAGTATGCGCGCTTGACGCTTATGTTGACACTCCCTGGAGGGAGCAGGCAATGTGGTGGGGTGATGCGCGCGTTCAGAGCTGGAACACCTTCATGCTAGAGAACGACCCTTCCCTGCTGCGCCGCGGCATACGCATAATGACAGGGCAGAAGGTTCCAAACGGGCTGTTGTACGGGCACGCTCCTACTATTGCACACACATGCATTCTGCCCGACTTCAACCTTGTCTGGATACTAACCTTGTGGGACTACTACTGGCAGACAGGCGACATATCCGCATTCAAGGAGCACAAGGATACCGCCGATGGAATACTTGCCTATTTCGATACCATGACAGATCCCAATACCGGCCTTGTTAAGTTCGACCAGCGCTATTGGTTGTTCCTAGACTGGACAAACATACAAAAGAACGGCCAGCCGACAGTGCTGAATCTTTGGCTATTGCACGCGCTCGACAGGCTCTCCGAGATGGCTAAAGTTGCCGGTATGCCTGAAGATGCAAAGCTCTACGCACAAAGAGCCACAAAGTTGAGGGAGGCTGCGCAAAAACATCTTGTGGGGGCAGAATCTCTTGTGATAGACGGGTTAAGAGACGACGGCTCTCCAAACCCAAAAACTTCCATTCACGCCCAAGTTTTGGGGAAGTTGTGCAATCTTGATTTCGACTTTGAAAAGGCGAAGGAAAAAATAATAATGCCATATTTGAAAGGAGAAAAGAAGCCTAACGATCCATCGTCTTACTGGGCGGTATATGTGCTGGACCTAATGATAAAAGAAGGGCATGAGAAAGAATGCTACGAATTTATCAAATCGCGCTGGAACGAGATGGCGGAATATGGCAGCACATTTGAGAACTTTGAGAACAGCCCGTCCCTGTCGCACGCATGGAGCGCGCATCCGTTATTCCTAATTCCACGCATACTTCTCGGAGTAAGGCAAGAGGCTCCGGGGTGGAAGAAAGTTAGCGCAAAGCCGAATTTCTTTGAGAAATCTGCTCGCGCAAAGTACCCAACCCCGCAAGGAGAAATAAAGGCATCGTACTCAGCCGGCCCCGACGGGAAACCCCAATATAAGCTCGATCTGCCGGACGGAATAGAACTGGTTAAATAACGCCATTTAGCATTCAGGTAGATTTAAAATATATAATTACACGCAAAAAGCCCGGAAAACAACCGGGCTTTTTTTGCAGTCAGTATTTTTTATTATCTGCAAAATATACAAATACTATTTATACGGATCTGAATCTCTGTTTCTGCTAAGGGGAGATATAAACACAACAAGCAAAAACACAAACGCAAGCATAGTGGAAGATATGCGCAACGGCATATCGACCAATGCATGAAAGATTACACCAAATGCCCCCGCTGCCGCTATAAGGTTTGCGTTGGATAACCTTGCCCTCAATTTCCAAGCCCTAAGAAGCACCGAACATAGCGCGCCTAATATAAGAGCCGTTCCAACAACGCCAAATTCCACAAGAAAACCGAGAAAATCGCAATGGGCTCTGAAGGCAGCAACAGGCTTTTTAGAGATTGTATTTTGCTTTGCTATCATTTTTGGAACAGTGTAGTAGGAATACCCCTCAGCACCGACGCCCCAAATAGGATGCTCGCAGAAAACTTCAAAACCAACTTTATTTATGGCTATGCGCGATAATGCCGAACCGTATGTGTCGCGCTTTATAAATTTAGCCTCGGCATCTGAAATCTTAGCCGACGGTGAAAATAGAACCAAAGCCGCAAATAGCAAAGCAGCAATAGAAGTTGCCGCAACAAACCCCACACTTGCTACAAAGGAAAATCTTGCATAAAAGAATTTAAAAACAACAATCAGAAAAGCTCCTGCCAACACAACCAGCATGGCGGCCATTCCTCCTTTGCTTGTAGATACCACAACTGCGGCCGCATTCAAAAGGGCGCATATGGAAAATACGGAGTAGTATAGCACGCGCAGTGCATGGTTTTTCAGTTTGAAATAAGAGCATGAGGCAAGAAGGGAAAGGCAAGAAGCCAAAGCAGCGTTGAAAAACGAAGCTGAAACATTTGCGAGAAAGAATGTGCCAAAGAAAGTTCCTTCTGCCTCGTAATTCCAATATATTGCAGGAGCCCCAAGCTTTTTTTGAATTATTGCAAATGCCGCCATTGCAGAGGCACTCAGGGCAAATACAACGATGGCATACAGCACACAAGCCCGCTTTAAAAACACGGAATACGCGGCAAATGAAAATAAAATTAACATGAGTGCCTGCGCAAAGAACCATTCAGGCCCGCCTCTGTCGAAGGAGTTTTCAACGCATGTGGGTAAAAACGAAATATGGCTTATGGGTTCTAAGAAAGAATAGTTGTCGGCCTGGATAAAGCGTGCCGACGGGTTTAATATTTGCAAAAGCACAAGGAACAAGAAAGCAACGCCAAACCAGAATCCGTAAAAGCGGAACGGATTGCGCACCCCGCCCTCCCCTGCGGCTTTAGGGAAGGCAATAGCCAGCACAGAGAAGGAAAACGCCGCACATGAAACTGCCAGCATAAAAAGTAACGACGGTTTAGTAGAGCCCGATAAGATCCAAGCGGAAGCTCCCAACAATATGCATATACACGCCGCAGACAGGCTTCTAAAATTTATGGCCGGAAAGAATTTCATTTGGAGGATAGTGAACAAATAAGCATATTTTTTCAAACAATAAAGAACCTCCAAAGTTGCCCCTATAGGATTAAGAAGCGCATGAAAACTGTACACGCCTAAAAACCTTTGACTTTTTCTTATTTTTTGGAGAATATTTTTTAACTTTTAACAAATTCCAATCCCATGTTTAACTTTAAAGGCAAGACGCTTCTAATAACGGGGGGCACGGGTTCGTTCGGAGACGCGGTCCTAAAGAGATTTCTTGATACAGATATCGGCGAGATAAGAGTATTTTCGCGCGATGAAAAAAAGCAGGACGATATGCGCAAGCAGTACGCAAACTCCAAATTGAAATTTTACATAGGAGATGTGCGAGACATATCGTCGGTGAGGCCCGCAATGGACGAGGTTGATTTTGTCTTTCATGCTGCGGCGTTAAAGCAGGTTCCATCGTGCGAGTTTTTCCCGATGGAGGCGGTAAAGACAAATGTGATAGGCACAGACAATATACTTTCGGCTGCCATAGACGAGGGCGTAAAGAAAGTAATATGCCTTTCTACCGACAAGGCTGCGTATCCAGTAAACGCAATGGGGATATCCAAAGCGATGATGGAAAAGGTGTTTGTTGCTCGTTCAAGGACAAGCGCAAACACAATGATATGCGGAACACGCTACGGCAATGTGATGTGTTCAAGAGGCTCAGTAATACCGCTATTTATTGAGCAGATAAAGTCTGGCGGGCGCATTACCGTTACGGAGCCTTCCATGACGCGCTATATCATGAGCCTTGAGGAAGCTGTGGAGCTTGTTATATTTGCATTTGAGAATGCGCACCCCGGAGATATTATGGTTCAGAAGGCTCCCGCCTGCACTATAGAAAATTTGGGAAAAGCCGTATGCGAGCTCTTCGGGGTAAAGTACGCCCCCAAGATTATAGGTGTGCGCCACGGGGAAAAGCTCTATGAGACCCTTCTTACAAGGGAGGAATACGTCCGCGCGACAGATATGGGCAATTTCTTCAGGATTCCGGCGGATTCACGCGATTTAAACTACGAGAAATATTTTGAGAAAGGCAACGAGAAGTTCTCGTCTATGGAAGAGTACAACTCAAACAACACTCTCCAGCTTGACGTTCCGCAAATTAAGGAAAAGCTTCTTGAGTTAAAATACGTGCAGGACGAGCTCGCCCAATGGAAGGCTGCAAAAAAGTGAAAATTCTTGTTACTGGAGCCGGCGGATTCATAGGCAAGAACCTGCTCCGCCGCCTGCATAATGAAGGATATTCCGATGTGGTTGCTTTCGATTTGGGCACACCGCCCGAAGTGCTGGACTCTGCCGTAAAAGACTGTGATTTTGTATTTCACCTTGCGGGGGTAAACCGTCCTAAGGATGCTGCGGAGTTCATGGAGGGGAATTACGGATTTACAACGGAGCTTCTCTCCAAGCTTTCGGAAGCAGGCAATAAGGCGAGCGTATTGATAACCTCGTCAATACAGGCCGAGTTGGACAATCCATACGGCAAAAGTAAGAAGGCCGCGGAGGACTATATTTTTCAATACGGCAAGCAAAGCGGAGCAAAAGTTTTGGTATATAGGCTTCCTAATGTATTTGGGAAATGGTGCAGGCCAAACTACAACAGCGCAATAGCCACTTTCTGCCACAATATTGCAAGAGGAGAGCCTATAAGGGTAAACGATCCAAATACGGACATGCATGTTGTCTATATAGACGATCTTTTAAACGCCTTTATGGACGCCTTAAAAGGAAAAGAGACAGTGGAGAACGGCTTTTGTATTGTTCCCATAACGCATAAGGCAAAATTAGGATATATAGCAGACCTGATCAAGAGCTTTAAGGAATCGCGCAACAATCTTGAAGTTCCGTACACAAAGCCGGGGAGTCTTGAGACAAAGCTTTACAGCACATATCTTAGCTATCTGCCAGAATCGGAGTTTTCTTATCCGCTAAAGATGCATATAGACGCGCGCGGCAGTTTTACGGAATTTCTCCGCACGCCGGAAAGGGGACAGGTTTCCGTGAATATCACTAAAAGCGGAATCACAAAGGGAAACCATTGGCACGACTCCAAGAATGAAAAGTTCCTTGTGGTATCGGGCAAGGCCTCTATAAAATTTAAGAAGATAGGCAGCGATGACATTGTAGAATACATAGTATCCTCCGACAAGCTTGAGGTTGTGGATATACCCACAGGATACGCGCACAACATAACAAACATAGGAGACGGAGATCTTGTTACTGTAATGTGGGCAAACGAGGCATTCGTTCCGGATAGGCCGGATACATACGTAGAGAACGTATAGCCAATAATAAAGCAATTTAGGGAGTTTGCCAGAATAGAAGCAAAAGGGTTATATATGGAAAAGTTGAAAGTTATGACTATAATAGGCACGCGTCCCGAGATTATCAGATTGTCGGAATGCATAAAGGCCTGCGACAGGTATTTTAACCACATACTGGTGCACACTGGGCAAAATTGGGACTACGCTTTAAACGAGGTATTTTTTAAGGATCTGGGCTTGCGCAAGCCCGACTATTACTTAGATAGTGTCGGCAAGACGCTTGGTGAGACCATGGGCAACATAATAGCCAAGTCTTACGAAGTTCTCGTAAAAGAGGCGCCCGACGCAATCTTGATATTGGGAGACACAAATTCTGCGCTTTCCGCAATATCAGCCAAGCGGCTCAAGATACCGATTTTCCATATGGAGGCGGGAAACCGCTGTTTTGATCAGAATGTTCCGGAGGAGATAAACAGGAAGATAGTTGACCACATTTCGGACATCAACCTGCCCTATACTGAACATTCCAGGCGTTATTTGCTTTCGGAGGGAATTCGCAAAGAGCACATATTTGTGACGGGCTCACCTATGATGGAAGTGCTTAAGGCACACGCCAAGAAAATTTCTGCCAGCAAGGTTTTGGAGAAGCTCAAGCTGTCCAAGGGCAAATATATACTTGTGTCGGCGCATCGAGAGGAAAACATAGACAACGAGCGCAATTTTATGTCGCTAATGGGAGCTATAAACAACATTGCCGAGCGCTACAATATGCCCGTTGTATATTCAACTCACCCCAGGAGCAGAAAATTCATAGAGGCGAGAAATTTCAAATTCCACAAGCTTGTAAGAAGCCTTGAACCGTTTGGATTCTTAGATTACAACAAGCTTCAGCAAAATTCGTTCTGCGTGCTGTCTGACAGCGGGACTTTATCTGAAGAAAGCGCAATGTTGGGATTTTCCGGCGTGCTTTTAAGAACATCTACAGAAAGGCCGGAAGTTCTTGACAAGGGCACTGTTGTAATAGGCGGCATAACTGATAAAGACATAGAACAGGCAATAGACCTTGCGGTATCCATGCGCAAGAACAAGGAAAAGACCCTACTTGCAACTGATTATCTTGACGACAACGTCTCTGTGAAGGTCGTAAAGATTATCCAGAGCTACACAAAGATAATAAACAAATTTGTGTGGGGAAAGCAGTAATAGTTGCCAAGATACAGCACAATGCGCCGTTTCGGGCGCGAAACTAAATAAAAAAGGTTTACTTTTTATCTTGCCAATTGGATCAAAGCAAAGAGACCCTAATAAGAAAATCCTCCTTAACAGATGAATTTAACGGTTAAGGAGGATTTTTTAGTAAGTTCTGATTATACTAAGTTATTTGTCGAAGAAAGACAAATCCCATTCGTTCTTCCAGCGAATTACAGGGCGACCGTTCTCAAATTCTATGGGCAAGAATATATAGCGGCCGTCTATTGCATTCTTCGGACGCCAGATATCTGCAACAAATATAAAAGCGTCTTCTTTACCTGCAACGGGAATTACAAATGTACTCTGCCCGCCAAAGGTGGTTCTCATCTGTTCAGGAGAACCGTCTATGGGATTGCCCAAACTGCGCCAAGGCCCATATATGCTTTCTGAAACATAACTGCGCGCAGAATTAGGCGCCCAACCTGTGCAAAACGAGGCAAATAAATAATATTTTCCGTCTTTTTTAAATATTGCGGGAGCCTCATTCCAGTCTGAACAACGCACGCGGGCAAAACGTCCGGTAAAGTTCTGATAGTCGTCGGTAAGTTCGTGAATATGAAGAGTGGCGTTCTCCTCGCTCGAACAAATAAGATAAGCCTTGGAATTGTCGTCAACAAACAAGGTCATGTCGCGCGCCATCTGGCCTTTGCCGCGCATGTCCCTGACAAACGCAAATCCCCTGCCCTTTAACATCTTATAATTGTTATTGTTTAAAACTTTCTCTATTTGGGCGTCGTCGAAGCTCTTGTCTATGCTTATGCAATCGGCAATGTCGCCGTCGGTTGGCATGCGCCCTTTTTGCGGACGAAAGCTGCGCACATAAGAGTAGGGTCCTGTAGGCTTGTCTGAAACGGCAAGCGCACAACGCGCCGTACTATAGTTGGGTTTTCCGTCGGCGCTCTTGAATTCAAGGTGAAACCACATTACATATTTTCCAGTCTTTGCGTTATAGATAACCTTTGGACGTTCAAGAATACAGCCTTTTGCAATCTCGCTTGCATCGTCGTTAGATACGGAAAGAACAACGCCCTCGTCCTTCCAGTTGTACAAATCGGCAGATGAATAGCAATGCACGCCAACATTTGCAAGATTCCCTGCGGTTCCTTCGGTCTTATGTTCTCCAAACCAATAGTAAAGGCCGCCTTTATAAAGAAATCCGCCGCCATGCGCATTTATATGCACATTATTATTGTCGGGCATAATTTGCCCGGATTTAAAACTCTTTTGTTCTCCAAATACAGTACATGCATAGCATAACGCAAGAAGAACAATCCCGCTTACAATGTGTGTTGCCATGACAGACCAAGTAGACAAATATGTCCATTTCGCAAGAAAATAACACAATATGAAAAATAAATTGCGTATATCTTAAGAATTTTCTTGCATAGATTTTTAAAACCTATTGACTGCGTATTTTCAAATCGGGAGAGGTGGCAGAGTGGCCGAATGCGCTGGTTTGCTAAACCGGTGTAGGGATAAAACCCTACCACGGGTTCGAATCCCGTCTTCTCCGCGGTTTGATAGAAAAACGGCATGCCTTTTTAAGGCGTGCCGTTTTTTGTCTGTCTGCAAACTCTTATATATGCAAGTGTCAGACTAAATATATATATCGCTCTCTTAGGACATTATCTATTTAAGCGAAACAAGCGCAATTAGATTACATTTCCGGCTCTCCGCGCATTATGGCTTTCCATTTATCCTCGGCCGGAGGACGCCCATCGGCTCTGTCTATAATTGTCCCTATCATATCGTAATACGTGGAGCCATTGAACTCTTTGAAAACACCTATGATAAGCTGCTGAGTTCGCTTTCCGGCCTCGGCTCTTTCCTGCTCCGTCATACCGGACCTAATTCCAAATCCAGACGGGTCTTCGCTAGCCATTGCGGCATCTACAAGCAACCATAGGCTGGCATTACCTATAAGTTTTTGATCTTCTGCGGAGAAGTTCTTTATAACTTTATGCAATTCCCCAAGCTGCTTGCCCAAACTTTCCATGTCCGTAACATTAACTATCATCTTAGACAAAGGGCTCTCCTGCCTTGCAATAAATTCCATCTGCTCTTCTATGGACTCCTGATAAAACATCTCCAACAATTCATCAGCTTCCGAATTTTGCATATTATCTTCCGATGATTCATCGGCTGCTTTATCTGTTATGCGAGCTCTTTTAACCTCTCTTACATGCCTATTCCTTTCAGGCTTACTATTCATCTTTGTGGAATTATAAGCATGCCCAGCAGTATCTTTTTCAGAATCAAAAAGACGCAGGCAAAAGAGAGCCAAAGACCCCAAGAATATTACAATTAGAATAATACTCAGAATCTTATCTGAAGTACGAGCAAACATACATATATTTACAATATTAGTTCAAAGCTCCCAGCTAGGCTTTCCTATTCTCAAGATCTATCTTTTTTACACTATTTAACGCATCGTTTAAAAAGCCTTCCAAACCGGGGAAGCCTTCCGTAAATTTAGAATCTATCCATGCATCTGTCATATCGCAAGCCATGGCCGGACCAACTATCATAGCCCCCATAGTTATTACATTTGCATTATTTATGGTCTTTGCTTTTTTTGCTGCAAAAACAGACTCAACACAAACTGCCCTAACTCCAGCAATCTTATTTGCAACAATAGACATACCAGCACCTGTTCCGCATAACAATATTCCGCAATCGGCGGATCTGTTTGCCACTAATTTTGCCGCCTTTTGCCCCACATTAAAATAGGGCTCATTCGAAAAATTATCGGCATCCAAGATTTCAAATTGCCTTTTTCCCAAGTGTTTCAAAAGTTCTCTTTTTAGCGAATATGCAAATGGATCAGCTCCTATTACTATTTTCATGATAAATACAATTTAAATTTATAAGGACTATAATCTTAAGTTATACGATATATTCAAAATACGCAATAAATAAACTCTCAGAAATCAAACGTAAAAAATCTAAGTATTAAGCTTACGCCATATTTTTAAACGTAAATATAATAATACGAGAAATATCATTTTTATGTCGTAAAACTTTTGCGACTACGCTAAAGATATTCCCCGAGATAAATATATATTATATGAAGATGTTTTATTGCAGCAAATACATTAAGTTATTGCCTATTATTTTATTCGCACTATTGCCCCATATATATTCAAATGCGGAAAGCGATATTGCCATAGACATAAAAGAGGGTCTGAAAGCTATAGACCAGACTAGCGCGGCCCAACAAAAAGTTGCTAATTCTCTTGCAAAGAGCATAATAGAAGACGCCACTGGAGAAGAGGCTCTCGACGAAGCCGAGGTTTTGTCTAATGCTGCAAAACAGAGCGGAGAAATATCTGTTAAAGAGAATTCAAAACAAAATGTAATAGGTAAAAAAGTAAACAAAGAAGCAAGTACAACTCCACTTTCATATTCAGAATTTCGAATAGAAAATGCAAAGGAATTAAAAAGAGCTGTTGAAGATATATTCCAAAAGATAAAACCATATTTTCCAGACCTATATCGTTTCTTAGACGGAAAAATTTATGGCGTAAGCGTATTTTGTATTATGGCTGCAGTATTTATAATTTTGGCGGCAATAATAGTTCAAAGATATTTAGTAGGACTACTAATAAGATTAGTTTCCATGCCTTTCTCTTCAGAAAATTCAGCTGAGATAAAATCTTTTTTGGAAAAGATAATAAATCCGATAAGAGCTGTTATAATTCTCATAGGTGCACATACCGCATTTGAGCTCACTGTATCAGATCCAACAGCCATAGTATTTGTTGGAACAATATCAACCATTCTATTTTTGGGAATACTATTCTGGATATTTGGAATATTGACCCTTAATATGATGGATGTTGCCTCGCGAAGATTTGCAAAACGATACCCTGCCGCACGAGACCTTCTGGCTCTTTCAAAAGGCGGAGTGAAATGGTTCCTATATTCAATGTTTGTGTTGGTATCGCTGGATATAGTGGGCGTAAATGTAGGCGCGCTCATAGCAACTTTTGCAATCGGCGCGGCGGCATTGGCATTTGCATCTAAAGATACTATTGCAAATTTTGTAGGATCTATAGCCATAATAATAGATAGGCCTTTTGAAGTTGGCGATACTGTGAAGATAGAGGGAGTTGAAGGCATTGTGGAATCGATAGGAATGCGTTCCACAAAAATCAAGACACCTCAAAAAACCATTATATATGCCCCAAATTCAACGGTTGCATCGAACCTCGTAGACAATGTATCTAAAGATCCTGCGGAGGTTATAAGGCAAAAGATACGCATCAGTATGGATGCCGACGCCGACAATATTGAGAGCATAATTAAGCAGATAAAGAAAATAGTCGAATGCGACGATGACATAGGAAAAGAATCTGCCGAAGTTGTTTTTGAAGGCTTTGGCGAATGGTCTTTAGACATATCCGTATCATACTGCGTTCCCCAAGGTGGTGAAACCGCCAAGATAGTGCGCCAGCGTATTAGCCTTGCAATAATGAGGGCAATTAAAAGCGAAAATCTAAGGCTTGCAGTACCTACAAGAGAGATAATGCAGCCTTCAAAATAAATTTATTTTCCTAATGGGAAAATATGGGCTGACAATAGAGCCTATGCTAAGCAAAAGCAATTGAAGAAATAATATTCCGCGCCCTGTAAAGATTTTTGGGCGTACAGAAGAAATGGTAATACTTATCTTTAGATAAGATATTAAGTGCTGCCAATAAAATTGGTATTATTTCTGCGAGACACGCAGATTAGGCAATCTCCTAAAGATGCAATAAAATAAAGCAGCCATAGAGAATATGCATACAGCATCTGCCGGTTCCGGAATTCCAACAATTATACCTACTTCAGAAGTTGAGGCAGACAAAGCCCACTCGCCGGCATAGACAGTTCCGTCGGAATTGAAAACAGCAACATCCTCTTTTGAAAGACCATTAAGGACAATTCCCGCTCCATCTGATGCCTCTATCAGATTTAGGAACACTTCTGAATCAGCCCCGAATCCCTCCGCCAAATATACATCTATCTTAGCTCCTGATAAATCTAAAGAAACTCCATCTCCGGAGACCTTCAATAGGGAGTTGTCTGTCGAGGAATATTTTCCCTCAAATATAAGTTCAGCGCCGTCAGATACAGCACCGGAGGCAGTCATCAAAACGGCAGATGTATCTGATACGCGTATAATTAAAGAATTACCTTGCCCCGATAAATTGAGCGCCCCGCCATTGAGGTTGCCGTCGGCAAGAATAGTATTTGTCGTGATAGCGCTACTCCATGTTGCGCCGGTAGATCCTCTAAAATCAGTCCCGCTAAGATTTGGAGCTCCAAATATTGCGTTGGTAAGATTTGCATTGCGAAAGTCTGCATTTATCAAAGACGAGATTGAGAAATTTGCCCTAGTTAAATCCTGACCAGAAAAATTCCAACCTTCTAGATCGTTGTACTCAAAATTTACATATTGCAGATTCTTGCTTTGATACGATGCCGTAGAATAAAATTGTTCGGCAGAAAAACCATATTGCACTGTGCTTGTAAAATCGGCATGAGTTATAATGGCATTTGTAAAATCAGCATTTGCAAGATTAGCGGATATAAAATAAACTCCATACAGATTAGATGAAGAAAAATCTACTCCAGACAATCCAGCATAGTTAAAAAGAGCATCTTTCAAGTTGGAATTGCTAAAGTTCGAATCTGTAAAAATCCTATTTACTGTAGCCGTTGAAAATAATGTGTCTATTGCAGTTACTCCAGAAAAATCCGAATTGGAAAAATCATCGGCATCATAAGAAGAAGTTGTGAAGTTATACCCATTTATGGTCTGGCCATGATAGTCAACCGATGCATTGGCCATATGGGAAAATATAGCTGCTAAAGAAGTTAAAAAAATATATGATAAAAACCTATTTTTCATTTTCTTTAAATCTATACATTGCACTTTTATAATAACAAATTTTGGAAGATTAATATCAACCATCAAATTTTAATTTGATTATCGACCATTTTCAGCAAAATGTAAAGAGATTTCTCCATCTCTATAAACAATCTATAAAGTCATTATACGGCACTGCATATAGACAGATTAACCTTGACGCAAATGGATGAATATATATGTTCTGCCTATTAAAAATAAGCATTCCAAGGCTTTTCATTTTCCATGAAAATCGACAATATAAAAATATTTTCGGGACGCACAAACCCAGCCCTCGCAAAGGCAATTTGCGACAATCTTTCCCTGCCACTCGGCAATGCGGAGGTTCTCTCCTTTCCGGACAGCGAAACTTTTGTAAAGATAATAGACCACATAAGGGGAGACGATGTATTTATAATACAGTCTACCAGCCGCCCAACGAATGAGAGCGTCATGGAGCTGCTTATAATGATAGACGCTGCGCGCAGGGCTTCCGCAAAGCGCATAACGGCGGTATTACCGTTTTTTGGTTATGCCCGACAGGACAGGAAAGACCAGCCGAGGGTGCCGATAACTTCAAAGCTCATTGCTAACCTTCTTGTTGCAGCAGGAGCCAATAGGGTTCTTACTTTGGACTTGCACGCCCAGCAGATACAAGGATTCTTCGATATTCCCTGCGACCATCTGTATGCATCTCCCGTAATATACGATTACCTCAAGGGTAAAGATTTATCCAATATGACGGTATTTTCTCCGGACGTAGGAGGGCTTAAGAGAGCGCACGCATATGCCGAGATGCTTGATTGTCCATTGGGATTTATCGCAAAGCGCAGGGTTAGCGCAGACGTTGTAGAAGCCACGAGTCTTGTTGGAGATGTAAATGGTAAAGACGTGTTGATTCTCGACGATATGACGGAAACCGCCGGTACTCTTATGGCTGCCGCAGCTCTTCTTAAGAAGAACGGTGCCCGTTCTGTAAGGGCGGCAGTTACACACGCTGTTCTTACAGACAAGGCATATGAAAGGTTGAAGGAGGGCTTCCTTGACGAGCTTATAGTTACAGACTCAACCGCGCCAGATCCGCGCTACAAGGACTATCCTATAACTATATTGTCTGTGGCGCATCTTTTCTCAGAGGCTATTTTGAGAATACACAACAATATGTCCATAACTTCGCTCTTTAAGATAAAGGGATTCTAACCTCCCGCCAGATGCGAAACAAACGGCATTAAAATCTGAAGAACCTCGAGGCCAATAAAAATGGCATCGGGGTTCTTTTATAAAAGCGTAGAGAATAAGATAATATCATGTATGCAAAATATTTCAAACGCCCGATAGATTTTGTATGTTCAGCAATCTTAATAACGCTTTTATTGCCGCTATATATTTTTATATCTGTGCTTGTTAAGATAAGCATGGGTTCTCCCGTGATGTTCAAGCAAACGCGCGTAGGCTTAAATGAGAAGCTCTTTGGGATAACAAAATTTCGCAGCATGAATAATGAAAAAGACGAAGGCGGAAACCTATTGCCGGATTCCGTCAGACTGACGCGCGTTGGAAAATTTCTCAGAAAGACAAGTTTAGATGAGATTCCTCAATTTTTTTGCGTATTGAAGGGAGATATGTCTTTTATAGGTCCGCGTCCGCTTCTTCCGCGCTATCTGCCCTACTACACCGCGCGCGAACGCAAGCGCCACAACGTTAGGCCCGGAATTACCGGGCTTGCCCAGGTAAACGGAAGAAACAACATTAGTTGGTCTGAAAAGCTCGAGTTCGACGCCCAATATGCGGACAATATCACTTTCTGGGGAGACGTAAAAATTGCTTTAAAGACTTTGGAAAAAGTTTTTAGAGGATCAGATGTTGTTGTTGGCAGAGAGGGATTTTTCGACGTGGAACGAGCAAAAGAACTTGCAAAGAACGCTAAACAGACGCCACTTCAAAATAAAGAATGATAAATCCCATATTCAGAAGATATACTCCCACAATATGTAAGAAACTGCAATTTAGCAAAGCGCAAAAACTAATTCACCTGCTGGAGAAATAGAAACAGTAAAAAGCGGCTTTAAAGAGGCAATATTCCTCAATAAAAGCCGCTTTTTTGAAATAAGAATTGCTGAGCTTTATGCGCGCCTATTTTTGTTTTTTATCTGCCGACAGAAGCGCCCTTAAGATTCCTTCCGGAGAAGGTTCGTCGGCTTCGGAAACAAGTGGCAGCCCAAATTTCTTTACTGCCGCCGACGTTGTCTTTCCAATACTGACAGCCTTTGGCGCAAGCGCACCTTTTTCCGTCTGCAAAGTCTTTGCATTTTTTAGGAAAGACTCCACAGCAGATGGGCTGGAAAACACAACATAGTCAGCTCCAGACTTTTTAAAATCTTGCACAGACTTGCCTGTCTCGGACAAATTCACCAGAGAAGTTTTATAAACTTCAAAAAATTCCGTCATGGCTCCGCCAACATCTTCAAGCTCTTTCATGAAGCTCTTGTCCGACAAAGACCCGCCTACGCATAAAATATTGCGGTTATCCAAAGATTCGTGCGCCATCATGCACTTTGGCAGATCTTTTACAGTCTGGCTTTCCGGAACAACATCGGAAATCAAACGGTAGTTCTCCAAAAGAAAACGCGCCGTAGCATAGCCCGTGCACGCTATGCGGCAGGGACCTATGCAGCGTATATCCTGGTACTTTCTAAAAAATTCCTTAAAGAAACCTTTAACGCCGTTCTTGCTTGAAAAAGTTAGCCAATCGTAAGTGGCAATATGGTCGAAAAACTCGTCGGAATCTTCGGCAACGGCCTCATAGCGAATTTCTATTAGAGGAATTTCTATGGGAACTCCTCCGGCATCCTTTATCAATTTTGCAACATCCGCATTGTCAGGACGCGTCAATACCACCCGCGGCGAACCGGAAAATTTATCTGGCTGACTCATAAGAAAATAGCCTTAGTAGGTGAAATCGTCGGAAGGTTTTAAAGACAGCGCAAAAGCCTCAAGCAGCTTTACACAATTTTCAATATCGTCAATATCTGCAACCTCCGCCGGAGTGTGCATGTAGCGCAGAGGAATGCCAAGCAGACCGGTAGCAACCCCGGCGCGTGACATCTGCAATATGCGAGCGTCCGTACCAGTGGGGCGACTCTCCGCCGCACGCTGGAACGGAATCTTCATCTCTTCAGCACACGCCTCAAGGCGCTCCACAACCTTCGGATTCATATTCGGCCCGCAAGAAATTACCGGCCCGGCACCAAGCTTTATAGAACCGGATTTGCGCATGTCTATATAGGGGTAATCCGTGGCGTGGTCTACGTCTATTGCTATTGCCACATCCGGATTTACCGCATAGCCTGCCGGCCATGCTCCGCGCGTTCCTATCTCCTCCTGAACAGTTCCAACACTGACAAGCTTGCAAGATAAAGACTTTTTCTTTGCGGAAAGACGGCGCAACGCCTCAAAAGCGCAGTAGCAACCGGCCTTGTCGTCGAAAGCTCTCGCAGCATATATGGATCCATAAATATTGTTTGCGGAAACATCGTAAACGGCACTGTCGCCCACAGATACCCGCTTTTCAGCCTCGGCTCTGCTCTTGGCGCCTATGTCTATCCAGATATGGCTGGTCTCAGGAACTTCTTTGCGCTCCTTCTCGTCCATTAGGTGTATTGCCTTTTTGCCTGTTACCCCGTAGACAACACCCTTCTTGGAAAGTATACATACGCGGCGACCGGAAAGCATGCATCTGTCGTGCCCGCCAAGCTGGTCGAAGAAAAGATAGCCGTTGTCATCTATATAAGTTATTATCAGGCCTATCTCGTCTATATGCCCAGCAAGCATCAAGGTTTTGCCGCCCTTGCCTATGCTGGCAAAACGATTCCCAAGAGTGTCTTTTTCAAATGTATCGGAGAGATCCGATACATACTTTTCCAATACTGAAGTTGCCTCGTACTCGCAACCGGTTGGAGACCGGGCATCGAGAAGCGCCTTGAGGAATTTGTCCATTTTATCTTTCATAAATTAAAAACACCGCAAAGAAAAAGTGCGGCTATATAAAATCGTAATTTTACAAAAATATTTTACCCACTTTTGCCGCATACCATAAATATAGAGCGGAAATATATCAATCTATGAGGGCAAGATTGCGCTGCCAATAGAAGGATATTTTTCCGCAAGGAGAGGCGGCGGTTTATTCCTCGCCCCTAATCTGCTTCATGGATATGCCGGTAAGAGCGTAGGCAATCTTTCCTAAATCGTATTCGGAACCGCTAAAATGGTATGTGCGCTGAAGATGGAACTGGCTTTTCCCCCTAGCCAATGCAAGAGCCGGGGAATGCGTTGAAATTTCATAGAAAGGCATGGCGTAAAAGGCTCCCTGGGCAACAGGACCATTGTTGTATACGCTTATGGCGTCCCCCTCGTTCTTAGGATTGTTCCTCCTCCAAGTATTGGGCAAATATCCTTTTACCGAAGCCGGACGCAGATACGTTATGACTGTCAACACATTGCTCTTTCCGTTAAAAGAAAGCAATATTCCTTTGCTGCGCATTGCGTTTACGCCAATCTCTTCTATGCGCTTGGCGTCCACCTTAAATTTTATGAAGTTGGGCTCTACAACATATTGGCTTTCAGATGCGACAAAATATTCGCCGCTTAAGATATCGCCAAACTTAGCCATGTCGCCGGGTTTGTAGGGAATAAAAACAGCGGTGGTGTCGTTTGCGGTAAAACAGGACTGCACCGAAATATTTATCATTCCAAACTTTGAGCTCCAATCGTCGGGACCAAGATTTGTAACCTTATTTATAGACTGGTACGCAACAGCCTTAACCCCTTCAGGAATGTCTATGCCAAGTATTTTGGCAGCATCAGCTTTAGGTATAAAAGATACCTGCCTTTCCAATAGCATCTTAAAATGGGCGCCCTTTGCGTTGTCGACCTCCGCAAGCTTCTCAAAACGGGCTTCCGTAGCAGACCTTTCAACAAGCTTCCAAGGCTCTTTAGACAAAAAGCTCGGAGCCCTCCAATTTTCCGCAGTATAAAGGCTCCCGGCTGGGAAAAACAAAGAAGCATCTCCTCCCTCCGGACCTATGCGCAGTCTTTCCTCGCCACCAAAGCGGTTTAGATATTCTTCCTCGCGCTTATCGTCCATAGCAAGCAAGCGATTGTACCAGCCCAGGCTCAAGCCCTCTTCCCCGTCGAGAGTGCTCGTAAGAACCCTTGCCTGCCAATTTGGCGATACGGCAATATAGGAATCTCCCTGGCCGAGAATAAGACATTCAGGATCGTGTTTCTTCAGGAACGCCAAATCTTGTCCGAAGGTCCAATCGTCGGAATCAGACGAGGATATTTCCTCTATTATACCGCAGGCCGAAAGCGCCACTGTCGCCGCCGCAAGACCGAGAAGCTTCATTTTTTTCATGGGCAAAATAGCTTGAAGCAATTTGATGCTTACGCAATCTTTTTTTATACCCATAGTTTTATGGTCATGCGGCATAATCTAATATACAAGTGCTATAATGCCCCTGCTGAAATTTTTATTTCAAAAATATAAAAAAAGCTTTACAAAATACATAAAAGATATTCTTTATACGATTTTTCACCTATAACAATGCAAAAGACCAAGAAATCCATAGCAAAACGTTTCAAAGTCTCCGCAAGGGGCAAAGTAATGCGCAGAGTGGCCGGAAAGCGTCATCTGCTCAGCGCCAAGTCCGTAAAGCAGAGGCGTTCTATGGGCCAGGACAAGGCTGTCGATACAAAGGGTGTAATACGCACCGTAAAGGCGGCTCTTCCCTGCGCGTAGAAGAAACGGAAATGTAAACTCAGGCCGAAAGGGTGTATACAAAGGCGACCCCCAGGCTAATATAATAAAGAAAGACAAAGAAACATGCCAAGAGTAACAAACGCAGGACAAACACGCAGACGCAAACAGCGTCTGATGAAGACAACAAGAGGGTACTTCGGCAATAAATCCCGCCTGTACCGCTACGCAAAAGACGCCTCGCAGCGCGCGAGGAAATACGCATACCGCGACCGCCGCGTAAGGCGCCGCGAGTTCCGCAGCCTCTGGATAACCCGCATCAACGCGGCTTGCAGGGCGGCTGGAATAAAGTACAGCGTATTTATGGCCGGTCTTAAGAAGCTCAATATACAGCTCGACCGCAAGCAGCTCTCCGAGCTTGCCATAAATGATGCCGCCGCATTTGCGGCCCTTATCGCAAAGGTAAAGGCGTAAATTTATAAAAATTTTCCCAAAAGGCGCAACGAAATCTGTTGCGCCTTTTTTGTGCTCGGTTGAGTATAAAAAAAGGCTACTTGCCCTTCTACCCTATAAAAAGGCTGAAAAGATTTTTGCATTATGCGCAATAATGCCTACTTGCCATTTTTTGCGGCCGTAAAAAAAAGGTGGCGAATAAGGCTTTTTACTTGCCCAAACGGCGTATTGGAATATCTTTTGGGCTTTAATATACAATAGATTTTTGCGGACGAGAAATCCGCATGGGATTTTGTCGAAATGGAAGATAAGATAAACGAAATCATAGCGCGCATGGAAAAGCTTCTGCCAGAAGCCCAGACAGCAGCGCAAGTATCGAACATAACGGCTTCGGCGCTTGGTCCGAACGGCGATCTTACAGCGATAATGAAGACCATACCAACGCTCGATCCGAAACAGAGGCCGCTGGTTGGCAAGCTGATAAACAAGGCAAAGCAGGCAATAGAGCCGCTTGCCCAGGCGGCGTACGCGCGCATAGAGCAAGCCCGCAAGGTTGAGGCGCTTGGGGAAAAGCCCGACATCACCCTGCCCTCACCCGAGGCCGCCCGCGGAACGATACATCCACTTACACAGACTATACGCAGAATTTGCGACACATTTAAGAAGGCTGGATTCACCGTTGCAGAAGCAACCGAGATAGACACAGAGTGGCATTGCTTCGACGCGCTTAACACTCCTGCCGACCACCCGGCAAGAGACGCGCAAGACACATTGTTCTTCCCGCCCGAGCTTAAAGTTGACAATGTCTCAAAGCACGCGGACGAGCTTTACCTGTTGCGTTCGCATACATCGACAGTGCAAATACGCGCTATGCTCAAGGAGGGTGCGCCAATAAAGATAGTTGCTCCCGGAAGGGCTTTCAGGCGCGATACAGTAGATGCGACCCATTCGGCGAATTTCCACCAGCTGGAGTGCCTATGCATAGACAAAGATGTGCGCCTTACAGATTTGAAGGCCATACTTGCGTATTTATTTAAGGATCTGTTTGGGGAATCGGCCAAGATACGCTTAAGACCAAGCTTCTTTCCGTTCACGGAGCCGAGCTTTGAGGTTGACTTTATGACGGAGAATTTGGGCAGGCTTAGCAATAGGTGGATAGAGATAATGGGCTGCGGCCTGGTTGATCCTAATGTGCTAAAGAATGTTGGGTTGGATCCGAACGAATGGAGCGGCTACGCTTTTGGGCTCGGAGTAGAGAGGGTGGCAATGCTCATGCATTCTATAGACGACATACGCCATTTCTACGCGAACGATCTTCGCTTTTTAAGGCAGTTTGCAAAATAAAATATTTTCGGAGAATTTATAAAGATGAAAGTAAGCTTAAACTGGCTAAACGACTATGTGGATCTTTCCGACGTATCGATAGATGAGATATCGGAGGCGCTGCCCATGCTTGGGTTGGAGGTTGAGAGCGTGCAGACTCTGGGGTTGCCTCCGCTCAAGAATGTGGTTGTGGGGCAGATACTTTCGAGGGATCCTCACCCCGATTCCGACCACCTTGGAGTTTGCATGGTCAAGGTTGACAAGGATGCAGAGCCAATACAGATAGTATGCGGGGCATCGAACTACAAGGTTGGAGACCGCGTTCCTGTTGCGCTCGACGGGGCAGAACTGCCAACGGAAGACGGCAAGGGATTCAAGATAAAGGTGTCAAAATTGCGCGGGGTTGTAAGCAATGGAATGATGTGCTCCGCGCGCGAGCTTGGGCTTGGCAGCGACCATAGCGGCCTGCTGATACTGCAGAATTCACCCGAGATAGGCACACCTATAAACGACGTATTCACAGATACCGATACCGTATTTGAAGTTGAGCTTACCGCAAACAGGGGAGACTGTGCAAGCCACATAGGTATAGCCAGAGAGCTTGCCGCAAAGTTTTCAAAGCCTCTGAAGATGCCAGAGCTTAAGGCGGCAGAGAACTATTCTGAAAAATCTCAGAGCGGTCTTTTGGACAGCGTTGAGCTCGATACGCAAAACTGCCCCTTCTATCTTGCAGCATGCATAAGAGACGTAAAGATAGCTGAAAGCCCGGAATGGATGAAGAAGCGTCTGGAGGCAGTAGGCCTGCGCCCGATAAACAATGTGGTGGACGTTACAAATTACGTATTGATGGAATACGGCCAGCCGCTGCATTCATTTGATGCGGCAAAGATTAGGGAGAAGAAAATACGCGTCCGCCAGGCTGACGACGGCGAAGTTTTCGAAACTCTCGACGAGAAAACCCATACGTTAACCCCGCTGAATACAATGGTCTGCGACGGTGTCGGTCCTGTGGCGATAGCAGGAGTGATGGGAGGAAAGAATTCTGAGGTCACGGACGAGACTACGGATCTTGTTATAGAATCTGCGTATTTTAATCCGGGAAATGTAAGGGCAACATCGCGCAAGCTCAATATAAATACGGATTCGTCGTACAGATTTGCAAGAGATGTGGATCCTCAAGGAACGATAGACGCCTCGCGCAGGGCGGTCGACTTGATATGCTCCCTTGCTGGCGGGCACCAGGAAGGCGCCACGATAGTTGCCGGCAAGCCTCCGCGCGGCGACCGCATGATAGAGATATCGCTGCCGTATATAATAGACAGGATAGGTTTCGACGTTTTAATAGACGAGGTTGCCGACGTATTCAGGCGCTTGGGATTTACGGTAGAGATGCCATCGGGCGGAACAAATCTGCGGGTAACGGTGCCGTCTTTTAGGTGCGATGTGGACAGGCCCATAGATTTGGTTGAAGAGTTCATAAGGCTTTACGGGTCGGAGCATATTCCAACGCAGATGCCGCTTACGAGGGCGTCGCTTAGAAATGACGATCCAGTCTTTACATATGCCAGAGCCGCTGCCGACTATCTGTCTGCAGAGGGCTTTAACGAATGCGTGCACTACACATTGCGCAGCAGCGTACAGACGCAGAAGTGGCACGACAATGCCGATATTCTAAAGCTTGCAAACCCGCTTACGGCAGATCAGGACTCTCTTAGAACATCGCTTTTAGACGGGCTTGCTGGGGCTGTTGCTCTAAATATAGACAACGCAAACTCCTTCTACGGATTCTTTGAAAACGGCAGAGTTTTTGCAAAGGTAAAAGACTCCCTTACAGAGTTGGTCTCGACGGCTTTTGTCTTTGCCCCCGACGCGCGCGGCGCCAGCTGGACAAAACGCCCAAAAGCTGATTTCTTCACAGCAAAGAAAACCGCTTGCGACATGCTCTCAATATTGGGTGTAGACGCATCAAGGCTGAATTTTAAGAGTCCGACTGATAAAATCTGGCAGGACGGCTTTGCGGCAACATGCGGAGCGGTCGATAGGGAAGGATTCAAGGTGTCTTTCGGGGCGCTCAACCTAGGGTTCCTAAAAGACGCGGGAATAGACGGCATAGTATTTGCCGGAGAGTTATTGTTCCGTCCGGAAGTTGCCGCCCGCAAGAAGTCTGCGGCAAAATTTACGCCTTTTAGCAGTTTTCCGCCATCGGAGAGGGACGTTGCGCTAATAGTGCCAAAAAGCATAGCAGCGGCCGACCTAAAGCACGAGATAGTAAAAATTGCGAAGGCCAAGTGCAAGGGCCAGTTCGACTTGGAAGATGTAAACATATTCGACCTCTACTCCGGCAAGGGCGTTGAGGACGACAAGAAGAGCATGGCCTTCTCTATGAGGTTCCGTTCCGCCACAAAGACTCTCAAAGCCGAAGAGGTAAACAAGGTCTTTGAGGCAATCTGCGCGGAACTCTCAAAAAAATACAAGCTCAGAGCCTAAGGAGCGCAATATGATGCTTGGCTTGAAGAAGAGAAAGGAAAAGTTTTTCCAGAATAAAGACATGACTTTCCTCGAGCATCTCGAGGAAATGAGATGGGTTATTATAAAGTGCATAGCGGTCTTATTCCTGATGATATTCATAGTTGGAATAGGCTACAACCATTTCTTCGACTTGCTGCAATATCCGTTGCATACGGCGGAGAAAATGCTCGACCACAAAATTCCGCTGCGAGTAGGCTCTATAATGTCGCCCATCTTCATAATGGTCTATGTGGTATTGTCTGGAGGAATTGCGCTTGCCCTGCCCTTTATGCTCTTCTTCATAGCCGGATTTGTAGCGCCGGGGTTAACTAAAGACGAAAAGAGGCTTTTGCTGCCCGGAGCGTTTACAGGAGCGCTGCTGTTCATTGTGGGGGTGTCGTTTGCCTTTTTTATAATAATGCCCGCCGGCATATATTTTTCGTCGTTGCTTTCGGCGAGCATGAATCTGGATACTCTATACGATTGGGAAAACTACTATTCCTTCATAATATGGGTTACCCTTTCCATAGGCTTGGCGTTTGAGCTTCCTCTATTGGAGGTAATACTGCTGTATCTGGGAGTGCTCAACCCAGATTTTCTGCGCAAGAACAGGCGCATGGTGATACTAATTTTATTCATAGTTGCCGCAGTAATAACTCCGCCCGACGTCTTTACGCAAATAGCGCTTGTAGTGCCGCTATATCTGATGTACGAGGGGGCGTTATTCATAGGTACGCGCCTGCGCAAGCGCAAGCTTGCCGCCGAAGCCGAGAGGGAGCGCAAAGAAGCCGAGCAAGAAGCGAAGGAACGCAAGGAATACGCTGAGGAAATCATAGAAAAGCGGCGCTTGGAAATGGCCGAGGAAGAGCGTTTAAGGAACGAGGAAGCTCAAAAAAAAGCGGCAGATCCCAATGCCCTGCCCGACGATTACGACCCAAACAAGCCCGACGAGAACGACTACGGCTATGCCGATTACGAGGCTGAATACTACAGAGACGAGTACGACGCCGAGCTTGAGGAGCTTGAGCGGTACGACGCCATACCCGAATACGATTTTTCCCCCGATTGGAGCCTTAACGAGCCAAATTTGGATATTTTTGCGCCTGATTGGCATCTTAACGACAGCTCTAAAGAGGAAGGTGGTAAATCTGGCGGAGAGGATAAAGAAAAGCCTTCCGCAACCGATAAAGAATCTGATTCCGCCGAGAAAGCCTCGCAGAAGGCCGAAGCGGAAAAGTTGGAAAATGGCGCCAGTTAAAACGAGGTTTCTTTGGACAGCGGCAATAGGGGCGTGCGCGCTTCTTTTGAGCGCGTCCTGCTCGGAGCCTCCGCGGCCGGAGAGAGGGAAATATCCTTTGCCCGAGGGCGTTGAAATTGCCCAGTGCGAAGTGGGCAAATACGGAGGGGTTTTCGTGCTATGTTCGGCGCAGGAACCAAAGACGTTCAATCCGCTGATATCGCCAGATCTCTACTCGTCCCAGGCCATATCGCTGCTGCTTTCAACGCTTGTTACGTACGACCCTATAAAAGATGAGACTGTACCGGCACTCGCAGAAAGCTGGACGGTTTCGCCCGACGGCAAGAGCTATACTTTCAAGATAAGAAAGGGAATAAAATTTAGCGATGGCGTTGAGATTACCGCAGACGATGTAATATTTACATTTCAAGCAATATTTGCCCCGCAGACAGACAAAAATGGCAATCCTATTCTCGACAAGCAGACCGGCAAGCCACTGCTGAAATATCCGTCAAGATACGCGGGGCAATACACAATATCCGGCGAGCCTGTAAAATTTGAGAAGATAGATTCACACACTGTGCGTTTTACCACAAAGACGGTTTACGCGCCTTTTCTGATAGATATAGGCTTTATAGAGATAATGCCAAAGCATGCGCTCTACAAAGATTTTGAAGATGGAACTTTAAATGAGGCCTGGTCTACAAAAACGGCTATAGATACGCCCGAAAAGATAGTTTCAAGCGGGCCCTATATGCTCTACAACTTCAAGCCTGGCGAACGCATGACTCTCTGCCCCAACCCGCACTATTGGCGTGCCGACAAAGCAGGCAACAGGCTGCCATACATGGATTATCTTATATACAAGTTTGTGGCAGACGCAAATACAGGCACTATACTTTTTGCGACGGGCCAGTGCGACGCCGCATCTGTCAGTGCCAACGACTACGCCTGGGTGAAGAACTATGCCAACACCTACGATTTTAAAATTTACGAGCGCGGGCCCGACACTTCTATACAATTCATCTGGTTTAACCTGAATCCCAATAAGGACGAAAAAGGCAAGCCATATGTAGATCCAGTAAAGCTAAAATGGTTTTCGGACAAGAGATTCAGGCAGGCAGTAATGAGCGCCATAGACCGCGACGGTCTCATACGCGGTGTATGGTTTGGACGCGCGCAGAAGCTAAACGGCATAATAAGCCCCGCTAACAAGAAATGGCACAATCCAAATACCCGCAAATATGCGTACGATACAAACCTTTCCATGAAGCTTTTCAACGAGGCCGGATTTAAGCTCGACAGGGAGGGATACCTTAGAGATTCCGCAGGCAACCGGGTTAAGTTCGACTTTCTCGTGGCGGAGAACTCCCAAAACTCAACTACAATAGCCACAACCTTCGTAGACAATATGAAGGCGGTCGGCATAGAGGTAAGGCTGACGTTTTTAGATTTCGGCACGATAGTATCAAAAATAGACAATACTTTCGATTACGACAGCGCGCTGATGGGCTTTACGGGTGGCGGAGACCCTTCGGGCGGAAAGGCTATATACCGTTCAGACGGCTTTTTGCATGTGTGGAATCCTCGTCAGAAAAGCCCTGCTACAGACTGGGAGAGGCGTGTCGACGAGCTTATGGACCTTCAGGAGACCACCCTCGACGAGGCCGAGCGCAAGAAGCTCATATTTAAAATGCAAGATATTTTCTCAGAGGAACTGCCCTTGCTGTACCTTATAACGCCAATGAGTTATTCGGGCATACAGAGCAAATGGCGCAACATAAAAGTGCCTCCCACGGGAAGCATAATTTGGAACCTCGACGAACTATACGACGGCGGAGAGAATTAAGAGATGTTAAAATTTATCATGCGCAGGCTGCTCGCGCTGATTCCAATGCTACTGGGAATCAGTGTGTTGGTCTTTCTGCTTATGTACCTTTCTCCTGGAGACTTTCTCAACGAGGCGAGAAATTCCAAAGACATATCGCCCGAAATAGTGCGGCAACAAGAGATAGCTCTCGGGTTGGACAAGCCGTGGTATGTGCAGTACGGAATGTGGCTAAACAGCGTATCGCCCGTAAAGACAAAATATCTTTTACCTCCGCAGGAGCGAGACAAGCACTGGCCTGTATTTTTTGGCGCGCCGGATTTTGGGTACTCGTGGAGCTACAAGATATCTGCGTCTTCGCTGATAGGCCAAAGGGTGGCGGCAACGCTGGCTCTGGCTATAGTATCTTTGCTTTTAACATACGGAGTGGCAATTCCGCTTGGAGTTATAGCGGCGGTAAAGAAAGGGTCTTGGTTCGATAAAATTGCCTCATTTCTATCTTATGCGGCGCTAAGCATACCATACTTTTTCCTTGCGCTGCTTGCGGTTTTATTCGCAGCGGTAACAGGCTGGCTGCCCACTGGAGGACAGTGCTCAATAATGCACGACTTCCTCTCTCCCGCCGCCCGAATAGCCGACTACGCAAAACACCTAATACTTCCAAGCCTGGTGTTGTCCCTTGGCGGGATAGCCTCTATAATGCGCGTGATGAGGGGAAACTTCCTGGATTTTGAGCGCGCGGAATTTGCCACCACAGCGCGGGCAAAGGGCATGAGCGAAAGCGCCATAATGTTCAAGGCGGTTTTGAGAAATGCAATAAACCCCATAATTACGTCGTTTGGATTTGCATTTGCGGGATTGCTTTCAGGAGCCCTTCTGGTGGAGAATGTAATGAATTACCCGGGGCTTGGGCAGCTGATATATTCGGCAATAATAAAGCAGGACCAGTATGTGGTTATGGCTGGTGTTGTCATGGGCTGCGTCATGCTTGTTATGGGCCAGCTGCTTGCCGACATTCTTCTTGCTCTGGCAGATCCACGCATAAGGTTGGAGAACTCGCGCATACCGGTATTGCCGGTGTCCATATTTCTGGTGTCGGCCATAGCACTTGCAGTTGGGCTGACTTACATTTCGGAAACTATGCCGGAGACATTTTCTGAAATATTATCGGCATTTCTGTTCATAGGAAAGCTTCTTTTTGGGGCGCTCGTGCTGCTGATAGTCTTAGCCTTAATATGGGCGGCAAAATTTTTTATAAAGAACTTTCTGCCCCAAACAGTAGCATCAAAACAGGGGCTTGCTGCTCTTGCGGTGCTTGGGCTTTTGTATCTTGCCGCTTTGTTTGCTCAGTTTCTGGCGCCCTACCCCGAAACGCTGCCATGTTTGAATAAGTCATTCCACCCCCCTACAATGCCCGTCTGGCACGACGGCAAATTGCAGATTAAAGTCTACGAGAATGCCGACCCAAGCATAGCGCTGTACAAGCCTGTACCCGGAGAGTATATTCCCATAAAGTTCTTTGCGCGAAGCAAGCCGTACAAGCTCTGGGGTTTTATTGAAATGCAAACAAAGCTCTTTGGGCTGTATACGGATAATCCTGATGCGCGAATATATCTTTTGGGGTCCGACTCAACCGGCAGAGATGTGTTTTCCCGCCTGCTTTACGGGGCGCAGGTGTCGCTTAGCATAGGCTTTATTGGAATTGCAATAACTATGGTAATGGGATTTATGGTCGGAGGGCTTTCGGGATACTTTGGAGGGTCTTTCGACTTTATCGCAATGCGATTTGTAGAGTTTCTCATGGCAGTGCCAAGTTTGTATCTGCTGCTTGCAATGCGCTCGGCACTGGCGCCGCATTTCGACTCTTCGGAGATGTACATAATGATAGTGATAATACTGTCTATGCTCGGCTGGGCTGGCACGGCGCGAGTTATAAGAGGAATGTCTCTGTCGCTCTCAAAACGCCAGTTTATACAGGCGGCTGAAAGTATGGGCCAAAGCCCCTTGAAGATAATAATAAAGCATTTCCTGCCAAACCAGCTGAGCTATATCATTGTAAGCGGAACTCTGTCCATACCGGCGTACATACTTGGAGAGGCGGCGCTGTCTTTTCTGGGACTGGGCATACAGGAGCCGTCTAGCTCTTGGGGGTTGATGCTCGCGCAGGCGCAGTCGGACACAAAAGTGCTTATGCTCGGATTTTGGTGGTTGCTATTGCCGGGAGCAGCTATATTTATAACTGTGCTAGCTTTCAATATGCTCGGAGATGTTCTCAGGGACATAGCAGATCCTAAAAGACAAAACTAAAAGACAAATCTAACCATGAAAAAGATATTGTTATTGGGTATTGTTATGGTAGCGTCGCTGTGCGCGTCGTTTGCAAAAATACAAGAGCCAATCTGCATCTTGACGATGAAGTCGCCGGCGCAGACTTGCGAAAAATTAAAAAGTTACATATCGGCTGTGGATAGCGGCGCGGCAATGATATTTAATCTGCTTTCAGCAACATCGCTTGGAGCGCCAAATTACAGCGGAGTTGACAAAGACTCTTCAATGGCAATATGCGTGTTTATGAACGGCGGAAATCCAAGAAGTGTGCTTGCAATAAATGCATCGGAATTTTCCGCTCCGGCGATGTCTGCAAAATCTTCCCAGAAGAACTTTCTGAGGCTAGACGAATGGCTTGCGGTAGATCTTGCAAATGATGCCGATATCCTTCCGCCAAAAACTTTTGCCGATTTTGCCTATGAAACAGTCAAGGCGGCAAAACGCGGGAGCTTGAATTCGGACATATCTATTTCAATAAATATTCCGTCGGACGCTGATGCTGCCATAAAAGATACGCTTTCCACAGAATATTCAAAGATTATAAAATCGGCCCTGGAGGAGCTCAGGCAGATAAAGATCAACTTCAATCTAAAAGACGACAATCTCGATACCCAGATTATATTTAAGGCAAAAGAAGGCAGCTCCTTTGCCGAAGCCATAAACGCAGCACCCCTGCGCATTGGCATTACAGAAACCGGGTTTATAGATGAGAGCAAGTGCGCGGCTCTAAGCTGGGGTGGCATAGACTTTAAAAAGGCAATTAAGCCGTTTAGTGGAGTTTTGGACACATTCTTAAAATCGTTCTATCCAAAGGAAATTTCAGATAAACTGTCGGTTTTAATATACGGATTTATAGATTCTGGCGACGGTACATTCGCAAGTGCTATATATGAAGATTCAAGCACCGTAAATGTTTATAAAAATTCAGCCGATTTCGACTCTGCTTTTGAGATGAATTATCTTCTTACAAAAATCTCACTGGACTATTCAAAAATCTTCAACATGGCAGATCCAAAAGCTGCCGGCATAGTCTCAGATATGGACACATCTTCTGGTTTAAATTCCGAAAAGCAGATATTTCCTGAAGATAAGTTCGGCGCACAAGCAGGCCTAATAAAAACAGTTCTGCCATCATCAAAGGAAGTAAAACTTGATCCCATATCAAATTACATAGCAAAAAAAGACGGATATTTATTCTATGCTTCGACGGAAAAATCTCTGATAGATACATTATCACGCAAGCCATCTAAAGCGATGCTTGGCGACTGCGATGTATACATAAAGATATACCCTCAAAAATACGCAAAGATATACGCCTCCATTCTTGGGAAAAAACTGCCGGCAACAACGATCTCTCCAGATCCAATAGAGGCAAGGACGTATTTTGGAGACAACAGAATATCTATGATAACATCGATTAAAGCATCTAATATGAAAGCTATTTCCGACATGTTTAAAAGTTCGCTGCAGACAAACGCAGGAACCCCGGCAGGAGCCAAGTAAAATAAGAATATATAAAGGAATTTGCCTATGGAAGATACGCCTTACGAAACATTGTCGGAGATGGAAAAGCTGGTATCGTCGTGGAAGAGACGTCCAAGCTGGGACGAGTATTTCATGGCTACGGCAATTTTGATAGCATCGCGCTCTACATGTTCAAGATTGAATGTTGGCTGTGTTTTAGTGAGTTCTGGCGAGCATCAAAACCGGATAATAGCGGCTGGCTACAATGGATTTCTCGCTGGGGCACCCCACAAATCTTGCGTGCGCGACAACCACGAGCTTGCAACTGTACATGCGGAACAAAACGCCATAACAGATGCGGCCCGCAGAGGGGTGTCTGTCTGCGGAGCTACGGCGTACATAACGCACTATCCTTGTGTGCACTGCGCAAAGATGCTTGCGGCAGCAGGAATCTCCAAGATAAAATATCTGCACGACTATCACAACGATCCTCTTGCTGAGACAATGCTAAAAGATGCCGGAGTGGAAACGGAAAAGCTGTGAGGGAAACATACGATTCTCTTTCTTGGAGCCTATTGGCAGCCGCACCAAATTTCGACGGAGGAATCTTCGACGAAACCGTGATTCTTGTCCTTGAGGATTCTCCGGAGGGGTCGTACGGCATCATATTAAATAAGCCCAAAGGCAAGACTTTGGCAGAATTAAATACGAATATAAAAGACTCCCTCTTGGACTCTTTGGAAGTATTTGAAGGAGGCCCCGTATCGGAGAACAAGCTGACATTTGCGGTATGGAGAGGCAATTCATCGCCGGGGCCGGAGAACTTCATATATGGATTATCCGCCAAAAGCGTAAAAGAACAACTGCAGTCTGATTCCTCCGTCAAGGCGGCGGCTTTTGCGGGGTATGCTGGCTGGGGAGAAAACCAACTGCACGGCGAAGTTGATATGGGTTATTGGATAGTAAACAGAAATTTCCCTCCGGCAATTTTTGGAGCATCTGTGCACGATATGTGGAAACTGCTGCTGTTTGAGGCACGCCCGTATCTAAAGAGCCTTCCTATTCCAGGAAGAGGTAAAATCTTCAAAAACTGAAAAAATCTTATTGACGACGGCAAAAATTAAGGCACATTACAAAGCCATTGTTTTTGGGGATGTAGCTCAGTTGGAAGAGCGCCTCAATGGCATTGAGGAGGTCGTCGGTTCGAACCCGATCATCTCCACCAAAAGCAAAAACCTCCGACATTATATTCGGAGGTTTTTTTATTTTTACGTACCTGAAAGATTTTAGAATAGAGGTTTAAAGCAACACAAAGCTTGTGGGAATAGCTTTTGAAAAGCTTTGCTTTTCATCGTTTTACCACGCATGATACAAGCACCATAAGAAAGTTAGTTTTAAAAGTCTCTACATATATGTATATGTCCATTTAAAATTAACTTTATCTTGATGGAAAAGCACCAGTTATATGGTTGTTTTTATATATATTGAACGTTCCTATTATTGGCGCAAACAGATATCGTATAGCCTCCTTACCAGATTCAGCAGGAGTTTTTATAGTATCTATCGTGTTATTTTGTTCCACTTTAGATTATTTTGCCACAGTTTTTAGAAGATGGCTAATGCCCATCTCTATATAGTAAAAATGTGGCCCTATAAATTTTGAAAATGAAACTTTAGATATATATGCGTTGGCCTATAACATTATAGCACCCACGCATACATAACAATCTTATCATAAATCTGAACTTATAATAGCCTGAACTATTGAGCAGTTCCAAAATGTTTCTTTGCAAACTTGATGAAGTATTCCCAATCTTCGTAGGTTAAATCGTGCCTGCCTTCACGGATATGATATCCGGTATTGCCGCAGAAAGGGACTGTCTCATTTGCCATAGTCGGCAGTTCCTTTGCGCCGAAAAGCTCGTACACTGGATTTGCCGCCACAAGAGCAGTTAGCTGCCCTTTCGGATCTGCCCACCTGTCGGCCTTAGCGCTCTCCACATATACAGGTCTCGGAGCCATAAGAGCCAAAAGCTGGTGCTGGTCTATGGGCATTTTATCCTCGGCAAAAGCGTATTTCTTAAGCTCATCGGAAAACCAGTATCCGTATTTGTCTGAAATACTCGATATGTTCTCTCCGTAATTTCGGCGCGACAACTTTGCTCCCATAGAACCAGAACCGTTTGATATAGCCATGGCAAAGCGGGTATCCAGTGCACCTGTAAGAAGCGCCGTCTTGCCATGCCTTGAATGCCCTACAACGGCTACCCTAGACTTATCCAATAAACTATCGCTTTCTATATAATCCATTACGCGGCTTATTGCCCAGCTCCATATAGATATGGCAGAACGCTTGTACGGATATGCGGTATCGGAGAAAATTTTACTGATATTATTTGAATTTATAGAAACATCTGAAGTATCAGGAAAAACCTCGCAATAGCAGAAGGTCAGATACGCAAATCCAGAGTCCAACAGTCTCTCTACCGGATGTCTGCTTGCACGTATCCCTCGAATATCGTCCGGAGGAGTGGAATTTTTTATCTCGCAATTTCCAACTACCCCATCCCTTATCCAAAATTGCGTTGTCAATATTTTAGGATCTGCAATTATTGTATGGTTTCCGTAGTAATTCATATTGATAAACACCGGCGAAACCGACTTTGCTTCCTTTGGTACATACATCAAAACTCCAAAAGAAAGTTCCTTTTCAGTGTCCCCCTTGACATAAATTCTAATCTGTTTGCGAATGGCCTTCCCCCCGAATGCTTCCCCACTCTCTACAACCTCGAAACGCATAGAGCTTGGCCTTGGCGGACGCGGAGAATATAGTTTTTCAACCTCTTCAACTATTGACGGCCTAACTTTCTCCAGCCAATCAAGTGCATTATCTGCCTTAAACCCGTTATGAACATTTACAAGCGGATCGGGGATTGTTCCGCAAATAACCTTGTTTTCATCATAATTTATTCTGTGCTTTTCCAACCACAAATCCCAAGAAGATTTCTTCGGAGCAGAAGCTTCTTCTTTTGAGCTGATTGCAAACAAAGATGAAGATATGTTTGCACATATAAACAGAGCCATAACGACTTTAATAAAGTTCTTCATAAATCCCATACAAGTTATCTCAATCGATTGAAATATGTTGCCGCAAAAATAGCAAGCATGTTTTTAAAATAAAAAAATACCTTATGACGATTTAATCTTGTTGACTTATTCTCAATAAATATATGGGTTGCTTGCATGTTGAAATTGCTCTTCGCGAGAGAAGTTGCTTGCGTAATGCGTTTTGACGGGGGAATATTTTCCCTTGATAAGATAAAATAAATAATAGGAAACAATATGGAAATATTCGTGGGCAATCTGCCCTTCGATATTACTGAGCAAGAGGTCGCAGACGCTTTTGCCCAACATGGAACCGTCTCCAAGATAAAAATGTTAACAGACAGGGAAACCGGAAGATTTCGCGGAATTGCCTTTGTAACAATGGACGACGATACTCAAGCAAAAGCCGCAATAGATGCCCTAAATGAAAAAGATCTCGGTGGGCGCCCAATGCGGGTAAGCCAAAGCAGAGGTAAAGATGAAAGACCGCCTCGTTTTAGCGGCTTCAGTGGAGGAAGAAAATTCGGCCAAAATCGCAGATTTGGTACTTACCGGAAATTTTCGGAAGACCAACGCGATAATGAAACTGGCGAAGAGCGCCAAAATAGAAAATTTGGAACAGATCGTAGATTTGCAGGAGAACATTCAAACCGCAAATTCGAAAACGGAGAACGTAGATTCGGCGGAGAACGCAAGTTTAGCTTTAGCCGCTCTGAACGCAGATTTCAAGATGACGAAAATGGTGGCTTTCGCAGGCGTAGATTTAATCAAGATTACAATAAAAATGATGAATACTTTGGGCAAGATAACCAATACTAATTGATATCTGCCCCATTATAATAAAAAGCGGAACCATTATTGGTTCCGCTTTTTTAATGGAAATAGCAATATGTGGCATAGAGAAGATAAACTGAAAATAACATCAGTGCCGTAAGATATAAATAAACTAAAACTCAATTATTTTTACTATCGCCATATTGTATGAATAAAAATACCAAGCACATAAATCCTAAAACAAAGGAAAATTAATGGGCGGGGATATTTGGTTTTATGGCGCTGGAATCAACCTTTGAACCTTCGGGTAAAGATTTCTCATCAAAACGCTTCCAATACTGGTTTTGCCCAAATCCAAAAAGCTCTCCGCGCATAACGAGGGAATCTTTATCAGCATCATACCATGCCTTGCAATTATAAACGCTGCCGGAGTCTGGATTTATCACGCTGCCGGAATCGTATATCTTCCCGTTGAATTTAAGGCCCCAGATAAAGTCGAACTCGCAAAGTTTAGGAGAGCCTTTTATGCCTTTTGAACGTTGCTTGCAGTCTGAAAAGGTATCGGTCAATTTTCCGTCGTCGTCGTAGACGGCAACCATTCGGCAATAGTAGACACTATCGGCTTCATAGCAGATTATAACGCTTTCTATCTTTCCAGAGCCGGAATCGTCTATGCGCCAATATCCGGATATACCGCCAGATGACTTTACTTCTGGGGTATCAATAAATATATCGCGGAAAAAATACATTCCCCCTGCCCCGCATACGGCAATCAATAAAAGTATAAAGGCAATTCTTAGCTGATACATAAGCCCACCTATAAATTACGGACTCAAACGGGCAAGACTTAAATTTAGATAAAAGATTTTACCACAAATCAGAGAAATCTTTAAAAGAAACAAGAATATTGCGGCATAAAACAAAGAGAAAATATGCTCGCATAAAACGGAAGAAGTGATTGTATAAAAAGGTATGTCGAAAGTAGGAACAGTTTTCAAAAAGGGCGCGACAAAAGCTATGCTTCTTGGAAGCGGAGAACTTGGCCGCGAAGTTGTCATAGAGCTAAAACGGCTCGGGGTTGAAGTTGTTGCGGTTGATAAATACGCAAACGCTCCAGCCATGCAGGTTGCGGATAAGAGCTATGTCATATCCATGCTTGATGCTGAAAAGCTGGAGAAGATAATACTTGAAGAGAAGCCCGACTACATAGTGCCAGAAGTTGAGGCCATAGCCACAGAAAAGCTGCTTGAGCTTCAAAAGAGAGGTTTCAATGTCATTCCCACTGCGGAAGCTGTCAACTTTACAATGAACCGCGAAAATATCCGCACTCTTGCTGCGGAAAAGCTCGGCATGAAGACATCGGCGTATATGTTTGCTGACGACTTCGACAGTTTTAAACATGCTGTTGAGAAGATAGGCCTGCCCTGCGTAGTAAAGCCAATAATGAGTTCGTCTGGACATGGGCAGAGCGTGATTAAGTCTGCCGACGAGATACAGAAAGCGTGGGACTATTCCCAGAGCGGCGGACGTGCCGGAGCTGGACGGGTCATTGTTGAGGGTTTTGTAAACTTCGATTATGAAATTACTCTTCTTACAGTACGCCACAGCGGAGGCACGGCGTTTTGCGAGCCTGTCGGGCACAAGCAGATAGATGGAGACTACCGGGAAAGCTGGCAGCCTGCCGCCATGAGCAATACAGCTTTGGAAAAAGCAAAAGACTACGCAAAGAAAATAACAGACGCCCTTGGCGGATACGGCATTTTTGGTGTTGAACTCTTTATAAAGGGAGACGATGTGATATTCAGCGAAGTCTCCCCTCGGCCGCACGATACCGGCATGGTTACGCTTATATCCCAGAATTTGTCTGAATTTGCCCTGCATGCGCGCGCCATACTGGGAATATCCATACCGGTAATACGTTTCTACGGTCCTTCTGCAAGCCGCGCGGTTGTTGTGGAGGGAGACTACAAGAATCTGCAATACGGAAATTTGGAACGGGTGCTTTCGCGTCCGGACACGGACATGAGGATATTCTCAAAACCCGAAACCGGCGGCCACAGGCGTATGGCCGTTTTGCTCGCAAGAGCAAATAGCGTTGACGAAGCCCGCAAAATAACCGCAGAGATGCTCAAAGACTTAGATCTGTACGAGGGGGAAAACAACTCTTAGCAGGTCTATAATTCTTTCCCAACATATAAAAAATGCGCCCCTTCATTTTGGAGCGCATTTTTTTAAGATGGCAAGTATTGCAAATTACGCAAGATTCTCGCGGTTTGGCCTGAAAGCCATAGAAATTCCAGTAAACAGCAAGTCTATGCCCACAAGAGTTCCAATAAACCATATTCCTGCACCTGGATTTGCAAGAACAAGCACACCCAAAATAAGGGTTATTATTCCATTTATAAGGCTCATTGTCTTAAATAGTCCTCCGGCAGATCTTACTTTTGACAAGTAGAAAAATATAAGAATGCCCTCCAATATAAAGATTACCCCAAGAGCCGTCATGAGCGCGGCGGCGCCAAGAATCGGATTTGCAATGACAAATATTCCGCCTATTATGTATAAGATTCCAAGAAGAACGTAAAAGATCTTAACAAAGGCCTCACGCTGCTTTGGGAATGCCGCAAGTGTAAATATTCCTCCAGCTATCAGACCTACTCCAACCATAATTTCAACCCACAGAGTTGAAACTATAGGATATAATATACAGAAGAATCCCAATACTGCAAAAAGGATTCCATAGATAATATTAGAATTTTTCATATTTGTTTAGGATATTTATTTTTATATCGGAAAAAGACATGCATACATTACCGATAAATTTGTTTGCGTAGACTTATAGGCCAGTTAAATTGTTATAAAGTGAAAATTCTATATTACGATTGTTTTGCCGGAATCAGCGGAGATATGAATCTTGGGGCGCTGATAGATCTGGGTGTTGCCCCGAATGCTATTGAAGAAGAACTTAAGAAGCTCGGTTTGGACGGCTGGCATTTGAAAATTGAAAAAGATTCCAGAGGAGGAATTTTCGGGACAAAGGCAAGTGTGGTTTTGGACGAAAAAGACGCCGACATTAATGGCCATTTACATACAGACAACTGCTCTATGTTGCAGGCTGGCGGCACACATCACCATCATTTACATGGGCACGACCACAACAATCACAGCCACGAACATTCCCATCACGAGCATAGGGCCTATGCCGACATAAAGAAAATTATACTTCACAGCACCCTCAAGGACGGCGTCAAGAATACGGCGCTAAAGATTTTTGACATTCTCGCGAAGGCAGAGGCTCAAGTGCATGGCAAAAAACTTGATGATGTATGTTTTCATGAAGTCGGGGCGGTGGATTCTATAATAGACATAGTTGGGGCGGCGGTATGCCTTGATTTGCTCGGAGTTGAAAAGGTGTTTTCATCTGCGGTTGAGCTGGGCGGCGGAAGAGTTAAATGCGCGCATGGCCTTATGCCTGTTCCGGCTCCGGCCACGGCAATTTTATCAAAAAACTTTAAAACCACTGAAGGCGCGGCGGAACACGAATGCACAACACCGACAGGCGCGGCAATCATAGCGGCATTGGCGGACAAAGGGAAATTTGGAGACGAGGAAATAAAGACGCTAGCATGCGGGGTTGGAATTGGGCAGAGGCATTGCGACAATTTGCCTAATGTGCTTAGGGTGCGCCTTTGTGAGACTCTGCAAGACCATCATACCAATCAGGAAGACGGAAGAATTAGGCAACAAATGTTTGAGATTTGCGCCAACATAGACGACTCCACCCCAGAAGAGCTTGCCTATGCTGTTGATATGCTGATTGAAAACGGCGCTTTGGACGCATGGCAGGAGAGCATAGTTATGAAGAAGTCGCGCCTGGCTTCAAAGATCTGCGTTCTTTGCAGAATGGAAGACGCCGGGCGCATGGAGGATATTTTGTTTAGGGAAACTTCAACAATAGGAGTGCGGCGCCGCAAGGTTATGCGGACGAGCCTCAAGAGAGTTGAGGAAACTTCCAAGACAAGATACGGCGCCATACGAATGAAAGTCTGCCGCGATAAGACTGAAGAGAAATTTAAGCCGGAATTTGAAGATTGCGCATCGGCGGCAAGACTAAACAAGGTTCCCCTTTCGGAAATAACGAAGGAGGCAAAATATGAATTTGAGAAAAATCGCAAAGCTAAAGGGCGCGATTAAACGTTTTGGACGCGTGGCTGTTGCGGTATCGGGAGGGTTGGACAGCTGTACGCTGCTCAAAGAGTGCGCCAAACAGCTCGGACCAGAAAACTGCCTTGCGCTATGCGCAAAAACCCCCTATTGCATATCCTCAGAAATAGCTACCGCGGCAGACTTTTGCAAGAAACTTGGCGTTGCATATGTGGAGGAAAAATTTGCAATGCCAAGGGTTTTAAGCAACAATCCGCAAAATCGCTGCTATCTTTGCAAAAAGATCTTGTTTGAAAGATTGAAAAAAATTGCAAAAAAGAAGGGATTTGAAGTTTTGTTGGACGGATCGAACGTGTCCGATTTAAGCGACTACCGCCCCGGACGGGAAGCCGCAAAACAGCTTGGCGTAAAAAGCCCGTTTGAGGACGCCGGATTTAAAAAGAGCGATATACTTGAACTTGCCGAAAAGCTCGGCCTTGAGAAAAGCATAAGGTTGCACGGCGCAAATTCCTGTATGTTAACCCGTTTTCCGTTTGGTAAGAAAATTATTTTAAGCGAGCTGAAAAAGGCGGAGAGAGCGGAAAACTTTCTAAGGGGGCTTGGATTGAGGAATCCGCGTGTTAGGGTTCACGGCAACCTTGCAAGAGTGGAGCTGCAAGAGAAAGATTTTGAGCTGTTCTTAAGAAGGAGAATGTTCAATATTGTTGCAAAAGAATTTAAAAGTCTGGGATACGCATTTTGCGCGCTCGATATGGGCGGATACAGAAAAGGAAGTTTCAACAATGTCCAAGGCAAATAATCTATTGGCGCAATATATAGAAAAGTTAAAGAGAGGGAAAATTTCTGTAAAAGCCTTTCAGAAGTTTGTGGCAAGAGATGCAACAACAAGCTTGGGGCATACAATTATAGACAACCTCAGACTGCAAAGAACAGGAGCGGCAGAGGTAATATATGGCGCGGGAAAGACCGATGGGCAGATTATCGAAATAGCAAAGTCTATGGCAGAGCGAGGAAACCGCGTTCTTGCGACAAGGCTGTCTGAGAGTGCAATGAATTCTATAAAAGACGCTTTCCAAGACGTGCAAATATGTAAGATTGCCAAAATGGCCGCAATAGGCGGCAAAATAAAGCCGAAATCCAAGACAAAAATTGCAATAGTAAGCGCAGGAACATCCGACATGCCCGTGGCGGAAGAAGCGCGTTTTACCGCAGAATTTCTCGGAAGCAGAACTCAGAGCTTTTACGACTGCGGAGTTGCCGGGTTAAGCAGGCTTCTCGACAGGCTTGAGGAAATATCGGAAGCGAGGGTGATTATAGCCGTAGCCGGCATGGAAGGCGCCCTGGCAACCGTAGTTGCCGGATTGGTGGACAAGCCGCTTATAGCGGTTCCTACAAGTGTAGGCTACGGAGCAAGTTTCAAGGGAGTGGCGGCGCTTTTAGCAATGATGAATTCGTGCGCAAACGGAGTTAGCGTGGTAAATATAGACAATGGATTCGGCGCGGGATACAACGCCCATCTGATAAACACAATTACGGAAAGATAAATATGAATCCAGAATATTCCATATCTGCACTGCTGCTGGCGGCGGCAAGCATAGGAATAGTTCACACAATAATAGAGCCGCACCACTATCTGCCCTTTGCAGCTCTTTCAAAAAGCAACGGCTGGAGCGTTCTTAGAACGCTTATGTATGCATTTTTCTGCGGATTGGGACATGCGCTGTCATCTGTTTTGGTAGGCATGGCGGGTCTTGCGCTCGGCGCGGGGCTGGGTGCGGTTGAAGCGGCAAACTTGGCAAGGGGAGAAATAGTAAAATGGATGTTTCTGGCTTTTGCGGTGGCATATACTCTATACGGATTAAAAAATGCATTCGGAAGAAAGATTCATATGCACCCCGATGGCTCATTCCATAAAGATGAATCATGCTGCAAACACAAGACATCAGGGGCTTCATCAGCGGCATTCTGGACGCTCTTTTTGATATTTGCCCTTGGACCATGCGAGGTTCTAATTCCGCTTGTAATGCCGCCAGCGGCAAATTCGGACTGGACAGGGGTATTCTCTGTGGCGATAACTTTTTCTGCGGCGTCTATAATTACAATGCTTGCTATGGTATCGGCACTGCTTGCCGGCATGAAGATGGTTCCAACAAAGGCGGATTTGTCTCGCTATGCTGGGTTGTTTACAGGAATTGTCCTGTGCTTCTGCGCCGCATGGATGTTCCTTGAAGGCTGATATTATCTGGCTTAAAAGATACGCATATAGCCGTAAATACGGCACATGCAACAAAATGCCCAAGATTTATGAACAGAAGAAAAGTATTAACATCTGTGCGGTCAAAACTCTCAGGAACATTGAGAGCGGATAGACAGTAGCGTAGCTGACGGCGGGTGAATCGTTTGAAGCAATTGCGTTTGAATACGCCAAAGCAGGCGGATTTGTACTAGCCCCAGAGAGCATTCCGCATATGGAAAAATAATTCAGCTTAAAAACTCCCCTTGCAATAGCGCCCGTAATGAGCATTGGCAACATGGTGATTAAAGCTCCGTAGGCTATCCATACATATCCACCTCCAACAAGCGTAGAGAAGAACCTCTCGCCTGCTCCAAGCCCAACCGCCGCCAAGAATAAAGATATACCTATTTCCCTAAGCATAAGGTTGGCGCTCAATGTGGTGTATGTTACCATATTAAATTTATAACCAAATCTGCCAATCAAGATTGCCACCACTAGCGGACCTCCGGCAAGGCCCAGCTTTACCGGCTGAGGAATACCCGGAAAAGCAAACGGAACGCTGCCCAGCAACACGCCCAAAAATATCCCCAAAAATATGGGAATGAGGTTTGGCTCTCTAAGGCGTTTCATGGAATTGCCAAGAAGTTTTTCAACACCTTCCACGGCGTCGGCAGTGCCAACTACCGTAACGGCGTCTCCCACCTGAAGCTTAAGGTCTGAATGTGCCACAAGGTCTATCCCCGCCCTATTTAGCCTTGTTATATTGTATGCGCCGCCGCCGAAAAGCCCAAGTTTGCCAAGAGTCTTTCCGTTTAGGTTGGGACGTGTGATAAGTATGCGCCTCGATACAAGCTTAGAGTCAAAATTGCGCCACTCCATCTCAACTGGCCGCCCTATAAAAGCCCCGACAAAAGCCTCGTCTTTAGCCTCAAGGACAACAAGAACGGAGTCTCCCTCCTTCAGAGTGCTCGCAGGAGAGGGAATCTCCACGGAAGAATCTTGGTGCAATATTCTGGATATCACAAAGTGCCTTTTTGATAGTCCAGATATTTTGGAGGCCTCCATTCCGAAAAGAGATGGATTTTCCACCTTGAATGTAATGCGTTTGGCGCAACTTTTATCACCATTCTTTGAACCGGCGGAAACTCTTTCAGAATCTAGATTTATCCTAAAGACTTTGCGCAATATCATCATAGAAGCTATCGCCCCCAAAACACCAAGCGGATATGCCACAGCATACCCCAAAGAGATGACATCGGCCCCCTGCCCCTTCATATCGGCATAAGTCTGCTGGGCAGCGCCGAGACCTGGAGTGTTTGTAACGGCACCGGATAATATGCCAACTATGGTAGGCATTCCAAGAGGCGTTGCAAAATATAGCCCAACAGCCAACGATACGCCTAAAATAATCATGAAAACCGCAAGAGCATTGAGTTTTATGCCACCCTCTTTGAAGGACGAAAAGAACCCCGGGCCAACCTGAAGACCAATGGAATATACAAAGAATATAAGGCCTATTTCCCTGGCAAAATGAAGTGTGTTGGAATCGGCCGAAAGCCCAATGTGGCTTAAGAATATTCCCATAAAGAGAATCCATGTGGAGCCTATTGACACCCCTTTGATTTTAATCTTACCAAGCGCTATTCCCACGGCTATTACTAAGGAAAGCGCAAAAACACTCTCCGCCGCCGATGAACCAGAAAAAATACCTTTAAACCATTCCATAATATCTGCGCATTAAAATACCCCGATGAAAAATATATGTTTTCAAAAGAAAGAATCTATCAGAGCATTTTGTATTTCCAAGAAACATCTTTTTTCAAATACAGACGCATAAAGCCGTTTGCAACAAATGCAAGCTATTGTTTGATAAAATGAAGATTTTTCTTGAAAAGAACCCGATTTTGAAGATTCTAAAAACGTTAAGTTTGTTGTTTTCAGAGGGGGACAAATTTACATAAGATGAAGAAATCGGGAAAAACAAAGAAAATCCTGTTTGCCGTTGTTATACTCATTTTGGCATCGGCTGGGGCATATTACTATATATCGGGGAAGAAGCCAAATTTTTCCTTTGAGACGGTAGATCCGCAAACGCGCGAGATTACTGTTAATATAGACGCAACCGGTACGGTAGAACCGGAAGACCTTGTGGAAGTTACCGCGCGCGTATCCGGAGAAATTATGAGCTTTGGAAAGGATATAGACGGCAATACAATAGACTATGGGTCGAGAGTAAAAAAGGGAGACCTGCTTGCGCTCATAGACGACGAAATTCCAAAATCTAACCTTACGGAATCCTCCGCGCAACTAAAGCAAAAAGAATCTTCGCTTGCGCAGGCGCAGGCAAATCTTGTTCTAAGCCAGGCCAAGTTCAACCAGGCGAAGAGAGACTGGACCAGAGCTGAAAAACTTGGCAAAGGAGAAGCCTTGTCTCAAGCCTCTTACGATGAATATCTGTCTCAGTACGAGATAACCATGGCAGATGTTGAGGTATCAAAAGCTGCAATAAAGCAGGCCGAAGCCGCAATAGAAGGAGCCAAGGCCGACTTGAAAATACAGCAGCGCAACCTTGAATATTGTATGATAACCTCTCCGGTTGACGGAGTTATAATAGATAGGGTTGTCGACATAGGTCAGACGGTTGTCTCCAACATGAGCGCAAGTTCACTGTTTCTTATAGCAAAAGACCTAAGCAGAATGCAAGTTTGGGCAAGCGTAAACGAGGCAGACATAGGCAACATAAGGAAGGGGCAGAAAGTATCGTTTACGGTCGACGCATTTCCGGAGGAGACATTTTACGGAGAAGTTGAGAAGATAAGGCTTAATGCAACGATGTCGCAAAATGTTGTAACCTACATAGTGGAAGTTACAACAGACAATTCTTCGGGAAGGCTGCTGCCCTATCTAACCGCAAATTTGAAATTTGAAGTGGAGAAAATAAAAGATGCAGTATGCGTGCCGGTATCGGCGCTCAGGCTTATAGTTGACGACAAATACATATCTGCCGACGCCAGCGAAGAGGCAATTTTGGCAAGCGCAAAGGTATGGACTCCGGCTGCCGATGGATTGGCAATGCCGATTCCAGTTAATGTTCTCGTATCGGACGGAGAATATGTTGCAGTGGAGAATTTGGACGGCTCTAAATTCTCATTGCCCGTCATTACTGCAATAGAGGAATTGAAGAGCGACAGCGGAAAGGCGGTTAATCCGTTCATGCCAAAGCCGCGTGCGCGCAAGAAGAAATAGGCTCTTTAGCACCCAAAAACCTGGCGTTGGAAAGTTTTTCCGCATGAGTTTAATCTCTTTAAAGAACATAACCAAGACCTACAAGGTTGGCAATATACTTCTGCCGGTGCTCAAGGGCATAACGCTCAATGTTGAGAAAGGCGAGATGCTTGCGCTGACCGGAGCGAGCGGTTCAGGGAAGTCTACGCTGATGAACATACTGGGCTGCCTAGACAGGCCTTCCGGAGGCGAATACTGGATAGACGGAATAGAGGCGTCAAAGCTCGATAACGATGGCCGCGCTGATTTGAGGAACAAAAAGATTGGGTTTGTCTTTCAGAACTTCAATTTGCTACCGCGCACGAGCGCGCTTGAGAATGTGATAATGCCGCTTGGATACACTGCGGCACACATGTCGGAGAGAGAAATGCTCGAGGCGGGAAGAGCGGTACTTGAGAGAGTCGGGCTGAAGGATAGAATGGACCATGAGCCGTCGCAGTTGTCCGGAGGCCAACAGCAGAGGGTTGCCATTGCGAGGGCTCTTGTAAACCATCCGCAGATTCTCTTTGCCGACGAGCCCACGGGAAATCTCGACACCAAGATGAGCGAAGAAATCTTGGACATATTCAACCAGATAAATGAAAACGAGGGAGTTACCATAGTGCTCGTCACGCATGAGCCCGATATAGCCGCCAGGGCAAAGCGCATAATAAAAATGCGCGATGGAAACATAGAGACGGACCTATCAAAAGATTCCACCATATAGCCAGATGAACATATTCAGAATAATAAAGTCGGCTATAAAGGCCATATTGAGAAACCCCACAAGGACGTTTCTTACAACTCTCGGAATAGTTATAGGAACGGCCTCTGTCATAGCGCTGATGGAAGTCGGCAGCGGGGCGCAGGAGACGCTGGAAAAGAATATCTCCGCCATGGGAGTTACAACCATAAACATACGTCCAGGAACGGTTACAACCGGCGGGGTAAAATCGGGAACGCGCGCAAACCTTACGGCGCAGGATGCGGAGGCTATACGCAATGAATGCCCGCATGTAGTTTGTGTTTCTCCGGTGGTATCGGCTAGAGGGCAGATAATTTATTCTGGCAAGAATTGGTCGCCCTACTTCATAACGGGTATTGACGAAGACTACATGCGCATAGCAAATTGGCATGTAGAAAAAGGAGTGGAAATAGACGCTGCTAAGATCAAACGCGGATCAAAGGTATGCCTGATTGGCTCTACTATAGTAAAAGAGCTATTTGGAAGCGAGAATCCGATAGGCAAGGACCTTCGCATACAAAATGTTGTTTTCAAGGTGATAGGCACCCTAAAGTCAAAGGGAGCAAACATGTTTGGAATGGACCAGGACGACTGCGTTCTGGCTCCGTGGACAACAGTAAAAAGCAGGCTGAAAGGCGCCGGGCAAAGCTCGCTGAGCACGGTGAGTTCATCGAGCGTAAATACGTCTTCCTCGGACGGAATATACACAACAGGAGTGAGCTTCTATCCGGAAATAAAAAATGCAGACAGAATACCTCCGGTAAGATTTGTAAATGTAGATAGTATAAGCGCATCGGCAGACAGCCTTGAGAATGTCCCAAAGGCGGTTGAGGAAATAACAAAGGTTCTAAGGCGCACGCATAGGATAGCAAAAGACGCCGACAACGACTTCTCAATAAGGACAATGTCCGAGATGTCGGACTTTTTCACTTCGCAAACAAAGACTATAACAAACCTTCTGCTTTGCGTTGCGCTGATATCTCTGCTTGTGGGCGGAATAGGCATTATGAATATAATGCTTGTATCTGTAACGGAACGAACAAGGGAAATTGGCCTTAGAATGGCGGTTGGAGCGAAAAAGTCCGACATACTCAGGCAGTTTTTGATAGAATCTGTTGTGATGTGCCTGATGGGAGGAATAATAGGCATAATACTCGGACACGGAGCATCTTTACTTTTGGCCAAGCTGATGAACTGGCCAAGTGCGATATCCTATCTTGCAATAGTAATTTCGGTGGGAGTGGCGGCCGGAATAGGAATAGTTTTCGGGTATTATCCGGCGTGGAAGGCCGCGCGCTTAGACCCGATAGAGGCTTTGAGATATGAATAAGTTTTCAATGGCGACAGTTTTTGCATCGGCCGCCCTGCTCTATGGGTGTGCCGTTGGACCTGATTATGAGCGTCCGAATTTTAAGATAGAAAATAATTGGTCCGAAAAGGGGCTTGATAAAGAGGCAAAAAATATAGCCGACTGGTGGAAAATTTTCGGCGACGACCAGCTCAATAGCCTTGTAGAGCGTGCCCTTGAGAATAACTATTCAATAGCCACGGCAAGAACAAGGATACAGCAGGCAAGAGCCACATTGGGAATGTCGGCAAGCGGATTATTCCCAACGCTGGACGCATCTGGAAGCTATGGAGAATCTGGGAAGATAGCCAGCGGATTTGGAAGAAGCGCGTACAATCTTGGAGCCCAGGCAAGTTGGGAGATAGATGTATTTGGAGGCACACGGCGCGATATAGAATCTAAGGCGGCTGATTACGCCTCAAGTTTGGCGAACGAAGCCGCCGCAAGAATAGCGGTTGCAGCTGAAGTAGCAAAAAATTATATGTATTACAGGTGCGTACAGGAGGAACTTGAAATAACAAGAAGGAATCTTGAGACGCAAAAGCAGACCTTGAATGTAACATCGAGAAAGCACAAGAACGGGTTTGTATCTGAATACGACGTAAGAAGATCTGAAGCGCAGGTTGGTTCAACAGCTGCGGAAATTCCGGCACTGGAAATGGAGCTAAAGCAAACACGCTACGCCATAGAATATCTTTTGGGTTTGCAAACAGGAGCTCTTGAAGAGGAGTTAAAAGAAGTAAAGCCCCTGCCCATGATAGAAGATTTCACTCCGGCGGCTTCTGTTCCGGCAGACTTGCTCAAGCGCCGCCCAGACGTGATATCGGCGGAGTTTGCATTGAAGAGCGCCGTTGCAAAAATAGGTGCGGCAAGAGCCGACTATTACCCAAGATTCTTTATAAGCGGAAATATTTACTACGAGGCTGGAAATACGGCGTCCATGTTTAATGCAAGTTCTGGGAATTGGTCGGCTGGGCCTTCCGTATCGTGGAATATCTTCAGCGCGGGCAAGACATACTACAATGTAAAGTATGCGGAATCAGCTGCAAGAGAGGCTGGATTGTCTTGGGAAAGCACTGTTTTAAACGCAATAAAGGAAGTTGAATATGCCATGACGGCGCTGAGCCGCGAGCGCGAAAGAATGAAACTGTTGGAATCTGTGGTAAGAAGCAATATGAGGGCGCTTGAACTCTCAAAGGAACTTGAGGAAAACGGCGAAATAGAATTTCTCGATTTGCTTGAAACTCAGCGCACGTTATTGTCGTCAGAGCAAAACTGCGCAATAAGCAGAAAGAATTTTGTCTCTTATATAACAGACTTTTACCTTGCTCTGGGCGGAGGATGGAATTGCGGAGAATATTTTACCAGCGAGACTTCCAAAGATGGCAATGAAGAGAAGGAAATAATAAAGATTGTACCATCTCCACTGCCCATGTGCGACATAGACAGCTACGATAAAGACAATCTCCGCCCGGATAAAAAACTTGCCTCGCAAGATGCTAAATAGTCCATTTTATAGATATGCTTCATATATTCAAAGCGCGTTGGGATTCCGGCGCGCTTTGAAATTTTTATAGGTAAAGTATCTTCATTTATTGAACACTAAAGTAGTAAAATGCTTATCTAGATTACAATTTTTTGCTGCTGGGAAAATCTGTCTTTAGTATATACCGTCTTAAAATGTTTTTTAGCATAAACTTAAGAAAGATATGAAATGATACATTAAGAAACTATGTAAAAATTAAAAAAATGTGTTGACAGAAAAAGAATAATCGCATTAGAGTACCATTATTCTTTTATAAGAAAAATCTAATCTTTTAGATTTTCTGAAGAAAGAATAGAAAGACGGGAAAAAGACACAATGGCTTGCAGAATGTTGAACATATCCACAGGGGCGGCGATAGCCATGCATGCGGCGCGCCTGCTTGCGCAAGAGGAAGGTTCCATTGGCGCGCAGGAGATGTCCAAGAGGCTTGGAGTGTCAAAAAACCATCTTTCAAAAATAATGAGCAGACTTGTTGCAACGGGGATAGTTTCTTCGGAGAAAGGTCCGAGCGGAGGATTTTTTCTATCGGACGAACAGAAGGAAAATACGTTTATGGATGTATTCAAGGCCATAGACGGTTCCCTTCCCCTATGCGACTGCATGTTTGAAACGCCAAATTGCGACAAAAAAAACTGTATATTTGGCGATCTGATAAGAAGGACCTACTCAGATTTTGAGAGGACCCTATCTCAGACAAAAATTTCTCCACAAAATAAACAAAAATAGAAAGAAAAAACATCATGAAGAAAACAGTATGTAGCGTATGCGGTTATGTCTTTGAGGGCGAGATTCCGGATTTCTGCCCGCAGTGCAAGGCCCCGAGGTCTAAGTTCATTGTCAAGGACGACGGTGGTGAGCTTGCTTTTGCCGACGAGCATAGAATAGGCGTGGCAAAGGGGCTCGACGCAGAAGTTGTAGAGGGGCTCAGGGCGCATTTCACTGGCGAATGCACTGAGGTAGGAATGTATCTGGCTATGAGCCGCCAGGCCGACCGCGAGGGATATCCTGAGGTAGCAGAGGCGTATAAGCGCATAGCATTTGAAGAGGCCGAGCACGCGGCAAAGTTTGCGGAGCTTCTTGGCGAGTGCGTATCGGAAAGCACAAAGGAGAATCTTGAAAAGCGCGTAGCGGCGGAGCATGGTGCAACAGAAGGCAAGCTTGCAATAGCAAAGCGCGCAAAGCAGCTTGGGTACGACGCCATTCACGACACCGTGCACGAGATGTGCAAGGACGAGGCTCGCCACGGTAAGGCTTTCCAGGGCCTCCTGAAGCGCTATTTTGCATAATATAGTGTAAATTTTATTGTCGGTAATCTGGCTCCGGCGCGAACATTATAATGTTTCGTCGGAGCTTTTTTATGTCTTAGGCGCTTTTTTAAACGGTTGACAAAAGGCAAGTGCGGTAAAAAATTAAATTTAGTTAATAGAAATTTAAAATTCTGCCTAATAGCTATCAGAAATAGGGATTTCGATAAAACTCCAAGGATAGGAAATAATATGAAGCTTAAAACGCTATTTACGCTATTTTTCCCATGTGCGCTTTTCATATTGTCCACATTTGCATTTGGTGACCAAAATGGAGATCTGCGGACAAGAAAAGTTGTTGTTTTTGCCAGGAATGACTCCGCCGACAAGGCGCTCGATACAAAGGCAAAGCCGCTTGAACTTGCCGTTTGCGCAAAGCTAAATGAGCTTGGCCTATCGGCAATAGATTACGATATGGCAATACGCAGCTTGAATGATTATCTCTCAAATCCAAATGCCAAGTATCTTTCAGATGCCGAAAAGCTTAAAGCCTCATTGGAGGAGAATGTAGGAGCCGCTATATTTGCGGGGGCATCAGGCCAGAGGGCTGCGGAATTGCTCGGGGCAGACTATATATTGTCCGTATCGATATCGTCATTGGGCAAATCTGAGAAGAAGTTTTCGGGGTACGGCATAAACACGGTAAATACGCTCTACACATTGAGAAGCTCATACAGTTTGCTTTCGGCTAATAATGCCGCTGGAACATCAGGGGGGCTGGTTGATTGTACCCTGACTATGAGAAAGACGGATAATCTCTCTGAGACAACAGACGATATTATAGGCAAGCTCGTCTTTGACACGGCGGAAAAAGTAGCTATGAAGTTAAAGCAGGCGCAAGAGTCCGGAAGAATTTCAAGCAATGCTGATGCGGAATCCGGAGACGTGGAAATACTCTTCAGCATAGAACAAATGTCCTTTCCGGAAGTGGTGCAAAATGAAAATGGGCAATATGTTCTTGGCTCAAATATAATACCGGTTGAGATTTCGAATGTGTCGGCATATATAGACGGAGTACAAGTGCCTATGGGAGGAAAGATGAAGCTGTCGAAAGGCTTTCACTCTTTGAAGCTTTCTCATCCAGATCTTGAGAGCCATATTTCAAGTATATATGTTGCAGCGGACTCAAAACAGACCTTAACAATTCCGCTTGCCTTAACAAATGCCGCGCGGCAACGCTGGAAAGACAATCTAACATTCCTTGAATCTATCAAGGAGCGCGCAAAAGCCTCCGACGACAACCGTACAATCACAAACGCCGAGGCGGAAAGGCTAAAAGGCATAGCAGAAACCTTTAGAAATTCCGGCTACAAGATAGACGTAAAGGCCTCAGAAATTCCGCAGATAAACCGCGTGCAAAGCATATTTGCGCAATAACTAACAAACCATTTAACAGGGAAAACCAGGCATGAGAAAGCTTATAATATTTACAGCAATAACAATGTTGGCATCAGCAGCCTTTCTGCAGGCTCAGCAAAAGGATACGCTGGCTGTCACAAAAATAACGGCGGGAAAAAGCCTGTCGCTGAAAATAGCCTCTGAGAATAAAAGCATTGTTATGGGACGCATAACAGAAGCTTTAACGGCAAATTTGACGCATGCATTTCAGAGCACGCGCAGATTTGAAGTTCTGACCCGTTCAGATTTAGACGCAGTATCAAAAGAGGCTGACCTTTCTGCCTCAGGAAATGCCTCGGTGGAATCGGGAGCGGCACAAGGCGCCTTAAAGGGAGCAAAGTACATAGTATCCGTGGAAATTACCGATTTTCAAGATTACACGGAAAAGGCCCGTTTTGAATCGTTGGAAAGAACCGCAGAAAAGCGCATATTGCGCCTTGGTGCGGTGGCGAGTGTTATAAATTCAACAACTGGGGCCATTTTAGAGACATCGTCAGTATCGGTGAATGAAAGCGACATATCTGACTTGCCTACAAACGTTTCAGCCAACGGCAATCTTAACGACTCACTCATTGCGGAGATTTCAAGAATACTCGCCGAGCGCATCGCCCAGAATATTTGCGATGCGATAAGCCCTGCGAGGGCGCTCGATTACGCTATGGGCACATTAAGTTTCAATAGGGGTGCAAATTCTGGGGTAAAAGTAGGTGACGTCTACGAGATTTTCCATATGGGTAAAGCATTGATAGATCCGGAAACAGGAGAAAAGCTTGGCAACAACGAAATATATGTAGGAACTCTTACTGTAAACAGGGTAAATGCAAAATTCTCCCAGGGGGTTCCAAAGTTATCCGTAGAAGCACTAAATGCCGACGAATGTTTTAAGGACGTATCAAACATAATATTAAGAAAGCAAAAAGCGCCGGCGCAAAATAATTAGATAACAATATGCGCGTAGTTTTAAAGACTGCATTATTTCTGGCGGCCGGCGCATTTGCATGCTCCGGGTGTTCAACGCATCTTGAGAAGACCGCTCCGGCGCGTAGCGCATGGAGTATGGGAGAAGCGGGCGCGGCACAAGCGGCGCTCGAGCCTCTTGTATGGAAGTATGCGGATACGGACGATGAGGTAATATGGCGGCTTGAATACGGGGCTGTTGCGCGCGCAAATGGAGATGTAAAGGAAAGCGCAAAATCTTTTGAGCTGGCAGAAGAAAAGATGGCTTCGTTCGACAAGAACGCAGACACAGTAATAACAGAGGAAACTGCAGCCATACTAACAAACCAGAGCGCACTGCCCTACCGCGGATACAATTACGACAAGATAATGATGTCTGCCTACCAGGCGTTAAACTATATGGAACTTGGCAATTTCGACCTGGCGGAAGTCAACCTGAAGCGCATGGAAAACTACCAGCAAGATGCCAAGAATGCAAATTTAAAGAATATAGAGCGAACTCAAAAGGCAATTTCTGCCGCGGGCAAAGAGAATATAAATGCCTCGTACGACGCCTCCAAGACAATTTCAAATGCGGGTGTGAGCAACGCATTAAAGGCAATCTACGGGGACGATTTCTCCATGAACGCAAGGGTTGTTGCTGCGAGCGACTATGCAAATCCTTTTGCCTATTGGCTTGCTGGAATGTATTTTTCGTCAAGGCCGGCAGATTCGTCCGACAAGAACAGGGCGGCGGATTTCTTCAGGCTGGCGAGCCAATCCGTGAGCGGAAGCAATAAAGGAATTGCCGAGGATATCAAGCTGGCAAATTCACTGGCGGACGGGGATATCTCAGCCATACCGCCGCGAACATATGTGATATTTGAAAAGGGAACAGCGCCCCTCAGAATGCAAAGCAAGATAAACCTGCCGCTTTACATTATAAACGGAAATATACCGCATGTTAGCATGAACTTTCCGTATTTAAAGAAGAGCATACAGTTTTCCGACGGAGTTTGCATATCGGCAGGCGGAAAAGAGATACGCATGGAAAAGCTTGCCAATATGGACAAAATTATAGAGAGGGAGTTTAACGATGGGCTGCCGGAGGTCATAACAAAGACAGTTCTATCTGCCGCGGTAAAAGCCGGTATACAGGTTGCCGCAAGGCAGGCAGCCGGAGATGGCTGGGCCGGGCTTGCGGTCAATATAGCAGGCTCCATATATCAAAGCGTTGTAAACGATGCCGATTTGCGCACATGGACAAGCCTTCCTAAAGAAATATTAACTGCATCTTTCGAGACTCCCAAGGACGGCGTGGTGAAAGTGGGAACTGCAGATATTAAGGTAAACCCAAATTCCACAAATGTAATTTTAATAAGGAAGACGTCTCCGTCGGCAAAGATAACGGCGAGAAGCTTCGAGCTAACAACCCCAAAGAAGGCGATACAATGAAAAATATATGGATATTGGCGCTTATGCTATGCGCGGCAATGTCGGGATGCGCAACTGTAAATACAGTAGAGAGGGCGGATTCTCAGTCGCGCAAGGACATGGTATCGGACAAGCGCATAATAACAGATTCCGACCTCGACGACTACGCCTATGTTGCCGGTTTAAACCAAAGCGTAGTTGGAAATTTGCTTAAGGTGCAAGCAAAGATTGTGAATTCTACAGTTGCCCAGAGATCTATAAACTACAAATTCTCATGGTTCGACCAAAACGGAATGGAAATTGAAAGCCCAAATACTCCATGGAGTACCCTAATTCTGGAGGGCGGAGAGAGCGGATACATATCTTCCGTTGCCCCATCGCCCAACGCAAAAGACTTTTCCTTGAAACTCTTCCCAAATATTAGATAAATTAAATGCCATGAAAAACATCTTTAGAACGCTGTGTTGTATGTCCGTTGCCGCAATATTTGCGGCGTGTTCGAGCGATAAGGCCTCTTATGTAAAATCCGGCGGGCCGCAGTCTGTCATAACAACAAAGAAGATAAATATTGCAGACTGGAACAACGCGGCAAGCGCGCTAGTAAACGATATGCTTGCATCTGGCTGCCTTGAGAAGTTCAAACAGCCTGTGCGCATGAAAGTAAGCCGCATAATAAACCGCACTTCAGAGAGCATAGATACAGATATGCTCACAAAGCAAATCTGCATAGTCTTAAACAACTCGGGGAAAGCCATTGCCGTATCGGACGACAAGGCAACAAAGGAGCTTGCGGACTATCAGGCCTTCATGGCTGGAACAAAAACTCCGGTTCCGGCAATAACAATGACGGGCAAAATTATAGAGGATAGGGACGATAATGAAGACGTCCGCGAGGTCACCTACATATTTATGCTCGATATAAACAGCGGAGGAGCGGCTATTTGGTCGGGACAAAAGCAAATTTCAAAACAGTCTCCTAAGGGGCTTTTCGACTGACATGAAGAACTTCATATCTAAAAATATAAAGCGCGTACTTATTGCGGGTTTCCTACTTTTAAGCAGCATGTTCATTTCAGGCTGCGAAAGTACTGGCGCATACTGGTGCGAGACTGTGCCTGCATCTTTTACTCCCGGTGTAAGTGCAACAACAGTTGAAAGAACTTACGACAAAAACGGGAACCCCGTAGAGAAGGAAATTCAAAACGAACCTGCCTTAAGGTAGCTTGTAAAGCATTCTTTTTAAGACGCGCAAATAGCAATGCTACTTTGCGCGTCTTTTATTTACAAACGTTGAAATTAAAAATACGCGCAGTTTTATGCCTATATTGTTAAAATACAAAGAGGCTTATCTGCACAAAGATAAATGCCGAGTTGATGCTCCATAGCCGCCTTTTATGCAATATGCCGTATTTTTAAGTTTACATCACCCCCTGCCCCTCAAAAGCTAACAGGGCATATATCTGCCCTGTTTCGGTTAAAGATATAAAAGGCATATTCACCTTTTGGAGGCTTCAAAATTCTTTGATGAGAAATATTCGCGGGCGTATTCCACAGAGGCAATTTTCTCCAATAAATCTGCCGGAATGTAGAAATAGTGGTTGGAGGCTTCATAGCCGATAAATTCGTCCTCAAGGCAGAGCTTGTACATTTCCCTAGCGAGGAGCTTTTCCTCGTTTAATATGGAGAGTATCTCTTCCTTGTCGGCATCGAACGCCTCCTTTGTGGTTGATGCAGAAATTCTGTTTCTAAGAATTATAAACTTAGCCTGGTTCGCAAAGCTCTTAAGGCTTATGCTGGCACAACGGGCATAACGTATCTGGGAGGAAATCTCCCTTTTTGCATCTTCTGTTAATCCGGCGGAAGATTCGGCTTCAAGCAAAGAAGAAATGCCCTTGTCCAAGCCCGCTACGACTTTTTCAAGCTGGCCTATTAAAACGTCGTTTGGATATTTTGAACGCCAAGAAGCCAAGTTATCGTACGGAATACCAACCATAGTTGCATGATAGCCGCTCGGCTTGACGTATATGGGGTTGGATGCTCCCATGTGCTGCGCGCCGAAATAAGCCAATGCTATATCGAAAGGAAACTGCCTCCATGCGTCGGAAAACTCTGTCCAAGCCTTTAGGACGGAAGCAGAAGCATTCTCTCCGTAGCGGCGCACAGCGATATTTTTTAGATTGTCCTTCACAGAAAGAGATTTATCGAAAGAGTTAAACGCCTCTATATTTACCGACGGATATCCGCCCAGACTCCAATTCAAAAGTACATTGTCCACCCCCATATCCTTTAGATTTTTGGCATGGTTTACAACTATGTCTACATAGGGAATGTAGGGCACGGGAGAAAACTCCCAAGAGGTGTTAACCTGGACTTTGGCCATTGTGCGCATTCCGCGTTTCTTTGCTAAATTCCAAAGATTCTTTGCGCGCGGACCAGGAGCGGAATCTGAACAGGATATGCAGTACTCGTTGACTTTGCTTTCCACAGTTCCCCGCTTGAAGGGTAAATCCCATTCGCTGACACACATCAATATGCAATCCTTCTCAAGAAGCTCCACCGTTCCCTCAACTGCCTCTGGCCTCCAGCCCCAATCCCAAACTATCAGTTCAGCATCTTTACTTGCAGAGCGCATTCCGCGGAAAATGGCATTGTTTACCTCCGATACAACAACAGGCCTGCCGCGTGCGGAACACACCTTGCAAATATTTTTTGCCAATCTATGAGAAAGGCAGTTTGTGAGGCATTCCGAAGCAGTTATTGTAAATATACCGCCAAGTTTAGGAGCAGCCTTAAAAAGCCGCTCAGTGGCGTTTTCAAGCCAGTCTATCACGGGTTTTTGCGACGTGCAAAGGGCAACTAACCCACCGTCGGGCGTGCCCTTCAAAGAGGAACGAAGCTCTGAAGACTCAAAGAACTCAGGCGGCATGGAACGCGGTTCGTTGAAATACAAAAATACCTTAATTCCGTACTTCTCTGCGCGAGATATGAGCTTGTTGAGATTTCTTATTCTGCGGGGTGCGTCGGGAGAATCGTCGTATAGGCCGTCGTTTGAAACCAAAGTTCTTAATACCACATGAAGCCATACGGCATTGACACCTACTTGCTGGTAGCGCTTTAAGATCTCGTCGGGATAAGACGAGATATCGTCGTCCAAAAGGCAGTCTCCGTATTCCGAAAAATACGGGTAAGCCATCACTATGCTTCCCTTCCGCGGAGCAGGCGCGGTACCCATGGGCATAAGGGAGATTTCCTCGTTGAATCTGAATCTTTCAACGCTTTCAAAAAGTCTTTCCGCACCCTCTGATTTCATCAGCTTCCTAAATTCAGCGCACTTTGCCAATGTCGCGGAATCGGGCTCGGCATAGACAAGAGGGCCACATTTTGGTTTTATGGAGCCGAGCTTTATGTATAGGAAGTCGTCTGCTATGAGCTTAAATTCAAGCTCCTGGGCAGACATTCCAAGCAGGGTAAGAAGTTGTGGATAATCGAGCAGATGCCAGTTTCTGCGCAGAACCGTTATATATCCCTTATCTTTCCATGCGCTCTCTATCCTGCCCTGTTTTGGCAAGCCAAGCTGGGCGGCTATAGAGCATATCTGCTCTTCGCTTGCACCCACCGTTTTTGCCAGCCGGCTTGCGGGAACGCATGTCCAATTTCTAAATACAAATGCATGAAGCCGACTTGGAAAATACGCATAATCTATCGCTGGGCGTTTCCCATCTTGCCCGGGCATGGAAATAGCCTTTCCTCCTAGAGAATCAGCACTCAGGAACGAAAGCGCCACAACAAAAGAAAGAAACGCAAGAATAAGTGTTTTCCTAATAATCATTTTATCCCCCCTTAAAAAAATAATCCTTCTCCCCTACAGAAGGTATTTTGCAGTTAATACAAAATATATAAATAATATATCATCAATAATTGGCAAAGAAAAAAATTGCTAACCTCTACTTTGCAAAATCTGAAGTACCAAAAGACTTATACGCCGCAGCCGTTGCGATAAAAGAAACTAATGTTCCCACAAGCACCCACAGAAAGAATTTTCCGTATCCGCCAAGATACGCATAAATATCCCCGCTTATCGCCCCCGGGAGCATGAGTCCAAGAGCCATGAAAGCCGTGCATATTGCGTAGTGCGACGTCTTGTGAACCCCGCGCGATGCAAATATAAGGAACATCATATATCCCGCAAATCCAAACCCGTATCCAAACTGCTCCACAACGATGGCCGCCGCCGTAATAAAGATATTCTGGGGCTGGGCAAAGGCGAGATATACATATACAATGTTTGGAACATTCATAAACAGAGCCATAGTCCAAAGCATGCCTTTTAGGGACTTTTTAGATATTGCTATGCCGCCCAATATTCCGCCTCCAAACAGTGCTATGGGAGCTGCAACCCCGTAGACTAAACCGACGCTCTCCAAGCTTAGCCCCAAACCTCCGTCGGAGCGCGGGGCAAGGAGAAAAGGCTGAACCATCTTAACCAGCTGAGACTCCGCAAATCTGTAAAACAATATAAAAAATAAAATGTAAAATATACCGCGCCTGGCAAAGAACGACGAAAACGCCGCCATTGTTTCCGCGAAAAATTCCCCCGCCGACTTCGCAGTTGCCTTCTTATCAGAATCAGGCCTCGGCAAAAACACAAATAGCATTGCCGCGCATAATATAGATGTTGCCGCACAAAGCCCGAAAGCTGCCGACCATCCTTCCCTTACCCCACCTAATTTACGCGCGGCATAGCCCGCAAATACAAGAAGAGCCCCCTGGGCAAAAAGCACGGCAAGACGGTAGAAAGAATTTCTTATGCCAACAAAAAAGGCCTGGCGCTTTTCGTCGAGAGCGCACATATAAAATCCGTCGGCGGCTATGTCGAAGGTTGCCGAAGAAAAACCTATAATCCAAAACAATGCGGCGGACAACAGCGCCCAATTAGAAGAAAAAGGAACTATAGATAAGAGCAAGAAGGCGAAAGAAAAAGCCGATATGCAAAGAAGTATCCAACTTCTGCGCGTTCCAAGTGCCTCAACCGCCGGACTCCAAAAAGCCTTCAGAGCCCACGGCAGATACAGCAGAGATGTAAGCCTGGCCATCTCCGGCAAAGACATTCCCATTGTAGTGTAAAACGCAACAGACGCGTTTGATACCATCACATTTGGAAGCCCCTCCGCAAAATAGAGAAACATCAGCCATATCCAAACGTTTTTCGCTCCCGCCATAGATAAAAAAGGCCTCCGCCTGTGCCGTCTTTACGAGTCGGTCATACTGCCCCGATAAACAAGGTGGGTGCCCGGGGAACGGTTTTTGCCTTCCGTTCAAGACGGCCTGACAGCCGCCGCCCGCCCTATGGCTCCCTTCATAGTGAAATAAGGCTGTGGAACCTGTTTTGTCAGTGTCGAACACCGCAGAGGTTGTCTTATATATCCCATATGCCGCAAAAAAAATCAACCAAAATCGGCCTGAGGCGGCATATAAATATAACTCTTGCACGTATCGAAAATTAGAAATATAAAAAGACTCTATAAATACTTTGCACTCAGCCGAACATTTGCGCAATAATATGTGTCAAAGAAGGCTTAATAAGGAGTTTTATAAGGCTAAAAACAAAATTGACAAAATTTTAAACCGGTAGTTTCTAATGCCTAAAAACATGCAGGAACGCCGTACATATCAAAATATCGGGAGATAAATTTATGGCGAATATATCAGACAACATAATAGACAAAATAGGCAATACCCCTCTTGTAAGAATAAACAATATAAACGGCGGCAAGGCGGAAGTGCTAGCCAAGGTTGAGTTCTTCAATCCGGGGGGATCTGTCAAAGACAGGATAGCACTGGCAATGATAGAAGCGGCCGAAAAGTCCGGAGAGCTTAAGCCCGGAGCGCTTATAATAGAGCCAACAAGCGGAAATACAGGAGTTGGCCTGGCTCTTGTTGCGGCTGTGAAGGGATACAAACTGATTCTAACCATGCCCGATACAATGAGCATAGAGCGCAGAAAGCTCGCCGCGGCATACGGCGCGCAGATAGTGTTGACCGAAGGTGCAAAAGGAATGAAAGGCGCCATAGACAAGGCTATTGAGCTTAAGAACGCAACACCTGGGGCATTTATTCCTCAGCAATTTGAAAATCCAGCAAATCCGGCGTGGCATAAGTCGCACACGGGGCCGGAAATCTGGCGCGATACAGACGGAAAGATAGACGCATTTGTTGCGGGAGTTGGAACTGGAGGCACAATAACTGGTATAGGAGAATATCTGAAGGAGAAGAATCCAGACATCAAGATTTACGCAGTGGAGCCCGACACAAGCGCGGTATTGTCGGGCGGAAAGCCCGGGCTGCACAAATTGCAGGGAATAGGTGCTGGTTTTATCCCAAAGGTTATGAATATGCGCATAGTTGACAAAGTTATAACTGTATCGGCCGAAGACGCCGGAAGAACTGCGCGCCTTGCTGCAAGCAAGGAGGGAATACTTGTTGGGATATCGTCTGGAGCGGCGCTATACGCGGCATTGGAGCTTTCAAAGCAGCCAGAATTTGCCGGAAAGCGCATAGTAGTTCTGCTTCCGGATACCGGGGAGCGCTACCTTTCCACATGGCTTTACGACGCCTAGTTTTGCCCCGGGACCACCGCAGCAAACAATAAGAATGCTCCTAACTAAAACCGCCTTATTCAAGGCGGTTTGTTTTTGAAATGTTTCCAAAATGTAAGTTGTGAAATTATAGGGAGAAAAAAGTTGACAAGCGGCATAGCCGATTTATCAACAAACTTGATTTTTAAATTACAGTGGACGCCCGGCAAACAGTGATAGTTTGGCGGAGAAGGTCGGAAACAAAAACACGGGTTTTTATGCATTATCATTAGCTCCATAAATGAAAAACAAACTTAAACTGCATGGCTTCAACAACCTGACGAAGTCATTGAGCTTTAACATCTACGACGTCTGCTACGCCAAGACGTCCAAGGAGCAGCTGAGTTATATAGACTACATAGATGAAGAATATAACTCGGAACGCATCACGGATATAATGATGCATCTTACAGAGAAGATAGGGGCGAAGGTAATAAGCGTTTCAAAGCAAGATTACGATCCCCAGGGGGCGTCGGTTACGTTTTTGATAGCGGAGAAGTCTTTAATACCGCATTGCGGCAGCGAGATACTTGCCCATCTCGACAAGAGCCATGTTACGGTACACACCTATCCCGAATACCACCCCGACAGAAGTTTGGCGACCTTCAGAGTTGATATAGACGTGGCAACTTGCGGAGAGATTACTCCGCTTTCTACGCTAGATTATTTGATAGGTAGTTTCGATTCCGACATAATTACAATGGACTACCGCGTAAGGGGCTTTACGCGCGATGTAAAGGGCAAGAAGATATTTCTCGACCACAAGATACACTCCATACAAGACTACATAAACAAGAACACCCTTCTGCGCTACAACGCCATAGACGTAAATGTTTTTGAGGCGAACATCTTTCACACAAAGATGCTTATAAAAGACATAGATTTAAAGAATTACCTTTTTGCGACCGACGCCAGAAAACTGACAAAAGACGAGCGCAACCGCATAACGCAGAGCCTCAAGCGCGAGATGACGGAAATTTACAGCGGCAGGAATATATACTGACATGTTCAAGTTAGACCAGACGCAGGCTCCGCTTTACGAGGCCCTGTTGGAGATGAAGGACAGCCGGCTTGTTCCGTTCGACGTGCCCGGGCACAAGCGCGGCAGGGGAAACCCCGAGCTTGCCGAGTTTCTCGGCAAAGACTGCCTCGACGTTGACGTAAACTCTATGAAGCCGCTCGACAACCTGTGCCACCCCGTCTCCGTGATAGGCCGTGCACAGGAGCTTGCCGCAGACGCCTTTGGGGCGGAGAGCGCATTTTTCATGGTAAACGGCACTACCTCCGCTGTACAGGCAATGATTCTTTACGCCTGCAAGGAGGGTGATAAGATAATAATGCCACGGAATGTCCACCGCAGCGCGATAAACGCGCTGATTGTAAGCGGGGCCACGCCCGTTTATGTGGATCCGGGCATAGACGCAAATTTGGGAATACCGCTTGGAATGTCGGTAAAGTCTGTCGAGCGGGCTATGGATGAGAATCCGGATGCAAAGGCGGTGCTCGTAAACAACCCCACATATTACGGGGTATGTTCAGATTTGCGCAGCATAGTTTCCATGGCACACGAGCGCGGCATGCTTGCGCTGGCAGACGAGGCTCACGGAACGCATTTTTACTTTTCAAGCCAATGCCCGCCTTCGGCGATGGAGTGCGGAGCGGATATCGCCGCTGCGAGCATGCATAAGTCGGGCGGCAGCCTGACGCAAAGCTCTATACTGCTGTGCGCAAAGAGCATAGACGAGGGTAGAATGCGGCAGATAATAAACTTAACGCAAACTACAAGCCCGTCGTATCTGCTCACGTCCAGCCTGGATATATCGCGCAGAAACCTTGCTCTTAGAGGAGCAGAAACTTTCAGAAGAGTTATAGAATATGCCAGATACGCGCGCGGAGAGATAAATAAGATAGGAGATTATTACGCGTTTTCAAAAGAGCTTATAAACGGCTCTACGGTGTTTGATTTCGACGAGACAAAACTTTCCATTCATACGCTTGGCACGGGGATATCCGGAATGGAAGTTTACGACATACTGCGCGACGAGTACGATATTCAAACGGAATTTGGCGACATATCAAACATACTAGCCTACATTTCAGTGGGCGACCGTCCGCGCGATATAGAACGCCTAATAAGCGCTCTTGCCGACATACGCAGAAACTACAAGCGGCCAAAGTGCGGATTGCCCTCGCGCGAGTACATACCGCCCGAGGTTGAAGTCTCGCCAAGAGAAGCATTTTATTCTGATACAGAAAGGCTCCCTTTGAAGGAGGCGGTAGGCAGGATATCGGCCGAATTTGCAATGTGCTATCCGCCCGGAATCCCCATACTTGCTCCGGGAGAAAAGGTGACGGATCAGATTGTAGAATACATACAATACGCCAAGGAAAAAGGCGGTTCTATGACGGGAACGTCGGATATAGATACAAAAACCCTTAAAGTTTTGAAAGGCTGACATGGATCTTTGGTTTACGGAAAATCATACGAGCAACGTAAGGCTGTCAATAAAGGTGGACAAAATGCTGTATTCTGAAACGTCGAAGTTTCAGAGGATAGACATATTTGAGTCGCCTGAATTCGGCAAGTTTCTTACGCTCGACGGCTACATGATGCTAACGGAGAAAGACGAATTTGTCTACCACGAGATGATAACGCACGTTCCAATGGCGGTAAATCCTGATGCCAAGAGCGTGCTTGTGATAGGTGCGGGCGACGGAGGCGTTGCAAGGGAACTATGCAAGTACGACTCCATAAAAGAAATAGACATAGTGGAAATAGACGAGCGCGTGGTTGCGGCATGTAAAAAATACCTTCCTCAGACGGCCTGCGGATTTGATGATCCAAGAGTTTCCGTATGTTTTGAAGACGGGGTAAAATATGTGCGCAAGTGCGAGGAAGAGTACGACATTATAATAGTAGATTCCACCGACCCGTTCGGTCCTGGCGAAGGTGTTTTCACAAAGGAGTTCTACGGCAGCTGCTTCAATGCGCTAAAGAAAAACGGCATAATGGTAAACCAGCACGAAAGCCCATTTTACGCGGCCGACAGAGCAGCAATGAAGGCTGCTCACAAGAAGATATTTAAAACTTTTCCAGTATGCAAAGTCTACCAAGCTCACATACCTACATATCCATCTGGACATTGGCTCTTTGGATTTGCCTCAAAGGGTCCGGATCCGCTTGAGGACGTAAAGACGAGAGAATGGAAAAAGCTTAAGATTAAGACAAAATACTACACCCCCCAACTGCACTTGGGAGCCTTTGCACTGCCAGCATATGTAAAGGAGGCGCTTGAAGATGTTGAATAAAAATTCCGAGACTTTCATAGCCTGCGACTCCCCCTACGGAGAAGCAAAGATAGCCATGTTCGGAGCCGGGAGCGACTCCACCACCTCCTTCAGGCCAGGGGCCCGATTTGCGCCAAAATACATGAGGGCCGAATCGTACGGAATGGAGACCTTCAGTCCCTATCAGAATAGGGATATGGCCGACTGCCGCATAATAGATACGGGAGATTTAGATTTGCCCTTTGGAGACTCCGATGCCACTTTGCGCGCCATACAAGAGCGCACTGAAGAAATTTTAAACGACGGCAAACTGCCCTTCATGATGGGTGGAGAGCACCTTGTAAGCCTTGGTGCGGTGCGCGCCTGCGCGGAGAAATACCCAGACTTGCACATAGTTCATTTTGATGCCCACGCGGACTTGCGGCAAGACTATCTTGGGGTGAAGCTATCGCACGCTTGCGTTATGCGCCGCTGCCATGAAATAGTTGGCGATGGCCGCATATTCCAGTTCGGCATACGCTCCGGAGACAAGGAGGAGTTTGAATGGGGCGCAAATCATGTGGATACAACACGGTTTGGGTTTTCAGGCATAGACACTCTGCCGCAGAAGATAGGCAAAGCCCCCGTGTATTTTACAATAGATCTGGACGTGCTAGACCCTTCCGTGTTTCCCGGAACGGGAACACCCGAAGCTGGCGGAGTAAGCTTTGAGCAGTTGCGCGCGGCAGCGGAGAGTGTATGCAGAAATTTGAATGTCGTAGCCTGCGATGTTGTAGAGCTGTCTCCCCATTACGACCACAGCGGAATATCCGTAGCTGCCGCCGTAAAGATAACAAGGGAATTACTACTTAACCTCCACAAATGAAAGAAATGAAAAAAGCCCTAATAATAGGATGCGGAGCGGTTGCCTCCGTGGCGATACATAAATGCTGCCAAAACAGCGAAGTTTTCGGCAAGATATGCATAGCAAGCCGCACAAAGTCAAAGTGCGATGCCCTTGCCGCGAAACTCGCCCCTACCACCAAGACGGAAATTTCCACCGCCCAGGTAAATGCCGACAATGTCGAAGAGCTAATTAGGCTCATAGAGGAGCAGAAGCCCGACATAGTCATGAATCTCGCCCTGCCCTATCAGGACTTGAATATAATGGACGCGTGCCTTGCCACAAAGACGCACTATATGGACACAGCCAATTACGAGCCCGAAGACACCGCCAAGTTCGAGTACAAATGGCAGTGGGCCTACGATAAAAAATTTAAAGACGCCGGCATAACCGCCCTGCTCGGCAGCGGGTTCGACCCCGGAGTTACAGGAGTCTTCAGTGCCTACGCCCAGAAGCACCAGTTCGACGAAATAAACTTTATAGACATACTCGACTGCAACGGAGGAGACCACGGATATCCGTTTGCCACAAACTTCAATCCCGAAATAAACATCAGAGAGGTATCCGCAAACGGCAGCTACTGGGAGAACGGCAAGTGGGTGGAGACCGCTCCAATGGAAATTAAGCGCGAGTACGACTTTGAAGGCGTAGGCCGGCGCGATATGTACCTTCTGCACCACGAGGAACTTGAATCTCTTGCTCTAAACATAAAGGGCATAAAGAGAATAAGGTTTTTCATGACGTTTTCGCAGAATTATCTGACGCATTTAAAATGCCTCGAAAACGTTGGAATGACGTCAATAAAGCCCATAAATTTTGAGGGCAAACAGATAGTTCCGCTGCAATTCTTGAAGGCTGTATTGCCTGATCCGGCCTCTCTTGGCCCGCGCACCAAAGGCAAGACAAACATAGGCTGCATATTTATAGGCAAGAAAGACGGAAAGCAAAAGACCTACTATCTGTACAACATCTGCGATCATCAGGAGTGCTACAAGGAAGTAGGCTCTCAGGCTGTGGCCTACACCACCGGAGTTCCCGCTATGATAGGTGCCTCAATGATACTTTCCGGCAAATGGAATAAGGCCGGCGTATACAACATAGAACAGTTTGATCCGGATCCTTTTATGGACGCCCTGAACAAGTGGGGTCTGCCCTGGAAGGAGAATTTCTCGCCCGTTCTTGTAGACTGATGAAAGACTCGGAGCTTCAAACCCCCTGTTATCTTATAGACGAAGCGGCAATAATCTCAAATCTTGAGATACTGCGCGCACTGAAAGATGATACCGGCTGCAGGATACTGCTTGCGCAGAAAGCGTTTTCTCTATACGCGCTTTATCCGTTAATATCGCGCTATATAGACGGCGTTTGCGCAAGCGGCCTGTACGAGGCCCGGTTGGGCGCGGAGGAGATGCGCGCGCAGACGCATGTATTCTGCGCGGCATATTCGCAAAAAGACATAGATGAGCTTGCGAAGATATGCTCTCATATAGTCTTTAATTCTATGGCGCAGGCGGAGAGGTTTCACGAGCGAGCCTCGGCGCACGGCGCAAAGCTTGGGCTTAGAATAAACCCTCAATGTTCCACCCAGGAGGGGCATGCCATATACGACCCGTGTGCAAAAGGTTCGCGCCTGGGAATTACAATAAAAAATTTCCCGCAAGACCTTCCCGATTGGATAGACGGCCTGCACTTCCACACCCTGTGCGAGCAAAACTCCGACGCGTTGGAAAAGACACTTGATGCCGTGGAGGAAAAATTCGGCAAATATCTAAAGCGCATAAGGTGGATAAATTTCGGCGGAGGACACCACATAACAAAGCCCGGATACGATATGGAGCGCCTAAAGAAGTGCATAAATAAAATGGCAGATAAATACGGGCTGCAGGTGTATCTTGAGCCCGGAGAAGCCGTTGCCTTGAACGCGGGTGAACTTATAACAGAAGTTTTGGATATAGTCGACAATGACGGAAAGATAGCCATACTCGACGCGTCCGCCGCCTGCCATATGCCGGACGTAATAGAAATGCCCTACACTCCACCCTTAAAGGACGCAGGAAAACCCGGAGAAAAAAAGTACAATTACACACTTGCCGGAGCCACATGCCTTGCGGGAGACGTGATAGGCAAATACTCATTCGATGTACCGCTTAAGGTTGGAGACAAACTAAAGTTTCAGGACATGGCAATATACAGCTTTGTGAAGAACAACACCTTCAACGGAATGCCACTGCCATCTCTTGCGATACGCGGTGTAGATGGAAAGTGCCGCATAGTAAAATCTTTCGGGTACAAAGATTTCAAATCGCGCCTGGGCTAATTAGTTTTGCAAGATATAATAAGATACTATTAATCCAAAGATATAAGGCTGCTTAATAAAATAAGTTTTAGAAGAAAATGCTCAGCTAAAAAATCTGGATTTAGCATTTTATAGGCTGAATGAAAAATGCCGCGCTAAGAATATTCCATGCGAGGCATCTGCGCTTGTCAGTGATATAATCCATCTTACCCCATATAAGAAAACGGGCGGCCCTTATGCTGGACCGCCCGATAAAACCTCAACGATAAAAAATTGCTATTAGGCCTCTGTATTTAAACGCTCAAATGCCGACGGATTTTTCTGCTGGTTTTCCCAGCCTCCGCCCAAGGCCATTATCAAAGAAACATAAGCTCTGTATCTGGCGCCGAGCAGCCTTATTTCCTCGCGCTTATAGAGCAGATACTGCCTCTGCGCATCGCTTACGGCAAAGTAATCTTCCAGGCCGAGCTCGTACTGTTTCTGAGTATAAGACTGTACATTTGCAGAATGAGCGGAAGTCTGTTTTCTGTTCTCGTACTCCCTTTTCATGTTCGATATGTCGGAAAGGGAAGTTTCAACCTCGCCTATGGCTTGAAGAACTATGGACTTATATTTTTCAGTTGCGGCTTTATGCGCGGCTAAATCGGCCTGCCTTTGTGCATATAGCTTTCCGGCTTGAAATATTGGTATATATACTTGCGGGCTTATTCCCCACGCAAGAGATCCGGCCTCAAGCAGATTCTCTATCTTGTTGGTCTTGAACCCGACATCTCCGGTTATGGATACCGTCGGGAAGAAAGCTGCAGTATCGGAGCCAATCTGCGCATTTGCCGCGTACACCTCACGCTCTGCCGCGGCAACATCGGGCCTGCGCTCGAGAAGCTCAGATGGCATAACCCTTGGAACAATTGGAAGGCCGTCGGAAAGAGGTGAGCATTTGAGCTCAAAGTTTGAAGGAGACTTGCCGCAAAGTAGCGCTATGCGGTTTATAGAGGCATCGAGCTGGCGCCTTACGGAATCCAACTGAGACGCCGCTTCAAACTCCAAAACCTTAGCTCTTGATAAATCCAAGTTACTTGCAAATTTTAAATTGCGGCGTTTCTGTACAAACGCCGTCTGCTGCTTGCGAACAACAAGAGTCTCCTCCAAAAGCTTAATTTCAGACTCGCACTGGCGGGCAAAGAAATATTCTGCAGCAATGCGGGCATGCAACGAAAGCATCAGATTGCAATACATGTTGTATGAGGCCTGCACCAAAGCCCTGTCTTTTATGACTATGCTTTGTATGCGCCCGAATAAGTCCAGATCCCATGTGGTTCAAGCCCGACAACCCATGAGCTGTATGTGCCTGACGGAACTGGCTTGAAATCATCGCTCCTGCCGTCGCGCAGAAAATAATCCGACGAACGCAAATGCGGATACAAGTCAGCCTCGCTGACAAAAGCGGCCTCGCACAGACGCTCTACATTGTGGAAAGCGGCGGCAAGGTCTGGATTGTTCTTGTCGCATTCGGCTATCAAAGAGTTTAAGGTTTCGTCATTAAATATGCGCCACCAATCCCCCTTGGAAAGCTCGTCAGTTGGAGTTGCGCTCTTCCATAAGGAAGCGTCGAACTTGAAATTCTTAGCCTCCAGCCCGTACTCTGGCAGAGTTGTCTGCGGATCTTCGTAGTCGGGTATCATAACGCAACCGCACGACAGCAAAATCACCGACGCAATTCCTGTCTGGGAAACCCTGTGTAAAATTTTATTGAAGTTCTTTTTTTGCATATTTCTTGTTCCTCTGAATTGCATAGAAGAATGCAGGAGTAAATATCAACCCAAGGAATGTAACTCCTATCATGCCGTACAAAACTGATGTTCCAAGAGCCTCTCTCAATTCCGCTCCGGAATCTACACCGTACGCCAATGGGACTACTCCCAATATGAAGGCAAACGACGTCATCAAAATAGGCCTGAGCCTGTTGCAAGACGCTGCGGCAACGGCCGATGCAGCGCTCTCGCCCTTCTCCTGCCTTATCTTGCTCCTGTATTTGCCGATTTTGTCCTTGTGGCGCCGTTAAGGCCAACAACACACATGAATTTCTCTATGCCGTCTATATCTCTGAGAAGATCTTGCATGCGTTTCATTACCTTGTCGGTCTGATCTAGGGAATATCCCTCTGGCAACTGCACCGAAACTTGAAGGAAATCGTTGTCTTGCTTTGGAATGAATCCTGACGGAGTTATGGAGAATAGATATCCTGTAAGTACGAGCAACAGCACATACATGAATATTACTATCGCCCAATGGGCAACTATGCCCTTTACAAAATTGCCGTACGCCTGGGATAACCACTCAAATGAACGGTTGAAGACGGAAAACAACTTCCCAAAGAGCAAATTCATAATCCGCATTAGCAGATCCGGTTTGTCTCCAGCCTCTTTTATAAGAAGAACGCACAACGCCGGGGACAAAGTTAGAGAGACAACTCCGGAAAGTATTGTTGATACCGCAATGGTTAAGGCAAACTGCTTGTAAAACTGTCCGCTTATGCCCTCGACGAATGCTGTTGGAATGAACACGGCGCTAAGCACAAGAGTTATGGCAACAAGGGCATTTTGTACACGGTCCATAGTATCCTTAGTTGCCTGCCGGACACTCATGCCTAGCTTCATATTGCGCTCAACATTCTCAACAATAACTATCGCGTTATCAACAACTATACCTATTGCCAAAACAATTCCAAACAAAGAAATGTTGTTTATTGAAAACCCGAAGAAATCCATAAACCCGAATGTTCCTATCAAAGAAACCGGAATTGCTGTAAGCGGAATTAATGCCGAACGCCAGTTCTGCAAGAACAATAGTATTACGAACACAACAAGTAATACCGCCTCAAAGATAGTGTGATATACGGCGTTTACGGAAGACTTTATGAACAGGGTGTTGTCTATGGTTATCTCATAGTCAACTCCAGCCGGGAATGACGCTTTCATCTCTTCAAGCATGGCGATGATCCTCTCGGCGGTATCGAGAGCGTTCGTGCCAGGCAACTGGTATATGGAAATACCAACGCAAGGTTTCCCGTTAAGGTATGTCTCGGTGGAATAGTCGTAAGAACCAAGTTCAACGCGGGCAACGTCTTTGAGTTTTACAACTTTGCCTTCGTCGGTATATTTTATTATTATGTCCTCAAATTCCGATGGTTTTGTGAATCTTCCCTTTGTATTTATAGTAAGCTCATACGCCAAATCCGGATTTGAAATCGGAGACTGGTTCAGTGCTCCGGCGGCTACCTGTTTATTCTGTTCGCGCAAGGCTTTTACCACGGCTGCCGGATTCATATTGTATTTTGACAGCTTATCGGGGTTTATCCATATTCTCATACTGTACTCGCGCGGGCCCAGAACCTCCAAGTCTCCAACGCCTTGGATACGAGCCAAGCGGTCGTTCATCTGGCTGATTGCGTAGTTTGTAAGATACAGCTTATCCCTCGATCCGTCCGGAGAAAATACGTTTATACTGACAAGCATATCCGGAGAACGCTTCTTTACCACAACACCTATGTTCCTAACCTCCTCGGGAAGTCTCGGAGTTGCTATTGCAACTCGATTTTGCATCTACACTTGGGCTATGTCCAAATTGGTACCAACCTCAAAAGTAATAGTGATAAGTATGGAGCCGTCGGAACTGCACTGGCTGGCCATATAAAGCATGTTTTCAACGCCGTTTATCTCCTGCTCAAGCGGAGCTGCAACGGTATCCATAAGTATCTCCGGAGAAGCTCCTGGATAACTTGTTCGAACAACTACCGACGGCGGCACAACATCAGGATACTGCGCCACCGGAAGCCTTAGATAACCTACTATTCCGACTATCGTTATTATGATGGATATCACCATCGCAAAAGCCGGGGCGATCTATGAAAAAATGAGATATACTGCGTTTCATTTTTCGTCATTCGCTTTCTGAACAGGATCATTTGTTTTCTGAACAGGATCTACCAATATTCCCGGAACAGCCCTATGCAGACCCGCAACAACTATCTTGTCTTTGGGAGAGACGCCAGAGTTTACTATTGCATATTTTCCGACAAGCCTGCCCACTTCAACCGGAACATATTTCACTTTATTATCGTCTCCAACAACCATAACATAGCGCGACATCAAATCTGTTCCTATCGCCGCGTCCGGAACAAGCACCGCATTCTTCACGGTATATCCGGGCACATATACCGTTCCGTACATGCCGGAGGAAAGCTGTTTCTTTGAGTTATCAAAGTCGGCTCGCATTGTGAGGCTGGCCGATTCCTGGGATATCTCATTGTCGTAGTAATTCAAAACGCCCTGGTAGACTTTGTCATTATGCTCAAACAGTATTAGCTTTATGGTCGGACCTGTTCCGGCTGATATGTTTATCTTTTCAAATAGGCCGCAATCTCTATACGCAACAACGTCGCGCTCGCTAAGCTCAAAATATGCTTGAACAGAAGAATTATCTACAATGCGCGTAAGCTTTGTCTGATCGGCTACGATAAGGTTTCCTATATCAACATAGGCCTCGCTTATCTTGCCGGACATCGGCGCCCTTATGCTTGTATATTCAAGATTCAAAGCCGCATTGCGAACTTTCGCCTCGGCACTGGCCAGAATAGCCTTTGAAGAAAGCATCTCGCAATTCCTCGTATCGAGAAATTCCTTAGCAACTACATCTGCCGCATACAGTTCTTTAGCGCGGTCGAGATTTGTTCTTGCAAGCTCAACTTTTGCCTTCGCCTCAGCAAGCTCAGCCTCAGCAGAGGCCAAAGCAGCCTCGTACGGACGGGGGTCTATCACAAACAACAAGTCCCCCTTCTTGACATCCTGCCCTTCCTTGAAGTTCACAGACTTCAGATAGCCGCCCACCAGAGCCCTGATGTCTACCGACGCAATTGCCTCTATTTTTGCAGTGTATTCGTCCCAAAGGACAACATCCTTTACAACCGGATACTCAAACACCACCTGGGGAGCTTATGTATTGTCTGATACATTGGCTGAGTTATCGCATCCACCTGTAAACAATATAGATGCTCCGGCCAAAATAGCCGCTATTTCTAAACATTTGATATTTCTCATAATTACCTTAAAATTTTGTCTACAAATTCAGAATTTATCTCCCTGACCTTTTCGGCCTCTTTTTCTCCAAAAGTCTTCCAGTTTAAGTCTATTTTTACCCCCGTTCTTGCGGAATTAAAAAGGTGAGTCTGACCTAGAAGTATCTTTGCCGCTATTCTGGCCTTTTCCCCGCTTATTCTGCCATTTGTGGCTATATCTATAAGTTCGGCAGTTATTTTTGTTCTAGGTATGAATAGTTTCTTAAGGAACATATCGAATGGAGCTCCATTACAGAGTTCTTCGCGCATGAGAATCAGAACTATATATCTCGAATATTTATTGTACTTAGACTCACACCTGATTCTGGAAGCCAACACATCCTTTATAAGCTCTATTGCATCTTCTGCGTTCCTGGAAACCTTTATCTCTTCAAATCTATTAACATAAGGCTCATACTGTATCTGAAATAGGCGGACAATCAGTTTTGCAACCTCAATATACAATGCGTCCTTAGTTTTGAAATGGTAATTGACTGCGGCAAGATTCACTTTGGCCTCTTTTGCCAAGTCGCGCATTCTAACCGCTGCCGGAGTTGCAACAGCAAACATTTTCAAGGCTGTTCGCAATATCTTCCCGGCAGTTTCAGAACGATACTCAGCAATGAGCATATCCAATATTTTATCCATAGCGGCTTTCCTTTCCGAGCGTAAAATTTCATACATTTGTTTAATACATTTGTTTGTCAAGCATAAAAAACAGCGCTGCAAGCTTTATATATAGGTATATCCAGGCAGCATGTACTTTAGATACTGAAAATCAGATTGTTGAATAAGGCATGATATTTATAATGCAAACGGAAGCTGCAACCTAACGGCTTGCCAGTACCCCCCCTAAATATACATGCCGGCCATAAAAGTCTTACCATATCTTAACATTTAAAGACTTCAGCCCTTGAATACAATAAACACATAAGTAGCACTTCGCCGAGACAAACTTATATGGCCTCATTTAATCTGGAAACTGCCAACAGAAATCTACTTTAAGGCAGTTATAATCTCACTGCAACATATACAGACAATAAACTATAATTTATAAGTGGATTCTTCATCTGGAATTATTACATCTACGCCGCGATCAGATAAATATTCCTTAAATGGTCTGGGATCTTCTGTATTATCAGCAAATAGCCCATAATGCATAGGCATGGCTTTAGATGCTTTCAATTCAAGAACCAGCTTGGCCGCATCATTCCATGGCATGTTGCCAAGCTTGCCGTTTATACAGACTATAGCAATATCAGGTTTGCATCCAGATGAAGACAAAATCTCAGAAGATAAAGTTGGCTGGTAGAGTGTATCAGCAGAAATATATACGCCCAATTCCCCTGTAAATATAAAGAACCCCACAGCAAACGGATCGGAATGGTATGCACGCACAGCAGTTATCTTTAGCCCACCTACACACACGGTATCGTTTAGTTTTATCGGGGTAAAATGCGAGGTGCTGAAACCAAGCTTCTTGTGGTGCTCGAAAACACTTTCAACGCCTATCAAATTACAATCTGGCCGAATTCGTAAAATTTCAGCCACAGTTACTGGATCGTAATGGTCTAAATGATCGTGGGAAAAAATCACAAAGTCTGGGTTGAGCATAGATGGAGGAATTGGCGGAGGAGACATTCTGTAGTGTTTCAGCTTTGCGAGATCATCGCTCAGATAAGGATCTATCGCTATTCTCGCACCCTGATTTTCCAGAAGAAACCCCGCCTGAGATAACCACCTAAGATTCATTTTCTACACCCAACCTAACTTTTTAAAAATAAGCCTGTGATTTAATGCTCCTACGACCACCTTCTGTCGTTAGACCATTCTTTATCCCATTCAGATGTATCCGACCATGCCTCTGGGAAATCGGAATGGAGTTTTTGCCTAATTAAATCTTCATTCAAAGACTCTATCCCCAATCCCGGAGCATTTGGAACATCGATATATCCATTTTTCACAAGCGGCTTTGGCAGACCCGTAACCAAATCTTCCCACCATGGCACATCGACCGAATGTATTTCCAGAGCCGTAAAATTCCGCGTAGCTGCTGCAACATGCACGGCTGCCATACAGGCTATTGGGCTTTCGGCCATATGGATTGCCATTGCAGTATGGTGCATTTCTGCCATATCGCCTATGAGTTTTGTCTCAAGAATTCCACCCGCAGTAAGAACATCGGGATGTATCACTGCAAGCGCACCAGATTCAAGAAGAGGTTTAAAGCCATCTCTTAAATAAATGTCTTCTCCGGTGGCAATAGGGGTTGTTGTAGAATTTGCAAGGCGGACATATTGATCTGTATATTGCCATGGAACCGGATCTTCCATCCATGCGAGATTGTATTTCTCTAGACGCCTTGCCAGCTTAATGCAATCCTCAATAGGAATATGCCCAACATGGTCGATGGCAATGGGTATTTCATAGCCTATTTCCGCGCGAACATCTTTCATGTAATTTTCGAGGAAATCCAACCCCTTTTCAGTGATGTGCACCCCCGTAAACGGATGGGCCGTATTGAATAGATCGTATGCTTCTCCACGCATTGCTCGCGGATCTATTGAACCATGCGGCGTTGAAAATACGGTTTTCTTATATTCCCGCATTTTCTCTAAGAATCCGAGTGGCGCGCAAAGCGTTCCGGGAATATCAGACAAAAGCTCTATTCCCAAATCCATCTTTAAAAATGTATAACCAAGAGCCATTCTTTCCTTGAGAGCCTTCCCCATGTCTCGGCCACCGCCTTCGCTATCCGTATCGCAATAGACGCGTATTTTATCGCGATATTTACCTCCAAGCATCTGCCACACAGGAACGCCCCAGGCCTTTCCAGCCAAGTCCCATAGGGCAACCTCTATGCCGCATACTCCGCCTGCCTGCCTGGAATCTCCACCGAACTGTTTTATGCGGTTAAAGATTTTCTCCACATTACATGGATTCTCACCTATAATACGGCTCTTTAACATAGCCGCATACGTGCGGCTAGAGGCATCGCGAACCTCTCCGTATCCGACTATTCCCTGGTTTGTAAAAATCTTTATCAGGGTACACCGTTTTGGCGCTCCATCTATATCGGCAAAGCGCATGTCAGTTATTTTCAAAGAGGAAGGATCTATTTTCATATCACTCTTGTATTCTAACTATTTTCTCAGTTTTTGCATCAAAAATATCCGCCCTTTTGGGTTATTGACTCTATCGTTTCCCCAGAGTTTACCCAAGAGAATATCTTCTTCTCGTTTTCTCGAATCTCCTCAGCCCGGACGAGAACATCCCAGGCTATATCGCGCGGAACGCAAAGTAAGCCATCTATATCTCCCATTATAATATCTCCGGGCTTTATTGTCACGTTTCCAAGCCTAATCGGTACTTGATAATCGGTTATCATGCACCTGCCGAGGCTTCCGTTGGAAGTACGGTAGCGGTAAAATAACGGGAAGTTCTTTTCCAGAATTTGATGAGTGTCCCGTATGCCACCGTCGATGGCTGCCGCCCTAACCTTCTTTGATACGGCCGTTGCGGTCATCACGCCTCCCCAAAGAGTTGCCTCTTCATCTTTACTAGTATCCCAAACTACGAAGGCGTCCTCGTGCATCTCATCGAGCATTTTTGTACGAAAGCTCATCTCACCTCTTATCTTAACATTCGGAGAGCTTTTAACTGTGAAAGCTATGCCTGCTACAGTGCGCTCCGGACGAAGCGGAATTATATCGTGCGGCAAGGCCTGGTTTAAGAGGCAGAATTCGCGCATGACATCGTTTATGGCACCTGTATACAGCTGCTCGTAACGTGAGAGCAACTCCTTCTCCGGAACGGGAAATTCAACCTGAGATATTCCTTCGCGCTCGGCTATAAGTTTCTCAAGATGCATCATTTTAGCTTCTTTCTGAAGCATATTTTCGTGTTTTTCTTCTTTCATATTTTTATATGGTATATTTTAAAATGTGGCAATATTAACCCGGAAGCCTAAGGCCCCCATCGATAACTATATTTGCGCCGGTTATATATCTGCCGGCATCGGAACATAGTAAAAGAGCTGCTCCGGCTGCATCAGAGGGCTCGGCATATGTATGTGTAGGAATGCAATCTGTTATGAGTTTTGCATATTCAGGATTTGATAATGCCTCCTCATTTCTATCTGTTGCAAAAACGCCTGGCGCAATATTATTTACAGTGATTCCGTAAGATGCAACCTGCCTTGCTACATTGCGGACTAAATTCTCCTGCGCAGACTTACTCGCAGCATAAATTGCCATATCCGGATGAGGTCTGAACTCTTGCACACTACCTATTGTCACTATTCTCCCCCATCTTTGCTCTCTCATCAGCGGAAAGCATATCTGCATAAGAGCCAACGATGCGTTGAAATTCACCTGCATCTGTCTGACTGCCTCTTCAAGAGGTATCTCAAACCATTTTGTACGATATTGAACAGAGGCATTTAAAACTAAGATATCTGGCAGTTGGCAGTGCTGTTTTATTTGTTCTGCAATGCTATTTGGAGTATTCGGAAAAGACAGGTCTCCTATCACCGAGAAACTATGCGGACTGTGCTTTTTCACCGCAGCCAAAGCCGTTTCAAGATGCTCGCTTTGAGATACTCCATGAACAATCACCTGCGCCCCATATTCCGCAAGGCCTATGGCTATAGCCCTGCCTATCCCGCGCGCGGAGCCGGTAACTAAAGCGCGCCTCCCATGAAGGTCAAACTTCTTTTCGAGATTTATATCATCATCGTATTTCATATGGCGTTTACTTGGGTTGAATATCTGTCTTAAGCTGTTTCGTAGTCGCGTTTGAAAAATATATTGCGGGCAAATAGTATGATGAGTCCTCCGGCAAGATAGAATACCGCAAGCGACGCAATGCCGCTTGCCATTCCAAATTCGTCCCGCATCCACCCCAGAACTGCTGGCGCCGTAGATCCAATTATAAATGCAAAACACAGCATTAATCCGGAAGCCGATGCTCTGTACCGCGGTGCGACCACATCAAATAAGGATGCAAACAGATTTGAATCATACACCCCCCTAAATATTCCGAAGAAGAACATTGCAAAGAAGCATAGTGCCTCAGAAGAAGTAGCAGACATCATATATATAAAAGGCGCCCCGAAGAAAAACCCTACAATATTTGCCTCAAATCTAACGGTTTTCCGGGTTTGTGAGAGCCAGTCTGTAAATCTCCCTCCAATAATAACGCCAAGAAATGCTCCGGCATAATGCCATATTACCGCATTAAAGGCTGCTTGTGCACCGTCCATTCCAAATTTGTCCTGAAGGAAAGTTGGCATCCATGTCTTAAAGCCGCAATCCACATAGACCATCATTCCAAATCCCAATGCTAGCATAATGGCGCTAGGCTTTCTAAACATTACAAAGAATGCGTCCTTAAGCGATGCTTTCTCGGAGACATGCTTGCTAGTATCTTTGCAAATAGGCGGAGTATCACGCATCAGGAACATAAGGCAAACAGCCCACACTATGCCTACCCCTCCAAATAAGATAAACGGGACTCTCCAACCGCTGAGACTTCCCAAAGACGGAATATCTCCAAAATATCCGGAAACGCAGCTACATATCACTATGCCTGCGTACAATGCCGTCTGGTGTATTGCAAGAGCGGTTGCGCGAGTATGTTCATGAAGCTGTGCCAAGAGAGAACATGCAGCCGGGTAGTAGAACGCCTGTCCGGCTCCGTTAAGCAAGCCGTAGAATACAAGCATTACGCCAATGCCACTGGCCCAGCCTGATATAAAAATTCCCGCACAGAATATAAGGAGGCCCAATACAACCATCCACTTGCGGCGGAGGAAATCGCTAGCAACCCCCGAGAGTGGCGCGCATACGCCGTATGTTATTGTAAATACAGACCCAACAAGCCCCATTTTCACAGAGTCCACATCAAATGCCTCTTGGATCTGTGGAAGGATTGCGTTGTAAATCTGACGAGTTCCCTGGTGCAAAAAAAATGCAACCCACAGGAATAATAGGAGAAACCATTTATAGTTGTCCGCATATTTCTTAGGGAAAGAGTCGTTCATAACTCTTTTTATAGTTCTTGTTTTTATAAAGATAGCAAGAACTCAAACCCACAGATTAGGTTAACAGTTAACTTACCTGTGTTCACCAGATGGTTTCAAGACAAGGAGCTTTTTATTCCAATCTGGCTGTACTATTGTGCCAGTAGGCATGCGGCGTTCTGATTGCGGGGCGTTAAGAATCTCAAAGAGTTTTCTGACTGCAAGCCTACCTACAAGCTCGTAATTTTGATCTATAGGCAGCCACTCGCCAGATTCAGATTTTCGCTCAAGCTGTATAATATCTATACAATTAGGTATCTTGCCGGATATCTCCGGCTTGATTAACCATTCGCTCGTTGTGCTCGATATAGAAAAGATTACATCAGGCTTGTGTTTTAATATCCAATCGAAAAACACCTTCGGGGTCTTGCGGGCTTTTGCAACATCTAAGAACGGAGGTATTCTGGATATCTCAGGAAGGGATAGTTGAGCGCGTAAAAAACCTCCGATAAATCTGCCCTCAACAACCTCATCAATATGCTCGTCTATGACCAGAGCCGGACGCCTATAACCACTTTTTATTATATTTGTTGTAGCAAAGTGAGCAATTAAGAATTTGTCTGCCGATATAAAATCGAAAACCGGGCTTCTGGTTCTTATTCCGGCCGATACGAACTTGAATTTAGACCATATATTGGAGAACTTAGGCGGCAGAACAGTATCGTCTGCATGCCCTATTATAATTCCACCTCTGATTCCCCTAGATTGAAGGATTATTTCAAGTCGTTTTGAATCTTGTGCCTTATCATACAGCCAGATCTCATAGACGGCATAGCCCATTTCTGCTGCTTCAGATTTCACTCCGTCTATATACTTTGAGAAAATAGGATACTTATTTGGTGCATCCTTAGATTTGTTTGCGTTTATCAAAACAATTGTCTCCAGAAATTTTTTATCGCTGCCATTTTTTATCTGAGACATTACGGAAGATAATATAGGATTTCTCTTATAGCCGAACTTGTCGGCAATTTCTCTAACCCTTTTGCGAGTCTGCTCAGAGACCTTCTTTGATCCCGATAGAGCAAATGAAGCGGCTGCTTTTGATATGCCGGCACATTTGGCTATATCTTTAAGCCCACTTTGTTTATCTTGTTTGCTACGCGATGTTGCCATTACTTATTTTATATGTATATAAGTAGATTTTTCGCCATATATTTTTATCTTTCAAAAGGAGCCTATATCTATCTCATTTCTAAGAAACTTTAGACATTTCAAGATACGATTCCTTCCATTTGTTTAACATTAGGTTATCTACCATATATATTGCGAGCAATTATCGCAGATACACACTATTTTTTCAAATATACAACTCAGTTTCCTTAAAGCTATAGTATAAAAGAATAAGGTATACATTTAGAATGTTCCATCAATTTAGATGAATAAAAGTCTAGACTATAATTTTAAGTTCAGTCCACACAAATCTAATAAAAGAGGCGATAAATCCAATCCATAATATCAATCTGGTGGGACATTTCAAAAAATCCATTCGCAAGAAGAAACGAGTCTGACAGACGTCCTTGCCGTATTTGACAACTTAAGTGATTCATTATATCACAATATCGTCGCCAACTCGTGGTGCCAAGTGACGGTTGCAGTTTAGTTGCACGTCTGGTGTGGTTGGGCTCTTGTTGAACCCTAATAATCAAGTAGTTGCAAGCAGGGATGTTGTATCATAGATAAGCCCAGATGTATTGCGTTTATAAGCCGATTATGATAAGTGTCTTATAAGGACTTTCGCCTTAAGATAAGTTTTTTTGAAGTCGATGTAAATTTTGAACGATTTCAGCACCATTTCGTCTAAAATAACAGATGTAATATGAAAACATTTCTGCATGCGCTTGGGGTGGTCTTATATAGAATAGGAATATTAACTTTTATTCTATTTTGTGTTGTGTTGTGTTTTACTTTTGCGAGCATCTCTATTGAAAAAAAAGACAATCCTTTGCGGGATTCGGATTTAGAGTCTAATGAAATTGTTTTCAAAACTGTAGAATTTGGCGAGCGCGACTATTGCAAATTATATGTGTATAGCGCCTCCGAGTATCAGGATAACGATTACGATTTTAAAAATCTCGATGAGATAGATGCGGATGCTAAAAAAATTTGGAAATATATAAAGAAGAATAGCAACTTATTTGCTCCCGAATTTGAAATAGTCGACACAACATCTTGTAAGGTGGCTTATAAATTAATTTCATGGACATCTGAAATGCGCCCATATGAGGTTGAATTTTTACTTTACGACGCAAAGACGGGTAAATATTTCTGTTTTGAGTTCAATGGCGTAACAGGAGGTTTTCAGTGAAACTTTTTTTACAAAAATTTTTTAGAGTTTTCTTTATTTTATGGGGCATAATCGGTGTATGCGTGGTTATTTGCATAGCAAGCTTCGTTGCATCTATTTACTCGTATTTTTTCCAAGATCACACAAGTTTCGGCGGAGATTTTGGTGATGTTGCGTTCATGTTTGAATCTAGGGGGATGGGTAAACCCAATTTTGAAAAAGTGGAATATCGCTATGACTCGGCGCGCTCATTTACAGGTGACGGCATCTCCGTTTATATCGTAAAAACTAAGAATGTGGACGTTGATCATTTGGATAAAAACTTTTGGTTTGTACATGATACAAGGCTTCCAGTGATTTCCGAGGCTATAGAATTTTTAGATGGTATAGCGCAAATATACGCACCTGAAATCGACTTTGATAGCGAGAATATCTATATAGCTCCTCTTTTTATTCGTAAATATGATTCTATTTCCGACGCGAGCTTGCTTGTTTATGATGCGGAGAACAGCCGACTATATTACCTTAACCGAATCATATAACGTGGGACATTTCAAAAAATCCATTCGCAAGGAGAAACGGGTCTGCCGAACGGTCCTGACGTACTTGGGAAGTTAATAGGTTCCTTATTGTAAAATATCGTCGCCAAGTTTTGGAGCCAAGTGGAGATTGCAGTTTAGTTGCACGTTTGGTGTGCTCGGGCTTTTATTGAACCCTAATAATCAACTATTTACAAGCAGGGATGTTGTATCATAAATAAGCCCAGATTCAGAACTTGCTGAAAATGGGCTTGTTGCGCGAAATTTTAAACGGAGAGAGAGGGATTCGAACCCCCGGACCTCTCGCGAGGTCAACGGTTTTCAAGACCGCCGCAATCGACCACTCTGCCATCTCTCCTCTTTATTCTCCCATATATTGCCCCTTTATATTCTCTATGCAAGAAATTTCTTCACTCTTTGTATTCATCTTATTCTAAATCCACTCCAATATATGGAGATTTGCACTTTAATGCATATATCCCCACTTGCATAATTATATCTAATCTGATCTATATAATCTCCCAATTATATCATGCAAGATATCTATCCAAATCCCTATAAAGTAAACTATCAGCGTGTTAATCACGTATTCTAACTTTCTTAAAAGGAATGAAATAATATAGGTATGTCTATGTGCGTTGAGACTCCCTTATCTTGCGCATTGATAGCATTTTTACCTTGTCTGAAAGATTACTACTTCTTAGCAGTTTACTAATTTCATCTGGAAATCTTATATATGCCTCGCAAATAGTCCATGCAGCTCCCATCTGTGCGTAGTATGAGTTAGGACATCCCTTGCAAAGTAATTCTATCACCTGCCGAATATAGCATCTTTCAAGGTACAGATTCTTTAACATAACTACTCCAAATCGGTAGCGAAATTCTTCCGCAGAAGACATGCAGCTCTTCAAAAAATCAAAAAAGATGTTTTTATCTTCCTTTTGAACCTTTAAAGACGCACAAAAACTGTCGCAGACAGACCAGTTATCTATCTGGGGTATAAATCTCTCTATGAGATTGAGTTTATCATTAATTGGCATATTAAGTTTACCAATTACCATGCCTCGAAGCATTTTCTCTTCAAATATTTCTTCGGCACCACTGGTATTTGCAAAAAAAAGTCCTTCTTCTGTTAAAGCAAGCTCTTGCGAAAATCTCCTCAATAAAGGAAGCCTAACTCCTACAATATTCGTTCCTGCCGGCAAGAGTTTAGCAGCAAACTCAGCGTATTTGGAATCGGCTAAAGATATAAGATGCTCCCTTATTATATTCATTCTATCTTGTTGTTTACAAGTTTGATTTCTTCTGTGTCGGAAAGATTTATGGGATTATTTCCACAGTTCTGAAATGTACAGTTTTCTATTGTGATATTATCGTGGACTCCGCCAATTTTTGGGGTTCCCGCTGAAACGCTTGCTCTTGCACATATTGCAGCGGTGGAATATCCCCAGGTGTTTGCATTTATAAACCGGCAATTCCGGATTACCAGATTTGATGTCCCAGCACCTTCAAACCAATAGTTGTTGTCGTTCTCTATCAAGATTGGCATCATTGTGTTGTCCTTAAACAGGCAGTTTTCTATCAGCGCGTAATTACGGGTCTGTATGAGAAATCCGCGGGCACGGTTGCCATAAGACTCGCAATTATTTACAAACAACCTGACGTTCGCCTCGCGGATACTAATGGGTGTGCCTACGGCAGTGTCGACAGGCATAGGACTGTCCAACTCCAACTCTATCGTCTGCGTATTAGAGTCTATCCTTTTTGAGATGACCTTACGGGTTTCTTCGGGCCTAAGCCAATTATCCTGCGCGCCAAATTCAACCGTTTCAGATTCCATAGGAGCAAGATGCGGACAAAATAAACCCTTTCTTCCAAACTTAATCTTTATTTTCTTTCCACTCGGTGGCTCTGCTAAAATCCAATACATCTGATGTACATTCATAGCGTCGTCGCCCATTCTAGAAAAAGATGAGTTCATAACATATAGATTTCCCCTGCATACATTGAAATGTGTTGCGTCTGCAGTAATGCTCATGGCTCTGGCAGATTCTTTCGGAATACCTACATATATATTGTCCAGCTGTATATTCTTAGAGTTCTCTGCGTATATCCCCATTCCGGCATGGGAGTATAACGATAAGTTGTACAATCTTATATTCTCGGATCCACCCATGCGCACAACACCCTCTCCGTAAACCTCGTACCTTAATACTACATACATTCCAACAGGCGGAATTGCATTTGCGTAAACCCTCATCTTTCCATTCCCAAGGTCTTCCGCAGGCTTGTTGCTCTGAAGCTGGTATAGATCAAAACCCTTTATTAACGAGTTTGTATTGGGATCGTAGGCGTTTATTGCCCTTACAGGACTTCTGCAAAACTCGTAGCCGTTTTGTATCTCTGCGTCGAAATATCCCTGTCCCGCAGACAGCACTCTAACCACAGCAAAAGGCAAAGGGTTTGTGTCAAAATTGAAATTTGCTATGGTTATATTCTTGGAACCTGTTATGGGAAATATTCCTCCTCTGCTACTTGAAATTAAAACTGCTCCGCAGCCATCAAGCATTATTCTATCTGCCCCAAGAATCTCCGCAACAAAACCCCCTTTGGGATCTATCTGATATTTCCCGGCTTCAAAAACAATACGGGTGCCATTATTCTTTAAATTCTCTGAAATTGCTTTGCAAATTGATAGGGTATCGTCTTTGCCATCATTGGGGAAAGCCCCGTAATCACGCACTGACACTGTATGAGGATACTCTTTTATAACGTCCGACAGCTTTTTGGGGACAAAGTCGTCGGCCATTGCATGGCCTATAAAAAAGAATCCAGATAATGCTACAGACAATATTTTACTCTTCATAATTTTTTATGGTTGAAGCTTTTTCCAGTTCCAAAAGATATTCCTTTATGCGGACTCCACCGGCAAATCCAACAAGAGATCCGTTTTTCCCAACAACTCTGTGGCATGGAATTATTATCATTATGGGATTTCTGTTGCACGCCATTCCTACAGCTCTTGCGGCACGTACATTTTCTATATTTGCGGCTATCTCTGAGTAAGAAATTGTTTCTCCATATGGAATCTTTAGAAGTTCACGCCATACCTTAAGTTGAAAATCTGTACCACTGGCGGCTATAGGGATATTGAATTTTTTTCTATGTCCGCAGAAATATTCTCTCAGCTGTATTTCGGCAGAATCCAATATCATGCTGTTTATGGCAGCCGCACCAGAAATGCATGCAAACTTAGGAGGTCTTAGGCCAACCCACACAAGAGCCTTTTCAGTTGCCGCAATATAGATTGGAAAAGAAAGGCCCGCTATTCTTCTTATGAAGCAAGAATTCATCTTTTCTTTGATTTTCCACCCGACCTAAAAAAGGCATCTCCCAGAGCTGATAACTCTTTAAATGTTGTTCTAGTCTTAGATTTAACAGGAGAACTCATAATAATATTTTTGCCTTTAAATAGTTCTATTTTCCTCTTCTGTTTTTTTGATAGTCTAATTTTCTCCTCTATGGCTCGTTCAACTGCTCTTAATTCTTCTGCAAGATCATCCAGCTCTGCAAATGGACTTTCCTGCATCTTTATTCTGCGCCACTTTAAGATGTTTGCAGCCTTATTTGAATGACAATAATGCGATATTGATGAAGCTCCGGCATTAGCCATATCCAAAAGAGTTTTGGGAGATATGCTCAAAACCTCAAAACCTCCAGATGTCAGGCGTATCATATTATCTCCACTTGCTACAAGAAGAGTCTCCGGATGCTTAGAATTGGCACACAACTGCTCTATGAGTTCGTCTGCCGTCATGAATGAAGGCGTATATACCTCCGTGAAATAAAGGCTGTTTCCTATTGGCTCAATAGATATCTTATCTCCGCGCCCGTCATAGACTATGGTTATGCGCATGCCGTTTGCATCGTGAACAAAAGACAGCTTTTTTGCCAACATATCCTGCGAGGCTCTCATACCTCTTCCAGCGTCAAACACTCGATTCAGATAGGAATCGGCATGAATGATATTCCATCCATCAACAAGAAGGTGCTTGCACTGTCCCATATTCATGTACACTTGAAGTTTTAATATTCATGAATGCATATACAAGCATAAGATTTTTTTAAAAACTCTTGACATATACCTTTTATTTTAAATTCTATCTAAACTTCAAAAGCCCGGATGGCGGAATTGGCAGACGCATCAGACTCAAAATCTGACGACTTCACGGTCGTGAGGGTTCGACCCCCTCTCCGGGTACAAAAGACTCTTGTTTGATATTTGGTTAAGTTCCTTGCTCCAATAACAAAAGTTGCAAAATAGATTTGGGGAAGGGTATCGAGCTTTTCATAATTTTATCTCATACTTTATAACTACCCTGACGCATTTGTTTTCAGAATCTTGCTATTCGCCGCAGGTACGGCATTAAATTGACGCCATCTTGAGCTAGTGGAATGTTTTATTATCTTGCTGATATTTGCATATCTTAAAAATTTTATTGGCCTAGCAAAATATTCTATTATCACTTCTGCCAACATCTCAGAAGTTATCGGCGTTATATTGTTCAGTTCTGTTTTCAACTACTCTATATTCATTTCTCATTGCTTTACGGCATGAGTATTATTGCGTTATAGACTGAACAATCTCCACTTAAACTCTTACGCAACTTGCTTATGTGAATTTCTCTAAAGAAGTACTCTAATTGATCCAAGTATAAAGCATTCCCCTACCCCTTAAAATACTCAAATCCATATTTCTTACATTATATGGAATACTTTAAGTCATTTTTGTATGCTACATCTATCATAATATAGCCAATATATGAAAGCCTTAAGGGGAAAAAACGCTCGTTATAATTTACAGATTTGTAGCATCTGTATTTGGATTCTGAGTCCACCTTTATTTGTTATATGCCTTATCTTACACCAATATGAATCATAGCAAGAAAGAAAATATTGAAACACTCACAGTACGCACAAAGGGTAATTTCATTTTATATGCATTTAAGATACTTCCGCTCTGTTAAATTAGTATCTTGAATGAATGGCATATTAAATATTGCAAGTGTTTTTCTTACATTGGCATATATCTTATCCATCTTACAATATCGTGTACCTATAACAAAAAGTCATCTTAACATTAAGAAATCCATTTGCCATAGATAGCATACGCCATGGAATCTTTATTGGTCTAATCAATTTGAGCGCGCATCTAACTGCTGCCTTGCCGAAGACGGAAATAGACGCATCAACAAATTGTTTGTTGTAAGCATTCCTATAACCTCCAAACTGGAATTCTGCACAAGAAGAATCTTTGAGTCCAACTGACGCAGATTTTCTGCTATATGCAAAAGAGTGGTATCGCCATTTATAAAAACAGGAGCCGATATATTTACATGCCAATCATCTCCAACACCAAAAACCATATTTCTAAGCTCCAAGATTCCAACAAATTCATTCGAACTTGCCGACGCTTTAACCGGATAACGAGAATGCTTGTATTCTCTCATAAGCCTCAACACCTCGACTCTGGACATATCAAGGCTTACACATACAGTATCGGCAATGGGTATCATCACCTCTGTGACGAAGTCTTCTTTAAGATCCGGTATTTCCTGAATTGCATGTTCCTGAAGCCGTGTTATGCTCTTTTCCTCCCTCGCGGCAGATGCAATGGCATCGAGCTCGTCAAGAGCAGCGCTGTCTGAGCCGCGCCTAGCAGGAGCTTCAAACGGCCTGTTCAAAAAATGTACCAGCCATATAAGCGGATTTATAACCCTTATTGCCATCTTGAGAAAGTCCGCCGTAAGAGAAACAACCCTGGAATTGAAACGCACGCCCAAAGTCTTGGGGAGTATCTCCGTATATTGAATCATCAGTATTGTGAATATAAGAGAAAACAACCAAACATAATTGCTTCCAAACATCTTATCGAACTCCGCGCCAGCTATGGCCGCGCCGAAAGTGTGCGCGGCAGTATTCAATATAAGAATCACCGCAATGGGTTTTTCTATGTTCTTTTTAAACTCGGCGCATATGCCGCCTATCCTAGGATTCTTCTGTTTTAACAAAGCCAATTTACCGGGATTCAAACTTAAAATGGCCGCCTCCATTAAAGAACACAAGAAGCTCACAAACATCGCCACTGTAACGGCGAGAATAAACGTTAACATTCAATACCTCCTTCAAAACATATGTAGAAAATCATATTATATTAATTGCCGAAAAGATGGAAAGTTTGTCAACAACATATTTTTTTCGAAGAACTCCTTCCATTTAAATGCCATATTGCTAACAGAATAAAACTTGATGTTCTTATTACGCCCAACTGCTTATGTAAAAATTACTTATTCCCGCCAGACAACAGCTTTTGTCCTGTCAGAGCCAATCCTCCCCAAACCTGAAAATATTTCTATATAGAATATTCTACAAGTTAATAGATCTAAGAAACCTTCTATAGAATTGTACAAAAAACCCGCCGAAGCGGGTTTTATAATAAAAAATTCTGATATAGTTTTTTAAGCCTCAAAACGGCATAAAAGCCTTACCGAAAGATAAGATAAAACGAATGTAGCAAAAATACCTATGGCTCCGGCGCATAGAGAAGAAAGCACAGACGCCACTCCGGCAATGGAATAATCCTCAAAGGGCGCATTTGCAAAATTGGGAGCAGAAGGAAGAAGAGAAAAAGATCCCATCGTCCATTCAAAAGCATCTGGGAAAGAAGATGCAAACGGACATATCGCAAGGCTCGTTAAGATTATGGCCGATAGAACCATATACGACCGCTTCGAGGCACTTTGCTCTTCAAGGTTTCTGGAAAGCAGACCAACCAAAACCGCAGTTGCAACACCTTCAATAACTGCAAGCCCAGAATGAATCCCCAACAATGTGAGATATAAAGACGCCCCACCCTTGCCCGACAACGCAAGTTCCGCGCAAAGAGCAACCGCAGCAAGTTCTACTGATAGAAACGCAGAAACACCTATTGCGACAGAATCGGAAAAACCTTTTTTCAATAAAAGATTTCTTAATAAACCTCCAATACCGGCTCCTATTATTGCCATATTTAGAATATTTGCGCCAAGCATAAGAATTCCGCCATCTGCAAATAAGAGAGTCTGAAGCATAAGCACTATAGCCATAGAAAGAATTCCTGCCGGAACTCCAAGAGCGCAAGCAGCAAAAACTCCGCCTATAAGATGCCCTGATATGCCGTCCCATACGGGATAATTAAGCATCTGTACTCCAAATACAGCCGCGCTTACCAATGAAAATTTCATAGCCGACGGAACCTTGAAATTTCCCTTAGCAAGAACATAGGCCGACGCCGCCACACCTGTTGCCGCCACAGCCGCAGTCACCGGACAAACGGCTCCCGTTAACATTTCTGAAGGTACATGCATATTATTTTCTCCGTTTTAATTATAGCTATATAAGCATCTAAATCTCTTATTTTGCTATTTATTTATAGCTGTTTAATCAATAAAAAAAGAAGAAAGAAATCTCTAGTTCAATGGGTATAAGCCTTGACTCTAAGAAATTTTTCAAACTTCAAAATCGATAAACCGCCTGAAATTGAATTCATGTAAATATAACAGAACTATGCTATAAATGTAAATGTACATTTCTGTTTAAAATATGCCTAATGCTTCCATCAAGCATTAAAAACAGCCGCCAATGCAACATTGGCGGCCGGCTATGCATCAAAAAGCTCTATGCAGATTAAAAAAGACTATTCGGCGCGCTTTGCCGCCCACTTGTCAACTCCTATAAGCAGATTCTTATCATCTCCAGCATATTCAAGACCTCTGACAAAATCGGAAGTATTCTTCTCTTCCTCTACCTGCTCTTTGACAAACCAAGAGAGGAAATCGGCCGTAGCCCAGTCTTTCTCGTCATTTGCCGTCTCAAATAGCTTGCATATTTGCGAGGTCACAAGCTGTTCGTGCTCATACGCAGCTTTAAAAGCCTCAAGCGGAGATGAGAAATCTGTTTTCTCTGGCTTGCGAACAGCATCTGCTACAAACTTTGAGCCTCTTTCCATAAGATACTCATATATCTTCATGGCATGCTCCATTTCCTCTTTAGATTGCAAGCGCATCCATGTTGCCATGCCCTGGTATGGAGTATGTTTAAAATATGCGCTTATAGCAAAATATATATGAGCAGCATATAGTTCATTGTAGAATTGCTCGTTAAGCAATTTTTCTGTTTTTTCAGGTATCTTCATAGTTTTCCTTTGGTGTAAATTATTTAGATGATTTATCCGGCAAACTTTCAACATAAACAGAAGTTGATGGAAATGCAAAAGACAATCCGAGTTTTGCCACTTCACGCATTATAACAAGGTTAACTCTGCGCTTAGTAGCTGCAAAATTGGCAGCATCGATATGCTTTACATAATATATCACAGATATATCCAATGAAGAAGCCCCAAAATCTGCAAATTCAACAAAAACACCATGTTCTGAATCTACCCCTTCAGTTTTAGCTACAGATAGCCTCAATATTTCCAAGATCTGCTGAATTTGCTCTGGAGTTGTAGAATAAGTAAGTCCAATAATTTGTTTTACCTTTCTTGCGGGCATTCTTGTAAAATTCTCGACCGCTTCTTTTGCGAGCGAAGAGTTTGGAATGGTAACTATTGTTTTTGAGAAAGTTCTTATCCGCGTAGATCTAAAGCCGATAGATTCTACCAATCCTTCGCAAGAAGATGTTTTCACCCAATCGCCTACAATAAAAGGCCTGTCCAATATTATAGATACCGATCCAAAAAAGTTTGCGATAGTATCTTGCGAGGCGAAAGCCAGAGCCATACCGCCAATTCCAAGAGATGCAATAATTGTATTAACATTTACGCCGCAACTTGTAAGTATTGTTAGGATAGCAACAACTATAACAGAAATCTTTACGACGCGCCTCAAAAATATCATCAGATTTACAGCGCCGGAATCCGATTTCGACTTAAATCTGGCATCTAATACCATAAAGATAGAATCGAATATTATAGACAACAGCCAGAAAGCCGCCGTCCAGAAGAATATTCCAGCAAATCTATACAATAAAGGCATATAAGCAGAATCGCACAATATAAATATAAAAGCCGCATACACACCAACGGCCCATGCGAATAAGTTAAGAGGTTTGCGTATATTATTAAGAAACGCATTTGCAAACCCGCCACTTCCAGATTTCACGAACACCGCATCAAATTTACCGAATAAGAACTTTAATACATATTTAGTAAGAATAAATATGATAAATAGAGTCAACAAACCGGCCACATATTGAACAATCATTACTCCGAAATATTTCTTCGAGAGGATATCTGCAAATTCTGGAGATGTATTTCCAATTTTAGAGACTGCGTTTTTTAGGCTTCCTTTTACGGTTTCCGCATTTTTTTTTGCTGTATTATCAATTATTTCCTGCTTTTTTAGGTGAGATAACTCTGCGAGTGTAAGTTGTTTTTCTTGAGATACAGCCTCAGGGTATTTTTGAGAATCAAGGTTTTGTGATATAGATATAGAAAACGAACCGAAGAAGATCGATATAGCTAAAAATACCCTGATAAAGACTCTATACATATTCATCTTTTCATTAGAATTTCGGCAATAATAGAAAAAATAAAAGTTTTTTTATACCAAATGCGAGACGAAAATGTATTCGTTTTTCATTATAGCCTGTGGAATAGACTCGGAACAATATAAATTTATCACAAACATAATCTAATTAAGGCATAATAGTATATATACTATCATCAATGGGATGAGATATTACAATATAGAAGATACGTTAATATTCTACATAAGTCTGGGAGAAATGAAAGTAGCGCCCGTTGTGATAAGTAGCTGAAACGAAAGATCCTACTACCTAATGAATAGACTAATTTAAAAGCAAACTTGCTTATTAATACCGAAAAAACCGTCTTCTTATATTACTTGCATTATACGTAATTAAGCTATGAAAAACACTTCTAGCAAAGACAATTCAACAAAATTAGTTGTTAAAAAAAATCCCATATAGCACTCTTATGCAAGAGAACAATATGGGCAAATACAAGTGGCGCGCCCAGAGGGAGTTGAACCCCCAACCTTCTGATCCGTAGTCAGACGCTCTATCCAATTGAGCTACGGGCGCTTGAAATAATAAGAAAGATAAGATGTTTTATTTCTCGGAATATGCAAGCTTTTTTTTAACTATTTTGAATCGATTTTTAGATTTTGTATGCCCATTGGAAGAGTTATTATTAAACATGGATAGAACAAATTTATCAGGTTTTTAAGAAAATTTTATTGCATAAGCTCCAAAAAACTAATTGTATCCATGGAATATTTTATTGGGGATATAGCTCAGTTGGTTAGAGCGCTTGCATCACACGCAAGAAGTCCTGAGTTCGAGTCTCAGTATCCCCACCATTTTACGGAAAAGCGAATTGCGTTAAATAGCATGATTCGTTTTTTTGCATCTTAGATGTGATAATTTAGTTGCAGGAGTTACTGCTTAACTCAGATTCGTCTTATCGCCTTGAATTCCTCCCCTAATTAGTCCAATTTTGCTCTGAAAACAACGCTTTTTGCATTAAGGTGTTAAAGAATTCTTTATTATGATATATTCATTATTATTAGCTGTTATTTGTTCTGATTTTTAGCCGTCCAAGTTGAAAAGGGATTACAAACAGAAAATTTCATATGTGCCTCGAAAATAATATCGCCAAGTTTCTTTCTTTAATTTCAAAGCCTTCAAATATTCCAACATCTAAGCAGACAAGCTTTTTTATAAAGGTAGTATCCTTTGAGACATTGAAAATGAAGTTTTGTTTTTTGCGCAATACTCGTTCCCCTAAGTTTTGTCAAAAATAAAATTTATTTTAATTAGATATATATTAAAAAATATATTGACAAATAAAATATTATTTTAAATGATCTAATAAAATTATTTAAATGTTAAATTTATTAAATAAATATTTCTGCCAATTTTTCTTGGTAATTGTACTGCTTTCCCGACTTAGTGATAAAGTAGGATTATCTTCTATTGAATTTCATAATTTAAATACAGCTATAAACTCAAAAGATAAGCTAATAATAGATGCGCATACAACCGTATTTCATAAACTCGACCATATTTCAAATATGATAAGTTTTTCTCTGGAAGATCTTGAAATTTCTTGCAAAAAGGCAAATAAGAAATATAATTTAAGTAAACTTAAACAGATAATAACTTATTGTTTAGACAGAAATTGTAACGACTCTAATAAACTATGGCATAAACTACAATTCAAAGGTTTCTCTAATATTGTGGCATATAAAGGAGGATGGCAGTAATGAGAAAGAATATAAAAATGAAAGTACCTGTCATTGTAATCTCAATTTTTATCTGCTATACATATGTTGTTGCGTGCGGTATTTCTTGGAGTGTTTCTAATATGCATGCATTTTATGGAATAAATGCAAAAGGTGAAGTGGATATTACTGAAGCAGTTGGCTATATTGATGTTGATGAAGAAAATCAAATAGACTTATCGATAAATTTTAATAGCAAAAGGAGAATTGCATCAAAGTTATTTGGTTATGGTTGGTGGTTTGGCTTGATAGATTCCTATGTTGTAAAAGACACAAAAGACTCTTACAAATTTGTGATGCCTAGCGGCCAAGAGATAATTCTAAAACAAAATTATGATGATAAGAAAATATTTGAAACCAATCGAAAGAATTGGATATTGGAAGAAATCCCGAACGGCTTTTCTATATCTGGTAGTTGCGGGGTTATACTTACATACAAAAGAAACCTATTAGATCAGATAAAATATTCAAATGGGACAATATTATCTTTTAAATATGAAGGTAGTAGATTAAAGCATATAAGAGTAAAGAATGAGCCTATACTATCGTTTAGATATGATAAAGATAATACAATATATATAGACTTTATAAGAGAAAGACAAACGATAAGATTTAGATTATCCGAAGTTTCTGGATATGGGAAATTGCTTTCTGAATATGTAGATTTTTCCGATTCAAAAGACGTAAAGAAGTATTCTTATAAATTTTCAGACAATAATACAAATGAACTATCTATAACTCATAATGACGAAGAAAAAATATATTTATGGGAAAGTTATACCGGATTTATTCTTAAAGAAAAGCTTTATAAAGACAAAAGACTTGTTGATTCGTATGAATATACAATTACAAATAGAGATGAGAAAGATGTGTATAAGTATTTGAAGCGCAAATCTAATGTTAGCAAAAAAGAAGATATATTTTATTGGAATGAAAATGGAATCTCTGTGAGGCAGAATAATAGCGGAGATATTGTCACAACTTACGCGAATATGAATGCAACCTGTTATGGAAAGCCTCGCAAAATAGTAACCCAACATTCTGACGGAAAGATAGATGAAGATCTTTTTCTATATGATGATAAAGGCAGAATCATTCGCGAGATAAAAAATGGTGAAGTTTTATATAATGTAAAACGCAATGATAACGAGCGAAGCATAACTTATTACGATGGTAAATGGAAGCCTATCTGGAAGAAAGTCTATGAGCAGCAAAATAGAATTGTTTATTATGAAAAATCTGACGGGAGTAAGACGATTTTTAGATATTTGGAAGATGGGAAAATAGAAGCCACTCTTACAAAAAATGGGAAAACAATAACAAAATTATTCAATGAAAATCTAACAATTATAAAGTGAAAGGTAATAATATGAAGGTGTTTTCTATTATGTTGATAACGATTGGAATGTTAATGTCATTAAGTTCATTGTTTATTCCTAGAATAGATGCGTCTAACATTTATGGAGGAGAACTTAGTAGATGCGGGACAGATCCTGTTTCTTCTAATGATAAATATTGTTCTTCTTTTAATACAGAAAAACCTCAGTGCGAAACAAATTCGCATGCGGGTAATAGTTATGTTAAGTGTGGTTCATATAGTAATATAACTACAAAATCCATAACTATAAATAGACATGCAAAAAAAACATCATCAGGAAGTTGTGATTGTGTAAAATATACTTGCACGAGGAGTAATGGCGTAAATAAAGACCCATATTGGGCAAAAAGAGATGTGTACAAGTCATATACTAGATATTCACAAGGTACAGGAAGTCAGAATTGTCCAGAAATAGAAGATCCTAAAGAATAAGATGCAATTATGAGAAATATATTACTAATAGTTTACTTTTTTAGTACAGTTTTAATTCATGCTAGTCCCACGGGATGGCAAGCAATATTTGTACAGAACTTTCCAGAGTTTAACTCTATATCATTTAAGTATATTGAAGAACGCCAATTTATAAATATCAGTGATGGTAAGGCAGAATCTGATTGTAAAATTTTAGGTGAAATAAATTACATAATGAATACTTCTGAATTTATTACATCAGAATATATTTTTCGGAAGGATGGGAATACATATGTCTTCGATGAAAAGAAAGAATCTTCTTATTTTGAGGGAAAATATACTTCAAGCGTTAGATATGGAAATGATTCTACGATATTAAACTCTAAAGAGGATTTTTCCTTGCTGAAAGATCTGAAGTTTGATAGTGTTTCTCAAGGATTTATTCAGAATTCTCTTTTGGAAATTCCGGATACAACATTAATATGGATGGATTATAATTACAACTCTTCGTATAGCCTTTCCTATGTGAAAAAATTTTTAGAAGACAAAAGTTTAAAATATAGTCTGGAAACTAAAAACAATAAGAAATATTTGAGTATTCCAGAAATTGGATACCTAATTGATGCGGAAACTCTTTTGTTATGTCAAGTGGAAGATTATGGTAGCAGTTCAGAATTTGGTGATATTCAATTAATAAGAAAAATATCTTTTCAATCATATGAAAAGTTTGGAGTAAAATATTTTCCAAATTTGGTAGTTATGGAGTTCTATGATGAGAATGGACATTTGTATAAAAAATCAAGATATCGTATACTTTCCAATACACTTTCTTTTAACAATGTTAATCGAAATACACTTAATCTAATATTTCCAGATGGTTGCCACGTTGTAGATGAATCAAAAGATGAAGATTACATTGTAACGAATTTATCTTCTATAAAGAAAAAAGAAGATATAATAAATAAAATACTACAGGAAAATTTAAATGATGCAAATAAACAACTTGATCGCATAAATAAATGAGAATTATCATAAGTATTTTCACTTATATATTCATATTTGTTATTCCATCTTACGCTACAAGAGAAGAGGCAAATATGATTCAATCCAATAACTACATTGAAACATCAGAAATAAAGAGATTATGTGGAGTAAATTCTGTTTATATTGTGTCAGCATTATACGGATTTCCTCACAAATATTCGGATGTTTATAGGCGTTTATCACCAAAAGAAGATTTAAAGTCAAGTATTGCGGATTTGGAGAGAGTATTGAATGAATATAAAATAGAAACACATACGCTGAAATTAAGACCATTGCAGTTATATAATAATCCAAATTGTTTATTTATAATGTACACTCCTCCACCAGAGGGAAAGAGTATTGGGCATTTTAATGTGGTTCGTGTTATTGATGAAGAGAATATACAAGTTATAGACCCGCCTTATTCACCAAGAATCATAAAGAAGTCTGACTGGATATCCAATGATAAAATTATATTCATAGCTATAGGAGATAATTTTAATCCTCCTATTGAGTTTGGTATCTTAAAAATTATTTCAATTTTAATGATCATTAGTGGTTTTCTTATGATCTTATACATTAAATTTTCTAAGCCAAAGAAATCTTCTATAAAATGAATAGAATTTTACCCCTCCCCAAAAAAATATAGAATGTTCATTGTCGAGTAAAAACGATAGAACGATTCTATTCCCCGGGGAATATGGGAGAGATAACAAATATTAGAAATTTCAAATTATGGAGGAAATTTTCCCTTGAATATGGAAAGAATACCTCAAGATTGTATTTATTAGCGGTACATTGAATATTATATATCGATTTGAATACATTATATTGAAAGCGAGCTCTACAAATAGTTGTTTGCTGTATAAATTTTATTTGCTTACACGGTGATTAAAATCGTGGAAATAGGGAAATGAGATCTGAAATTAAGAAGGTAAAGAGGGGAAAATAATATAGAATCAAATAATTATATACGATGTCTGAGTTTTATAGAAGTTTGTTCTAAGCCAAAGAAAAAGGACCATTCTCGGAGCAATTTGTAATCCAAGAATTGAGGCTCGATAATAATTCATGCGCATATTAGACAAATTCTATCGGAAATGCGGAAGTCGATTTTGTAAAACAAATATCTTCAGAAATATTCCAGGTGGAAGTAAAATCTGCCGACAAGGTGGAGGCAAAGGGTCTAAATATATATCGCGAAAAACACTCGCCAACCTTACAATAAGAGCTTATCTAAAAAAGCTATGTAGTTGGGAAGAACATTCTTAAATTGTCTCTATATCTGCTTACAAGCACCTCAAAATATTGCAAAGACAGAACCAGGGGAAAGTTATAATCGTACTATAAATCACAATGTGTATATTAGTATGGATTTTTAGTTTAACGCAATTATTTGCAAAAAGTGTTAAATAATCTTTCATTAGGAAATTTGTCCCAAAAATTTTCATAAGATAGGCGCTTTTATATTTTATCATAAAACACCCCAATTAAATTCAAAAAAAAATCATATTGAATTAATAGTACTAAGAATTTCCAAAAGTCTGCCATTAAAGAAGAGAGTAATCGCATTAAACAGCGTGTTTTGCTTCTTTTATCTATGTACACTTACGGATTTGTTATGTACGCATGTTACTTAATGTAAGTTCGTACTATTGTATTCAAATGTGCTGTATGGTGCATTTTAGAGTCTATATATGATGTTCCTATTGTATATACTTATTAAAATCGAAATTTTTGAGGATTTTTGCAGATTCTAAACTTACAACACAAGTACTATGACTCAACGGTGAATATATAGAATAGCGCAATATACGCGGTATAATTATATTCGACCCGCTTATTCCAATTTCTTCTGAGTATTCAAATTCCTCTAAGACATTACCGCTATTTAGCAATATTTTCTCCAGTATGGGAAGTCGAACGCCACGCCTGATTTTTTTAAATCCGCATTTCTTTAATACATCGAATATTTCAGCAATATATTCTTTTGGAATATCTTTTCCTGCATCAACAAAGACTTCAGGCAGCTCTTTGTTCGTCTTTGCCATTTCTGAAAGTGCATCAAAGAGTTTTTCTTTTGTTACGTTAGTATTATCTATACGGATATTTTTAATAGAATCGATTCTTAAAGAGATATAACTACACTTGGGATATACAAAAGAAAGGTTGCACTTAGATAAATCTGTAGTGCGTAATATATATTTATCATTGGTTCTTATAAAGATTACGGGAGGATAAGGTGGAGGGCATGTAAGGGTTTTCGATAAAGTTTGTATTTTATCTATTGGCCCAGTATCTGGAAATATTATAAACTTCGGGAAAAATTTATACCAAAAGGAGTCGTAAAAGGAAACAGTATATCCCTCTCTATCTTTGTAGTTATATTGCCCATAAACAAAATTAACATTATCTTCTTGGTAACTCCACGAGTTGTCCGTAGCATTTTTCTTATATGGGATCTGCCTTGGTGAATAAGATAGGATAGCTTTACCATCTTTAAGGGAGAATATTACTTCAAATTTTGATGTAGCATGAATGAGACCATCATTATAATTAATGTCTTCAACTGTTCCGATAAGTTTAATAAAGTCTTTATCAGACTGTAAATTAAATTGAGAAAGATAATTTTGCGCAAGAATATCCGGGACATTTAAGTCGAAAAGATGCAAATTTATTTTCCCATACAGAACATCTTTCACTTGGCTTTTAATTTCCCCGGAAGAGCATATATTGAAAATGCTATCCATTATGGATTTCCTTTTTGCAATAATATTTTCCTTTTTTAATTTTTCCCGGAGAGCCTTTATGTTTGCATCTGTCTTTTCTCTTTCCCACAAGCCAGATATTTTGGCTATGGCGTCGGCAAGAGCCTTTGTGTAAATATTACATATCCCCATAAAATTGTGCGACACAGATAAATTTGCTTGTTTCTCCATACTGTTTTCATCTACCGACAAACCAACGGACTCCCATATAGAGAAAGCCATATCGTCTTTATTCGTATACATAGACTTTATCTCTGAAGGCAAATTTTCCGCCGCAAGGAGATATATCTCGGAATTGGCAAAATGCATTTCGGACTCAAGGCGTTTAAAATCAAATCCGTCGCAAAACTTTATCCGCACAGACTTTTGATATTGCAAAAGTTTGTTTTTCTCAAATGCAAGTTCCGATTTACCTGTTGGGCTTTCCAGAATTCCGATAAAGCGTCTACCATCTGAAGCAGTAAAATACCCTTCAAAATGAGATTTCTTTTCCGGAATATCGAAAGATATTAAAGCCCCCTTTATTGTTGTGCTGATGTTAAAATTCTCTACTGGAAAGATCTTTGAAGGGGTTGAAAGGAATCTAGCTTTTACGGAGAGTTTGCCATCGTTTACAATTGAGATACTGATTTTTTCAGATTTACCATCCGACAGTAAGGTAGCCTCATATTCTCCGAGTGTGCTTGCCCATATTCCGAGATTCGTGGGCTTTGTAGATTTTTCAGTAGGCGTAACGACAATTATTTGTCTCAATGAGGATGGTAAAAAGCAAAAATCCTCCCGTATAATGAAATTAAACACAAGCAAACGCATGAATAATACGAGTCCTAAAAATACGGAAATAAAGGCTATCCATAGGCGCCAGCCTTTTAGATTGGCGGACACCTTCAAAGCATTAAACAGCAAAATCCACGACCAAGCCAGAGGCACTACAGACAAGCACATAAGCGTTGCAGACTTAAAATTCCAGTGCCTCATAATCCATTCATAATCTATCGGCAGGGGCGGATTTAAAAGCACTTGGCTTGCGTGCGGCAGATAAAACAACGGTGTCAGCATAAGCGGCAACTGCGCAAAAAGCACATAGCCTGCAACGTCTATAAACCTTGGTTTGGAATGCGAAAACAACAGCGCGGCAATGTAAAAAAAGAGAACGGAAAACGCCGAGATTGCAAACTGCATTACCAAATTTATTTCAAGTAAAACTCCGCGCGATCCGGAAAAATTTATGAAATCACTATAAATTCCATTTACCTTCCATGACAGAAATGCTGTGGCAAATATCCCTGCTATGCCTAAAATTAGCGCAATCTTCTCGTTTAACTTTACAAAAGGATTAAAAAGTAAACATAGATTTTTCATTTTACGTTCCTTTCCAATGAAGAAATCTTATCAATTATAGCATCGAGGATATTTCTAACAGTTGGATAGCTGAGCTTTAGTTTAGCCGACATCTCTTTTAGACTTCCGCTTTCTTTTACAAAATCTATGATAAATTTTTGTTCCTCCGCCGTGAGATGTAAAAATATGGGCATATCAAAACAACCACTGACTTTAGTCCCACAACTTTTACAGACAAGCTCGCTTATTTTTAGCGTATTATCACACGAAGGGCACCTTGACGGTAATTTACGAGGAAGATTCATGATTTTAATTTCTCTAATAATTATTTTAAAAAAATCAATAAATTTTTAAATTTTTTTAAAAAATATTTTCATATTTTACTGTAATAATTGTAGAGTAGCGTATTAATGGGCTATAGTCTGGATTGTATGTATTTTATTATATTTGCGCTTATGCTGATACCGCAGAATATTCGAAAAAGATAAGCGACTCTATCAAAATTCAGGTGCAGATACAACCAAAGCAGGATTCGGGTTTAGTTTTAAATGTACAAAACTTGAAATTGGATGGCGATATATTATTTAATTAAAACGCATTACATAAAAATGTTGGGGTAATTGTTTCCGTCGCTACTACAAAGAAAAACCCAAAAAAGGTGTTAGCGTTTATGGTTGTGGAACATATATAACGTCTCACATAGAACCGTCTTTTGTAAATACTCTTAATCCTAAGTATTTAATCTATCAACCGGCAAAGGACTTCTTACGCAAACTAAAAGAAATATCATGTGACCCTAATATTGAAAAAATACAGTGTATTGAGGTAACTTTTTCCTTCTTCAATTTATTGAAATCAAAAAAAATTGATCTCAGTAAAACAATAGTAGATTCCGAAACAATCAGATTGGAAGGGGAAGAACTAAACGC
>CALXQW010000037.1 GCA_944390805.1 uncultured Opitutales bacterium | reverse complement strand
ATTGAGTGGGGCGTTGGCGAAAGACACCTCTGATGTTGAAGGTTTTTACAATTTTGAGTTTACGATAACAAGTGGAGATGTTGCCGGCAAAGAATTTGCGTTGATAACGTTTGACTCCACAGATTTCACCACAGAAGACTTTAGTGCGAGTTTCAGCAATATGGGAGATAGCTGGTCGGCGACATTTGATGTAAGGGACAATACCGTTTATGCCACAATAATCCCAGAGCCGTCGACATATGCAGCGATATTTGGAATACTTGCGCTTGTTGCGGCATATATGCGCAAAAGAAAATAAAAATTTTTCTGGGCGTTTTGCATAAGTTGCATAAAAAGAGTTCCGCTCGTTATGTGCGGAACTCTTTTAGGTTGTACGCCGGGTGGCATCTAGGTATTTGTATTTATAAACCGACATAAATAATTGACAATAATTGACTTAGATATATTGCAAATCTGAAGCATATTAACCTGTTCTGCCACAAAAAAGACGCGAACCCATTAAAGTCCGCGCCTTAATGTTTCTTTTATAGAAAATAATTTATGCTTTAGGCTCCAACTATCTGGCGGGCTTTTGCAGCAATATATTCTCTATTCATCTTGGCGATGTTGTCGAGCGTTATGCCCTTCGGGCACGCAGCCTGGCATTCTCCGTAGTTTGTGCAGTTGCCAAAACCAAGCTCGTTCATCTTCTCAACCATAGCAATTACACGCCTGTCCTTCTCAGGAGCTCCTTGTGGCAGGTAATTCAAATGGGATACCTTTGCAGAAGTAAAGAGCATAGCAGCCGCATTAGGACATGCCGCTACGCATGCGCCGCAACCTATGCACTGGGCGGCGTCCATGGCTTTGTCGGCAACTTCCTTAGATATCAGAGTTGCATTTGCATCTCTTGCCCCGCCAGTTCTTACAGATATGAATCCGCCGGCCTTCTGAATCTCCTCGAAAGCATCGCGGGAAACTACCAAGTCTTTCTTTACCGGGAAAGCACCGGCGCGCCACGGCTCCACAACTATCGTGTCTCCGTCCTTGAACTTGCGCATGTGCAACTGGCAGACCGTAGTCTTGCGCTCCGGCCCGTGCGGTATGCCGTTTATCGTCATAGAGCACATGCCGCATATTCCCTCGCGGCAGTCGTGGTCGAACGCTATAGCCTCCTTGCCCTCTGATACAAGCTTCTCGTTGAGAATGTCAAACATCTCCAAAAAAGAGCTGTCGGGACTTACGTTGTCTATAGTGTAGTTCTCAAAATGACCCTTCTGATCGGAGTCTTTCTGTCTCCAAACTTTTAAATTTACTTTCATCTTAGAAATTTCTCCTTCTGGATTTTACTTGTATGAACGTACAACCGGAGCAACCTCCTCGTGCGTGATTTCCTCCTGATGGCGCAACGGCTTCTTGCCGCGCCCTTGCCATTCCCATACAGCGGCATGCGAGAAATGAGCGTCGTCGCGCTTGGCCTCGCCTTCGGCATCCTGGTATTCCTCTCGGAAGTGCGCACCGCAACTTTCGTTGCGCTCGAGCGCGTCGTAGCACATAACCTCTGCGAAGTCTAAGAAGTCCGCAACCCTGCAGGCTCTCTCGAGTTCCGGATTGAGCATGTTTGCATCTCCAGTTACCCTTACATTCTTCCAGAAATCTTCCCTTATCTGAGGTATGATTCCCAATGCCTTCTTCAAGCCGTCAGCATTTCTTGCCATTCCGCAGTATTCCCACATGACTTTTCCAAGCTCCATATGGAAATGTCTCGGGCTCAATGTTCCCTTTACCGCAAAGAGATTGGCTATGTTCTCCTTGGCAGAATTCTCCGCCTCGACAAACTCTTCCCTGTTCGTGGAAGGACGATTTGCTCCCTCGCGGGCAAGATAGTCGGGCAGGGTATTCGGAATTACAAAGTATCCGTCAGACAACCCTTGCATCAACGCCGAAGCTCCAAGCCTGTTTGCTCCGTGGTCTGAGAAGTTCGCCTCGCCCAATACGAAGAGCCCTGGTATTGTGCTTTGCAAATGGTAGTCTACCCACAAGCCGCCCATAGTATAGTGCGACGCCGGATATATTCTCATCGGACGCTTGTACGCGTCTTCTCCAGTGATGCGCTCGTACATCTCAAACAAATTGCCGTATTTGTCTTCAACAACAGCCTTTCCATCTCTTGCTATGGCCGTTGCAAAATCCAAATAAACACCCCTGCGGGAACCGCTTACCATAGGACCTACGCCTCTGCCATCGTCGCAGGCCTCCTTTGCAGCTCTGGAAGAAATATCGCGCGGAGCAAGATTTCCAAAGCTCGGATACTTCCTCTCCAAATAATAATCCCTATCTTCCTCTGCTATTTCAGACGGATCCTTCGTGCAGTCAGATGCCTTCTTTGGCACCCAAACTCTTCCGTCGTTGCGCAAGGATTCGCTCATGAGGGTCAGCTTGCTCTGTTGGTCTCCGTGCTGAGGAATGCATGTCGGGTGGATCTGAGTAAAGCACGGATTTGCAAATCCGGCGCCCTTCCTGTAGCATTTGAACGCCGCAGAAACACTGCAACCCTGCGCATTTGTGGAAAGATAAAATACGTTTCCGTATCCGCCTGTGCAAAGCAGCACCGCGTCTCCGGAATAGCTTTCTATCTGGCCGGTGAACATGTTGCGCATTACAACGCCTTTTGCCTTGCCGTCTACAAGAACAAGCTCCTGCATCTCGCGGCGCGGATACATAGTAACCTTGCCCGCTGCTATCTGCCTGATAAGAGAAGAATACGCTCCCAAAAGCAACTGTTGTCCAGTCTGTCCTCTTGCGTAGAATGTGCGGCTTACCTGGGCGCCACCAAATGACCTGTTGGCCAAAAGACCGCCGTACTCACGCGCAAAAGGAACTCCAGTGGCTACGCACTGGTCTATTATATTTACGCTCTCCTGAGCCAAACGGTATACATTGGCTTCTCTCGAACGGAAATCTCCTCCTTTTACTGTGTCGTAGAAAAGACGATATATGCTGTCGCCATCGTTCTGATAGTTCTTGGCTGCGTTTATTCCGCCCTGGGCTGCTATAGAGTGTGCCCTGCGGGGGCTGTCCTGATAGCAGAAGCAGGAGATGTTGTAGCCCTGCTCGGCAAGAGTGGCAGCGGCGCTCGCGCCGGCAAGCCCGGAACCTACTACTATTATGTGAAACTTTCTACGGTTGGACGGATTTACAAGCTTCATGTGCTGCTTGAAATTGTCCCACTTCTGGGCTACCGGCCCGCTCGGAATTCTTGGATCTAAATTCATAGTATTACAATTCTGTTAAAGGTTTATTTCTTGCTCGCAGCGGTGCCCTTATTTGCATCGCACGCCGCCACTATAGCCGCATAATCGATAAATATCGGGTCTTTGCCCTGGCTCTTGAGCTGCTCGTACTGCATGAGAACCTGATTTACCGGGGGAATCTTCAGCGGGCTGATGGAATTAAACGTCTTTACAGCGCAATCGGGCATATACTTTCCAGCAAGAACCGCCAGAGGATTCAAGCAGAATCCGCCAAATATTACAACCGCATATACGGCGGCAATCAGATTGAGCTTATAGCGTATTACTTCGTTGCGCAAACCAACGCTCTGGAACATGCTAGATACGCCGTGCGTGATGTGGAAACCTATGAACGCCATTGCCAATATATAGCCTATCGACACCCAGTTGTTTGAAAAACCAATTATCATCATGGCGTAAACGTCGTGTATTATCTTACCTTCGTAGATGCCTTCAGTGCAGCGCCAATCGAGAATCTTAAACGACGGATCAAGGTTTAAAATAGTGTAATGCATTATGTGCAGCACCGCAAAAGCCAAAATCAGCACGCCGGTATATATCATAGTATAAGCCGCCGGCGATTTTACTATTGTATTCTTTATAGCATATTTCTGTGGGCGAGCTTTTGTGTTTTCTATAACCAGGAGTGTTGCCATGGAAAAATGCACCACGAAACACAGGGCTATTACAATTCTAAACCCCCAGAGGAATTCCCAGGGCAGGGTCTGCAAAAAATTTGCATACGCGTTAATGGCATGGGGGCCGCCTTCCAGGTTTTGCAGGTTGCCGAGCATGTGCATAGCCAAAAATGCGGCCAGGACGCATCCCGTTACAGCCATCACAACCTTTTTCATGACGGACGACATTAGTGTTTTCTTGATGCTTAACATGATTTTTTTCTACCTTTTATTCCGAAAGTATTCGTAAAGTCTCCCAAGATGCAAATCCGAGAAAAACTTTCAATCTTATAATTCCCGCTAAATGAATTTTTTTTGTGAAAATTTTGTTTTATTTTTGAAAAATTTTTATTTCTGCAAGCTATTTTAAAATCTTTGCTTGCGTTAATCTTTCTGAAGTATTTGAAAATCATTCAAAACCGCCATAAAACTTGTTTTTTATAAAATTATTTAAAAATTTTTTAAACATTTTACGGTTTTTGACGTCTTATATAACAAGTTCGCCGCATTGTTTCGACATGTTTATAATCCCCCCCATACGTTGCTGTCGAAACATGCGGCGGGCGTTTTCTACAACCCCAATACATAGTTTATGCTTTTCAAACACCAATTTCGCATGGCGCGTTCGGTTTTTACTGTCGCGATATTTTTGTTTTGCTGTATGCAAATGGCTCTATTCGCGGATAGCCAGTCAAAAAACGCAAAGGCGCGTGTTGTTCTAATAGATTTGCGAGACAGCACAGAATATTCCATAGAACACATCAAAGGCGCATTGAATATTACCTGTGATAACCTTGAAGATGCAGTTGCTACAAAAAAAATATTCGGGGATAAAAATGTTAGGATAAAACTGTATTCCAATGACGAAGCTAGCATCTCAACTGCTAAAGATACTTTTGAAAGGCTCGGCTTTTACAATGTTGAAGGTTTAGGAACTCTCGAAGACGCAAAGGTGAGGATAAACGATGTAAAAGCCACAAAAGTTCTAAGAAGCGAAGAAAACAAATAGGTTAATGCAAAGATTTATATCCGTTATACAGTAAACTCAAAAAATAAACCGCAGTTGTAGCTGCGGTTTATTTTTTTACAGTTGCAATATCTTTGTGGCATATAAGTGAACGAATCTTACATAACTAATTACCTACACTCTTATTTTGGTTTAGTTGCGGGGAAAACCCAAACATGGATTCCATGGCCGAAAGTTGTGGAAAAGGCTCCAAATTCAGATATTTGGTTTCATGATATATTTAAACCCGACGGAACTCCATGGGAGGACTCGGAAGTTGAATATATAAAACATGTTTTAAAATAAATGATTGCTGCGTAAATATTATATTAATAGTAAACAATGACATATATAAAATCATTCCTATATTTCTTCTTGACTAACAAGTGCAACACAAATACTTGAAATATCAAAACAGGAAATTGATTTTATGAAGATAGCAAAAATACGCCTTTTTACATTTTTAGCATATGCACTAACTGCCGTCTGTACTATTTTTGCTGAGTCATCTCAGTGGAAGATAGCCGGAGACAAAATAAAGACAAAATGGGCAGACAATATCGATGTAAACAATGTGCTTCCCGAATATCCGCGTCCGCAAATGCAAAGAGATTTGTGGATGAATCTTAATGGATTGTGGAATTATGCCATAGTAAAAAAAGGAATGGACAAACCTGCCAAATTCGACGGGAAGATACTTGTTCCATTTGCGGTGGAATCGGCGTTATCCGGGGTAGGCAAGGCGTTGAAACCTACAGAGGAATTATGGTACGAGAGAGAACTTGAACTTCCCGAAACATGGAAGGGTAAATGCGTGCAGTTAAATTTTGGAGCTGTTGATTGGAAGGCAGATGTATACGTCAACGGAGTTGCAGTTGGAGGACATACGGGCGGATATACTCCGTTTTCTTTCGATATAACAAAACTTCTTAAAGATGGCAAAAATACTCTTTCAGTAAGGGTATTTGATCCGACTGACACGCGCAGAATTCCTGCCGGCAAACAGGTATTAAAGCCGAGCGGATGCCGCTATACAGCAGTTAGCGGCATATGGCAGACAGTATGGCTTGAGGCAGTTCCTGAATTGAGGATAGAAAAACTTAAGATAACGCCAAATCTCGACAGCGGAAGGTTTGAGATATCTGCAACAACAAACAAAGACTGCGCCGACAAAGTCTCCATAAAAGTTTTCGACGCCGATAAGCTTGTTTCTGAAGCGGAAAGTTTGCCGGGGAAGGCGGCATACGCGTATGTAGATTCGCCTAAGCTTTGGTCTCCGGATAGTCCATTTTTGTACGGGTTGCAGATTGATCTTATAAAAGACGGCAATGTTGTTGATTCAGTCAAGAGCTATGCGGCCATGAGAAAGGTGTCTGTAATGAACATAAAAGGCGCCAAGGTTTTTGCATTAAACAATAAGAAGATATACATGTTTGGTCCTCTCGACCAGGGTTGGTGGCCGGACGGCTTGTATACGGCGCCGTCGGACGAGGCTCTTGCTTTCGATATAGAGAAAACAAAGCAGTGGGGGTTCAATATGATAAGAAAGCATATAAAAGTTGAACCCGCAAGATGGTACTACCATTGCGACAGGCTTGGTATGCTTGTATGGCAAGATATGCCTTCGTGTTCTGGATTGCATCCAACAGCGTGGATAACTCGCAATTTCAAGAATGAAGATACACAAATAATGCCTGATGATAGTGTCTATCCGTCAGATTCAAAATACACTGTAATAAGGCGCAGCGATGTTGACAACTTCAGAAAGGAGTTAAAAGAAGTCGTCGAAAGCCTATATTCGTATCCATGTATAGTAACATGGGTTCCGTTCAATGAAGGGTGGGGGCAGTTCGATACGGTAAATACGGTAAAGTTGCTGCGAAGTTTAGATTCCACACGTCCGATAAACGCCGCAAGCGGGGGCAATTTCTTCCAGTGCGGAGACATTTTGAGCAACCATAATTATCCGGCGCCGCGTGTAAAATTGTTCAGTCTTGATTACATCAACGCAATAGACGAATACGGCGGGCTTGGAGTTCAGATAGAAAACCATGTCTGGAAGCAGGCAAAAGATAATTACGGATACGGTGGGCTGCGTAGTATAGAGGAAGCCGAGGGCCTTTATGTTAAATATGCGTCCATACTTGCTGATATGGCAAAATACGGTGTGGTATCCGCCGTATATACGCAAACTACCGATGTTGAGATAGAGGTTAACGGGCTTATGACCTACGACAGGAAAGTTGTAAAATTCAACGAGGATAAAATTAGAGAGGCAAATAAAAAGGTTATAGACTCAATAAACTCAGTTGATTCCATCTATTAGTAAACTTTAAGCGCTAAGATTCATCTATGCCCAGAGGAAAATTCCTTCTGGGCTTTTTTATGGATATGCGATAAAAGTTTTTTAGCTATCTGAGCTATTGATAAAAGTTCGCATTTGGTCATTTCTTTAAATTGTATTTGAAAAGCGTATTTTGTATGTCTAAATTGGGGTTTATGAAAAACTCTCTAATGGCAATATTGATAGTTTTGCTTATCGGTCTTAATTCGTTTTTATTGTCTGCAAACAGCGCAAATGTAAATTCCACAAAAGATTCTACCAATATTTCTGCCGGAATAAATCATGGGCCGTATCTTGTCAACATGACAGACTCTTCAGTCCAGATTGTATGGACAACCTCAGTTCCATGCCTGTCCTGGGTTGAGATTGCCCCCGACGACGGATCCCACTTTTACGCTTCCGAGCGAAAAAAGTATTTTGATTCTCCCTATGGACAAAAACGTATAGGCAAGTTTCACTGTATAAAAGTCGATGGGTTAAAACCTGGAACAAAATATCGCTATAGAATATTTTCAACAGAGGTTCTGTATAGCAAATATCCGCAGTACCATTACGGAAAGACATTCTCCTCAAAAGTGTATAAGGCAAATCCGCTTTATTTTAAAACCTATAGTCCAAACGCGGAGTCTGTCAGGTTTGTTATGATAAACGATATGCATCAGGATAATGAGCGCATATCAAAACTGCTATCTCCGGCTATAGGCAAAGTTGATTTCATATTGCTTAACGGCGATATGATGAACCATATCCCATGCGAGGATAAAATTTTCGAGGCTTTTCTCGACACCGTAGTAAAACTCACAGAAAGTTCAATACCCATAGTGTTTGCGCGCGGAAACCACGAGACCAGAGGAGATTCATCGGAAAGTTTCATGAAGTTTTTCCCTACTCCCACAATGAAACCGTATTTCTCCTTCAAAGTCGGCAAAACCTTGTTTGTTGTGCTGGATTCCGGAGAAGACAAGCCAGATAGCGATATCGAATATTCGGGTAGGGCAGACTTCGACAAGTTTCGTTCCGATGAAGCCTTATGGCTTTCTTCTTTAATAGAGTCCGAAGAGTTTAAAACAGCAAAAAACCGCATATTGATTTGCCATATACCACCTGCGTGGGGTCAGTGGCACGGGTCTTTGCACTTTAGAAAGTTATTTTCTCCTATGCTTACAAAAGAGAATTTCAACTTGATTCTCAGTGGACACCTCCACGGTGAATATATGTTATTTGAACCTGGAAAGAGCGGTATTGGAATTCCAAATGTAATGAACTGCAACTCAGAGGCTGCGGATGCTGAGGTTTCCGGCGAAAAGATAAATATAACATTTCGCAACATTAATGCGGACACAGTCAGGACTGTGTCTTTTTAGAGCGCAATTAGATTTCTTCATATAAAAATGCGCCTTGCGTATATACTGCTTGGCGCATCTTCTACAAATAGTTGTTTAATGATTATATTATTTAAAATAATGTACTTATAAGTTTTTGAAGAAATTTCGTTTTTTTGGTTTGGAATTATCCTCTGAGGTAGAAGCTGCCTCAGAGTTTTTTGAATCAGGCTTTGGGGAATCTACTTTTTCTATTTTTTTCTGCACATTATCTGGCTGTTTTTGCATAGGTTTTTTAGCGGCTTGCGGCTTTTTGTAGTCGTTTAAAATAGAGGTTTTTAGATCTTCGTCCTGCCAGACCTTTACATAATCTACTTCCATGAAGGATCCGTCAACAGATTCGTCAATTACCGGACCACACCATTTCCCCAAGGCAAGACTAAGATATACAGGACTTGGAGAAAAACAAAACTCATTCTTTTGTCTGAATATCTCTTTGCCGTCGAAATAATAGATCAAGTTTTCCTCGTCCCATTCAAGAGCATAGACATGGAATGTTTCAGACAAATCAACTTTTGTGTCGCTGCCGTATTTTACAGAGGAAATCTCCGTCCAAGATTTCCCGTCGAAGATCTCCAATACATAGTCTCTTAAGAACGATTGATACTCTCCAATTTCTTCCCTCAGTTTGCCGGAGAATATTTGTATGCAACCAATGTCTTTTAACTCTCCAAGATCCATTTCTACGGTCAGATTTTTCCATGAACTGTAAGAGGTTTTGGGGTTGCCGTCATTTATTTTTTCAAACCCGCTATTATTTCCAGAAACCTCTTTGCCATCTTGGAATATCTTTAATGGGGCGCCAAAAGCATAATTTTCCAAATCGAGGGGTAGGGCGTCTTCATTGCAATCGGGCGACGGATAAGATTCAGATATTTTGGGGAATACTCTTATCTCATTTATTATTGCTGGTCTTGACGTTGTGCTAAGCCTTATTTTAGAGGCTCTAACCGGAACATCAAGAGCTATGCTTTTATTTTGCATGCCCGTAGAAAGGCAGAAATTCATGCCTTTTGCACCGTGGCGTTTCTTTCCGTTTTCATCGGTCCAAAAGTCGCTCCAATTGTGCAGGTTGATGTTTATCTCGTCAGGATAATGCCCCTCATTTATGTCTATTTCAAATTTTTTGCCTTCGCTAACTTTTCCCGTCTGAATCAACCAAAAAGAATTGTTTGAGAATGTCGCCTTAGAATACTTATATCGGCATTCAAAATATCCATACCGGAAGGATTTTTTTGTCCAGATGCTGCCGCTTGTATATTCTTGTCCGCCGCGTTTTTCCTTTTTATTTACAAGCTTCAAATTCCCGTTTTCAACTACGGCGTTTTCCCTCCAACGGCTGCACAATATATGCCCACTTGCTCCATTCTGAGATATCCAAGCGTCATCTAACTGCTCATTCGGGTAGTTGAAATCGTCGTAAAACACAAGCTTCCAGTTTTTGCCTTTAGGAGGATCTGCAAATAATAAAGACGAAACACCGCCACTTAGTGTTAGAAATATAATAATATTAAATAATTTTTTTGGAAACAAGTAGGGTGTTTTCATATATTTTTTATTATTAATTTAGAGAAATTTATTATGTGAAAAAGAAAAGAAAATTTCTTCCATATTTCTTCATTGAAATATATTATAAAGAAATTTCTTTGGGGAGCCTTACTTTCGCGGCAGATTCATCAATGGGTTTTTGGCTGTCATCGAGAATTCTAATTGCCGAAAAGTGAGAGTATGATGGGAAATCGAGCGACTTTACAATCTTATTATCAGCCGGAGAAATTTCCAGAATGTCCGGGCATCCTTCGTCAGAATATGTTGCGCATAATATATTTCCGTTCGGAAGGGCTTTGGCGCCGCATATAACTATAGGTTTCTGCATTCCAAGCTGTTTTGCAATTGCATCGGATTTCATACTCCAGATTTCTTTTCCGTCGCCATCGTATATAATAAGTCCAAATAGTCCACCAGCAAGCGTTAAGGAGTCTTTCAGGCGTTGAGCGCTAACTACGCCGCTTGGAGTTTTTATAGAGCGTATGAGTTTTCCATCAGAAGAATATTCCGCCAGTACCGAACTTGACAGGAAAGGAATCAGATAGGTGTTTTCAAATGTCTTCGATGCCAGTCTAAACTCTCCATGAGGAATTTGTTTAGCCGATTGCGCTTGAATTTCCTTTTTTATTTCAGATTTCGAATTTATTTCTAATAACTTAGATACGCCTTCATTCCCAACAAGAAATAGGTCTTCAGATAAGATCTGAGCAACAGGGTTTTGCAGGCGCACAATATCTCCGCGTTTTGCAGTATCCGTATCTGCGCCACGCCATACAACAGACGGGCATTCGTATCGCCATAATTCAGACTTGGTATCTTTATCGAACATGATGGCGCCATTTAGATAGCTTACAAATATCTTTGAGCCGTCTTTTGATATATCAACAGACTGTGGGTGAGGAGCTAAAACCGCCCATAGAATTTTCCCGTTGGAATCTGCAATAGCAGCCACACCTTGAGAGTGTTCTGAGAACAAGTACGTATAAGCAAATGCGTTAACAGAAAGGATAAAAAAAGAAAGTATAGAAAAAACGAAAGTTTTCATAATAATAAAATTTGTATATGGCTAAAAAGAGTCAAGCACTAAGGCAGTGAAATTTAGGACAAAAGATATTATGCACAAATTTTATTAAGGCTGTGAAAGCACTTTGAGCAAAATAAGATGAACAGTGTTTCAAGATTTATAATTCTTCGCAGTAATTAATCAAAAGGTGCCTCTATAATAAATATATCCATAAATATAGTTGGGAAATCGAAAACCACATACTTGTCGCATAATATATATTATGTCTAATTATGTATATATTCTAAAAGAATAAACTTCTATTATTCATTGGCCCTGCAGAAGACGCATTCCACAAGAATCGCAATCCTAATCAGCTTTCGCTTTATTTGTTATGTACTCTACCAACTTACCAGAGTAAAATCTTAATAAAATTTTGTCATCAGGGGATTTTAAATCAATATTATACCCTATCTGATGATCTACTTCAAACGAAACTTTAAATATGTCATTCCCATAGAAATTGGTCTGTTCTATTTCGGAGAATTTTTTATTTTTTAGATTAAATAAAGCTGTTGTTTTTATCTTATAACGAGCCGGATTTGTCCCATCTAATGGGAAAATGTAAAGTAAAAGTTTAAACTCCCCAGCATCTAAATATTCATACTCGTAAATACAAACATATTTTTCATCACCATATTTGAAGTTTTTATATTCAGATTCTGTAAATAGAGGATTCCACACTTATAATCCTACAGGATTTATCGTAACTGTAATACCTGGCGTCGTTCTCCTTGTCTTTCGACGTAAAAATAATCTTTTTGGGCAACTTAAACTCCGGTAGCTGCGGCAGGTTTACCGTATCGCCTATGATCTGGGCTAGCTCGCTTGGCTCAAATTTACCCTACGCACGCTGTTCTTCAAGCGTATCGCGTATGAAATTGTTCAGCTTCTTCGCCGTGCGCGCACAGCATAAATAATTGTTCTACAATGTTACATTCTGTAGCGATGCTTTTATGCAATATATATCTACCAATAAACTTTTTTAAATCCAGATCTGATTTCAAGTATATTTATTGAATCTGATATAAATCCGTTTTTGAGAGAATATGAATTTAGCGCATTTGCATATTCTTTTGAACTAGAATATATATGTAATTGATGTGCAGCTGTATTTAGTATAAAATATCTTGATTCCCCTCCTTTTTTCGGGTGAAAACAGCCATAAACAAATTGATTTTGTACATAAAAATCTAATATATCTTTTATACTTTCATTTCTATTAGGAGATATTATGGAAGAAATATCTGAATCGCCTCCAAACCCAAAGTATTTTCCCTCTAATATATATCCGTTAGGTAGCGGAATCCTTATTTTTGCAAAATAAGCAAATCCGATAACTATTATAAAAAATAGTACAACATATTTCATTGCATTAATTACTTTTCGAATAAGCCGAAATAAGACCATGAATAACTTCCTTCTATTTTAAATTGAGTCCATCCCCAATTCATTGCAGTAACAAGCAGTCTGGTACTTGTTCTGAAGTTGTATATTTGTTATCTTGCCGTTGCGGATTACCTCTATTACCTTATCCGAGTGTCCATATATATATTCTACGTCTATTTACTGGTTGAGTTTCTCCATTACTAACCACCCTGCCCTGTTGTAAAAATATTCGCACTCTACTTTGGGTTATTCCATTTCCATTAACTAGTTTACTGTATCGTAAGTATATATTATGATACCTGTGTGTGTTTTTTTCAAGCATATTTCCTTGCTTATCGTAGGTATAATATTCCTTATAACGGTAATAAATTGACATCTTCATGCAAAGATATTGTAATTAGTAATGCAGATGAAAAACATTTAGAGATATTCAGATCAATATTATCCCAGTAATGCTTTTATCATAACGTCAATATGTGCATGATTATATAATTATGCATCCAATTGCTTATTTAATTTCTTCATTTATTATAGCAGATCTACCATCTTTATTCTTTACACGAAATATGCGATTAAAAGCAGCTTATTTGAATCCTAATGATGGTATAAATAAGCATTTCAAGTATAGTAAACTAATTACCGGTATTTATATTACATTTTTTTCTTTGGTGATTTTAATTTTTTTATTATATTTTTTACATTATTATTTTTTAGACGCGAATGATCCTATACGCATAAGAAATTTAAAAGGAAGTACCATTTGTCTAATCATAATAATATGTTTATGTATGTATGCGATATATTCTCTAATCCGTTTTATTACAAATAAGAGGAGTGGCATATATGTTTTTGAAGATAGAATAGTTATTAATGATGGGTTTCGTGAAAAATGTTTTCTTAAGAAGGATATTAAAGAAATAAATTTTATAGGATTTCTAAGAAGATTTGACCTTATATTAAATAATGGGAAAACAAAACCTTTAGGCGGAATTCTAACAGAGGATACAACTCAACTGCTTTGTACCCTACTTCTGTATGTAAATGATGATAGAACAAAAATTTCATCAGGGTATGAAGAGATTAAACTTGAGTTATCTATTAATAGGCCAATAGCGGAATCGCCAGTAATGCTATTAAATATTATTATTACATTATCAAAGATGAGAAATGTTGATATATTTATTAATTCTTTGAGATCAGATTATTTGGTTTATTTTACTGTTAAATATAAAGATAAAAAATCAATATGCATGTATTTGGTCCTAAAAACAATGCATTTTCGTGCTTCGGTATAAAAAACTGTAATATTGGGACAAAACTTCCGTTAGACTTTCTTTCAGCATGGGTTTTCAATTATACATATAAAAGAATTTCAGAATTAAAACTTAAAGAAGCAGAATCTGTCTCAATTCAAATACGTTTTAGTGGGCTTACAAGAAAAGCAAGAGAAACAGACAGCAAATATTTTACAAACCAATTATACCTCCCAATAGACGAGTTTATGGAAATAATAAGTAAATATCCACAAGAACCCAATCCGGCTGATTATCTATAAAGATATTTCTTCAAACATAGAAACTATTTAATCTTATTCTCGATATTCATGAAAAAAAATTATTTATATATTAATATATTTCGTTGGAGTAACATTGATGGCAAATCCAGTTTTGGAATCAGAAAACTTAATTTCTGAAATGAGTGAAATTGGATTATCCATTAGCAAGCCTTCCGACAATTTGCCGATGATGTTAGATATTATCCCTTTGTCGAAACAAAGAAGTATCTATATAAATGTTAATTCTTTTAAGCAGGGCTTTACACCAATTCTTCATATTAAGTATAAAAATGGTGAATATCGCATAAAAGGATTTGGTTACAGAAGTACAGGTTTTATGAAAACTGATTTTCAAGAACATGATGTAAATAAAAAAATTCCTTTAAATTTTATTACAGCATTTGTATTTAATACTATATATCAAGAAGCTGAAGATTTAAAGCTTAAAGAGATAGAATTTGTTTCCCTTCAGATATACTTTGGAGATCTTACACCAAAGGCAAAAGATACCAGAGTTAAATACTTTACTAATAAGTTAAATTTCTCCAAAGAAGAAATACTCAATATAATCTGTAAATATACAAAAGAACCATCGTTAATTGAATAAAACATTAACGAATTCTTTTAATTATGATTTTTCGTCTGCATAGTTCATGGCACTCTTGCATGAAACTGCTTGTTTATTACGATATCTAGTTTCTGCTCAGCAATATAGAAAAACAGATGAATCGTAGTTGCAATCATTTTTAATTAATTAAATTATTTTTAATTATTTTGTTGACATTACTGTTATTAAATGTAATAAAGTAATCACAAAATGGAGGCTATGATATGAAAAACAGGTTGAAAATACTTCTAATAATGCTAATATGTTTATCTACTGCTGGATTTGCTATCGCGTCTTCTTCTGACGATTGCGAGCCTTGCGAAGAAGGAGATCCTGAATGTGGAGGTAATCCTGATGGAGATTACATGCCGATATACATAGCGGAATAACTCATGGGCTACATTAAATACAAAGCTTTATTTAAGATGATTTTAGAAGGAGTCATCATATTGAGCTTTGTATTGATCACTCCCCTATCCTACGGACAATTTTCTCGTTCTATGCGACAGATACCTATTGGCAATTCTGATTACAATGGTTTTGCCCGCATGGATAAGGTTTTTTACAATATGCCATTGGGGGATGGACGCGAAGCCGATTTCTTTTTCAAATTTACTTCGGATCCTCGCATGGAGCCTAAATATATGGGGATGTATTGGAGTATTCCGTTTTTCGACACAAAAGTTTATAAAACTGCAGAAGGCAGATATAAATGGAAGAGCCCCAATCACGGGACATATACATTCAACAGGGTGCAGAAGGCTGAGAAAGGTTTTTTAGAAAGCTACATATTGAATACCACAGGAACCTGGAAATTAAACGTAGGCAAAACGGACATAGAAATACGTAGAGTAAATTCTTCCGACGAATACTATATATTTAAAAAAGGGAATCTTGTATTATTTAGATCTGGAGAAGGAGCTGATATGTTCGAGATAAGATATGATAAGTCAGATAAGCCAGGATTGATATATAATAAGACTAAACGGTCGGAAGAAATGAGGTTTGTTTACAACGAAGAAGGATTACTCAAAAATATAATATTAAAGAATAAGGACAGAATCTATATTGAATATGGCGTTTGCGATACATATGGGGATGACGGGGTAAGTAAACTGGGAAAGTCATATAAATCTGTATCAAGTATAAGATATCCTGATAATAGAGAAGATAGATATGAATATACGGCGGAATCCGAAAAAAAGGAACGTAAATATTTAACAAGAGACGATGAGGAATATAGTGCCAGGGTATCTGTAAACAGGATAACCCAAAAGAGTAGCGGAGGAAACGAGGGATATATAGAGTGGGATGCCTCAACAGGGTTGATAATGAGTGATAGCGGCGGAGAATATGCCATAAGGAATCCCCTATTTGACAATATGCATCCGGAGAAGGATGAATATTTGTTTGCAGGAGATAGAAAGAGAGGACGCGCCACGCAAGAATCAAGGATAAGTTATAAGAAGCCCGAATACAAGCATGCGGAGATTTGGGATTACAGTGTAAGGAATGCAATAAAAATAACGCAAGATCCTAATACCGGAGAACAAACCAGAACTTCTTATATAGGGACACCGGGAAACGCATCAATGAGAATCAGAAAAATTGAAAAGAAGATATCGAAAGCGGATGAATGGGAAATGCAGATAACTAAAGCCTATGATGATAACGGTAACCTAATTAGAGAAATTGATAAAGATTGAAATCTTAAAGAATTTATTTATGATAAGAATGGGATACATTGGAAGAGTTTAAAAAATAGATCTTTGATTTATATGGCTTACAATACTGATAAAAGAGACAGTTTATATTCGATACGAAAGAATTGTGATGGACAAGAGACAAAAATAATTCGAAATGGAAAAGAGCAGATTGAATTACGGAAAAGTGTATACGGAGAAATCAAATCAAGAATAATTTATGATAAAACAACAGGTCATATTGATATAAATGGATTAAAATTTCCTATAGAAATAAACTGATAAATAAATAAAGTTATGAAAAATAAGAATAGATACATACTCGTTATATTAGTTGTTATAGTTTCATTTGTATGCTTTGCAATAGGGCATGAAAATTCCATTAGTTACGATGAATTATCGGTAGAAGAGTCTTATAATCTACTTGGAGGTAGTGATAATAAACTCGATTGCATAAATGGGGCTCAGTGCTCATCTAAAAGAATAAAACCATGCCCTTCTTCTAATGCATCTTGTTCTGCAACCAAAAAAGAAGAATGTCCAACATCAGAACAGACTCGTGATGGTGGTGGTGGAAGTGTTCGCGATTGCGAAAAAATGGAAAATCCAATTCCTACAAGTAGATGTTATCCGAATAACTCTGTTTCAACTCCTTGCCAAGTTTATAAATATAGTTGCAAATGGTCGGTTATGTATGATAAGGCAGGCGCTTGTCTTGTGGATGGAGGGAATTCTCCATCTAAAAGCAAAACAACAAAAGACTGTACTAACGGATAGATAAATACTAAGATATGAAAAAATATGTATCAATATTAATCGCATTTGCTTCTACAACACTTCTTTCAAATACGATAGATTTACAATTATTAGACTATTTTCTTCCAGGTTATTTCAATAGTAATAATATTGCAATTGATTACTCTGTTTATATAAAAACTTACGCAAATACTCGTGATAAATATTTATCAAATCCAATAAAGTATTCAGATTATATCAAAACACCTCCTATATTGGATGAAACAATGAAATGTTATAGGGATGTTTTTACAAAAAACTTTAGATTAGAATGTATATTTGAAAATGGATTTGATTCTAAGATAACAGAATGTTATGTATCTAATGGACATAGTACATTAGCATATTTTCCGACAGAGGACTCTGCTAGCATTTTAGATCGATCAACTAGCAAGATTAAACCATTATTCTCAGATTATCTTATGTATATTAGAGATATTTTCTCAGCTCCAGACGAATTAAAAAAAATTTATAATATTCTCATTGGTTGTATTGAAGAAAGAAATTCAGTAACTATTCTATCTTCGTCAGAGAATAGTATAGACTTCGAAATAGAAGTTTTATTAAAAAAGTATGATAATTATACCTTATATAATGTTTATAAATTTTGTTTTAATAAGAAATTAAATAATTGGTATCCTGCTTCTATAGAAAATAACTTTAGAGTTAAAGTAAATGGTTCAAAGATTATAAATCTCAAAGGAATATTCCGTGCCGAATATAATAATTTCAAACAATTGGGAGATTCTTTACTATTTATTCCATATAAGATAAATATTACACACTATTGGCCAGAAGGAATAATGATAGATGGTAATAAAGAAAGGCATCTTCCCCAATATAAAAGGGCAGAAGAAGTTATCGATGTAAGAGATGCATATATCATTAATCCAAGTTCAATTTTTAATGACCACATAAAAATTTCAAGAGAAACCTTATTATATGATGAATTTCTCATGAAAAGCTTTAAAATTATAGATCTTGATGCATATTTAAGATGAAAAAAATAGTATCTGTATTAATAATATTATATATATCAGTTGGAATATATGCAAAAAATCTGAAAGATGTCATGGGGAATGAAATATCTGAATTATTCCCAAGCATATCATCTGTTACATTTATATACCAAGACGGTATGTGTGCGGAAATTGCAATATTCTATGCATTACATTTCTCAAACAAGAAACTTTCTTTCAATAATATCATCAGTGAAATCCGTGATAAATATGGGGAACCATTATACTCTGCTTATACTATAAAGTGCTTCTTAGAAGATAATGGAATAAATTCCAATATAATAAGAATAAAAAATATAAATGATCTATTTAAATATAAGACATTTAATTCATTTATAATTTATTTCCAGCAGAATAACTATAAATTAGGGCATTTTTCTTACTGTAGAAAAACTGATGACAATAACTATAAAATATATGATCCATTTATTGAAGATACGGTAAATTCATCTGATTTAGAGAGAATAATTAGACAGTTTATAAATTGGCAAGGAATACTAATATTAATAGATTAAAATATAATGAAATTACTGACGAGTCTTTTTGTAATACTAATTTTTAGCTTAAGTTTTTGTTTCGCAGAAACAGGATTAAAATTTGAAAAGACAACAATAATTGATAAGATAACTTCAGATAATAAGTTATATAAGTTTTCTTTTCGTTTTAAAAATGAAAAGAAATATCGCATAGAGATACTCGATATAGAAACTCCCTGTGGTTGTACAGTTGTGGATGTAAAAAAATTTATATATGAACCTGGAGATGACGGAATAATTAAAGGTATTTTTAAAGTAGAGAATCGTTTAGGATTACAAGAAAAGTCAATAATTCTACATACAGATGATTTAAATAATTCATCCATACGATTAACTCTAAAAATAGACATATTGAATGAGATAGAAGCAAAACCTCGTTTATTACACTGGGTAAAGGATAGTGATATAGAAACTAAGAATGTTGTTTTAACAATATACAATAAACTTTGGGAAGTGACATCTATAGAGTTTGATAGATCAAAGTTTAAATTAAAAAATACAAAATATCCTGACAATTATATAATTGAAGTCACACCAACTTCAACTAGTTCTATCATAAGAGATACAATAAAGGTTAAGTTAATAAATAAACGAAAAGAAAAACGATTATTAGCTATTCATGTTTTAGTCAAATGAAAATAAAGATTCTGTTATTGTTTTTTACTCTAATAATATCTTTGATCACTTATGCAGAAGATGTCTTCTTTTTTTCTCATCTAAGTTTTGATAATATAAATAAGGCCATTCTTATTCTTGCTCCGGGAATGAATACGGATGGCGCGTTTTTTTTGAAAGAGGCCCCATGGATGGAATTTGCAAAACGTAATAACCTTGGGGTAATAGCACTCAATTACTCATCATCAGAGGAAGATTTATATCAAAGAGGCAAAGGGTATTATTGGCCTGAACAAGGTTCGGGACAAGCCCTGCTTGATGAGATAAAACGTGTTTATGGGAAAGATCTCCCAATTATTCTCTATGGTTTTTCTGGTGGAGCGCAATTTGTAAGCAGATTTGTTGATTGGTGCCCCGATAGAATAATTGCATGGTGCGCGTATTCGGCTCAGTTTTGGGATTATCCTAAAGAAGGAACAAAGTTAACGAAGGCTCGCGGAATAGTAGCTTGCGGAGACCAGGACGGCCTGCGCTGGCAACCATCATTTGCTTTTTACTACCAGGGCAGAAAAGATAAACGTCCATGGATATGGGTTAGTATTTCAAATACGGGACATAACCGTAGCGCAAAATTTGAAAGATTTGTAAGGCAATTTTTTGATGAAGAACTTGCAATTTGGCGCGGAGATAAAAAACCTGCGGATGATATTTATTCAGATATTTCAAATTCAGATAATGAATTATTATTGTTATCCGAACAGCCTGAGTTGGAATGTCCATTCAGAAGTAAGGAAATTTTAGATTCTTGGAAAAAGATACAAGCGCCATGAAAATTATCTTTAAAATAATTCTTACCTTCAGCCTTTTTACTTATTTTGTAAGTATCTCTAAGGCAGCTACAAAAGATTCATACATTCCTGAAAATGAACGTATGTTTATAATGACACAAAGTACGGATGCTAAGACTCAGGCAGCTAAGGCAGACTGGAAGAAACACACAAAGTTAGAAGAAATACCTTTTGTTGTACGAATGCCATCAGCTTGGACTATCGCAAAAAATGAACAAGCTGCCGATTCAAGGAAACCGTGCGTTAGGGGAGTTTTGGCCATTTGCACATGGGAAAAAGAATTACCAAATCTAAAGAAAAATTTATCTATTCAAGAGAGCCATTATAAACATCTTATAAGATTTGCAGACGAAAATAATTTGGCTGTCATAACATGGGCCAATTTCGGCGGTTATCTGGTCTCAACAAGTGCAGATGAATTGCCGGAAGTTAGAATGAGGAATTATGATATCATGTTTAATGATAGATTAGCCGATTGGGAGAAAGGATTTAAAAGGCTTCTTAATAAATATCTCCTGCCTAAAAATGCAATTATGATGTACGGCTTCAGTGGAGGAGCCCAGATCGCTCATAGAATTGCTCTTAGAAGACCTCAATACTTTTCAGGCATACATATTCATATTAATTCAAGTTATGATATTCCCACCCCAAAAGGGAAAGATGTTTTGTGGCTTGTTACAACCGGTGAACTTGAATATGGTTACCAGGCTGCAACAAGGTTCTATCAGAAAATGATAGATTTGGGATATAGAGTCATTTTCAAAGCGGGTGAAAATCTCGGACATGCTATGAATCAGCCAATAAAAGATTTATCTATGGAGTTTTTTAAGTATCTTATTACCTTTGTACCAGATCCATCTGATCCTAATTGGAAAGCTCCCCCAGTAGATAAATTTTATCTCATGAGCCATCCTATATATGTTGGAGATTATTTAAATCAAGTGGCCTACCCTACTGATAAGGCCGCAAAATATGTTGCCAGCAAAAAATATATGGTAGCCTTACCGACAAAACCTATAGCGACCGCATGGGGAACAATAATAGAAAAATAAATGATTATATTAGATGCTTTTATTAGACAAGAACGTCTTGATTGGTTTGGGTATGGAATATCTAGCGCAAATCGTACTGGAGCGTTTATTGCCTGTTTAATAATTGCAACCTGGATTCTATTTGCATTCAGAATAAGATGGATTTCTCTTCTAACATGGGGCTTTACTATTCTACTATTTTATTTTCTGGTGCAAACGGCTTCCCGCGGTGCGTTTGTAGCTTTTGTTATTTCTGGAATTCTTTTTTTATTCTATTCCAGAATACGAATATCGCGAAAGACGATATTTAACGTACTATTCTGGGGTGGTTGTGCATTTATAATACTTATACAGAGCACTCTATTTGAGCGCATTGAAGAGATGTTTTTCTTTCGGAGTTCTTCTGCTAATTGTAGGTTAGATATATATTTGTCCGGAATAAAAATGCTAACAGATGCTCCGTATGGCTTGGAATCTCCAATAGAGACATACATGCAATGGTATCAAGATCCTGATGATTCCGCAAGATACCTGTCCATGATTAATTCTCATTTGGAATTTTTATGTGCACACGGATTTCTATTACGTTTAGGATATATTGTATTTTGGATATTTATATTTTCCTTATTATTCCCAATATCTCATGCAATATTACCAGCGGCGTGTTTTTCTGTCTGGGTTTGTTTCGCATTATGTGCTACTTTTAGTAATATAGCGAATTATTGGGTTGTTTGGATTATACCTGTAATTTTATTTATATTTGGGGCTTACTATAATAGAAATCGTCTGGGAAAATTTGACTTTTACTTTCTGGTTATTTTTTTATCGATTGCTGTATTCATTACATTGCATTTAATATCAAATTTTCTTCCACGGAATTCCCCGCTATCCTTTCTAAAAAATGGTGATGTTTTAGTCGGAACAGGAATCACTAATGTTGTGATATTTAAACCTTCCGAAAGGATACTAGGTACTCATTATGGTAGTGAAATTGCTCTAAGTAAAAATTATAAAGGCTCAGCAATTCTTGTATCAAGCAATGCTATTAGAGGCAACTTTAATAGATTATTACTTTCTTCCGATCTTCCCGAAGAAATAGATGGACTCTATGTTAAAGAAATGATATTTTTAAATGCTTATCCCCCTGACAATATATGTAAATATAATGACATAAATATAACAGCTGTCATAGGAAGATTTTCGGATTGGCACATTCAACGTGCATGGGAAATTACAAGTAAAAGTAGTAAATGTAAAATAAACCTTTATATACTAAGCGGTGTTGCTGACTATATTCCGAATTGGACAAGATTTATCTCTCATGAAATTCATTAAAGATTTATTATTTTTAACGTTCTTAACTGGAATAATAGGTATGTCTAATTATATCATTAATCCAAATCGCCCTAATATGGGGTTGGCCCATGATGAGATTACTATAGAAATGTTACCTAAACTTCCTAAACCAGTTATGGTAGTCGATGCCAGATCTTCTGAGGAGTTTGAATCTGGACACATAAAAAATGCATACAATATATCAGAAAGCAGATTTGAGACGCAACTTTCGGAATTTTTAGATGTTTGGATTCCGGACTCAATTATAGTCGTTTATTGTAATCCAGGTAGTTGCAATTCCAGCAGGAATATCGCCAATAGGTTACAGAATGAATGTGGAATTAGAAACGTTTATGTCTTAAAGGATGATTGGAAAAAATGGAAAAATTAATATCTTATTCAAATCTAATATTACGTTTGATATTGGCGTGCACTTTTGCATATGCGGCAATCTCAAAAATAATATTTCCAGATGAGTTCTTCTACAGTATCCGTAACTACCAGATTACTCCAGATATACTATCTTATATAATAGCCTATTTTCTACCGGCTCTTGAAATTAGTTCTGCATGTCTAATACTCATGAATAAATTTTTTAAGGTGTCTATCTTTTGTATTACATCTATGTTAATTATCTTTATTATTGCTATTCTTTCTGCATGGACTAGGGGATTAGATATAAATTGCGGGTGTTTTGGTTCTGGTTCATCTGAAGGCTATGAGATGGTAATTCTTCGCGATTTGATACTCATAGTTTTTTGTGTTATTTTAATTTTGATAAATAAAAAAAAACTGTCAAAATACACTTAGTATGAAAGAAAAGAAAGTTATTATCATATTTATTGCAATACCACTAATTGCTATATTATTTGCGTTGTCTTTTATCCTTATAAGGAATAACTCTACATCAATGGAGGTTTCTTTACCATTTGATAATTATATAGATTATCCTCTGAGTTATGCGGGTAATAGTTATTCATTTGCAGCAAGTATAATATCTCAATTGGCATATTCAGATACACGCGGACGCATTATTCTGGTAAATCCCAAAACTGCAAATATACAACTCCCCATATATGTTCCTCCGACTATTAAGAATTTTAATCCGCAAGTAAATCAGGTATATATATTATCTATTAGCATTGATTCTGAAGGTAAACTAGTATTAACAGATTTTAAGAAAATATAATAAATATGAAATCAATATATTTTATACTACTTACATTTATTGGCGGAGTTATATTTGCCCAAGATCCTATAACTTCAGTATCTGAAGTGCCACATACGCCAACTAAAACTAATGATACAAATCCAACAGGAAACCCCGCTACAACAGAACAACAACCGTCTGATAAAAAAATTCCACCAGCCATACCCCAGCAATCTGGGCAATCACTTTTCCCATTAGGTGGCATATCTTCTGCAGATAGTAGTGCTATTCTTAATATGTTAAATTCACAGTCAAACCTTACGGATTTAACTGGTAAAAAAGTCGATGAGGCACAACAGCGTCTTATACGTTCCCGTTTTGAAAAATATCTAAATACTCCACCGGCAACTTCAGCTGAAGATATTGCTTACAACCAGTTGCTAATTGATATAAGTCAACGTTTAGCCGGGAAAGGCGGGGGAAGTGACAATGAACGAACTATTGATGCATGGAGAATGCTTTTTGATGCTGAAAATTATCCAATGGATGATAATCTCTGCAGAACAATAGCTGATAAAGTCGTAAATTTCTGGCAAACAACTCGAAAGATCGAAAAGCTATTATTACAAAATGAAGCCTTGGAAAAAGATCGTACAAAGAAAGAGGCTGGCATTAGGATAATATCCAATATGGATAGAAGAGATTTCATAGATATGATGAGAGGTAAAGATGCAACACCTCCGCCCTCACGTGATTATGAGATGGATCCTATAAAAAAGAGAATTGCCGAAACCGAGGCAAAAATACAAGAGAACAAATCATACGAGGCAACATCCAGAGTGAACCAGAAACTGGATTTTCAGAGCTTAATAGTCCAATTCTTCATACAGCGTAGATACTATCATGCCATGATAACAAATGATTTCTATCGTTATCTATTTGCTGCCGAAGACGGAAAGATTGAAGGAGTAGATGCATTAAAGGGAGAAGTATTTGGGGGAATAGATATTAAGCTTACAACTGCAAGTATTGATGCCTTATGTAAAGAAGCTATAAATGATACAGAACGATCTGTAGAAGCGGTAAAGTATTTGGTAAGCCGTGGTGAACTTCATTCTGCTACCCAGCGTCTAATGGAAGCATTTTTCATAGGTGAGAATCTTGCTCCAATTAAGACATTCCCGATGGATGCAAAACGAGAAATAATGCGATATATGCGCGATACCGATAAGCTTATAAATGCCGTTAAAGTAAAGCATGTTGAGCGTGCTGAAGAAATTTTGAAGGAAATCCTTACATATGTTAAAGATTTTGATACAGGACAAATAGAGGCGTTTATTGAAACATCGAGGCAACTTAGTAATTTAGCTCTTCAGCGTGCTCTTGTTTCGGCGCAAAGTAAAAATCAACAAGGGGTTGAAACAGCACTTAAAGAGGCCGTGGAATTCTGGCCTACAAATCCAGAAATCCAAAAATTCTTAAAAACAATGGTCAGTCGTCTCGATATAAGAGATGTCGCAGTTGGTGATTTTGATCGTCTCTTAGGGCAAAAAGATTATAGGGGAATATTTAATGACCGCTTTAGATTTGCGGCAGCTCTTGCCACGGATGATAGCAGAAACGGAAAGTTTTTGGAGATAATGAAGCAAATGGAAATTATTGAAACGGCTATCTCACAAGCTAAAGAACTTGTCTGCCAGCGCAACGACTTTGCCGCATGGGAAATTGTAGAGAAAGTTTACCGTCAATTCCCAGAAGATTCTAATCTTAATAAAATGCGTTCAGATTTGACTGTGAATGCCTCGCAATTTGCCTCTGCCATAGCCAACGCCGAAAGAGCTGCGCAATCCGGAAAATTATGGCCCGCACTGCTACTATATATAAAAGCAAAAGAAATCTATCCGTTTTCCACTATTGCGAACGATGAAATTACAATTATTGCAAAAAAGTTACTTGGAGAATAAAATTAATGACTGCAAATTATCAAATAGTTAAGAGGTATTAATGATATTCATTTTAAAGAAAATATGAGTGAATTTACTATTTACTTCGGTGGAACACCTCAATCAATTCCAATAAATACCGCAGATTATATAGGCTTATATTGTGAAGGAGGAGAATGTAAACTTGAACTTATAGGTATTGTAGACAGTATCTCAGAAGATAGAACTTGTTGGACTTTAAGCGCTATTATAAAACTATTAAATCCTATTACTGTAACACATGGGATTAGAAAACATGAATGGTATGATTTCTCATACTTGAGCAATGTAGACATTCAAAGAATCTTAAAAGTAAAAGAAGCCTTACAATACAAAGACTAAAGTAATATATTTTTTGACAATGTGCTGCGAGTTGATAGTGATACTTACTATCGCTATATGTTTTTCTGTATATCTATGAGTTCTAATTCTGAATTAAATGTGCTTGTGTTATTTTGGAAATCCGACAGAATTGCAAATCATGGGAGTTTGTCCGTCTCTCAAACATAATCCACTCTTCAGTTGCTCTACGTTCATTGTTGTGTGCGGATAAGTCCCAAGCCCTACTCCAGCACAGAATATGGATATGTTTTGAGATACTATTCCGGCGTCAAGTCCACTCCAACGGTCGTTATAATCAGATACAAGAATTAGGCATATCGGTGCTTCTGTCTGCCTTAAATCTGATTTAGACACAAGTTCAAGTGTGTGCGATTTTGGATTATAAATATATGCTCCATCTGCCAGGCATACGTATATTTTTATGTCTTGGCGGTTTAATGCCGACGGAGCTGTCCGCTTGCCAGAATCTGGACGATTTATACCGTTTGCAGCAAAGAGCAAATCTGATAAGTCCTGCATGGAAGGAACTCTTTGTGAAAATGACTTAGTTGAAGAACGTTTAGCAAATGCCTGCATTACACAGTCGCCACGGGTGAGATTTGGCGGACTAAGTTTTATTTGTCCTTCGGCATAAGATAACGATACCAACGACAACAATACAAACACGGTGAAATATATTTTCATTCTATTCTTAGAATATTATATGAAGCGTATAAGTCAATAGATTCCCTGATGCTATACTCTATATACAGATTGCCATATCTTGATTATTAGAATATTTACCCCAAACAGAATAATTGGTATATCGGTGCTATTATTTTCTTTTTCAAAAAAAACCTTTAAACAAATTTTATCTAAATCTGTCTAATGGAAATAAGAGAATTTTTATTTGTAAGCTAATTTAAATACACAGCATCTATGAACATAATAGATAAATTGCAATCGGAACTCTACATGTTTTGTTTCTTTCCCCCTACACCAGTCTGATTCTCTATATTGTTTTTTAATCTTTGCATTCAATAAGTTATGCCAAATTAATTAAACTCCTTGAGAAAATCTTAAAACACGCATATATGTATAATATGATTAAAATTTCAAAATATAAATTGCGAAGAAAAGCCTTTGAAATAGTATCTTTGCCAATGTTATTGATTATCATGTCGGCCTGTGCGTCTAATGATTCCGATATGCACTCTGATGCAGTTCTGCCATTAAAACCCAACAGTATGGGAAAACCAGGAGAATTTTCTAAAAAACAGTCTGAAATGGCCCTTGAAATAGAAAAATATCCGTTGGGAATAATCGGAGAGGTTGAAACTGTTCGTCTTCCAGATTTCAAATCCAGTTTTGAAGCCAGGGTGGATACCGGAGCTACAACCTGCTCTATCGATGCCTTCGATATAAAAAATTTTGAACGGGATGGGAGAAAATGGGTTTCTTTTAAGATAAAATCGAGAACTTCCGGCGAAGAAAAAAGTTTTGAACTTCCCTTGGTCAGGGTTGTACCCATAAAGCGCCACGGAATGCCAGACCAACAAAGATTTTCGGTGATGTTGAATATCAAAATGGGGCATCTGACTCTCGAACGAGAGTTCACCCTTGCCGACAGAAGCGCATTCGACTACCAAGTTCTACTTGGAAGAAATCTTCTAAGCGGTATTGCTGTTGTTGATGTAACCCGTAAGAATTCCATTTAGCCATATGCAAGAGAGCAGACAACGCCGTTTAACAGTATATTGGCTCTCGGCAATTCTTTGTGCTGTTGCCGCAATAATTACATTTATCAAGGTCAAATATCTGGATTTCAGTTTCAACGATAAGACATCCTTTTACTATCAGGCCGACGCTACCCTAGCCTTCGAGGCAAAAAAAGGTGCCGATGTAAAACTTAGCATTTCGCTTCCGGAAAAAACTTCTTTGTATTATTTCGGCCGCGATCCATCTGGAGATTCTCGTTTTAATATTGTGCATAAAGATGGTTTGGCAAGAGCGGCTGCCGAATTTGTATGTGCAGACTCTGGTTGGCAGAGTATATCATATAGATTTAAAATAATTCCAAAGTCTGGCGTTGAGGAAAGTTCAGATATTAATCCTCCACAGAAGAATTGGAAAGTTCCGCAAGTATCTGATGCGATAAAAATAGCAGCAGATAAGCTCGTAAAGAAAATCGATCCTAATTTGGAAATGCCTCCTCGCGAATTCTCATCGGCTCTGCTAAAAGAACTTGCCTCTATGCCACCGGAAAAGAAGAAGCAATTTTCTCCCCTAAGCGGGTCTTCCGCCACACTTGAAGCGGCAAATTTGATTTTATCATTAAAGGGAATTCCTTCAAGAATTGTGAAGGGAATATTCCTAAATGAGCAAGCCCGCAATGTTCAAGTATCGCAATTTTTGGAGGTTTGGTGCAAAGATCTTTGGGTTATGTTCAAGCCAAGTTCGGGAGAAACGCAAGCAACTAAAAATTTCCTAGTATTGCAGCGTTCGGGCAAGTCTCTTTACGAAATATCCGGAGCATCAAACTCATCTTTAAGATTTTCCGTTACAAAAGTTCCTCAAGGGGCGGCGTCTCTCAATAGAATTAGAGCCGACGTTATCGGCAACCAAAAACTTTCAGACTTCTCACTGTTCTCGCTTCCTGCATCTGAGCAGAACGTATTTAAGCGTCTGACCCTCTTGCCGCTGGCTATACTTTTTATAGTGATAGCCCGCAATATAATAGGCATACAGACAATGGGAACCTTCATGCCGGTTCTAATTGCAATGGCATTTCTTGAGATGAATTTAGTATCAGGGCTGCTGTGTTTTGGTATTATTCTTGCGGTGGGCTTGTCGATAAGGTTTTGGCTTTCAAAACTCAATTTATTGATGGTCCCAAGGATATCGGCTGTTGTGGTCGTTGTAATTTTGATTATGCAGGCAATAAGTATAGCCGGAAATATCCTAAAACTTCCGGATTTCATGAGCGTGACGTTTTTCCCGCTGATTATAATTGCATGGACCATAGAAAGAGCTTCCACAACCTGGGAGGAAGACGGAGCAGGCAATACCATAAAACAGCTTTCGGCAAGTCTTGTGACGGCTATATTTAGCTATCTTGTATTATCCAACTCTTATTTGCAGTATTTGTTGTATACTTTTGCTGAGCTCAATTTGGCGATACTCGGTATAATTCTGCTCTTGGGCACTTACACGGGATATAGGCTGACTGAATTGATAAGGTTTAAATCTTTAGCAAACAAATGAGCTTTTCTTTTAACTTGCCAAAATTTGCGAGTCCTAAAACCCTTCGGGAGAATGGAGTTTTGGGAATGAATCAACGCAACCATGCGTATATAATGCGCTACAACAACCGCAAGGATTATCCGGATGTGGACGATAAACTTCGCACTAAAAAACTCGCTATTGAGCATGGAGTATCTACCGCAGAACTATTGGGATCTATAGATTGCCAGTTTCAAGTTAGAAATTTTTTCAATATAGTAAAAGACGTTCCCGATTTTGTAATAAAGCCTGGACACGGTAGCGGAGGCCGCGGAATACTTGTAATAACCCGTCATGACGGGCAAACCTTCTATAAACCAAATGGCGCAACTTGCGATTTCAACTTCATATACGAACATATCTCTAACATACTCAGCGGGCTTTACAGTTTGGGTGGGAATCCAGACTATGCACTATTTGAGCGGTGTATAGATTTTTCCGATGTATACAGCCGTTTCAGCTATCAGGGCGTTCCAGATGTAAGATTGATAGTTTTCAAAGGCTATCCGATAATGTCGATGATACGCCTTGCAACGAAGCTTTCCGACGGGCGAGCAAATCTGCATCAAGGGGCCATAGGAGTTGGCATAAGTATAAAAACTGGGCTTCCCCTTTTTGCGGCCCAGCATAACCGCAGAATTGATGTTCATCCCGACACAAATGCAAAGCTTTCCGAATTGAGAATTCCATTCTGGCAAGAACATCTGCGCCTTGCTGCCCTGTGTGCAACTCTAACGCCTTTGGGGTATTTTGGCGCGGACATATCAACAGACAGCAAGCGCGGCCCACTGCTTTTGGAATTGAATGCTCGCCCTGGGCTTGCTATACAAATAGCTAATGGCTGCGGTCTTTTAAAACGCTTGCGCTTTATAGAATCTCTACCGGAAAATACCCACTCCTCCATTGAGGAAAAGATAGAATTTTCAAAGGCAAATTTTGATTAAAACCTATAAAGTCTCTTAGCAAACATATGGTTGCCATCAAATATCTTTGATAATCTAAATGAGACCAATTTACTGAATAAAAAAGCGCTTTGCAATATTCATAGCGCTTTCAAAGAATTTAAATATTTTAAGAATTTTTCTTAACCATTTCGTAAAACACATCGAATGGATACCTGCTACCTGCAGCCCCAGGAGCCGCCTCTGGCACATACTGTATAGAATACAGCGGCAAATCTTTATGTCGCAAACCTTCCACAGTATTGTCCTCTATATTTACCTCGCTTACTATTGCCCCAGCGTTTTTGATAGATTCCCCGTCGGAGACAAAAGTATGGTTCTGCGATGTTATCTTTACCTTGCCTGTCTCTACATCTCTAACTGGATAATTCCCGCCGTGGTGCCCGAATTTAAGCTTGTATGTCTTTGCGCCAAGTGCGTGGGTTATAACTTGATGTCCAAATCCAACACCAAAAATTGGATATTTTTTCATCAGTGTTGCCACTACCGCCGCTTCTTGCAGAGCAGCCGACGGATCCCCCGCCCCGTCCGATAAAAATACGCACTGCGGTGCAGATTCCATTATTTCTTCCGCTGAAACTGACGCAGGATACACCGTAATATCAAAGCCGCTATAAGCAAGGCTGCTTAAAAGAGACTTGTTTGCTCCGTAATCTATTGCGGCACATTTGAATAGAGGCAAGGTTCTGGGCTTATTGTTTATATGTACTCCGCCAAGCTCGAACGGCCTTATATTCTGTGCGGAATCATCAAAATGATACGCTACCTTGCAGGTGATGTCTTTTAAGTAGTTGGCGCCTTCTATGCCGCTCCAAGACTTTGCAAGCCGTACGGCTTCCTCGTCGGATATGTCCTCTGTAGATAAGCAAGCCTTCATAGACCCGTTCATTCTTATCTTACGGGTTATTGTTCTGGTATCCACACCGCTTATGCCAGGAACAGAATTTTTCTCGAGATACTCGCTAAGACTCATCTTGCTTCTCCAGTTGCTCGGAACGTCGCAATCCTGCGCAACAACCAATCCCGATGCCATCACTTTTGAGCTTTCAGAATCTTCCGTATTTATACCGTAGCAACCTATTTCCACAAAGGTCATTACAAGTATATTTCCGTAATTCGACGGTTCCGTAAGCAGTTCCTGATACCCCATCATTGAGGTGTTGAAAACCGCCTCTCCTAAAACTGTTTTTTTGGCACCAAAGGGTTTGCCCCTGAAAATAGTGCCGTCTTCAAATGCCAATATCGCGCTTTTCATCGTTTTACTACTTCTCGTTTAACATTGCCATATACTCCTGGAGAGACTTTACGCCCAACTCCTTTCTGCCCATAGCCTCTATGCCCTTTATTGCAGCATATGCACCCATTATAGTGGTTATCATGCATACTTTCTTAAGCAGGGCCTCTTGACGAATGCGGTTCTCGTCCAAACGCGGATACATTCCAGATGGCGTATTTATTATAAGAGCCATTTCATCGTTCTTGATCATATCTACAACATTCGGGCGCGCGCCTTCGTTTAGCTTATATGTGCGCGTTACGGGTATGCCGTGAGCCTGCAGAACTTTTGCGGTTCCCGCGGTTGAGAATATCTTAAAGCCTAACCTGTCGAGCGACTTTGCTATATCCACAGCCATTTCCTTATCGTGGTCTTTTACCGACAAGAACACATTGCCAGAAGTTGGCAAGCCGGGCTGAGCTGCTATTTGGCTTTTTGCAAATGCCGTGCCGAGATCTTTGTCTATTCCCATAACCTCGCCAGTAGAACGCATCTCAGGGCTGAGCATTATTGCAGTTCCGCTAAACCGTACAAATGGAAGCACGCTTTCTTTTACCGCAATATATGGTATCTTTACCTCTTTTGTGAATCCCAAATCCTTGAGTTTTTCGCCTGCCATAACTCTTGCGGCCAGCTTTGCTAAAGGAACCCCTATTGCCTTTGATATAAACGGTACTGTTCTCGAAGCCCTTGGATTAACCTCAAGTATGTAAACCTCTCCGTTCTTTATGGCAAACTGTATGTTCATCAGCCCCACAACCTTCAACTCTCTTGCAAGGTCAAATGTAGCCTTTCTAACCTCGTTTAAGATATTTTCAGAAAGCGTATGCGGAGGTAGTACCATGGCTGCGTCTCCAGAGTGCACGCCGGCGTATTCTATGTGCTCGAGCATACCTCCTATCACGGTGGTTTCACCGTCGGAGATTGCATCCACGTCAAGCTCTATGGCGTCCTCAAGGAATTTATCGAGCAGCACGGGCTTGCCCGGAGCCGCCTCGAAAGCATCGCGGACAACTTTCTTCATGTCGTCCATATTATATACTATGAACATTCCCCTGCCGCCCAATACAAAGCTGGGACGCAGAAGTATTGGAAAACCTATTTGCCCGGCAAGTTTGTATGCGTCTTCTGGGGTAGTGGCGGTTGCATTGACAGGTTGGCGCAGATTTAGCTTTTCTATTATGTGCTTGAATATCTCTCTGTCCTCGGCCGCGTCTATCGATTCGGGCGAAGTGCCTATTATGTTCACTCCGTTTTCCTTTAGTTCACTTGCCAAATTCAGCGGAGTTTGCCCACCAAACTGGACTATCGCGCCGTCGCAATTATTCTGCTTGTAAACCTCCAAAACGTCTTCGAGCGTAAGCGGCTCAAAGAACAGCTTGTCCGAAGTGTCGTAATCCGTCGAGACCGTCTCCGGGTTTGAATTTACCATTATCGTCTCGTACCCGGCCTCGCGCAGAGCAAAAGACGCATGCACGCAGCAATAGTCGAACTCTATTCCCTGCCCTATACGGTTTGGACCACCGCCTATTATCATTATCTTTTTTCTGTTGCTAGGCTTAAGCTCGTTTTCCGAACCGTATGTGGAATAGTAGTAAGGCGTGTAGGCCTCAAACTCCGCGGCGCAAGTATCCACCAGTCTGTATATGGTGTTTATTCCAAAATCTTCGCGCAGTTTTTTGATGTTTCTTATCTTGGTATTGCATATTGTGGCTATCTGCAAATCGGTAAATCCGGCCTTTTTTGCCTTTTCGAGAAGATCTGCGGTAAGATTTAATATACCCGATGCGGCAAGTTCTTTTTCTATCTCTACAATTCCTGCAACCTCGCGGACAAACCAAGGATCTATCTTTGTGTATTCACTTATCTGTTCTTGGCTCATTCCAGCAAGAAGAGCATAGCGCATGTAGAAGATTCTTTCTGCCGTCGGGCGGACAAGGCCGCTGCTGATCTCAGAAATATCTGTAATTTCCTTGCCGCCGAACTTTCCACCACCTCCGAGGCCTCTTGCGCCAATCTCAAGGGAGCGAAGCGCTTTTTGTAGGCATTCTTTAAAGCTTCTGCCTATTGCCATGACTTCGCCAACGCTCTTCATAGAGCTTGTAAGAGTGCTGTCTGACCCTGCGAATTTTTCAAACGCAAAGCGGGGAACTTTAGCGACAACATAGTCTATTGCAGGCTCGAAACACGCAGGAGTCTTTTTTGTAATGTCGTTTTTAAGCTCGTCGAGCGAATATCCCACGGCAAGTTTAGCCGCAACTTTTGCAATCGGGAAACCAGTGGCTTTTGATGCAAGAGCCGAAGAGCGGGACACCCTCGGGTTCATCTCTATAATTATCATTCTGCCGTCCTCGGGGTTTAGTGCAAATTGTATATTTGAACCTCCGCACTTGACGCCTATTTCCCTAATGATTGCAAACGAGGCCTCGCGCATAAGCTGGTATTCCTTATTTGTAAGGGTAAGCGCCGGGGCTATCGTGATGGAATCGCCCGTATGCACGCCCATAGGGTCGAAATTCTCTATGGAGCAGATTGCTATACACTGGTCTTTGCAGTCGCGCATAACCTCCATCTCAAGCTCTTTCCAGCCCAGGAGAGATTCCTCTATGAGTATTTCCCCCGCGGGAGACGCGCTGAGGCCGAAAGCCGCCATTCTTTCAAACTCGTCCCTATTGTACGCTATACCGCCGCCCGTTCCGCCGAGAGTGAAACTTGGGCGTATTATCAGCGGGTATTTCTTATGCCAGTCAGCCCATTCGAGCGCTTCCTTGAGCGAATGCACAACAACGCTAAGCGGCACATCGAGACCTATTTTTACCATGGCCTCTCTGAATTTTTCCCTATCCTCGCCTTTTTCTATCGCTTTGGCATCGGCGCCTATCATCTCCACATTGTATTTTTGGAGTATGCCTCTTTTGTATAGCTCGACAGACAAATTCAAGCCTGTCTGGCCTCCCAGTGTTGGCAATAATGCATCGGGGCGCTCTTTTGCGATTATCTTTTCCAAAATTTCGGGGACGAGAGGCTCTATGTAGGTTACATCGGCCATCTGCGGATCCGTCATAATTGTGGCGGGATTGGAGTTGACCAATATTACCTTGTATCCTTCTTCCCTTAACGCTTTGCAGGCTTGGCTGCCCGAGTAGTCAAATTCGCAGGCCTGACCTATCACAATAGGCCCCGAACCCACGATTAAAATGGATTTAATATCTGTGCGTTTTGGCATGGTTAATCAAAATATGAAAAACTGTTTTTTGCTTCTCGTCAATTTATATTATTCTCGTGCCCACTAAAAAGTCTCATGTGGGATAAAGTATAATTTGTAAAAGCAAATATAGGAATTTCTATATGATCAGATTTAACTATATCCTTTACAAGCGGCAAATTTCGATCTACCCCTTTGAAAACAGTTAAGGGAGTGGTACTATGAAACCTTACATTCCATATATTACGGCAATATTTGCGTTTGCCATTCTGCCATTTGTCGCAAATGCCAAAGGCGACAAATTGATTCCAAAAGCCACCCAAGTTTCTTCTTCGCTATTCGGCGCGATGAAACAAAACGGTGTCGTATTTATAAGAACAACCCTTACCCAAAGTTCCCCAAACGGAAAGTCCGAGACAAGTCTCGACGTTTGGACGGCCGACGATACCGTGGAACTTTCCATAAAGCCAGCTGGCAGCAAGGACTTTTCCTCGCGCTATATCTATTCAAAGAGATTTGGGCTGTTATCTATGGGAGATGCCGTGGTGAATCCCGCGCTGAATCTTTCGCCCGAGCAAAGTTCAAAAATTTCAGGTTATACGAGAGTCCGTTTCAATGAATACTTCACATATCCGGATATTTACCTAAGGCTGCTGTACGCTCCATCGTTTACACGCGATACGCTGTTATATTCTACAGACCTGCCCACCAATGCGCTTAGCATATGTACTGTCTCAAACCGGGAGAATCCTGAAGCCCAAGGAAGGGATAAACTCAAAGCGCAACTGACGGAGGCTTGCGCCAGAATATCCAAGGCAGATTTGGATAAACTCGAGGAGCAAATGAAGGAGGTTGCCGCTTTTCTCGCGCAAAATAACCAGTCTGAGAAGGAGTTTAATTTATCAGTCGGACGTCTATACATAAAGAAGCGCGGAGATCTTATAGAAGCCATAAATTTTGAAGGCAAAGATTCAAGCATGACGCTTAAGGCCGAATTTATCACTTCAAAAGACGCCGCCTCGTATAAATCTCCCCAGGAGGTAAAAGAGTACGACCTGGCGGCAAGGCGGTAAAGCGGTTCCTGCTTCATATTAAATTTCTTCCGCAAAAAAGCTTTTAAAAAGGGCAGAGATAAATAGCGTAAATTTCCATGAGAATTGCGCTATTGTTTTTTTGGTGTTTTTTTGCGGGTCTGCTGTCTTACGGGAACGGCTTTCGCTACTCAGGCAACCCAATTCTGCCCGACAACTTTGCAGATCCCGCCCTGCTTATAGACGAGGGATTTTTCTACATCTATTCCACCAGCGATTGCGGCACCGTATGGTATTCAAAAGATTTTGTAAACTGGAGGCACCGCGTCTTAAATTGGCCAACCTCCACCAAGAAAAAATGCCAATGGGCGCCGTGCATAAGAAAAGCGGGAAAATTTTACTATCTATACTACTCTTTGGACAGCCAGATATACGTTGCAAAGGCGTCTTCCCCCTTAGGGCCCTTTGAGAATCTCATACCCGACGGCGGTCCTTTCATAAAAGACAAGGAGTTTTTCCCGCCCACCATACACAGCATAGATGCCGACCTATTTATAGACGACGACAATAAAGCATATCTCTACTGGGGTTCCGGTTGGGATTTCAAGAACGGGCTTTGCGCCGCCGCCGAGCTAAACAGCGACATGTCCTCGTTCAAGACTGTCCCCCAGAATGTCACTCCCCAAGGATATTTTGAGGGGCCGCACATGCTAAAGCATGGAGGGAAATACTATCTGATGTATTCCGACGGCGTTTTTACAAACAACACCTACTGCCTAAAATATTCTGTATCTGATTCTCCCCTCGGGCCTTTCAGATATGGTAAGAACAATCCCATTCTCATAACGGACAAGAGCAAAAATATTTACGGTCCAGGGCACCACTACACCGCAAAAATCGCGGATAAATACTACATAATATACCACAAGCTCGAATACCCCAGAATAACTGAAAATCGGGGCGGAACATACAGGCAAATATGCATAGACGAACTTGTTTTCGATAAAGACGGAGAGATAAAAAGGGTAATTCCAACTCACCGCGGCGTAAAGCTCGACTTTGCCCCCCTCAGCAAAGGCGCCCCCCTGCCCCTTAAGCCTTTGAGGGCGGAGTCCTCCGCCCCTGCGGAATACACCTCCGGCGCCTACGACGCATCAAAGGCTTTCGACGGCAATTTCGGTACTTTATGGGAACCCGCCGACAGTAAAGGCGCATGGATATCCGCAGACTTTGGAAAAGTAGAGGAAATATCTGCAATAGAGCCGTTCTTTGCCTCCGTCCGCAGTCCCGTGAAGTACAAGATTGAATATTCGGCCGACGAGCCTGAGAGCGGATCTGTTGCCGATGTTAAAAACTGGCAGCTCTACTGCAGTCTTGATAACGCCGATACAGATGAATGGCCACAGCGAACAGAAAAACCTGTCAAGGCGCGTTTCGTGCGTCTAGAATTCACAGGGGGCTCTGCCTCGCGCTGGGGGTTATGGGAACTGAAAGTATTCAAAAAAGAGTAATGGCATATATTATTCTTGCCACAACTAACTTAGACTCAAAAAAACACCCGGAGAAATAACGAGAACGGGTGTTTTTTGCGTATTATTATAATACAAGAGCCAGCACGCAAAGATTTTTGTGATAAACTATTTTCCTATTGTACGTTTTAGTTTTTCTTCATATTCGACAGCTTCCTTCATTTGGGTGGAATCCATATTATTCTTTAGATATGAAAGTACTTCGGTAAGATCTTTATTGATTTTGTCTTTGCATATCATAAACCATACATAAGCTTTGGTATAATCTCTAAACGTGCCTAATTTTCCCGTATAGACGACCGCGAGAGTATATTGAGCCTGAACAAATCCCCGCATGGCGGCAGCCTCAAAGTATTTGAAAGCTTCTCCTAAGTCTTTTTTAACGCCTAAACCTTCGCAGTAGCACCTACCCAAATTATATAAAGCAACTGCATCTTGTTTTTCAGCGGCAGCTTTGAACCATTTTAAAGCCTCTTTAATATCTTTTTGAACGACTCTGCCTTGGAAATAATAAATGGCCAAATGCCTCTTAGCCAAAGTATCCCCATGCTCAGCAGCAAATTTAGTATATTCAAAAGCTTTTTTAAGATCTTTTTCCACACCGTGCCCTTGATTATAGCAAATGGCCAAATTCCGATAAGACTCTATGTTTCCTTGTCTTGAGGCGGTTTCAAACCATTTGAAAGCTTCATTGAAGTTTTTCTCTACGCCTTTGCCCAAATAATAACACCCGCCCAATTTGTCTTGAGCCTGCACATTACCTTTCTCGGCGGCAGCTTTAAACCATTTAAACGCTTCTTTGGGATCTTTCGCTACATTATGGCCTACAGAATAAAATTTCGCCAATTGATATTGAGCATTACTATTTCCATTTTCCGCCGAAAGTTTTAACCACTTTAGGGCTTTGTTGATGTCCTTCTCAATGCCGAAACCATTATAATAACTAACTCCCAAATTATACTGGGCATCTGTATCTTTCTGCTTAGCGGCAAGCTCAAAATATTTAAAGGCTTCTCTGAGGTCTTTTTCTACGCCTAACCCCTTAGAATAGTAAAGTCCCAATTTCCTAAGCGCCAACAAATTACCTTGTTGAGCAGCCGCTTTAAACCATTTTACAGCCTCTCGGATATCTTTTTTAACACCCAGACCTTCGTAATAACAAACGCCCAAGTTGTATTGAGCATCAACATTTCCCTGTATTGCAGCAAGATTGAAATATTTGAAAGCCTCATCGATATTTTTTTCCACACCAAAACCATTGGCATAGCAGATGCCCAAATTACCTTGAGCATCAACATCTCCTTGTTTTGCAGCAAGCTCGAAGTATCTGAATGCTTCTTCCAAATCTTTTTCTACGCCCAAACCATCGGCATAGCAAATGCCCATATGTTTTTGTGCTTCAGAATCGCCCTGTTGAGCAGCCGCTTTAAACCATTTTACCGCCTCATTGAGATCTTTTTTTACACCTTCCCCTTTATAATAGCAAATACCCAAATTACGTTGCCCTCCGACATTTCCCTGTTTTGCGGCACTGGCAAAGCACCTGAATGCCTCATTGAGATTCTTTTCTACACCTTCTCCCTTATAATAACAAATACCCAAGTTATACTGGGCATCAGCATTTCCTTGTTCGGCAGCTAAAGTTAAATATTTAAAAGCTTCATCTAGATTTTTTTCAACGCCCAAACCATTGCTATAGCAAATCCCCAAATTATATTGAGATTCGGAATCATTTCTTTCTGATCCGATTTTAAACCATTTAACGGCCTTATTTAGATCTTTTTCAACTCCCAGACCGTTCAAGTATAAGTAGCCTAATAATCCTTGGGCTTGTTCATCACCACATTGTGCTGCGGATTCAATATATTTAAAAGCCTCGCGAAAATTTTGGGCAACTCCCATGCCTTGAAGATAAAGTATGCCTAAAGATCTCATGGCCTGTTCATCACCTTGTTGAGCGGCAGCTTTAAAGTATTTTTCAGCTTCATTAAAGTCTTTATCTACACCTACTCCTAGAGAATAAGAGTAAGCTAAGATAAACTGGCCTAACGAATCTCCTTGTTCTACTGCCATTCGAGTCCACTTCATGCTTTCTTCGATATTTTGCGCCACACCGAAACCTTGCATATAGCAATACCCCAACATTGCCTGCCCGTACGGATGTTTTTTCTCCGCCGCCGTTTTAATTAGGGAAAAGCCCTTATTTAGATCTTCATTGACTCCCCATCCTTTAATATAACATACCCCTAAATTGCATTGGGCTTCCAGATCTCCCTGTTCTATGGCTCGCTTGAGCCATTTTACGCCTTCGTCGGAATTTTTTTCTATCTTCCAGCCGTTTAAATAACGCCTGCCCAAAAGACATTGTGCTCTTGGGTTTCCTCTTTCGGCCTCTTCTTTTAGAACTTTTAAAGCGGAAGAATCTCCCTCTTTTATTTTCAGCTTAAATTCTGGAGCATCCACGTCAAATGCGTATATATTTGCCGATAAAAAATAATAATATGCAGAATAATAGATTTCTCATATTTCAGATTAAAAAGCGTTTTCAATGTATATTTAACCTATTAAATTAAATTTTAACGGAAGTAAAACTCTAAATGCTCTATTTATAATTAAAGATCTGCACTCAAAATCTTACAAAAAATGGTATAATCAACTTCCGTATTACATAGAATTAGATAAATATATACCACTTAAAAATGAGCCATACAAATTCTGTATGGCTCATGCGTCTATTTATATATTTCTCTTAATATCATTTTATCCAGATTCGCATAGTTAAGAATTTATCACTCTATTGTGTTTTTCAGGTAAAAGTGCCATGTATAAATTTTGTATTGCGCATAATATATTTTATATTATAATCATATATATATTTGATAATTCGTTAACGATAAATCGAACTTAGATTATTATATAAGAGATGGAATAATATGGGAAAAGATTTTTTTATTGCCATTTTAACTTTACTTTTACCGTTCATTTCTTTCGGAGAAAACACATCTGCTGACAAACCCAATATTATTTTCATTCTGGCAGACGACATGGGTTATGGAGATGTATCAATATTGGGTAAGGAACTATCTAAAATAAAAACTCCAAATATTGACGGGTTGGCAACTCAAGGTGTGGTATTTACAGATGCCCATTCATCATCTTCAGTATGCACACCTACTCGTTATAGTATTTTAACCGGACGTTATAACTGGAGGTCTACCCTCAAACAAGGCGTTATATATGGATACAGCAAAGCCTTGATACAGCCTGGCAGGCAGACAATTGCCTCTATGCTAAAAAAATAAGGATACACAACCGCAGCTATAGGCAAATGGCATTTGGGCTGGGACTGGAACAATATTGATGCTGGAGAAGAAAACGTTGATTTCTCAAAGCCTATAAAAAATGGCCCAACAACTCTTGGGTTCGATTATTTCTACGGTTTCACCGGCTCTCTGGATATGCCTCCATATGTATATGTGGAAAACAATATGCCTACTGCTATTCCAAATAGAGAAACGGAAAATAAAGATAAATATGCATTCTGGCGCAAAGGTCCTACGGCATCAGATTTTGAACATGAAAAAGCTTTGCCAAACATAATTTCGCGTGCATGCAAGTATATAGAGGAGAAGTCAAAATTAGGACAGCCATATTTTCTATACCTACCTATTCCCGCCCCTCACACGCCAATACTCCCCACGGAAGAGTACAAAGGCAAATCCGGATTGGGCAGTTATGGAGATTTCGTCATAATGGTTGATGACATGGTAGGCCGCATAGTTGATGCTGTTGAAAAATCAGGTAAAGCAAAAAATACATTAATTGTCTTTACCTCCGACAACGGGTGCAGCCCTGCCTCCGGAATTGCCAACCTTAAAACTCAAGGACACTATCCAAACTATATATATAGAGGTCATAAGGCTGATTTATTCGACGGAGGTCATAGAATTCCATGCATAGTAAAATGGCCTCAGAAATCTGCTCCGCATTATGTAAATCAAACCATATGCCTTACGGATTTCTATGCAACATTTGCCGCAATAAATGGATATAAGCTGGAAGATTCCGAAGGCGAAGACAGTTATAATATACTTCCATTATTAGAATCTGAAACGCATATTGAGCCAATTAGAGAAGCTACGGTATTCCACTCTTTTTACGGGCAATTTACAATAAGGAAAGGAAAATGGAAACTTTTGCTTTCTCCGTCGTCCGGAGGCTGGAGTTTCCCCAAGCCTGACAAAGACAATAAAATAATAGCTCAGTTGCCTAAACTACAGCTTTACGATATGCAAGCCGATCCATCGGAAAAGAATAATCTATGTGATAAGTATCCCGACGTAGTAAACGAACTTCGCTCCTTGTTTTTCGACTATGTTAAATCTGGGAGAAGCACTCCCGGCAATCCCCAAAAGAACGATGGGCCAGAATCATGGAAGCAACTTGAAAATATCTAATTAAGCATTGTTTTTTGCCTAATCTACATGAATTTCATTGCGCAAGTTTTTGTTTTTGAAAAATATTATTAATTAAATATACATCTATGTAATTATAAAACATTAAATATTCTATAAATATATCTTATTTTTGATATATTCTAAAAAATACATTTTCCAAGTAATAATATTTACTGATGCTTCTGCCGAGAAAGTTGTATGTGTATTTTCTTTCATACAATGAATTATCTATGTTTTTATCTAAATATAATGAGAAACGTCTATATATACCCCGGTAGGTTTTGTAGAGTTAATTTCAAACGGCATAGATAATTCTGCCGTACCCCCTTTAAATAGGGAAATTGGCATATTTTCCTTTGGCGGCAACGATGTTATATCATATCCATGTTTGGGAATTGAAATTGAGCCGTGCATCCATCCCCAACTTATACTGCGTTGAGTTATAATATTAAATACTCCGACTGAGTTTATATATAGATCTCTGCCGGAATTATTTTTAATATACAAATTTATCATTCCGTCAAAATACTCAGCTTTAATCTGCAGATCTTTCCTGCTAAAATGGCGCAGAAATAGAAAATTTGCAACTATCACGTATAAAACGCAGAAACAGAACAGATAAAATATATATTCCATTTTGGATAATCCTGATGTGTAAATTAGATTTTATAGACATTATATTTTTTCTTAAGCTATTGCAAAACATAATATAATGCCAATCAAAACAAAAAGGCATAAAACCATCTAAAGAACATCAATTTGTCTGTAAATAAAAAATACGGAGGAATACAACTGCGGCGCTCCTCCGTATTAATGTTCTAAATTTTAGGACTATTTATTCTTCATATCCTCTTCAATCAGCTTAAGCAGATGCTCCAAGGCCTCTTCTTGCGGAATATTCATCTCAACGCATTTCTTTGCCTTGTACAAATTTATCTTTCCGGGAGCTCCGCCTACATATCCATAATCGGCGTCGGCCATTTCCCCGGGCCCATTTACAATGCAGCCCATTATTCCGATGGTTATGCCTTTCATATGCTCCGTATGAGCCTTTATCTTTGCCGCTGTTTCCTGAATATTGTAAAGAGTTCTGCCGCAACTTGGGCAGGCAATATATTCAGCCTTGCTCTTACGAGCCCTCGCTCCCTGAAGAATATCTAAGGCAATTTTTGCGTTCTCAAGATTGTCTTCGGAGATATTTACGCAAACACAGTCGCCAATGCCGTCAGCCAATAAAGACCCCAAATACATAGACGCCTCGTCTAGGCGAGAGTCAAAATCTCCATTTTTATCTATCAATTTTTCACGGTTAAATACAAGCATTACCGGAAGTGCAAGCCCCATAGAATCGAGCTTTGCAACAATCCTTCTGGCTTCTCCAACTGCGTGATCTTTCCCCTGCGCAGCAGATGGAACTATAATTATCCTCTTTAACGCATTTTTGAGTACATCGGCAAAAGAATCTATTTTTGCCGATGAAATCTCCGCGGCTATTATTTTATCTGGATTTGCGGATAAATCAGACTCAAGCTCAGAGGGGGTTGAATATTTCTTTATTATTAGACCGCCGCCGACATATGCGCCGCAGGAAATCTTCTTAACAGAAACTTCTGCTGCTTCGGACGCATTTTTATCTTGCCCTACAATTTCAATTACAGACGGTATAGTTCCAGCGCCAACTTTAACTTTGTCGGAAATTTCCACCAATTGCGCCGCTCTGCGCTTGTATGAATAAAAATCTATATCTTCCGCTATCTGCTCCGACGGCGTATCCGAATCCGCAAGGGAGGCTATTCTAGCTATCTCCCTGGCTACGGGCAATTCTTGCACGGGATCTTCCGTAAGAGATACTCGTATGGTGTCTCCCAGTCCGTCAAGCAACAAAGATCCTATTCCTATCGCGCTTTTTATGCGGGCGTCTCTTCCGAAGCCAGCCTCAGTAACACCCAAATGCAACGGATAGTTCATTCCTTCCTGCGCCATCATTTTTACCGCAAGGCGGTACGTGTCTATCATAACTCTCGTGTTGCTGGACTTGAATGAAAATACCAGGTTTTTAAAGTTTAAATCTTCACATATGCGGGCAAATTCAAGAGCGGCCTCCACCATGCCGAAAGATGTGTCTCCATAGCGGCTGACTATCCTGTCCGACAAAGATCCATGGTTTGTCCCTATTCTCATTGCTCTACCCAGCTCTTTGCAGCGCAATACGAGCGGAGTAAATTTCTCTCTTACCTTGTCCAATTCCTCCGCATATAAAGAGTCTGTATATTCAACCGGAACAGATTTTTTCTTGTCGCTAAAATTCCCCGGATTTACCCTAATTTTCTCCACATGCTCCACAGCTTCCATGGCCGTTTGCGGCAAAAAATGTATGTCCGCCACAAGCGGATTTGAAAATCCTGCGGCGCGGAACTGTTTTGATATGTCTTTTAACGCCCTTGCAGCATCGAGATTTTGTGCGGTGAGCCTTATTATCTCGCAGCCGGCCTCAGCCAGTTGTATGCACTGGGCAACCGATGCGGCAACGTCGCACGTTTTTGTGTTGGTCATAGATTGAATCCTTATCGGATTGTTTCCGCCTATTCCAACATTTCCAACCATGACTTCCGAAGTCTTCCTTCTTACGCGGTTGAAACGCGATTGTGTATAGCTATTTTCCATCGTCGTTAAAATTTTGAGGTATATCTATGAAAAATTCGTTGCGGATTCCGTCGTAATCCGACATCTGCCTATCTCCCGCCCAGCGCCATATTCCGCCATATATCACATAGAACATCAGCGCCATAAAGAGCAGCATAAATATTCCCTGCAAAGACGCCACTATTTTTTCCGGCAGAGGCTCTCCTCTTAATTTTGCAATAAACGCAAAGAGTATATGCCCTCCGTCCAATACGGGTATTGGTAGCAGATTAAGTATTGCCAAATTTATATTGAGCAATACTGCAAACGAAAGTATCAAGGAGAAGTCCGAAAGCGAGAGCCTATGCATTATTCTAACTATATCAACAGGCCCTGCAAGCTGGCTTATTCCAACATCGCTTTTGGGATTTACCAAGCTTGCTATTGAATCCCACGTCTTGCGCAAGGCATCTTCAAACTGCTCTAAGACATTTGGGTGGGCGATAACCATATCCGAGCCTATCACATATCCGAGCATTACCCTTTCTCCCGCAGGTGAAATTTCAACGGAGGCATCTTTTGGCAAAACTAATTCTTTCAGTTTGCCGTCAGCACCCAAAAATACAAGTGCTGTACCTCCGTTCTTGATGCCGTTTTGCGCAAGTATGGATAGCTGCGTAAGAGTGCTTATGGATTTGTCGGAAATCTTTATCAGTATATCTCCGGTATTTATCTGTGAAAGGCGCGGATCAGACTTATCTACTGCATATACAGCCGCCCTGCCCTTTAAATCTACTGAATGGGCTTCTTGCGAATTTCCTCCAACAGTCATAAAGCTCAGTTCTCCTCCTCTGTTGCCAAGCTTTATTGTACATAAAGGCCTGGTTGTATATATTCTGCTTGGAGTTGCTTTCAGCTGCATGGGTTTGCCGCCGCGCAATATATCAACATCAATGCTTTCCCCGTCTGACAAGGTGTCCAGCTTTGCAGAAACATGTTGGTTTGAATACATCTTTTCCCCGCCTACCGCAACTACTATATCTCCAACTTTTAATCCGGCTTTTTCCGCCGCGGAGTCTTTTAGAATTTGCAAAACTTTCAGCTTCATTGCCGGCAGCAGTCCAACCATTCTCACCGAATCTACAGTTTGAGGATTAGTGCTGTATAAAACCGGATAAATATTAACATCAAAAGTTTTCCCATCGCGAAGAACGGTAAAAACGCAACTCGGCTTGCCGTCTTGAGTTCTGCCGGCTCCCAACATTACATATTCTAAAATATCTGTAAATTTAGACACCTTTCTACCATCAACTTCAACTATTCTATCTCCGGGTTTTATCCCCGCAAGATACGCCGGGTTGTCTATGGTGCGAGAATCTATAGTGTTTAATTTTTCCGGAACAAATCCAACTTGGTTTGTGTTGTACGCTCCGCTTTCCGGCAATCCAAGAATCCACACGCCGCAAGCGAGCACAGCGGCAAAAAGCACATTGAAGAACGCTCCAGCTGCGCTTACTGCAAACTTGTCAAAAAAACTTAGATTTTTTTTATAGTTGGAATTATCCGAATCTTCAGGCAATTCTCCTTCAGAAGCCGATCCCCCTTCAAGAGCGCCCATATCCGCCAGTTGCGGCAGCGCGACATATCCGCCCAATGGCAAGAGCGATACTCTATATTCGCAACCGTCCGCTCCTTTCCATGAAAACAGCTTTGGCCCGAAACCTATGGAAAACCTCAATACCTTAAGCCCGCGCCATTTTGCGGCAAGAAAATGCCCGAATTCATGTACGAATATCGATCCGCCAAAAAACAAAATGACTAACAGCACCGCCCAGGTCTGAGTAAATATATCCGCGTAGGAAGACATTAATGTAGGAATTTATTTTTTATTATCTCCGCCGCGCGCGCACGCGCAAGAGAATCAGACTCAAGAATATCGTCGAGACTTGTCGGCTCTATAGGATTAAACGCCGACAAAGTCTCGCCCACCACCGATGCTATATCCACCCAGCGTATGTTGCCCTTTATAAATTCCGCAACAGCAACTTCGTTTGAGGCGTTGAAAGCAGTTGTAGCCGTGCCGCCAGCCCGCAGCGCGCCGTAGGCGTGCCTCAGACAGGGAAAGCGAACTGTATCCGGCGGGGCGAAATCCATAGATATTACCTTTGTAAAATCGAGAGGTTCGCACACCTGATTCCCTCGCTCAGGATACAGTATGCTGTGCGATATTGCAAAGGTCATTGATGGCGGCGATATGTGTGCAAGTATAGAACCGTCAACAAACTGAACCATTGAGTGCACATAGCTTTGGCGGTGCACAACAACTTGTATCTGATCGGGCGTCATATCGAAAAGCCACTTTGCCTCTATCACCTCCAGGCCCTTGTTCGCAAGAGTTGAAGAGTCTATCGTAACTTTTGGTCCCATGTTCCAGTTGGGATGTTTCAAAGCATCGGCGGGCTTTATCTGAAGCATCTGTTCGTAGGTGTAGTCGCGGAACATGCCACCTGAGGCCGTAATAAGAAGCTTTGCAACATCGCAACGGCGCTCGCCGTGCAGGCATTGGAATATTGCATTATGCTCGCTATCGAGCGGCAGCATTCTAACCTTTTTACGCCGTGCCGCCTCCATCACGAATTTCCCCGCCATCACCAAAAGCTCTTTATTTGCCAGCGCAATATCCTTGCCAGCCTCTATCGCTGCCAAAGTTGGTTTGAGGGCCGTAGTCCCTACAACGGCGGCTACAACCATATTGACTTCAGGCAAAGTTGCAATTTCTGTCAGTCCCGACAACCCGCAATAGAGCTTTTTGCCCTCAAATAGTCCAGATTCCTTCGCCTCTTTATAGGCATTTTCATCGAAAATTCCCACATGCGCAACGTTGAAGTCCTGCGCTATTTTAAGAAGTTTTCTCCAATTTTTATTTGCGGCTATTGCCGGAATTTCAATTCTATCCGGATTTTTTGCCGCAACTTTTAGCGTGCTGTCTCCAATTGAGCCTGTCGCGCCGAGTATGGCAAGTTTTAGTTTAAGCATGATAAATTAAAGTATAGCTGTTAAAATTATATATGCCACCGGCGCGCTTAGCAGCATAGAATCCGACAAATCCAAAGCGCCGCCTATGCCTGGAATTACCGCGCCAGAATCTTTCTGCCCAGCCCTGCGCTTTAGTACAGATTCCAACAAATCGGAAAATAACCCCGCCGCGCCTATCGGAACCGACGCAAACGCCGCAGTCCAGATGCCGAAGGAATCCGGAAGCATCTTTCCAAATCCCCATACAAATAGAATAGATACCGCCATAGACGAAAGCAATCCGCCTATAAATCCTTCCCAGCTCTTATTCGGGCTTATATTTGGCGCCAGAGCATGCCTTCCAAAAGCCGACCCCACCGCATATCCTCCTACATCTGTAAATTTTGCAGCAGCTATTGCCCACAGTGCTATGAGTACTCCGGAATATTCGGAATATGAAAATTTCAAAGCAATTACAACAAGCCATTGCAGCATGAAAGGCACAAGCGCCAACGCCAAAAATGTGGGAATTACGCTTTTTTCTATAAAAGAGTCGAAAGGCCTTTTAAGGCACCAAATTCCCAAAGCTACCATCAGCAAACCGAGTGTTGCAGAACCTATTGCATGCACATTGCACCCCGCAATATGGGCAGCCATCGGAGCGCATATTATAAGAAGTCCTCCTGCCTGAACAAATATGTCGGCAGGCTTAAATCCGCAGTGACGAAGAAGTGCGCATATCTCGCGCAGGCTCAGCATGCTCAGCACAAGTATAAGAACAAAGAATCCGTAAACTCCACCGTAATAAATTGCAAGAAACAAAACCGCCCACAACGCGAGCGTGCTAAATATGCGTTTTCTCATTTAAGCTGCTCTCCAGTTTTTCCGTATCTACGTTCTCTGCGCGAGAAATCTGCCAGCGCCTTTTTAAATTCGGCTTCGTCGAAATCTGGCCAATAGACGTCTGTAAAATATAATTCCGAATACGCCGCCTGGAGCATCAGAAAATTGCTTAGACGCTTTTCTCCGGAGGTGCGTATTACAAGATCTGGCTCCGGAATACCTTTTGTATCGAGAGCTTCCTCGACATCTTTCCAAGATAGCTTCTCCAGATTCTTTCCGGATTTCGCCAGCCTTGCCACCGCGCGGACTATTTCGTCTCGGGAGCCGTAATTTAGCGCCAGTACGAGATTAAATTTACCGAAGTTGCGCGTATCGTCTTTCAGCGATTCAACCGCCTTGCGTGCATCTTGCGGAAGGGCCGACAAGTCCCCTATCGTATGCACTCTAACTTCATTTTTTACAAAATTTGATTTATATTTTCTAACCGCGCTAACCAGCAGACGCATCAGAGCCGATACTTCATCTTTTGGCCTTGACCAATTTTCCGACGAGAACGCATACAATGTTAGGTAAGATACCCCGCATTCCATCGCCGCTTTCATAACTTTTTCTATGGCTTTAGCTCCCTGTCTATGGCCGAATATTCTGGGTTTAGAGCGTTCTTTTGCCCATCTTCCATTTCCGTCCATTATTATGGCAACATGGCGCACATGCGTCGGCTTTACAGCCGCGCGTGCATTATCGCAGGAAGCATTTTCTTGCTTCATGGATTCTCTTGTGCGACTCAACTTCATGGAAGAAAATTTAGAAAAGGGGCCAGGCTTCCCACGGCACACTTAGCATGCGGCTACCGCTGCTTCCTTCCGGACCTGACGGGGTTCGTCGCAGCTGAAGTTGCATGGGGCCCGACCTTGCTTTACAGTTCCGCACAAAACCCCCCACATTTCAAGTAAAAAGAGCTGAAAAATCTCTTTATTGCGCACAAAAAATACGGTTTCCATCTAAATGGAAACCGTATCCTTAAGAAATTTCAGATTTTCTTATAATCAGTCAAACATTCCCTTTGGATAAACCGCTCCTGAAGCCGTGCCTATATTCTTAAGAGATGTCTCCGCAACGGCAATTTCAGATGTTATCTTTGAGATCTGATCGGCAAACTGCGGCCACTGCCCTTTTAATTTCACCACGGCCTTTGAGAAGTTTGAACGGTAGTCGGCTATGAAAGAGGCAATATCCTCCTTTGCCTTTGCCGTATTTACTCCGTACATCTGCTTTTCGAGAGTTGCAAAATCTCTCCACGGCTTTATGCATGCCTTATATTGTTTTGCAAAATCTTCCGGGCAGCCAGAAAGGTTTACAGACTCCATTGTAGCTACAACTTCCGCGGCTGTTTTTGAATTCTTTGCTATAAGACTATCCGTCTTATAAACCGCATCAACCGCAATTTTCTGAGGGGTTTCCTGCGGAGTTTGGCAGCCGGCTATAAACGCAACTGAAAGAAGTATGGGTATTAATTTTTTCATGATATTTTCTTTCTTAATTATCTTCGGCAGAATATTATTTTGATTTATTCAATCAAGCAATTTTTCAGCCAAAAATATTTAACTTTTTATATAAATATTATATCAGCACCATTTCATAAAAGTTCCGCAAAATTACCTTCTAAACTGATATTCTCCTATGCTGATAGAAAGATATTTCCTATATGCAGAATTAAAATATTCATTCATAAGGTATAGCGTAAAAATTGAAAGCCGAAAGGAATTTTCCTTTCAGCTTTCAGTCATCAGAAATATCTGTTCTACTGGCAATTCTCTAAGCCTTAAAAAACTTACTGTTTTTCAGATATTCAACATTTGCCTTGATAAGATCGTCGTAAGTCATCTTGTACTTCTTCATATCGTACCCGTGGAATTCAAGCACCAGCCAGCCCTTGTAGCCTACATCGAGAAGCGCATCTATACATTTATCAGTATCTGCCGGCCAGCCGCCTTTTTCGGAAAGCAGATTGCTCTGGTTGTGTTTCATATGCACTTGCCCTATGTATCCGCCGCGCAGCTCCAAAATTTCCGGAATGGTATCGTGCCCGTAGTGCATGCAGTTGTATATATCCAAATACACCTTCAAATGATCGCTTCCAACTGCGTCTATTATGCGCTTGTTGTCCTTTGAAGATATAGAGTCTTCCATGCTCAAATAGACATTTTTCTTCTCGGCGTATGGCGCAACCTCTTTGAAAAAGTCTATTATTGCAAGAACATTGGGCTCCACAGTTTTTCTTGTGGCAAAGTCTTGAAGATGGAAAAGAGGTATTAGCATATTTGTGCAGTTTAGCTCGTATGCGGCATCTACGGCACTGCAGACAAGCTCGACACATTCGCCGCGTTTTTCCATTATGCGCTTAACATGGACGTGCGTTGGAGCAACCGACGCCACTTCAATGCCAGTCTCCTTTATTTTGGCTTTGTATTTTGCCATTAAATCAGGGGAAACAAACATTCCAGCGCTCTTATCTTTCTTGGAAATTTGTATGCCCTCAAGACCAAAAGCTTTTGCGTCATCGAAATTTGCAAGGTTTTCTGCTTTGCGGAAATTCCAGTCGCAAATGCCAATCTTGTAATCTGGCCCGCATTTCTTTTCCCACGACGAACACGCCGATAATATAGACGCAAACGATGCACCTACAAATGCTCCAGCAACAGACTTTCCCAGAAATTCTCTCCTGTCCATAATATATAATATAACTCCGTTTTAATGTTGTTTGTTTAGGAATGAATATTTCCCTTATACATGGACAAAGTCCTGCGACAAGGGTATTTTTTGCAATATATAAATAAAGTCAAAATAGTGCAAATAAATTACCAGAGAACATCTCGTAAATAGATATTTCAAATATGTTTAGAATATTATGAAAACAAATAAAGACACTCGCAGAAATATAAGAGTATAAAGCCTACATACGCTCTTTTTCAAACTCGCCGGATTTTACAAATTCCTCTATGATTTCATCGGCGGAGGCTATTATCTTCAGGCAGGGTCTTGAGGCATAATACGAGCTGTTTCTGTCGCTTGGCTCGGCGGAATCGTCAAGGGAAAACATATCCTTTCCAGATATATCCAACCCGAGCAAATCTGCGCATATGATAGATCCGTTTTTTTCCTTGAACCTCTTTGCTATTATACGCGTCATCTTGTAGATGCGGGCTTTTTCCTCTTTTGAAATTTCAGCGGTAGCATATTTTAATCCCGCAACCATCAAAGCGCCGCTTAAGGCCCCGCAAATATGCCTCATGCGGCCTACTCCGGCTCCGAAAGGAGCAGCTATCTTCAATGCCGTCTGCCTGGAAAGCCCGCACAAGGCGCAATTTCCCGCAAGAACGCTCTGAGCGCAACTTGCACCTTTTCTAAAGATTTCCAGACTATCTGCCATAAACCGCCTGTAAAAAATATAAACTTAGAGCAGATTTTTCTTAGCCTCAAGCGCTGCTCCAACTATGCCTGCCCTATTCTGAAGGCGCGCCGATACTATATCGCAATCGACGTCCAAAAGATGCATAAATTTTTCTTCCTTTGCGGAGATTCCACCGCCGAGAATTATCAGATTTGGCCACAGGAGGCTGTGCACATACTGCAGATACTTGTTGAATTTACTTGCCCATGCAGGCCATGTCATATCGCCTTTTTTGCGGGCGCTGTCGGCACATATTTTTTCCGCGGGAAGAGTTCTAGACTGAGCCTTGTCTCTCATTTTTAACTGACCGAACTCTGTATTTGGAACAAGTTTGCCGCTTGTAAACAGAGCCGATCCTATTCCTGTGCCAACCGTCAACATAAGAACCATATCTTTATTGCCCTTTCCTGCCCCGTAGCGCATTTCAGCACATCCGGCAGCGTCGGCATCGTTGATAATCCACGCCTCGCAGGAGCAGGCCTTTCCGATTTCCTCGGCAAGATTTACACCTATGAAGTCCTTACCCATATTTGCGGCAGTCTCTATTACCTGCGCGCGTATTACACCAGGAAAAGTGCACCCCACAACGCCGTGCCATTTGAAGGTTTTAATTATTTCGCTCACAGCCCCCAGGAGGCTTTCCGGAGTCTTTGGTGACGGAGTTGGAATTCTTACCCGTTCCGAGGCAAAATCTCCCTTTCTCAAATCTACAAGGGCGCCTTTTACGCCCGACCCGCCTATGTCTATGCCCAATATGAGGTCTTTCTTAGTCATAAATTATAAAATTCTAAAAAAATCTAAAAGTTTTTTGATTATCATATCAAGCAATAAAAATAGATTTGAAAGACTCAAAAAAATATCTAACGCTAATCTAACAAAGGAAAAAATTATGAGCTATAAAAACATTCAACCTCCAGCCGGAGACAAGATTTCAATGACAGGCGGCAAGCTTTCCGTTCCGGATTGCCCCGTGATGCCCTACATTGAGGGCGACGGCATAGGCCCAGACATATGGGCGGCTTCGCAGAGAGTATTCGACGCGGCCGTTGAAAAGGCCTACGGCGGAAAGCGCAAGATAAAATGGTTTGAAGTTTTCGCCGGGCAGAAAGCTTTCGACAAATTCGGCACATGGCTGCCTGACGATACTATAGAAGCTTTTAAGGAATATCTAGTTGGAATAAAGGGGCCGTTGACAACTCCAATCGGGGGTGGAATACGCTCTTTGAATGTTGCCTTAAGGCAGACTTTGGATCTTTATGTATGCCAGCGTCCGGTGCGCTATTTCGACGGGATAGAAAGTCCAGTTAAGCATCCGGAACTTGTTGATATGGTGATATTCCGCGAGAATACAGAAGATATCTACGCAGGCATAGAGTTTAAGGATGGGGATCCTGACACAGAGAAGTTCAAGGCTTATTTGAAGGAAAACTTCCCGGCTAGATATGCAAAGATCCGTTTTCCCGACACTTGCAGCATAGGCATAAAGCCTGTCTCTAGAGAGGGGACAAAGAGGTTGGTTAAGTCTGCCATAGAATACGCCATAGCGCAGAACCGCAAGAGCGTAACACTAGTTCATAAGGGGAACATAATGAAGTTCACCGAGGGATTTTTCCGCGATGTCGGATACGAGGTTGCCCGCGAACAGTTTGGGGCAACTCCGATAGACGGAGGTCCGTGGTGCAAGCTCCCCAACGGAATAATAGTAAAAGACGTAATTGCCGACGCTTTCCTGCAGCAGATTCTCACAAGGCCGTCGGAATACGATGTAATTGCCACGCTCAATTTGAACGGAGACTATATTTCCGATGCTCTTGCCGCGCAGGTTGGCGGCATAGGCATAGCTCCCGGAGCAAACATCAATTATATGGACGGTGCGGCGATTTTCGAAGCTACCCACGGTACCGCTCCCAAATACGCTGGGCTCGACAAAGTAAACCCGGGTTCGCTGATACTCTCCGGCGAGATGATGTTCCGCTACATGGGCTGGAACGAGGCGGCAGACTTGGTTATAAAGGGTCTTGAAGGCGCTATATCCAAGAAGGTGGTCACTTACGATCTCGCCCGTCTGATAGAAGGCGCAGTTGAGGTAAAGTGCTCGCAGTTCGGTACAGAAATAATAAACAATATGTAATTTGTCTTTATTGGCACTAAACGCGCTTTTGCAAAAACACGGCAAAAGCGCGTTTTTTATTGCCTTATAAAAGTGTAAAAACAGTAATAAGCCAATATGAGAAGTTATCTGATTTTAAGCCTTGCAATAGCCTTTGAAGTTGCCGGAACCATGATGCTCAAATATTCTGATGGGTTCACTAAGCCCATATTTGCGGCTGTGGTTGTGATATTTTACACATGCTCATTCTTTTTGCTGTCCGTTGTTATGAAAACTCTGCCAGTGGCCATAATATATGCGACATGGAGTGCAGTGGGGATTGTTTTGGTTGCGGTTTTATCGTCGATACTTTTTGGACAGAAACTCGATTTTGCCGCAATTTTGGGATTTGCTCTAATTATATCGGGTGTGCTTGTAGCCAATTTATTTTCAAAAGGAGTTTCTATTCATTGACAAAATTAAATATTTTTCCAAAATTTAATTCATCAACAAGGAGAAATACATGTTTAGATGCTCATTAAAATTTGTAGCCGCATCTGTGGTTGCTTTTGCGGCAGTTTGCCTAAATGCTGAAGTTGTAAACGACGGGAATTACAAATATTCCCTTTTGCCCGACAAGTCAGACGGAATGTATAACAAGGGAGAAAAATGCATTTTCACCTTGTCCATAGAAAATAAAGACGGACAAAAAATAGAAGATATATCGTTTGTTTCTATTTTGACAGAAGACGGTTGCGCACCCACGGAAAAGCGCATAACGGGAAATACAAAAGATGGGAAAGCTTCCATAGAAGGTTCTTTGGACAAGTGCGGAATATTGCGCTGCACGGCAACATTCAAACAGCCTTCAAACGGCAAGAGCCGCACTCTTACAGCTGGGGCTGCGTTTGACCCTCTGGAGATAAAGCCAAGCGCGCCAGTTCCGGAAGATTTTGTGTCTTTTTGGGAGAAGCAAAAAGATATCCTTTCAAAGATTCCGATGAATATAAAACTAACTCCTGTTCAAAAGGCCAATGCCGAAGGCCTGGAAGTTTTCGATGTTCAAGCCGACACCTTTGGCGGAAAAGTTTCAGGATACATGGCATATCCCAAAGGAGCAAAACCAAAGAGCCTGCCAGCCATACTGACATGCCATGGAGCTGGAGTTAGAAGTTCTAACAGCTCAACTCCAATATACTGGGCTAAGAACGGGTTTATAGCCATGGACTTCAACGCGCACGGCCTGCCAAACGGAAAACCGAAAGAATTTTACGAAGACCTTAGAAATGGTGAACTAAAATTATATCAGAATAAGCATAACGACGACCGCAACAAGGTGTTTTTCAGAACCCTATACATGAGGTTAATGCGCGCGATAGACGTACTTTGCTCCCAACCGCAGTGGGACGGCAAACATCTTGTTGTAACTGGAGGTTCGCAAGGGGGCGGACAAACTCTTGCCGCCGCTGCGCTCGATAAACGCGTATCATTTGCTGTGGCACATATACCAGCCTTGTGCGACCACACCGGAAACCGCATAGGGCGCACAGTTGGTTGGCCTCGTGTTGCCCCTCTAGATAAAGACGGCAATTTCGACCATAAGAAAGCAGAAGAAAGCCGTTATTGGGACGGCATGAACATGGCCGCATTCATAAAATGCCCCACTGTTATAACTGTAGGTCTCAGAGACACTGTTTGTCCGCCTACAACCGCATATGCTACCTATGCAAATCTCAAATGCAAAAAAACCATAATTCCAATGCCAGACACAACCCATACTGTAACTACAAAGGCAAGAAACGAGACTAATAGAATGATTCTCGATTCGGTAAAATAGATATAAATACAGCTACTTAAAACCGATATTAGCTTGCAACAGAAAAATATTTTCACGCTTGCGAGCTATAAAAATAAGCCCGGCGGAAATTCCACCGGGCCTATTTTTTTGCTTTTGTAAAGTGGGCTATTTCATAAGCAGATTTAAAGCTGTGGAATAGCACTTAATGGTATTTTCCACAACGTCAGGCGGGAGGACTGGCCCTGGAGCCTGTTTATTCCAGTCTAAAGTTTCAAGCCAATCGCGAACATATTGCTTGTCGAAAGACGGCTGAGAACGCCCCACCTGGTATTTGTCGGCCGGCCAATAGCGCGATGAATCAGGAGTTAATACCTCATCTATAAGATATATATTTCCGTCGGAATCTTTTCCGAACTCGAACTTTGTATCCGCCAATATAACCCCGCACTTCTTGGCAGTTTCCCTGCCAAAATTGTATAGTGCTATACTTGCAGATTTGATTTTCTCAAATGTTTCATCTCCCAAAAGCTCGGCACACTGCTTATTGGTTATAGGCATATCGTGGCCTTCTGCGGCTTTTGTTGTGGGGGTAAAGAGAGGTTCTGGAAGTATCTGAGACTCCTGCATTCCGGCCGGAAGATTAAAGTCGAAAAGCTTGCCCGTATTCTTGTATTCTTTCCAGCCACTGCCAGCCAAGTATCCGCGAACTATAGCCTCTATAGGCATGGGATTGAGCTTTCTAACTATCATTGAACGGTCTATCAGATGCGGATAATCTTTAAGAAGCTCACGGAGCTTTTCGTCGTGGTTTTTTGCAAGGTGATTTTGCATGATAGACTCCGTCTGCTTAAACCACCAAAGACTAATTTGTGTAAGAAGAACGCCTTTGCCGGGAACACCGTTGGGCATGATTACGTCGAAAGCGGATATTCTGTCGCTCGCGACAATCAACAGTTCGTCGCCCAAGTCGAAGTTCTCGCGAACTTTCCCTTTTGATACCTTCTTAAAGGGAAGGTCGTCTATGGTCATGAGCGGCTCTTTGGGAAGAGTAAAGTTTTTCATAAATCCATAATAAAAATCCATGCTACGGCCGAAATCAAGCAATAAGATTTTATCGCTTAATAAAAGCAGGTATCTCTTCTGAAAAATTAAGCAGTTATAGTCTTAAGTTATACTGAAAATTCAAATGCGATACTGCTAATTTGCATACCTGTAAACTGTATCCCTAAAAATTTCCCAAATGTTATCTTATAACATCGATAGTGCTTAGATTTATAAGCCGCATTTTAAGCAAGAAACACTCCCTTCCCTGCTTTCTTTATAAAAAAAAGCCGGCAAATGCCGGCACGCAAAAAATGATAAATGTTATTTTGGAATGCGCAAACTCTGCCCAACCTTAAGTGCCTCAGGGCTTACGAGCCTATCCCTGTTTGCATTGTATATTTCTTTCCATCTGGAACTCTTTCCGTAGACCTTGCGGCTAATGCTGCTGAGCGTATCGCCAGGCTTTACCACATAGGAAGACGGCGTATCCTTTTTTACAACAATATCTCTTTCTGTCGTATTTCTTTGAGTTTTTAACTGCACGCTTTCCGCAGATCTAACATTAGAATTGCTACGCTTGGAAGCTTGCGCAGCTGATGAGTCGGCAGAGACTTTTGGTGCGGGAATTGCCGCACGGCTTAGCGCTTCAAGCTTCTCGTAGTTTTCTATTGACGCGGCAAGCTTCTGCTTGAGCTCAAGATTTTCCGTTCTGAGCTTTGATACAATCTCCTCAAGCTCCATTCTCTTTATGTTTGAGTCAAACGGACTTTCCGGCAAAGACGCAGCAAACTTCTTCTGCGCCGTCTCTATCATTGCGCGCACCATCTGCGACGCCTGGGAATTTGGTTTGCTCTCAAGATATTTCCTGAAATGATAGATTGCCTGTATTGGGTCATTCATTTTATCAAGAGACAGCCTTCCGACCTCAAGATGGCTCTCTGGTGCATCTTTGCGCTTTTCTATTACCTTTAAAAATGCGCTCATAGCCTCAGCGTCGTTTCCGCGCCTGAGCTCTTCCTGCCCTCTAAGAAAATGCGGCTCTGATGTTTCCTTTACAACCTGCGTCGAACCAGAATCACACCCGCCCGCTGAAAACATGTACATCGCGCACAAAACCCCAAGCAAAACTGCAAGCAAGGTTCCATTCTTAGATTTCCTCGGCCCAAATATAAACATTCTTAATCTATCGTAAAATATTGCCTTCGCAAAAGAGTGCGCATGCGGCAATGGCGCTGCCGCATGCGCAAGTTAAGCATTAGTGCCTGAAATGGCGAACTGATGTGAATACCATGGCCATATTGTTCTTGTCGGCCGCAGCAATTACTTCCGCATCGCGGATAGATCCGCCCGGCTGTATTGCAGCGGTGGCTCCGGCAGCAGCAGCAGCCTCAAGCCCGTCGGCAAAGGGGAAGAATGCATCGGAAGCTATAACGCTGCCTTTCAATGACAACCCAGCCTGTTCAGACTTCCATACGGCTATCTTCGAACTGTCAACCCTCGACATCTGACCGGCGCCTATACCCAAAGTGCGCTCGCACCCAGCGTAAACTATTGCGTTGCTCTTGACATGCTTTACAACTTTCCAGCCAAAGAGCATTGCCTTCCATTCTTCCTCCGTAGGCGCGCGCTTTGAGACAACTTTCATGTTTGCCTTGAGCTCTTCGATAGAGTCGGAATCCTGCACGAGTATCCCTCCAAATACGCTCTTGCACTGTATCGGAGATTTCGGCGCCCCAAGATCTATCATAAGACGCAAGTTCTTCTTCTTTGTAAGTATATCGAGAGCCTCGGGGGCAAACTGCGGGGCTATTATAACTTCGCAGAATATATGGGCAATTGCTGCGGCTATCTGACCATCGAGAGGCTTATTTACAACAATTATGCCGCCAAACGGGGCTTGGGTGTCGGTTGCAAATGCCTGATTCCATGCCTCAAGCAAGGTTTCCGCAGAAGCTACTCCGCACGGATTTGTATGCTTTAATATTGCCACAGTTGGCTTTTCGGAAAATTCTCTTATGAGTTCCGCCGCAGCAGATATGTCTATTATATTGTTGTAAGACAATTCCTTGCCCTGAAGCTGCTTGAAACGCTTGTCGAAATCGCCGTATAGAGCGGCTTTCTGGTGCGGATTCTCGCCGTATCTTAGAGACTGCACAAGCGGCATGCCTATATTTAGAGTATCTGGCATAGTTCCGGCGGTATCGAACTTTGAATGCAGATAGTTTGCAATAGCAGCGTCGTAAGAGCTTGTGCGCTGATATACCTTCAAAGCCAAATGCCTGCGAAGCTCCTTAAGCTCTGCTTCATCGCCCTTGTCCATTGCATCGAGAACTCGCTGGTAGTCTGCCGAATCGCAAATTACAGTTACGGATGCATGGTTCTTTGCGGCGCTTCTGAGCATTGAAGGCCCACCTATGTCTATATTCTCTATGGCATCTTCAAGAGAGCAGTCCGGCTTTGCTACGGTTGCTTCAAACGGGTACAAATTTACAACAACCATGTCTATCATGTCTATCCCATGCGCTTTTGCCTGCGCCATATGGTCTGGATTTGAGCGCAAAGACAATAGGCCGCCATGAATTTTGGGGTGCAGGGTTTTTACCCTTCCGTCCATCATTTCCGGGAATCCGGTGTAATCGCTGACTTCCGTCACGGGAACGCCCGATTTTGCAAGGAGGGCGGCTGTGCCGCCTGTCGAGAGAATGCTGAAACCGTGTTTTTCAACCAATGCTTTGGCGAAATCCACGACACCTGTTTTATCGCTTACGGAGATTAAGGCTCGCTTTTCCATATTCACGGAAATGAAGAACATTTATACATTCCCTTCAAGACTATTTTTATTTTTGTCCAACTTTTCTAAAAAAACCTATTGGAGCGTGATTTTATAATTTACAGGCAACTGTTTTTATGTAATATTTCTGAGTCTCCTATCAACCTCATACACATCGACAAACTTCATTTGATGAAACTAAAGAATATTGCAATTTTATCTATTTTAACGGCAACTTTTGCCGGATGCGCAGCGTCGCCAGACAAGCACTCAAAATCCGTCGAGCTTTTTAACGGCAAGGATCTCGACAACTTTTATACATATACCCGCTTGAACGGAACGGCTTCCCCTGCCGACGCCGATGTATTTTCAGTTGAAGACGGCGCCATACGCATATCCGGAGTCAGGCGCGGGTGTATAACAACCAAGGACGAATTTGAGAACTACAAGATAACCCTTGAATACAAGTGGGGAGAAGATACACATCCCCCCCGCAAGGACAAGGCAAGAGATACCGGCCTTCTGATTCATTCGGTAGGCCCAGACGGCGGTTTTCACAAGACATGGATGTATTCTTTGGAAGTCAACATAAAGGAGGGTTGCACCGGAGATTTCTGGGTTGTTGGGGACAAGTCCGACAAATACTCCCTCACCGTGCTTGCCTCCGACTACCAAAGAGACGGGAAAACCTTCAGCAAGTTCGATCCTAAAAATGGAAAACCCAAAACCATACATACCGCATCGATAGAGTGGCAGGATAAAGATGTAAACTTTAAGGACATAAAAGGGTTCCGCGGCATAAAAGATGCGGAAAATCCAGCAGGAGAATGGAACAAGCTTGAGGTGTACGCCCGCGGAGACACAATAGAAGTGTTTGTGAACGGAAAATTTGTAAACAAGGCTTACAATGTCCGCCCTGCCAAGGGAAAAATTCAGCTTCAGAGCGAAGACGCAGAAGTATTCTTCAGACGTGTAGCCATAGAGCCATTATAATATTTTTTGCATTATACAAAAAAGCTCCCGCCTAAACGACGGGAGCTTTTTTATATAACGAATTTAGTTAAAACTTTCCTTTTACAAGTTCCGCACCGTAAATAGCACTATTCCCCAACGTTTCATTTATGCGCAGCAGGCGGTTGTACTTGCAAATTCTATCTGTGCGGCTGAGAGAACCGGTCTTTATCCAGCCGGCGTTTGTAGCAACTGCTATATCGGCAATAGTTGTATCTTCAGTCTCGCCTGACCTGTGGGATATTATTGCGGCAAACCCCGCGCGTTTTGCGGTTTCAACGGCATCGAGAGTCTCTGTCAATGTTCCGATTTGGTTGAACTTTACAAGTATGGCGTTCCCAGCTCCCTCAGATATGCCGCGATTTAGGAATTTTGTATTTGTAACAAACAAATCGTCCCCGACAAGCATGGTATTCGCCCCCAAAGACAGGGTCAAATTCTTCCAACCAGACCAATCTGTCTGTGAGCAACCGTCTTCTATGGAAATTATAGGATATTTACTCTTTAAACCTTTATAAAATTCTATGATTTCATCTGACGAATATTTTTTCCCGTCAGATTTCTTAAATACATAAAGTTTGCCTTTTTCGTCGTAGAACTCGCTGGAGGCTATATCGAGCGCAAAAAATATGTCTTTACCGAGTTTGTATCCTGCGCTTTTTACAGCCTTTGATATCAGCTCCAAGGCGGCCTCGTTTCCGTCGGCATGGGGGGCAAATCCGCCTTCGTCGCCAACAGATGTTGAAAGCCCCTCCCCTTTCAAAACCCCTTTTAGGGCATGAAATACCTCTGCGCCCATTCTCAAAGCGGAGGGAAAATCTTTTGCGCCAAGCGGTACTATCATAAATTCCTGAATGTCTATGGGCGCGTCAGAATGAGCTCCGCCATTTAGAATGTTCATCATAGGAACCGGCAATACCTTCGAGTTTACCCCACCTATATACCTGAACAATTCTGTACCTTCATCGGCAGCAGCGGCTTTTGCAATAGCCAAAGAAACTCCCAAAATTGCGTTTGCGCCAAGATTGCCTTTGTTTTCGGAGCCGTCCAAGGCAACCATTGCCCAGTCTGCGGCGGCCTGATCTTTGGTATCCATTCCGCATAGTGCCGCGGCTATTTTTGTATTTACATTTTTTACAGCATTTAGAACACCAAGCCCTCCGAAACGCTGAACTTTTCCTTTTGTGCCGTCCCTCAATTCAAGAGCTTCAAATTTACCAGTCGACGCTCCGCTTGGAACCGAAGCCCTCCCAAAAGCTCCGCTGTCGAGCAGTACGTCTGCTTCTAGAGTTGGATTCCCGCGCGAATCTAATATCTCGCGCGCAACAATTTTTGAGATCTTAGCCATATTTATATAATATCGAAAAATTTCCGCATCTATAAACCGTTTTTATTTATCCTAAGAACATATCGAAAATCTTAATGAGAAAGAAGGATAAATCAAGATTGTATAAAAACTATTTTGGCTAGATTTACCGCTTTTTTATGAAACTTACCTTTTAGCATTGTAGCAAAAGGTATTTTTTAAGAAAATATATTCCAAGACAACCAACACTCTCTGAGAAACCAAAATAAAACAAGTGCCAAAGCCAGAAGAATTAACTTTCTTATAGACTTTGCATTTTCTTCGGGAATATCGCTTTTAGTAAATTCGCTCTGCTTTAGCGAAGTATGCTTACGCAACGGATCTTTAGCCTCGATACTCTCGTATTTGCCGAGATTCTTCTTTACTGTAAGCGCCTTGTTTCTGCGAAGAAACATATCTTAAAATATAAGCTTAAGATGTTCTTTCATATCGTTTGTCATCACAACGTTGCCATTCCTGTCTTTGACGACAAACTTCCTGCATTTGCGAGTTATCTCAGCCGGATCATAGAGAATAATCTCAACTTCTCCTTCCCTTGCGCCTGGGCGCGGATCTTTTATTCTCGCAAACTTCTGGGGCATTCCAAACCATGTAAAATATATATCCCAGCCAACCTTTTCCCCGTCATTTTCGACAAGTGCCGGATAATTGCGGACAAAATCAGGCGTTGAGCGCGTATATACGCGTATAACATACGCTGTCTTCAACCCCTGTATATGGTCTTTCATAGTTGTCAGCCTGCCCTCTTTTGCCTTTGTAAACACCTCGAGAGGATCAAACCCAAACAAGTTCATTCCGTTGAAATTACCACAGTAATTTGGCGAACCAAATTTTTGAGATTTGTACCACGGCTCAAAGTTATCTGCCATGCGTAGCCCTATCTCAAAATGCAAATGAGCCCTTGATTTGGGAATACCCGTAGATGCGCTTCTGCCCATTGTCCCCAACCGAGTACCTGCCGCAACTTTAGCACCTTTTTCTATGCGGTTTTCAACCGACGCCAAATGGGCGTAAAGAGTATATACAGGAACGTCCAGATTCTCATGCTCTATAACGACATATCTGCCGTAAGAGCTTTTCCCAGCATAGCGGTTTACAAATTTAACGGTGCCGTCCATCGCTGCATAGACATCGTCGAGAGCCTCTCCCTTGCGATTCTTCCTCTGCGCTTTAATGTCTATGCCCTCGTGAAATCTGTATCCGCTCGACCGCACATCGCCCCACAACCCGCTCGACGGAATTCCAGACTGCGTTGGCTGAATAAACTCCGAAAACGGCCTACCCTGCGCAAATAGCGGAGAATCTGTAGGCCATACAATGTCCGCTCTTGCATAACTTCCCACAAATAAAATGCTAAATATCAATAGTATTAGCATTTTATCTGCAAATGTAGCATTCTTCTGGCTATAAATCATTTTTCGCTCAAAATTTCCTGGGCGCGCTTGATGGATTTATTCATCTGTACAGACAATTCTTGCATTGTTTCAACACCCATATCAGGATTCCCCGGATCTTTGTTTTCCACTTCGGAAACTACAAACAATCTTCCATCGCCAACAACCGTATCTATGGGTCTAACTCCCAATATGGTATCGCCGCTCTTTACAACAATGAGCTTGTTCATATTTGATCCCATAACTTGGGCAAGTTTTCTTGCTCCTTGCGCATTGCACTGGAATTGGAATCCATATAGAAAATCTCTCTGGGAAATCGGAATCTTTGCAACATTTACATCTATCAATTCCCCGTTAAGCATAAAGGGTTTCTTATCCACAACAACAGAAGTCTTGCTCAGAGGCAGATAATCTATCTGCCGGCTAACACCCGTAGGTATGTTTGTGTTCTGATCCCCAACGTAAAAACCTATTATCATTTCCGGATTATCATCGGAAACACATGCGGAAAAAACCGCGCATACAAAGGCAAGCGATATAAATTTTAACACGTTTTTCATATACTTACATTATTAGATAGTCCAATTGAGATTTTATCTTCATTACAAGAGACTCGTCCAGCTCGTTTTGAGGAACCTCCAAAATTCTCTTTGTTGAGCAGTGAACATATTTCTGAATCCCTCCACTGGGCCTTCCCACAGGCCTGATTATGCGTTTTCTCTCAAGAAGAAGCGCCAACATCTGCTTTATTACATCTTTTTCGTCGGCGTCTATTTGGGAGGATTCGTCAAACAATGAAAGGAAGAAGTCTTCTGAACCTGCAAGTGCCATGCGTCTGGCGGCGCGCTCGTCGGCCTCTGGATTGGCGCTAACTTCTCGTTCCCATTTTCCGAGAATCTTCTTGTCCAGCTTGAAAGCTTCAAGCTCGTCCTTGAGTATATCTACCCTGTCAAGATTGCCGGCATCGTCCATGAAAATTGCGCAAACAACCCTGTCTCCGGGGGTAAAACTCTTCCCGCTGAGCGAAGATTTTCTTGCCAAAGGTCTTATTTGCCAATCCATATTTTTAAAATTAGTATGCAAGAGCCCGTGGCAAGTTCAATCTTCAATTTTGATATTCTTATTGCGCGCAGTCGGACAGCCCGCGCGCAACCAGGCATTTACAAATAAATCTATGTCTCCATCTAAAACAGCCTGCACGTTTCCTGTCTCGGCCCCGGTTCGCAAATCCTTGACCATCTGATATGGCTGCAAAACATAACTGCGTATTTGGTTCCCCCAGGAAATCTCGCCTTTCTGGCCGTAGAATTTATCCATCTCGGCGCGCTTGTCGTCGAGAGTCTTTTCATACAGGCGGCTCTTTAAGATTTTCATCGCTGAAGCCTTGTTCTTAAACTGCGACCTTTCATTCTGGCAGGTCACAACTATGCCGGAAGGTATGTGTGTTATCCGTACAGCACTCTCAGTCTTATTGACGTGCTGGCCTCCCTTGCCGCTTGCGCGATATGTGTCTATTTTCAAATCGCTGTCGGGAATATCCATGTTTATATCGTCGTCAATCTCGGCTATTACATCAACCGATGCAAACGACGTATGCCTGCGCTTATTGGCGTCAAATGGGCTTATCCTAACCAATCTGTGCACCCCGCGCTCAGATTTTGAGTATCCGTAGGCGTTGCGCCCTACAAGCCTGAATGTTGCCTTGGATATGCCGGCTTCCTCGCCAGGCATTATGTCTTCAAGCTCAAAACCAAATCCTCTGCGCTCGGCCCAGCGAGTGTACATGCGCAACAGCATCTCTGCCCAGTCGCAACTTTCTGTTCCGCCAGCTCCGGCGTGAACAGTTATAATTGCGTTTGAGGAATCTAACCTGCCGCTTAAAAATGATTCTATCTCGAGGGAATCTACCGCCGACAACATATCGTCAGTCTCATTCTTAAGTTCGGCGGCCAAGTCTGGGTCGTCCTCAGACTCTTCAACAAGCTCTGCAAGGGCCTGCAAGTCTTCTATGCGCTTTTTAAACTTTAACTGCGGCCCTACCACAGACTTAAGTGCCGTAGATTGGGCTATCGTCTCCTGCGCGGCGCTCTGCGAGTCCCAAAAATCTGGCGCCGACATTACTTTTTCAAGCTCGTCTATCTTTTTTTGCTTATCCTCTACGTCAAAGAAACCTCCACAAGTGTCCGGCTCTGCGCTTGATTTCCTCTATGGCATTTTTTACTTCGGCGTCTATAATCATATCGATGATGTTTTGGGGCGGAGCTTTTGTTTTTCAACATTAAAATTTTTTATTTTGAAATTTACACGGAGGATAGTTTCGGGTTGATTGTGTCATTGCGAGCGAATAAAAGCTTTTCCGCACCACTAATAATATAAAAATGCGATGAACGATTTACATAAAAGCCTTCTTATTGGATTGTGCCTTTTGGCGTTCACAGCCGTCGTGTTCTTTTTTAAATACGGCCAGGAGCGGACAAATTCCCAGATGCTCGAGGCGGAGAATAAAAGCGCGCAGATGAGACTTGAGAATATAGACGAGCAGGCAAAGGCTGCTATGGAGATGGTTTCCAAGGCGGAGATGTTGTCGGAATCGGAGCGCAGAAAGGCAAGCGAAAATCTTGAAAAGGCCAGAACCGCGGCAAAGATGCTCGAAAAGATGAAGTCTGAAAGTGCTGCAACAAAGAAAGAGCTTCTTGAAAGTCTAAATGCCCAGCTCGAGCGCGAGGCCGAAGCCAGACTTGCCGCCGAAAACGCCTCTAAAGAGCTTTCCTTGCAGCGCGATAAGCTTAAAGAGTCAATGGAAAACACCCGCAAGGCTCTCGAAGAATTGAAACTTAAGAACAATATGAGCACCAATGCAGAGATAGATCGCATAAAGAAGCTCTTGAGCGTAAAAGACTCAGAAATAACAAAGCTAAAAAAACAGATAGAAGATCTTGAAGCATTGCGGGCTAAGGCCGAGCAATTACAAATGCTGACGGAAAAGCACATAATAGAGATAGGCGGAGAGATCATGCTCCCGCGTCATAAGAGGCTGTTGTCTCCAAATTTAAGGTCAAATTAAGATAGTGTAGCCATGCTGAGGGCTTTAATAGAAATTGTACGTCCGTATTTTAGAAGGTTGTCTCCGAGCGACTCGCTTGCGAGTGTAATTCTGGAAAGATTAGTGGGCATAATGGTTGTTGTATGCCTATATTATACAGTTCGCAGCGCAGATTTGTACGAGACGTTCTTCCTTCAAGACGGGTTGGTATTTTCATTTCCCATATGCGTTTTTGCCGCGGCACTATGGTATATTTTAAAAGGTTCGCGCAGATACAGACTGAATCTCTTATGGCTGCTGTTCATAGCTCCCACGGCAGCCGCGGCAATAGCCGTCGGATTTGGCGGCGCAGATAAGATATTTTTGCAAACTGCAATAGGAGCTTCCATATTGGCATTTATAATATGCCATATGCTTAGAATGCGCTATGAGCTTGCCCTGCTGAAAAACGTATTGGGTGTGATAGCCGCAATAGCAGTGCTTATAGGGTTTTCTCAAAATACAAAAGAAAAAATCTGGATTATGGCGCACGACTTGAACGCCTATTATTTTTCGGGGCTGATGAAGGGAGGATATTTCCCGTCGCCTGAAGAGCTTGCCTTGTTTATGTGCGCCATTATCCCATTTGCCGTATCGATAATTTCCGTCAGGAATTACCAGTCTCAAAAGAAGATATTCGCACTTTTGATATTTGCATTTATGTGGATAGGAGTTGCCTTCTCTGGCAGTATTCCAGCCTTTGTGTACGCGTCTATATGCATTTTGTCGGCACCATTTATGTACATAGGCTCAAGACACATAAGATACAGACACTTTGCCCGTAATCTGTTTTTATGCACAGGAACTTTTATTGCAATTATCATAGACAAATACTATGCTTGCAAACTTACTGAAACGGATTTCTTCTCCATATTTAAAGAGCGTTTTGGGCAGTTTTTCAGCTTTTTAGACGGTGCATCTATGGTTCCGCTAATCGGAACCGGAACGATTCCGGAGAATTTACCCTCTTCCGCAGCTGGGGCGATCTATGCTTTTGGTTGGATAGGTTTTGCGTTTATAGCGCTGCCCATGTTATTTCTTGCTGCAAGGGCGTATTTATACTGGCGCACATTGAGTATAGAAAAATGGCCTATGGCGCTTATGGAGGGAAATTTGTCCGACAGAGAGAGAAACCGCTTGCTTATGAATATGCGGCATGCTGTGTTAAATAAGAGTATAACTCCGGATGAGACCATACATACAGGCTCCGCTCTTATGGCTTTTTTGGCGTTTTTAATTTTGCCAACATTTTCAAATTGCGCCTCGGCTCCTTCGGCGGCATTCCTGGCGGCTACTTTTGCTGCAATCTTGATACGGACAATACAGCCCAAATCCGACATACACCGCGGGCACTCAATACTTAGATTCTCCACCGCTGCCCTACTTGTAGCAACTGCGCTTTACTGTGTGATAATTCCGTTGATGGAATATATGAATTAAGAGTACTTTTGAGAAATAAAAGCCAAAATTGGCTTGCAAAATCCGTAAAAACTACGACAAATATAGACATAAAGGAAGAACATTTCTAAGGAATAAAATATGAAAAAACTCATTCTCGTTTCGGCGCTTGCAAGTTTTCTAATGTTATTTACCGCTTGCAGCGATATGGACAAGCCCTCGCCTTTGGACACGCAATCTGCATCGGCCATGGGCATGAACGGTGCGGATATTCCGGGAGATTCTTTTGGAGATTCCGATCCTGGTTTGGCTCCGCGTAGCGTAGACGGATTGCCATTTGATCCGGAAAACATACCTCCGGAGATGATTATGTGCACGGTATACTTTGGATTTGACCAGTATGCCATACCTCCGGCAGAGCGCGCAAAGGTAAAGCCTGTTGCAGAGGCTCTCATAGCTGATCCTTCTTTGAAGATAGTTTTGGTTGGTCATACAGACTGGTATGGAACTGAAGAATACAACCTGCTGCTTTCCGGCAAGCGCGGAGATGCTGTTGCATCTTACATAACAAGTCTCGGAGCAAATCCGGCTGGTGCGGAGACGGTTGCCCGCGGCGAAGCAGGCGCTACGCCAGATGTTGCTAAGAACTCTCCAGAAGCTGCCCACGACAGGCGTGTAGATGTTGTAAAGTTAAAGTAAAGCTTATATAGCTTTCAAAAAAAGCGCGGAGCTCTTATACGGTTCCGCGCTTTTTTTATATCTAAATGGACAAATTGTTAAAAAAAGCTTTTAATATAAAGAATATGCAATTATTATTCTATTATGTTTATGTATAGAAAAAATTGTATATTAGGGGGAATTCTTTACATTCTGTTTTCAAGCTTGCTTGCTTTAGGGAACGAGCAAAACGCCAGCGATGATGGCGTCTCTGCCATAAACGGGGATTTGCCCATACTTAAATCTCCTTGGAATAAGAGCATGTGGAAAGCTCGGTGGTGCGTGTCGCCAAGGGAGAGGCAAGATATAAAAACTATGGATGTATCTTTTTTTAGGAAGAGCTTTAATTTAGACAAAAAGCCCGATACTTTTATAATAAATCTTACAGCAGATATAAAAGCCAATCTTTATGTTAACGGAATTTTGGTGCTTAGATTCCCTATAAAGGGGGATATATTTAACTGGAGTTTCGACACAGTAGACATAGCAAAATTTTTAAAGTCGGGTAAGAACACACTGGCGGTCCAAGTGATGAATTACGGCGAATACAAGCCTTATTCATGTATGTCAAACTGGACAAGGGCAAGATTGCTAGTACAAGGCCAAGGCGAAGCCGAAAAAGATGTAAATACGCCCGAAGGCTGGAAGGTAAGGCGTTCATACGCATTTTCTCCCATAACAATACCGCATATACCATATATGGGGAAATTGGAACGAATGGACGCGTCTAAATTTGAATTTGGATGGCAGAACGAAGATTTCGATGACTCCTCGTGGGATAATCCAGATATTTTCCACAGGGCTTCAGCCTATGGGTGCGATAGAACCGGAGAGGTTTTTTACGGTCTTGAACAAAGGGATATTCCTTTTATGGAAGAAAAAAGCATCTACAGTTTAAAGGTGCGGAAGTCGGAAAATATTTCTGTCGACGATACATTTTTAAAGCGCGGAGGAAAAGCTATAAAAATTCCGTCAAATACTAAGTGCTCGATATTGCTAGATGGAGAAGTCCTTACAAACGCATATCTAAGCTTTGTTGCAAGCGGCGGGAAAGGCGCAAAAATGACGGTAAAATATGCGGAGAATTTATGTCCTGTTGATTTGCTAAAGACTTTCAGGCAAGACAGGGGCAACAGGAACGACATAGAAAAAAAAGACTTCCATCCAAATGCAACAATACGCAACGAGTTCATTTTCGACGGAGGCCCAGCCAGGCGCTTTATTACTAACGACTGGCGCACATATAGATATATAGGGCTTGATATACAGACAGGAAAAGATCCTCTCGAACTGTCAGATTTTCACGGAATATTTACAGGATATCCGTTTAAGGAGAACGCAAGTTTTGAATCTTCGGACAAAACTCTAAATAAAATATGGGAGGTTGCCTGGAGAACAGCCCGCCTATGCGCTGTCGACACCTATATGGATTGTCCCTATTACGAGCGGCTTCAATACATTGGCGACACCAGAATACAGGCGCTAATATCGCTTTACATATCGGGCGATTCCAGGTTGATGCGCAGGGCCTTGAAGATAATGTCTTCATCAAAGACTCCTGAAGGCCTGCTTCAGAGCAGGTATCCGTCGAGCGCACCGCAGATAATACCTCCATTTTGCCTATACTGGATAAACATGTTAAGAGACTACCAAATGCATGTTGATGACATGGAATTTGTGTATTCGCAGCTCTCCACAGTTGAGGGTATTATTGCGTGGTTTGAAAATCAGATAGATTCTCAAACCGGAATGTTAAAGGCAGATATGCCCCATTGGAACTTCTTGGATTGGTCAGGATGGGCAACAGGGAATGCCCCTGTTGGAGAAACCTCTGGAAGTTCAACCCACACACTACATTTTGCGATAACTTTAAGGGATGCTGCGGCAATTATGAGAAGTTTTGGGAATAGTGATACTGCCGCTAAATACGAGAAACTTGCCGACAAAATAACCAATAGCGTCTATAAGAATTGCTGGAATCCCGAAAGAAAAATGCTATCAGACTACAAAGGCGCAGATAAGTTCAGCCAGCACGCAAATATAATGGGGGTTCTCTCCGGAGCAATATCCAAAGAAGAAGCGCCCAACTTGATGTTGCGCATAATGGCAGACAAAAACATAGCGCAGGCAACATACTATTACAGATTTTACTTAACTAGGGCTCTTGTCGAATCTGGTATGGGCGACGAATATTTGAATACCATAAATCCATGGAAAGAAATGCTTGATCTGGGCTTAAGCACATTTGCGGAGAGACCAGATCCAGTCAGGAGTGAATGCCATGCGTGGAGCGCAAGCCCCATATACGAACTTCTTGCAACTGTATGCGGAATTAAATCCTGTGGAGAAGGTTTTTTAAAAGTATCGATAACGCCAAGACTTGGAAATTTATCCTATGTTAAGGCAAAATTTCCACATCCGAAGGGATATATAGAGCTGGATATAAAAAAGTCAGAAGACGGAAACATAAGCGGCGATATAAAGGTTCCAGCAGGGCTTTCTGCCATCCTGTTCGCAAACGGAAAACAGACGGAATTAAAAACAGGTAATAATGGATTTTAAAAATATAATTTTATAGATACAAAAATGAAGACATTAAAGACTGTTATTTTATTATTATTAATGTGTATCCAGTGCGTATATGCAGTTAAGGAATCTATTGTAGATAGCCGAGCGAGAGTATCTGTAGATACAGATAATTTTGCGGTTTCCGCAAAATACAAAAATGGGAAAACTGCTTTTTCCCCTGCTAATGGAGCCGGCCTTTTTATAAATGGGTCTCCCGTAGTATCTGCAAAGATTGCATCCTCAAAAGAAAAGAGCAAAACTTTTATTTTAAAAACTGAAGACGGCACAAGTGCAAAAGCCGATGTATCCTTAGCAGACGGCGTTTGCGCAATTTGTATAAAGCCGCAAAATTCGGATACAAACACGGTTGAGCTGAAATTTGGAGGTGTTGATACTGCATACGGATTGGGAGATGCTGGTGGATTTTCAGGCAATTTCAATCTTGTCGGCGACAAAGAAAAAACATACGAGATTATAAATAATGGCGGTGGACAACGCTGGGCTAGTACATTTACTTTGTTTCCAAGAAATTCGGCAGCTGCTGTATTTTTTGACAGAGGAAAACGCTCTGTAAAACTTGGGAAAGAAATTTTTTCTATGTCGTCAACAAGAAATGGCCAGACGACATTCTATTTAATAATAGGAACGCCACAAGAGATATATTCAAGCTTCAAAAGCATAAAATCAAAACATGGATACGTAGACTTACTACCCAAACCCAGGCTATTTGAGATAGGTTGGGAATCTTGGGACGCGCTTGGCTGGAATACAAACCAGAACTCCGTATCAAAAATACTCTCCAAATTTCTCAAAGAAGGCTATCCAATAAAATGGGCTGTTGTAGGTTCAGGCTTTTGGGACGAAGGAGGCACAACCACAAGTTTTGGACGTTTCGGGGCAAAATTTCCAAATCCGGAGGAATTCCGCTCATTCATGCGTTTAAACGACATAGCCTGGATGATAGGCCTGCGCGTAAATCTTATTCCATCAGGAGGCCCGTATTATCCAAAGACAAAAAAGAGAGACAGAAACTTGAAGGTGGTTTCATTCTACGGAAATCCCCTTTCCGACGAAGCAAAATCAAAAGATATTCTCCTATTAGGTTCGGATGGTTCGCCTCTTAAGCTTACATCGCACGTATTCCCAATAGTACCTTGCTATCTGGTAGATGGCAATAGACCAGGAGCGGCAGAGTGGTATTTGCAGCAATATAAAAAATGGGGCGTCGACGGAATAAAGGAAGACACGATGATGCCCCTCGGGTACGAGACTTCAATATTCAACAAGACAATCTCAAATTTGGAATCTAACGGGGCTCTTGTTATGGCTAGGTGCGGAGAATTCTCATCGCCGGGAACACTCCTTAGAATAAATGACACCCGTGTGTCGGATTTTGCCTCTCGCATGCCGATAAACTACTTGCAGTATGCAATATGCGGAGCTCCGAATGTCTATTCTGACGTAGCGGGAGTTCACAATATGCACAAGCTTAAAGATACACAGAACTCGCTTAGGCAAAGCTGGCTTATATCGCTAACTGCCGGATATGCTCTTGGAGCCTATCCCGACAACTGGCCCGAAAACGACAAACACACATTCAAGAAAATAGCAGACTTCCACCATGCGCTTGTTCCCTATCTTTACAGCGCCGCAATGAAGAGCTATAAGACAGGCTTCCCTTACACTCTAACCCCTATGTGCCTTACCGAGCCAGAGAATGTTAATGTCTATTCTTTAGATGATTACCAATGGCTTATAGGAGAGAGCATATTGGCGGCTCCGCTTCTTGCAAAATATAAAGACGGAAAACGAGATATATATCTTCCAAGTGGAGTCTGGTTTGACTTCGACTCTTCGAAGAAATTTTCCGGCGGACAAGTTTTAAAATCTGTTGAAATGCCAACAGATAAAACTCCATGCTTTGTAGGAGGAAAAGGAATTATCATACTAAGAGATAAGAACGGAAGTCTTACCGCGAGAATTTACGCTGTTGGAAAAACTGTAAATGAAGATTTCTATTCCCTAAAAGACGGCAAAAAGTTTTCTATAAGCGTAAAAAATCCCAATATATTTTCCGCAATTGTAAAAAAACTTTCAGACGGCAAATCTGTTCCCGCAAAAAAACATCAAGACGCATACATAAGTTTTCCTGTTAGCGAGGGGGAGAATTATATAGTGGAATAAACTGATATTTTATTTGATATTTATATAAAGAGGAATCTTGAGAAATAGATTCCTCTTTTTTTATATATCAGCTGAAGATATTAGATGATAGTTTGCAATAACCAAGAAAAAACAAGGCTTTAGTGTTTAAAAATAAAAGTTGTTTAAACTGTAAAACACTCTATAGATTATATCTTATGAAAAGACATTTGCTGGTAATTTTGAGCTTATTATGGGTATTCACGCTCTTTGGAAGCGAGAACATAAACTCCAAAATTTTAAAAGATTCCGATACGCTCACATATCTGGGAGACAGCATAACGCATGGCGGACGCTACGGGAAATATATTACAGCATATTACATCACACGCTTTCCGTACATGCGCATAAATTTCGTATCGAAGGGGATTTCCGGAGATACAGCAGAGGGAATCTTAAAGAGGATGGATAGCGATGTTCTAATTCCAAAGCCCGATGTTATAATGCTCATGACAGGCATGAATGATTCCGCACGCGATATTTTTTCGACGGATAATCCGAGACCTCCAGAGAAGATAGCTAAAGTTAGAAAATATGTTATAGACTACTACAAATACAATATAAATCGCATGCTTAAGGAGTTTAACGGTAAGGGAATAAATCGTATAATTGTCTTTACCCCATCTATCTACGATGAGACAAGTTCTGGAGTTAAGCCAAAACCGCTCGTAGGAGCAAATGAAGTTTTGTTTGAATTTGGAAAGATAGTAAAACAAACGGCGCCAAAGTACGGAGCAATAGTGGCGGACATTTGGAGCTGCACAAATAGTCTTAATGAAGAGATGCAAAAGGAGGATAAATCTGCTTCTATAATAAGTTCAGACCGTGTTCATCCGCAAAATCCGGGCGGTTTTGCCATAGCGGCAAAGTATATAAAAGATGCCGGAGAACCTTCCATTGTATCGGAAACAGAGATAGATTTTCTATCAGCAAAAATCTCAAAACAGACAAACTGCAAAATATCCGATTTAAAAAAAGGGAAAAACTCTCTTTCGTTTACGAGCATTGAGCATGCGTTGCCCTTCCCCATATTGGACGACACCAAGCAGATTGCTGAGCTTATAGATTTTAACACCAATATGAATCGACAGATTTTAAAGATAAAGAATCTCGAAAAGAACCGTATATACTCCGTAAAAATAGACGGGAAAACCGTCGGCAAATATTCGTCTGAGGAGCTTTCAAATGGAATAAATCTTGCCGAAAATACCAATACTCCTCAATACTGGCAGGCAAAAAAAGTTTTGGATTTGTGTGAAATCTGGCGCGACAAATACTCAAAATACAGAAATTTTGCCTATGTGGAGCTTAAGCATATAAAAGATAGTTCTATTACTTCCGATCCACAGAAAGCTATAGAATATGTAAAGACAAAATTTCCAGAAGACAAGCGTTTCAAAGGGTCAGCATATTACAAGGGCGTACACGATTTCTACTGCAGAAACCGCATGAACAAGAAAAAGCTTGAAGAAGAAATATCATCCACAATATCAGAAGCATACACTGCTGCGCAGCCAAAACCTCATATATTTGAAGTAACAATAGAAAATTGAAATGATCAGTTCATCTGGGCTAAAAATATAGTCAAAAACAATAAAGAAGAAAAAAGTTGAGGAAATGTTGAGTAAAAAATGCTTGACTTCATGCAAGTTATGCAAAAATTGGAGAAGACTTTATCTAATATATGCATAAGAAAATCCTATCTAAAATTATTGTTTTTTCAGTTTTAATTGCCTCTGCTGCTTTTGCGCAAGAGAATTTCTATCTGAATTATCCAAGTTCTACAACCCAGCCCAAAGCTGGCGACTTGAGTATATGGAGGATAGGTTCAACAGATGGAGATTCTGCACCAGCTCTTCCCGGTGCTAGCGACAATGTATTTTTTACAACCGGCATATCGTCTCTTACAAAAGCTAATCAATTCCTGATTATGGGAGATGATATCCTAAATGCAGATAGGACACAATACATTGCCGAATACAACAATCTAACAATAGATTACACTCCAACATCAAGTGCAGGACTTTTTGAAATCTGTTCCAACAGTGCCAATGATATTGGCAGTAAGTTGATAATAAACGGCACATTTGAACAGCTCGGTAAGGGAACAGTAAACCTTAGAAAAGCAACAAAATCCACGCTTGATGTAGAAATAAATAACCTTGTTTTCTCAAATACAGGAACAATAAAATTTGGTTCATCTTCAACAAATACAGTACGTAATCTAAGCGTTAATACGCTGACTACAAATAGGAACGGAAGCATAAACATACACGCTACAGAACAGGCGTATTTCGGGGAATTGAATTTAAAATCAAATCTTGATTTTGACGCAACAAATTCCACAGTGAATGTAGGTTCTATAGATCAGAAAAACTACCTTACTTTTGTTACATCCAGCGGCGGTTCAATAACTACACTGGGGGATCATACAATTCTTTCCAAGACAGATGCCGAAGGAAACACTCAAATCATCACCCTCAATTTAGCAAGAAGTGCAACTTCTGTATATACAGTAAAAGGAAATTTTATAGTCAATAAAGACGCCGGAGTTAAGGTGCGCGGTGTTGGCGGAGGATTTGTAATAGAGAAATCTTTAACAGTAAACGGTTCTTTTGGATTTGATGATTATTACAACGGTGCAAATCTTAGAGATTATGAAATCAGTGTAGGAAACATATCCGGTGGCGACGGAACTGAAAATGTACGCATATACACCACATATTCAGATACAACTGAATATGGTAATTTGACTATAAACATAAATGGCGGCGGAGAAAGCCTGTATTCTTCACGCATACACGATTTTGGCAAAGATACAACCGCCGATAATATAACATCTCTCTTAGGTGCAAAAATAAATTTGGTGGTAAACGGAGATTCAACCTTAAAGCAATATCTTACCGGACAAAATTACATAAGGGGTGATATTTCCGTTATAAATGGTACATTGATGTTAAATGCCGATGGCACAACTAACGCAGCCGGGAAAGGTGTTGGAAACATATATCTTAACGGTGGAGCTTTCGGTGCTGTGGGTGCAGGACAAGATATTTCGTCTGTAAACAATATTGGTGTAGTAAAAGCTGAAAGTTTAACGTGGTCTGGATCTGCCAAAATACTTGTTGATGTGGAGGGCGGCAATGCTGATACAATTATTATAGATGGTATGTTCGCCAAGGGAGACGGAGACCAGTTTGTGTTCGACTTTACCGTTGATGGAAGCGATCCATTGGGAGAATATAAAATTATGAGTTGGGATACAACCGACTTTACCGCATCGGATTTCACAGCCATGTTAAATGGTGAAGAAACAGACAAAATAATATTCTCGATGAGGGATAACGCCCTTTACGCAGATTTTTCCCAGATACCGGAACCTTCGCAAATTGCCGCGCTCTTGGGATTTGTTGCCCTGACTTTTGCGGCATACCGCAAGCGTGCAAAACGCAACTAAACAAACTTTGCAAACTGTTATAAAGAGTGCAGGTTTTTTAAAGACCTGCGCTCTTTTTTTTCTATGCTCAAGAGAGTTCAAGTAACATGAAGGCAATATCTGATTGCTACATTTATAGAAGAAATGAAGAAAGCTGTGGACCACAAAAAAACAGCAAGAATTTGTATAAAGAAAAAAAGATATTCAATATATAAGCTCTATTCTAAAGAAGATGAGTCTTTTTACTCTAAAGATATTAATAGATTATAGATAAAAATTTTAAAATCTATGTGTACAAAAAAATATTCCCGCAGGCTATAAAATAGCGCGGGAATATGTATATAAAATAATCTTATTACTACTCCACCGTAACGCTTTTTGCAAGGTTGCGAGGCTTATCGACATCGCAGCCAAGTTCCTGCGCAATATAATATGCAAAAAGCTGTATGGGAATAGTTGAAACTACAGTTCTTACAGATTCGTGAACCTTTGGTATAACAACCATATCGTCCGCAAGGCCGGAAGGGAATTTGTCGGGCGAGTCGGTTATTATTATAAGAGGTCCCTTGCGAGCCTTTATCTCTTGGGCGTTGGAAATTACCTTATTGAATATGTCTCCGGCATTGGCAAAGAGCAATGTTGGACACTCAGGAGATACCAATGCGATAGGGCCATGCTTCATCTCGGCTGCCGGATAACCTTCGGCATGAATGTATGAAATTTCCTTAAGCTTAAGCGCACCCTCAAGAGCAATGGGAAACTCGTCCAGCCTGCCCAAAAAGAGAAAATCTTTGTAGCGGCAATATTTTGAGGATAGTTTCTTTATTTCAGGAGCAAGCTTTAGAGTCTCCTCGACGGCGGACGGCAAAGATTGTAAGGCGGATACTATCTCCTTGCCCTGAGAAAATGAAAGATCCCTCATTCTGGCTATGTACAAGGCTATAAGTATGCATATTGTTATCTGCGATGTAAACGCCTTTGTAGAAGCCACACCTATCTCCCTGCCGGCATGTTGGTACAATCCGCCGTCGCTCTCACGCGCAATGGTAGATCCAACAGAATTTGTTATTGCCAAAGTCTTAAAACCTTTGCGCCTCGATTCTCTTAACGCTTCAAGCGTGTCTATGGTCTCGCCGCTTTGGCTTATCACAAAGGCCAATGTGTTCTTATCTAGCGGAGCATTTCTGTATCTGAACTCGCTTGCGTAATCAACCTCTACGGGAATTCTTGTGTACTTTTCTATAAGATTTTCCGCAACAAGACATGCATGCCATGCTGTTCCACAGGCACAAAATAAGATCCTGTCAACTTGGCGCATTTCAGACGGAGTCATATTCAAGCCGTTCAAAACCGCAGTGGAACCGTCGTCTGATATTCTGCCCCTGAGTGCGTTTTCAACAACTTTAGGCTGCTCGAATATCTCCTTTTCCATGTAGGTTGAAAAATTCCCAAGCTCTGCTGAGTCCGACTCCCAATCAACACTGTTCATTACACACGGAACAAGCTCATTTGCTGCGGAGACTATCTCGCATGAATCAGCGGTAACCTTTGCAATTTGTCCATCGTCCAAGTATATCACACTGCGAGCACGCCCGGCAAATCCAAGCACGTCGCTTGCAACCATGCGCTCTCCTTCTCCTATTCCTATTATAAGCGGGGATCCTTTGCGGGCAGCTATTATTTCGTCTGGGTGCATGCGGCATATAACTGCAATGCCGTATGTTCCTTCAACATGCATAAGTGCCCTTCTTACAGATTCCAAAAAACGGTTTTCCGTATTCTCCGGAAGCTTATAATAGTGATAGGCAATCAAGTTTACGAGAGTCTCAGAATCTGTCTGACTGTAAAACGTATAACCTTTTCCAAGAAGAAAATTCTTTATATTCTCATAGTTCTCTATTACTCCGTTGTGCACCATTGCAAAGTTCCCGCATGAGGATACATGCGGATGTGCATTTGCATCTGTAACGGCGCCATGCGTAGCCCAGCGGGTGTGGCTTATGCCCAAATGGGAATCGAATGGATGCTTTTGCACCTCCTGTGCAAGCACTGATACCCTTCCCTTTTTCTTTTTTACGTCCATGACAGAACCGCGCAAAAGCGCAAGCCCGGCGGAGTCGTAGCCCCTGTACTCCAGTTTAGACAGACCCTCCAACAATATTGGAGCCGCCTGCCTGGACCCTATATACCCAGTTATACCACACATAGATTTTTATTTTAACCCGACAATTATTTTGTACTGCCGATATTTTTCAAGACTAATGAATAATCTACATTGTTCCCCTCAGACATTTATTCTGGACAAAAATTTTATATAAATTAAGCATACCCACTTTCATCAAAAGATGTATATTAAAAGAAGCATTTTTTCCGATAGTTTTATCAGACTGCTAGCTGTATTTTTGGGTGGAGCTATAGGCTCTTTGGCAAGAGCAGCCATAGTGATTCCTTTGGCTATAAACCCGTTAATATCAGTATTCTTATGTAATATTACAGGTTCCGTGCTATACATCTTTGCCGCACGCATATGCGGAAAAAATCTTAAACTTGTAAAAGATTTTGCCGCAACGGGTTTTTGCGGTGGTCTTACAACATTTTCAACTGTCTGCAAAGACGGTGCGGTTTCCATTCAAGACGGAGAATTTCTTTTGTCGTTTGCAATTTTTGCGCTAAACCTGCTGTTTTGTGTGGCTTCGATACATATTATAGACTCGCTTGCGGACAAATTCGGAAAGGCGTCTAAATGAGTATGGATACCGCACTTTTATATTTCTTCATAGCAATTGGCGGCGGATTTGGCGCTCTCTTGCGAATGTTTCTTGCGGATATTTTAGACTCCTCAAACGGAATTCAAAGAAGAATTCCCTTGGGAACTTTGGCTGCAAACCTCATTGCTGCATTTTCCCTCGGTTGGCTGCATTCCGAAAGCGCTTTAGATTTAATCGGCCAGAGGCACTTATTCTTTGCCCTCACAATGGGGTTTAGCGCAAGCGCTTCTACGTTTTCTGCATTCGCCTTTCAACTTGCCCAAATGCTAAAATTAAAGAAATACCATGATGCTTTTGCATATGCGCTTATCTCTATTTTTGCGGGTCTGCTTCTTACTTTGGCGGCAATGAATCTTTAAGTTAAAATTCTGCACACTCATGCGCAGATAAATTCAAAATAAATTTTGGCGTATACACATGTGTGCGCACACGCCGAATTGTCAGTGTTCAAAGCCCGAACCTAAAAATTTTTTAACACCGGAATTAGTCTGTATAAATATCTTTCCAGCGTCGCTCTTTTTTGCAGCTTTTTCAAAGCGCCCTATCTTATATAATTCGCAGCCGAACTTGCGCTTGTAAGATTTCTCCAATTTATCGGAGCTACCCGAATACGCAAATAAAAGCTCATAATCTTCGCCGTCGCACAGAGCTTTGCGTAGTCCTACCTCTTTGCCGTTAATGACAGTCTGCGGAACTCTATCCAACACGGCTCGGCACCCATGCGGTATAAGATGCTTTAGATCTGAGGCAACTCCGTCGCTTATATCCATGCACGCGCAAACACCGCTTGTATTAGATAAAAATTCCGCCTCTTTTAATCTCGGAATAAAATGCAGGTGCTTTCCCGTTTCAAAACTACCACCCAAGCGCGATGTTACATATATAACATCTCCCTCTTTTGCTCCGGAACGCGTCATGATTCTACCATTGCAAGCTCCTAAAAGGGAAAGATGCATGGAAAAGAATTTTCCATCTACGCGCGCAAGATCTCCTCCGCAGAATTTCACGCCGTATTCTTTTGCCGACTCGCACAACCCTTCGCAGAACTCTTCAAGCCATCTTGATGAGAGATTTTTTGATATTATAGCAGAGCTTAATGCATAAAGGGGCTTTCCACCCATTGCGGCAATATCGCTTACATTGCGTTTTAAAAGTTTTTTCCCGGCAGAACGGGGATTATCCTCCTCGGAAAAATGCACGCCAAGTATAACTGCGTCGGAAGTGCACAGCATATTTTTGCCAAAGGCCTTGGAAGGTATAGCGGCACAATCATCGCCAGGCCCACGCGGAGATGCTTCGGCAACGCCATACGAACGCATAATTTCCGTTATTTTGGAAATCAGACGCTTTTCTCCAAGCTCTCCGCACGATCCTTTAGACGTTTTTAAAAAGCACTTCATATATATCCGACTCCACCACTATCGCCCCCACATTTACTATATTGAACAGCGCATGCAATACTATCGGCGAACATATATTCCCGCTTTTTTCATAGGCCAGCGTAAGCAAAATTGAAAACAGAAACAGCGCCGGGAATGCAAACATATTTCCGTGTATAAGCGCGAATAAAAACGACGTAATAATTGCCGCCACCACCGGATTTATCACCCATTTTAAGCTTCTGTAAAATACTCCCCTAAACACCAGTTCTTCCGATACTGGCGCCAATACACATACGCACAGAGCCGCGCTTACAAATGCACACGGACTTTTTATAGACGAGAATATATCTATGCTCTCCTGCTTTTGAAGATCTATCGCAAGAAAATACTGTGCAAATTCCAGCCAAAAAAGCGACGCCGCAAACACTGCCGGTATAAACACCGCATATCCAATTCCCGTAAGCGACGCTTTGAGCGGCGATGTAAACGTTTCTGAAAAATACGCCCGCTCAGATATCAGCCTTACAAATAGAAGAGCGCATATAATATAACATATCTGCCCCGGAATATTCCTTGCAAAAAACCACTCTCCGTCCCCAAGAGCCGCAGTATGCCTGAAAGACTCAACTGAAAACGCAAAGGCTACGAATACCATAGACAATAATATCAGTGCGTCCCGCCCGTTTAGCACTATTGCCGATATTCCCGTTCCTGTCCGCCACAGGCGAAAAAGAACATACGCAGAAATCGCAAGCAGCACCGCCGCAACGGCGCCGCCAAAAATAACCTCTTCAAGCGTAAATAGTACCTGTGACATCATGCAAATGGGTATGCACGCACTCCGCCTACATATGTAGCCTCAACTTTACCTTTCAGAGTCTTGCCGAGCCACGGCGTATTTGTAGAGCGAGAATAGGTCTTATCGAACACAAAACTTTTTTCTGGATCTAGCAGGACAAAGTCTGCTGCGTATCCTTCCGAAAGCGCACCTGCCTTCAGCCCAAACAATTTTGCCGGAGCAGATGTCATAAGTTCTATGAGCTTATTTAGCGTTATATGCCCGCCGCATACGAGAACCTCGTTGCATACGGCAAAGGCAGTTTCAAGCCCTGTTATGCCGAAGGCGGCGTAGTCGAACTCCTTGTCTTTATCGGTGATAGAATGGGGCGCATGGTCTGTGGCGATTACATCTATAGTGCCGTCCTTCACGGCCTCTATTAGCGCAAGCCTATCGTCTTCCGAACCAAGCGGCGGATTCATCTTGAAATTGGTGTCGTACCCAACCGCATATTTGTCAGACAGAGCCAAATGGTGCGGCGTTGCTTCCGCCGAAACCTTTATGCCACGCTTCTTTGCCCCCCTTATTATCTCAAGCGAAAGTGCACTTGAAATATGCTGCAAATGTATGCGTGCTCCCGTGTACTTTGAAAGTATCACATTTCTGGCAACAATGATGTCTTCCCCCGCATTGGGCCAACCCTTAAGCCCTGTAAGGAGAGAGTATTTGCCCTCCCTTATCTGACCCTTTGCCGTAAGAGATGCATCTTGGCAGTGATCCATGACTATCAGGGAAAACATGTTGGCGTACTCAAGGGCGCGCTTCATCAGTTCATTATTCTGCACACATGAGCCATCGTCGGTAATGGCAATTACACCGGCATTTTTAAGCGAACCTATTGGTGCAAGCGCTTTGCCTTCGCGGCCGACAGTTATGCACCCTGTCGGATACACCCTTACAAACGCATCAGACGCGACTATCTCCTTCAAAAGCTTTACCGACGCTGCATTGTCCATTGCCGGAGACGTATTTGGCATTGCAACTACCGATGTAAACCCTCCAGCCGCAGCAGCCATAGTTCCTGTTCTTACAGTCTCTTTGCGGGTCTGGCCGGGTTCGCGCAGATGCACATGGGCGTCTATAAACCCAGGCGCAAGAACTAACCCGCGGGCGTCGATTTCCTCTGCCGAACCGGAGAATTTATCCACAAAAACACCGTCGCTAACATACACGTCGGCAATCTTGTCGACGCCGTTTTGCGGATCTATCACGCGCGCTCCGCGCACTATCAAATTCTTTGAATTTTTCTTTGAAATGTCGTTCATGGTTATATCGAGGCCTTGTTCTTTGCCGCCATGCAAAGGTTTATTACCGCCATTCTGACTGCAACCCCGTTGGTGACCTGGCGGAGTATCACCGAACGGGCTGAATCTGCAAGGGTGCTATCCAGCTCAACTTCCCTGTTTATGGGCCCTGGATGCATTATTATTGCGTCTTTCTTAAGCCAGTCTTCGCGCATTTCATTTAACCCAAAAATATTTGCGTACTCGGCTATGGAAGGGAAATAGGCCATGTCTTGCCTCTCGTGCTGTATGCGCAAAAGTATGACTGCGTCGGCATCTTTAACGGCATCGCGCAAATTGTAGCTAACTTTAACGCCAAAAGCGTCGGCAACCGACGGCGGAACTAAAGTTGCCGGCCCAGATACCGTTATCTCAGCACCGTATTTTTTCAGCACCTGTATGTCCGACCTGGCTACGCGGCTGAACAGTACATCGCCCAAAATGGTAATCTTTATTCCGCGTAAATCTTTCCCGAAATGCTCCCTTAAGGTGAAAGTGTCCAACAGACCCTGCGTTGGGTGCGCATGTGCGCCGTCGCCAGCATTTATAACGGGAATAGAAAGCCTGCTGGCAAGATAATCGGCAGCACCTGCTGCGCTGTGCCTAACTATTATCATGTCTGTAGTAAGCGCCTCTATGTTCTTTGCCGTGTCGCGGAGAGTTTCTCCCTTGACTATCGATGAAGCGCTCGAAGTTATCGTAATAACGTGCGCCCCTAGCCTGTGGGCAGCCATCTCAAACGCGGTGCGCGTGCGAGTGCTCGGTTCGAGAAACAGGTTTACTATTGTCTTGCCGTGGAGGTAATCCAGCTTGCCTTCCCCGCCCAAGACAGACTCTTTGAATAGTTCCGCAAGAGAAAAAATCTCCTCGAGCTCGTCGATTGACAACGACTGCAAATTTGTCAAATCCTTACGAGTCCACTTTACGTTCTTTAAAAATTCTTTGGAAATCATACGAGTTTTAAAAAACGCTATTCCAAGCTTGCCGTCTGTCAACAAGAATGAATTTCTCCACTCAACATTACCCCACCAATAAGAATTCTTTGCAGAGGCATAAAAATGCGCGGAACAATACGTATTCCGCGCATTCAAAAATTTCTAACTATGTGTCAGATAAGTTAAAACACATATCCAACAGCTATCGTAGTCCATACATTGCTGTCGGGCCCCATATCGAATCCGCCCTGCCCGACAGATCCATAGCCGTCATTATTGTAAGAATACCCTACTCCGACAAGAAACTTCCAATGTTTCTTGTACACATACACCAAGTTTGCCTCTGCCTGAACATAGGAATATTCATTACGCCAGTAGTGCCCGCCTATTTCATGGTCTCCGGCGTATCTGTTTGCACTTGTGTATCCGTAGTATATGCATGTTTCTATATACAAATCCTCTATGTGGGTGATGTCGTACAAAGATACCACAGGCGCAAAACCCGCCATCAATTTTAAGGCATCGCAGGGCGAGTTGTAGCCTACATATACAAAAGGAGCTATATATATGTCGCGCAAGGTAAGCCCGGCGTATATGTCCCCTCCAAAAAGATAACCATTTTTGGCGGGCAACCCAGCTCCGGCGATGCCGTCGAAAGCGTAATTTATGGTTCCGCCCAAGTCCAAATCCAGATATTTGTTCAGATTGTATTTCCAGCCGCCAAGAACTCTAAGCTGCTTTGAATAGTAAGTATCAAGCGGGGTTATCATGGCGCAATCGAGATACCCCTCTCCGCCAAAAAGCGGGCGCCTATCCTGCAAAACTGCCGTCATGGTGTTTCCGCCTATCTTTACTCCCTCCATTACCATAGTGCTGGAGTATTCAACTTGGAATACCGAATAAGACTTTGTTGCGTTTATCCCAAGCATTGTCTCAACATCTCCGCTAGTGAACACGTCCCACGCATTGGGATTTATATATAATGGAGAATCTTCACCAGATAGGTCTTTTATGCCGTATTCAGACTGCAATCCATATGTCATAATACGTGCATTTGCCGCCGTAAACGCAAATAAGGCTGCCATAAAGATAGGTAGGGTAAATTTCATGGCAGAGCTATAAACCTTTTTTAGGGGCATCAATCAACAAAATTAATGCACGAAAGAAAAAAGAATTGCGAAAGGGGTAAAAAGATACAATCCTACGCGCCTTATGATTCGCAGAGTTTTTGTAGAACAAAAAGACGGTTTCAACGCAAAGAGGCTTTTTGCCGACCTTAAAACAAACCTCGGGCTAAAGCGGCTCGAAGGGGTGCGCGTTCTTCAGCGCTACGACATAGAAGGCCTTTCAGACGAAGCATTCGATGCCGTAAAATACACCATACTCTGCGAAGCTCCCATAGAAACTCTCTACGAAGAGACATTCCCTGTTGATTGCGGCGACAGAGTATTTGCAGTGGAATATCTTCCTGGACAATTCGACCAAAGGGCAGACTCTGCCGAGCAATGCATTCAAATTACAGCCAAAAGCCGGCCCTCCGTATCCTGCGCGAGGGTATATGTGCTCAAGGGTAGCGAGCTTACCGAGGAAGATTTTGAAAAGGTAAAGAAATATCTTGTAAACGCTGTAGACAGCAGGATAGCCAGCCTCGATAAACCCCTTACGCTCAAGCGCGATGCAAAGCGTCCGGACGATGTAAAAATTCTCTCCGGATTTACCAAAATGAACTCCGACGAGATAGGAGAATTGCATAAGAAAATGGCTCTTGCCATGTCGAAGGCAGATCTGGAATTCTGTCGCGAGTACTTTAAGAACGACCGTCATCGAGATCCTACAATAACAGAAATACGCGTTCTCGACACCTACTGGAGCGACCACTGCCGGCACACAACATTTCTAACAGAACTTGAGGACGTTTCATTTGAAGACGCTCCGTTAAACAAGCCGGCTATGGCCGCATGGCGCGGATATTTGGACGACAGAACCACTCTTGGGCTCGACAAAAAAGGCAAAAAAATCTGCCTTATGGACATAGCCCTTATCGGCGCCAAGGCGTTGAAGAAGATGGGCAAGCTTGACGACTTGGAGGAGTCAGAGGAGATAAATGCGGCAAGCATAGTAGTTGAAGCCGATATAGACGGCAAGCCTGAGCAATGGCTTGTTATGTTCAAGAATGAAACCCACAACCACCCCACAGAGATAGAGCCTTTTGGAGGCGCGGCAACATGTTTGGGTGGTGCGATAAGGGATCCGCTGTCGGGAAGGAGCTATGTATACCAGGCTATGAGGGTGACCGGAGCCGCAGATCCGCGGACTCCATTTGAGCAGACTTTGCACGGCAAACTTCCACAGCGCAAGATAGTAACGGAAGCTGCGCGCGGATACAGCAGCTACGGCAACCAGATAGGCCTTGCCACTGGGCAGGTTACAGAGATATACCATGCCGGTTATGTGGCAAAGCGCATGGAGATAGGCGCAGTTGTGGCGGCGGCACCGCGGAGCATGGTAAGGCGCGGCACGCCTGAACCCGGGGATAAAATTCTTCTTGTTGGAGGTAGAACAGGCAGAGACGGCATAGGCGGAGCAACCGGATCTTCAAAAGACCATACAGATACCGCCCTTGAAAACTCAGCCGAGGTACAGAAGGGAGACGCCCCTATGGAGCGCAAGCTGCAGAGGCTTTTCCGCAATCCCAAGGCAAGCGCAATGATAAAGCGCTGCAACGATTTTGGCGCAGGTGGGGTGTCTGTAGCAATAGGAGAGCTTGCCCCTAGCCTCGAGATAGACCTAGACAAGGTTCCCAAGAAGTACGACGGGCTGGACGGCACCGAGCTTGCAATATCAGAATCGCAAGAGAGAATGGCCGTTGTTGTTGACGCGGCCGATGCTGAAAGTTTTACAAAGCTTGCCAACGAGGAAAATCTGGAATGCACGCATGTTGCCGACGTGACAGACAGCGGCTCTCTTGTAATGAAATGGAGAGGCAAGGCAATAGTAGACCTGACAAGAAAGTTTTTGGATACCAATGGCACCACGGCTAAATCGAGCGCGAAGGTCCAGGCGCCTAAAGCTGCGGAGAATCCTTTGGCTAAGCCGCGGATAAAGGCGGGAGAATCTTCCCACGAAGAATGGGTTGAAAATATCTCATCGTTGAACTGCTGCTCGCAGCGCGGGCTTGTGGAGATGTTCGATTCCACCATAGGCGCGGGAACTGTTCTGCATCCCTACGGCGGAAAAACGATGTCAACTCCGGCTCAGGCTATGTGCGCAAAGCTGCCCCTTCTAAAGGGAGAAACAAAGACGGGAACTTTGTTTGCGTTTGGGTTTAATCCGGATATTTCCAGCTGGAGTCCATTCCATGGAGCAATGTTTGCGGTGTTGGAGTCTGTTGCAAAGATAACGGCAAGCGGAGGAGATCCGGAAAGAATAAGACTTACATTGCAGGAATATTTTGAAAAACTAAGGGCAAATCCGGAACGCTGGGGCAAGCCGCTTGCGGCTCTGTTGGGAGCTCTTGAGGCCCAGAAGGGACTGTTGGCCGCGGCAATAGGAGGAAAAGACTCCATGTCTGGATCCTTCAACAATCTCGATGTCCCCCCCACCCTTGTAAGTTTTGCAATATGCCCGTGCGATGTATCAAATGTTATATCTAACGAGTTTAAATCTGCCGGCAGGGAACTTGCGCTTTTTGAAGTTAAGCTCGACAGGGAAACTTTCACTCCAAATTTTGAAAAAGTCCGCGCGCTGTATGCCAAGATACGCAATGCCATAAAGGCAGGCAAGATAGTCTCGGCCCAAACGGTAACGTACGGCGGCATAGCAGAGGCTGTTGCAAAGATGTCTTTTGGCAATGAGATTGGAATGGAGTTTGACCCGTCGTTTGAAGGCGGAATTTTCAACTTTATGCCGGGGAGCATAATTGCCGAGCTTGCCGACGGAGTTTCGGCATCTGATCTGGGCGCGGGAAAAATTGGGACAACCATTGAAGAGCCTCGCATAAAATGCGGGAAGTGCGCCGTAAAGATTGCAGGCTTAATTCATGCATGGGACCTTCCATTGGAAGGTGTATTCCCAACCCAAACAAAGACTAAGGACGAATGCCTAAAGGCTGAGAGTTTCGAGCCTAAAGATATATGCATAAGCCCCTTTAAGACTGCAAAACCGCGCGTATTCATACCTGTATTCCCCGGCACTAATTGCGAGTACGACTCAGCCAGAGCCTTTGAAAATGCCGGAGCAATGGCGGAGACTTTAGTCTTTAGGAACGCCTCAGACGAAGAGGTAAAAGAGTCTATATCTGAGATGGCAAAGCGTATAGACGCTTCTCAGATACTGATGATACCTGGCGGATTCAGCGCCGGAGACGAACCTGCCGGATCTGGCAAATTCATAGCCGCTGTATTCAGGAATCCGGAGCTTTCAGACGCCGTAATGAGGCTTCTGAAGGATCGCAAGGGTCTTATTTTGGGAATATGCAACGGATTCCAAGCCCTTATAAAGCTTGGTTTAGTACCGTTTGGAGAAATTCGCGCCCAAGACGACGATAGCCCCACGCTATATTATAACGACATTGCCAGACACGTCAGTTGCTACGCCTTCACGAGGGTTGCAAGCAAGCTTTCTCCATGGTTTGCCGACAGCAACATAGGAGACGTGCACACGGTGGCTTTTTCACACGGAGAAGGTAAGTTTACAGCATCGCCCAAAGTTTTGGAGCAGCTTGCAATGAATGGACAAATTGCCACTCAGTATGTAGATTCTCTTGGTAAGCCAACTATGGCGCGCCCGTTCAATCCGAACGGATCGGCATGGGCGATAGAGGGAATAACTAGTCCGGACGGACTTGTGCTCGGTAAAATGGGCCATTCGGAAAGAGCTGCAAAATTTGTCGGCAAAAATGTGCCAGGCGAGAAAGTACAGCCAATATTTGCATCTGGAGTAAAATACTTTAAATGATAAAAGGAGTTTTTGTGAAAATACAGATTCAAATAGATTAAAATATTGTTGAACTCTAAAGGAAAAGCGTCAATATATCATATTTTAAAAATTTAAGGAAAATAACATGGGCTCTATTCTTATAGGAATATTTACATTTATACTCGTGCTTGTGTGCGTATTCATGACACTCGTGGTCTTGATGCAAAAACCCAATGCCGATGCAGGCATGGGCGCGGCTCTCGGCGGCGGAGCAGCTGAAGGCGTATTTGGCGGAGAAACCGGAAATGTGCTTACAAAAGTTACGGTAAGATGCATAGTTTTGTACTTTGTTATATCTTTCGGACTGTACTTGGCATATTTGTACACAAACGCTCATAAGGCTCCAGCAATAGAGGCAACTGCGCCGGGAATAAACGCCATAGTGCAGACAACTCCGGAAAAGACAGAAGCGGCAAAGAGTTCAGCGGCGGAAAAGCAAGAGGCTGCGGCTCCGGCAAGCACCAATCCGCAAAACAATCAGAAAAAATAGCAGATGTTAAAAAACCTATTTATATTGAGCACTCTTGCGGTGCTCTTTTTTTTCCCCGCCTTGAGCGCATATAGCGCTCCGCGTGGAGGTGTGTCTGCGGGAAAGGTGTCGCGCATTCCGCAGGAAGACGCAATGCAGATGTGGGATAGATTCTCAAGATCTAACCCTTCCGGTGGATACTGCATGGACTTTGAAATATCCCACCTGCCCCGCAGAGGAGAAGCCGTGGAATACATAGGCACTTTATGGGGCGGATTTCACAAGGGCAACAATGCCTTGCGAATAGTAATACAAAAGTCTGGCGAGGACAAATATTCCGATTATCTTGCAATTTCAAAGCCCGACGGCTCTTGCGAAATTTTTAAATTTGAGGACGGAAAAGCGGTAAAGATAGGCGACTCCGACATATCTAAGCCCTTTATAGACGGGCTGATTTTAACTCCGCTTGATTTGGCAATGCCGTACCGCTCTTGGCCTGGAGTAAAATATATGGGACCCGACCGCATAGGCCAGGCTGTGCATCTGTTCGACATTCCCGTTCCGGAGAAATATTCCGGGGCAAAATTTGCGTTTGTGCGCGCGGCATTGGGCAGAGATTTTGGAAGCCCAGTGCAGACGCAAACCCTCGATGAAAATTCCAATCCGCTAAGGACATTGAGTGTATCTGCTGTAAAAAAGCAGGACGGATTATGGTTTGTTTCGAAATTAGAGGTAAGAGATGAAACTTTGCGCGATAAAGACGTTCTAAGAATAACAAAGGCTGCGGTAAAACAAAATTTTACCGCTCCGGATAAAATTTTCGACAAAACGTCGATAGAAAAGAATGCCTGCGCATTGCCCGATAAGCCGAAGATGGAAAGACTTTAATAATTATGAACGAAAACTTCAAAAAACTTGCAAAATTGCTTTGCGGACATTCCGTAAAGGTACAAAAAGGCGAACATGTATTTTTGGACTTGTCGGAAACGCCCGATGATATGGCCGAAGCTCTTATAGAGGAGATATCGGCAAGGGGAGCAAGTGCGCATCTGCGGTTGACTAGTCCGAGGGTGTCAAGGAAACTGTCGCTTTTAGCCAGCCAAGAGCAGCTCGACACCGAAGCCGATGCCCTTTTGTACACCCTAAAGAAAATGCACTGCTACATAGCTGTGCGCGGTTCAAACAACATATTTGAGAACAGCGATATTTCCGCAGAGCAGATGAGGCGCATATCAACCGCAATGCGCCCCGTCAACGATTTTAGGGTAAACAAGTTAAAATGGGTTGTTCTGCGCTGGCCTACGGCGGCTTTCGCCCAGCAGGCGCGCATGAGTACGGAAGCTTTTGAAGATTTCTACTTCAAAGTGTGCACATACGACTATTCCCGCTTCGACGAAGGAATGAATGCACTCAAAGAGCTTATGGATAAAACCGACAAGGTTCGCATAAAAGGCCCCGGCACAGACTTGAGTTTTTCAATAAAAGGGTTAAACGCCATAACCTGCGGTGGGCAGTACAACATACCCGACGGAGAAGTTTTCACTGCGCCCGTAAAAGACAGCGTAAATGGTAAAATAACGTACAATGCGCCCACAATATACAACGGAATTTCCTTCGACGGAATCACTCTTGAGTTCAAAGATGGAAAGATAATTTCTGCGAAGGCCTCTGGAAACACAGAAGAACTTGTAAAGATATTGGACACAGATGATGGCGCTCGGTACATAGGAGAGTTTTCCCTCGGCTTTAACCCGCTGATAACAACTCCGATGAGGGATATTCTGTTCGACGAAAAGATTGCAGGGTCTTTGCATTTTACTCCTGGACAAGCCTATGTTGAGGCTGACAATGGGAACATATCGAAAATCCACTGGGATTTAGTATGCATACAAACGCCTGAATACGGCGGCGGCGAGGTCTGGTTTGACGATGTTCTCATCAGAAAAGACGGAGAATTTGTGGTTTCAGGGCCCGACAAATTGAACAGAGATTTTCTGCTTAAATAATGCCCCGCACACGCACATATACACATCCGGAAGGCGCGGAGGAGATGCGAGCCGACAAGGCGCTATCGGCGTTTTTGTCTGGAGAAATTTCGCGGACGCGTCTTGAAGATAGTTTCAAGTCTGGAAAGGTTCTATTAAACGGAACTCCGATAGCGAAAAAATATCTTCTTAAGGTTGGAGACGAGGTAACCGTTGAGATTCCTGATGCGCCAAAGACGGTTGTTGAGCCGGTCGACATAGCGGTTGATGTGCTGTTTGAAGACGAAGATATAGTTGTTGTAAACAAACCGTCTGGAATGACGGTGCACCCCGGAAGCGGCACAGCCGACGACACTCTCGTGCATGCAATGATGCACATATGCAATGGCAAGTTGAGCCTAGCGGGAGGGAGCATGAGGCCTGGGATAGTTCATCGGCTAGACAAAGAGACCTCGGGGGTGATGGTTATGGCAAAGAGCGACGAAGCGTATTATAAGCTTGTTGAGGCGTTTTCGCAGAGGCTGACGCACAAGGAATATTTGGCGCTTACAAGCGGGGCATTTCACGTATCCAACGGGTCCATACAAAAGCCTATAGGCAGAGATCCAGTGCACAAGACAAAGATGTGCATATCGGAAGGCCCAGATGCGAGAGACGCCCGTACGGATTGGCGGGTGTTGGATTCCTACGGCGGCAGGGCCTCTCTTGTGGCATGCAGGATATTTACGGGGAGAACCCACCAGATAAGGGTGCACATGTCGGATATGGGTCATCCAATTTTTGGAGACTACACATATAAATTTCAGAGGAACAAATTCCGCGAGATACCCCCTCCTGAGCGGGTAATGTTGCATTCCTGGAAGCTTGAGCTGCCCCACCCCGCAAGTGGAGAACTTATGACTTTTGAGGCACCGCCGCCTGAAGATTTTAAAAATCTAGCAAAACTTTTAAAGGAAACATATACATACACGGAGTAAAAAAGATGAAGAACTACAAGCTTGACACTCTCGCCGTACAGGCGGGCTGGGAACCCAAGAACGGGCAGGAACGCGTTGTTCCGATATCTATGAGCACCACTTTCAAATATGAAAGCGCGGCTGAACTTGCAAAGCTTTTTGATTTGAAAGAGAGCGGATATTTTTATACGCGTCTGGGGAATCCAACAATAAATGCTCTCGAGATACGTCTTGCGGCGCTCGAGGGAGGAATAGGTGCAATAGCTTTCTCAAGCGGCCAGAGCGCTACAACTGCACTTATAATGAATCTCTGCCGTGCGGGAGACCATATTGTAAGCTCGGCTACAATATATGGAGGAACCTTCAATCTCTTTGGGCATACGTTCAAGCAATTTGGAGTTGATGTAACCTTTATAGACCAAGACGCCTCCCTTGAAGAGATTAAGGCCGCAGTAAAGCCGAATACAAAATTCATATTTGCCGAGACGTTATCGAATCCGAGCGTAAAGGTTTTGGATTTTGAGAAGTTCTCTCAGGCGGCAAGGGAAACAGGAGTTCCGCTTGTGGTGGATAACACATTTGCAACTCCGGCTCTTTGCAGAGCGTTCGATTACGGCGCAAACATAATAACGCACAGCTTGTCAAAATATAGCGATGGGCACGCATGCGCAATGGGCGGAATGATAATTGACAACGGCTCTTTCGATTTCGACACGCCAAAATTTCCCGTTTTATCCACGCCAGATCCAAGCTATCACGACCTCATATATACAAAGACATTCGGGAAGTTCGCGTTTCTCACGAAGGCTCGCGCACATGTAATGCGCGATATTGGCAATATACTATCTCCGATGAATGCCTTCCTGATAAATATGAATCTGGAAACATTGCCGCTTAGAATGGCAAAGCACAGCCAAAATGCTCTTGCGCTTGCTCAGTTCCTGGAGAGCCATCCAAAGGTGTTGTGGGTAAACTATCCGGGGTTGGAGTCTTCTCCCGACCACGAGAAAGCGAAAAAATATCTGAAGGCTTATGGCGGAGTTCTTACATTCGGCGTAAAGGGCGGAGCAAAAGCTGCCGAAAAGCTGATGGATTCCCTCAAGCTAGCAGCCCAGCTGATACATGTTGCAGACGCACGCACATGCGTACTGCACCCGGCAAGCACAACCCATAGGCAGCTGTCAGATGCCGACTTGAAAAAGTGCGGCATATCTCCTGAGCTTGTCCGCCTATCGGCTGGAATTGAAGATTCTCAAGACCTTATTGAAGACTTTAAACAAGCTCTCGATAAGGTAGATTGCTAATAAATTTAGGCATAGCAAATGCGCATATAATATGCGGGGAAATCTTTTTAGAGTTTCCCCGCTTTTTTTTTTGCTTTATAGAAATATGTGCATAAATATTAAGGAATGACAGATGAGAATTTATACGCTCCGTATTTTGAAATTCCACATGCCGATATAGCGATAGACTGGAAAGAAGGCGCTAAATCTTTCTTTGGCAGATTGGGATACGAGCTAAAAACTGAGGAAGAAAACTTAATCATACTCAAAGCTGGTTCAAAAATATGGAATGTATTGTCTGCAAATCCGGTAGTTCATTGGCGTCAGGCGCGCATAGTTTTAGAAGGAGAAACTCTGAAATTTCAGTTAAAAACCTCCATTGATTCGCGCATAATACCAGAAGTAGACGCCTCATATATAAATTGGGAGGCGACATCTTTCATCGGTTTTCTTACCGGAGAAATAAGCGATATTCCATCACAGCCAAAGATGGGCCGTATGATGTTGCAAACTGCAATATTGGCAGTGAAATCAATAGTATCTATTTCTGTTATTACAGTCTGCGTAGTTGTGCTTAGCATATACGGAATACAGTGGGGATTTTACCTAATTGAGAAAATAAAGGCTAATATAACCGGCTTTCCACAAATAAACTTAAATGAATATATGGATAGTGTCGAGCAAGCAAAGATAGGTATTGCCGATGTATATCTTATGCCTTTTTACGGTTTTTCAGAATCTCTTGCAGCGGCCTTGGCATCTAAACTTTCAAAAGACCTAAACATTAATGTGCGCACCACTACTGCCCTGCCCATACCTGATGGTATATACAACAACAACCGCGAGCAGTACGACGCCCAAGGTTTCTACAAACCGCAGATAAACGCGGCCTGCACTCTTGGCGATTTAAAGAAAGATACAGTTTTTATAGGGCTAGTGCACGGAAGCATATATATGCCCGGCACTCCATATAGGTTCTTATTTGCAGTACAGTTCGACCCGAAATTCTCCGTTGTTGGAGACTATGAAATGCGCAATATAGGAGTTCATCCTGAAAGCCTATACCACACCCGGCTTTACAAGATAGTAAAAAGGCAGATTGGAAAAACATATTACAATAAAAAGCCCACTTCAATCCCAGGCAGTCTAATGAAATCTCCCCTCATGAGCACTCTTGAACTGGATGCGCTTGGTATGGAATTTTAGGCAATAGATATAACTACATGGGCACACTTAAAATACGTGCATATTTAATGCTGCGCTTGATGGTATTTAGTATGTCTCGTATAGAGGAATTATCGGCCAGATTACTGTAAGCTTATCTTACAACTATATCAGCTAATGAGAAATCTAAAACTTTAGCCAATTCAGAAAGAGATGTTCTTACCTGCATGCCTATTTTTCCGGCGCTAAATGTTATGATTTCAAATCCGTTGGCGCTTTCGTCTATGACGGTGGGAAAAGTTTTTTTCATTCCAACGGGAGAACATCCGCCGTGTACATAGCCAGTAAGCGGCAAAAGTTCTTTTTGCTTAAGCATCTCTAAGGCCTTTTCATCTACGGCTGTTGCTGCTTTCTTTAAATCTAACTCTGCGTTTGCCGGCACCATGAATACATAATTTCTGCGCGTCTTTGTGGCAACGGTAACAAGAGTTTTAAATACAGATGCTGGATCCAACCCCATGGCCAATGCCATATCCTCCGCCGTAAATGGCGGAGTTATGTCAACCTGGGCAAACTCATAGCAAAGTTTGTGCGAATCGAAAATTCTAACGACATTTGTCTTCTGCGGCATATCAATATATTTTCAAAAAAAGATAGCGCCATAAAGATAAATATCAACTCTCGTAGAAAAAAATCTTCTATTTTTATGGTATTAGGGTAAAATGCTAAGTAAGGTTGCGACAAAACAATATTAGAAAGAGCCTTTCATCCATACTTGTCAGGAAGAAAAGCACTACGTACATATCTGTAAACACTGCTACTTAGAGTACAAATCCATAAGAACAAATAGATCGGCGTGCTTACATAGCACTTAGCAGTATTAATCTGCTAAAAAAAACATTACAATTGGTTTATAGCAGAAGCGTATTTATACAAAAAAAGGCGGTTTATACCGCCTTCTTTTTAAAATAACTTATTGAATTATTTTCTTCTGCGCCACAAAGCAAGACCCAACGCCAGCATGCCAAATATTGCAGCATACTCGGCTGGCTCTGGCACAGATACAAAGTACAACGAATTGTTCTCCATAACAAAATACCCGTCTAAAGAGTTCTCTTCTCCGTTGTACATGTAGCCAAAGTCACTCTCGGTAAATTCTACTGTAGAATCTGCTGCCCAGTTCATTATCTCGTACCGGGTCTCCTCCGCAGCAAATACACCGCTGAAATCAAACATGTACTGCCCCTCTGCGTCTCCCTCTGCCTTTAAGAAGTTTCCGCTGAGGCTTATTAAATCGCTCGTGCCGTCCGCTGCAAAATCTACTGCTATCATCGCAGAGTTGGACCATGTCAAGTCTGTCGCAACTACCTTGCCTATGTTGCTACTTGCTCCTACTGCTCCAAACTTGCCGCCTTCCAAAGAAACTGCACCTATGCCCCAACCTGCACTGTTGCCGCTGCCTGACGCATTTATATATAGCTCTCCGGCGGAAACTGTCGTCTGACCGCGGTACATATTCTCGCCCCTTAAATACTGCACTCCTTCTCCGGTCTTATTTATTCCTAAAGCTCCGTTCAATGCAAGCTCCGCAGGATTCCCTCCAGATGCAAAATCCACAAGCGCAGTTGTTGTGCTATAATTGCCGGCACCTGTTAATGTTATCATCGCTATACCTGTATTACCTGCATACTCGGCATAATTGTATCCAGTGGTTATCTTAGAACCGGATGTGCTACCTACTATGCCACCAAGATCTAAGGCCGTATTTGAAGTTGTCCAAAGAGTGCCATCTGCAATTCCTATAACAAATGTTCCCTGTGTCTCAAATGTTCCAGCAGTTTTTATTAACCCATTATACGCAAATTGAAAACGTAAAAATGTATCTCCCTCAAAACTGTTAACATAGTTCCCGGCGACATCCAATGTTCCATATAATTGGAAAGTTTCTACAGCAATCTCTACATCCTTTGAAACAGAAAGAGTCCTATTGTTTAATTTCCAATATATAGAACTGCCTGCTTCTCCTTTTACCGTAGTAGAGATGCTATTTGCATAAATATAATCTTTTGAAGTATATATGCTCCAATCGCTATTTATATCGGATGAAGCAAGTACAATATCACCCAAAGTCAATGTACCTTCCATTTTGTTGTTATGGGCATATCCAAATTTAAAAGTGTTCTTGCCCATTAAGGTTATCGTGGCATTAGACAAATCTACATCATAACCATAATATGCGGTTGTACCGCCATTATCATATGCAGCCCCGTAGAATGCCAAACCTGCATTATTGAGAGTAATATCTGTTATTTCAGAAGCATTCTGCAAATAATGAGTGTATATATTTAGATTAGATAGGGAAGTATTACTAGTTCCATTTAAGTTTATTTTAGTTCCCAATGAAACAGTCTCTATTCCACTACCTATCGCTTGAGCGCCTACGTTAAAATTAAAAGTATTGGACGTGTTAATATTTCCTATGGAAAAATTATTTGCTTGGACAGTTATAGATCCATTATCAGAGGCATTTACATTTCCCAGCGAGATATCCCCTGTTGTATATGCCGCAAATCCAAGAAATGCACCTTCTAATACATTAATATCTCCCAATGAGAAATTCGTAGACATCTTGTCTGTGCTGCTTGAACCAAAACGGAATATGTTTGATCCTGAAACATTGAGAGAGGCAGATGAAAAATCAACCGTAGGATCTGTAAAAGCTTCAGTATCATTAGAGGTTCCTTTATATATGTCAAACTCTCCATTATTGAGATTTATTTCAGATATATAACTGGTAATATTTGAAGCCCTAACATATAATACAGATCTAGAAGAATCGCTCTCTCCAGTCAGATTTATAGATCCTCCAGTCTCTTGATTTCCAAAAGTTAGATTTGTCAAGAAACATCCAGCGGAAGATGAGCCTAAAGATACGCTTCCACTATTTAGAACCCAGACCTCTCCTGCAACTAAGGAAAAGTTTTTGCCAGAAGCTTTTTTCCTTATGACCAAGTTGTTCTTTTCAGCTTTTCCCAATGTGGATGTTATATTCCCTACATACAATGTAGAATTATCTGCCCCGCCGTAAAACTCCCACTTATTTGGTATTGAAGTGTCATAAGAGCCGAACTCTCCAGAGACCGATCCGTTGTATATGCCCGCCAGATAGACATTTCCGTCTATCTGAGTCATGTAAGTACTTCCAGAAAAAAGCAAAGCCTTACCCAAAACCTCTGTTCCCGGAGCAGAAGAAACATTCCATGTTTCAGGATTAACCCTTGAAGAAGAGTCAGCCGTAAGATAATCAACGCTTATATAAGCAATATTAGCGTCTTTCAAGGAAGTCTGGTTTGCAGCCCAATACCCAGTAACATCAGACTGCGTTAGAGGAGCAGCCCATGCACTCACTTGTAAAGTTAGAAAAAATGCTATGTAATAGAACTTATTTTTCATAGGCCATTTCTCCCGTACAATTATTTTCGTCTGCGCCACAAGGCAAGACCCAACGCCAGCATGCCAAATATTGCGGCATACTCGGCTGGCTCTGGCACAGACACAAAATATAATGAATTGTTCTCTATTAGAAAACTCCCATTTAACGAATTTATCTCTCCATTATATGTATAGCCAAAGTCGCTCTCGGTAAATTCTACTG
>CALXQW010000036.1 GCA_944390805.1 uncultured Opitutales bacterium | reverse complement strand
GTTCAATCTGCTTGCGGAAAGAGTGGTGATACAGATTGGAAATGCGGAGATGTTCAAATCGGGCAACGCTCTGCTGTATATATTCACCTATGGAACTCCTGTTATGTTAGGCCCCATATTGATGGTGCTGCTGTACAGTTCTTACATGGGGTTCATAATGGCTCTTATATTAAGCTCGCTGACTACGCTGATGCTAACGCAGGGCATGGAATTTTTCATACTTCTGTTTATCTCGTCCTTGGTTGCAATATACTTTTTCGACGGGGCACGCACACGCTCGAGAGTAATATTGGGAGGATTCATATACGGGCTGGTATTGGCGGTATGCTCTATGATATTCGGCTCTTTGACTGGAGTGGACGCAACAATAATAATGCTCCAGTCTATGATGGCTCTTGGTTCCGGAGTGCTTATGGGAATATTGGCAACAGCCCTATTGCCCATAGTGGAAAAAATATTCGGGATATCGTCAAACATAACGCTATTGGAGCTGACCGACTTCAACAATCCGCTGTTGAACAAATTGCAGTTGGAAGCGCCAGGAACATACCACCACAGCGTTATGGTTGCACAGCTTGCGGAATATGCTGCTAGCAAAGTTAGGGGGGCAAACCCGCTGAAATGCCGTGTAGGCGCGCTATACCACGATATAGGTAAGCTTATTAAGCCGGAGTGTTTTTCTGAGAACCAGTCGTCCCGCAATCCTCACGACGAGATGAGTCCGTCTATGAGCGCCCTTGTTATAAAGAGCCATGTAAAAGAGGGATTGGAACTTGCCAGAATAAACAAAATGCCAAAACCCGTTTTAGATGCCATAGAGGAGCACCACGGAACTTCAATTATAGCATATTTTTACAACAAGGCCCAAAATATGGCCGCTGCGCTAAACGACAATTGCGCAGATCCAATGCAGGCATTGAGAGACGCCGGCATAGACGAGAATACCTATAGGCACGAGGGCCGTAAGCCCAGGAGCATAGAGACAGCCATATTATTGTTGGCGGACTCGTGCGAGGCTGCCAGCCGCTCATTAAAGCATCTTACGCAACATAGTGTAGAGGAGCTTGTGGATAAGATAGTCCGACAGAAGATGAACGACGGACAGCTTGACGACGCGCCTATTACGCTCGAGCAGCTTAGCACAATCAAGAAGAGCTTTGTATTTACAATGCTGACTATGCTGCATTCAAGAGTTTCATACAACAACGAACCCAAACGCAACAAAAGATAATGCACGAATACACCGTAAAAGACATACTTGAAATTTTCGACAAGCCTACTGTAGAAGGAGACGTGTCAAAGACGCTGCGCTCGATAGCAAGTTTGGAGACAGCCACAGAGCACGACTTGTCTTTCTTGGGCAACAAGAAATATGCTCATCTTGTTCCTACAACAAATGCTGGTGCCATACTGCTTCCGCGCGACTATGCCGGAGAATGTCCGCCAACAGCGGCAATAATAAGGGTTGATAACCCGTCGTTTGAGCTGGCAAAGATATGCGCAATAATAGAGAAGGCTTTATGGCCTGACCCAAAGCCGTCAGTGCATCCGTCGGCGGTGATAGACCCCGAAGCTGAAATTGCAGACGGGGTATATATAGGGCCCAATGTTGTCGTGTGCCGCAAAGCGAGAGTTGCAAAGGGAGCAAGGCTTATGGCTAACAATTATGTTGGCGCCTGCGCTCAGATAGACGAGAACGCAATAATGATGCCAAACAGCGTGCTGATGGATTATTGCAAGCTTGGCAAGCGCTCAAGGCTTCAGCCTGGAGCGGTGGTTGGATCGGACGGCTATGGATACCAGTTGATAGACGGAGAGCACAAAAAGATACCACAAGTAGGAATAGTTGTCATAGAAGATGATGTAGACATAGGCGCAAATACATGCATAGACCGCGCTCGTTTCGACAAGACCGTTGTCGGCCGCGGCACCAAGGTTGACAATCTTGTTCAGATAGCGCACAATGTGCAGATAGGCTCGTGCGCGCTTTTGGTTTCCCAGGTTGGAATATCAGGAAGCACAAAGATTGGAAATTATGCGGTTTTAGGCGGCCAGGTTGGAGTTGCCGGGCATCTGAAGATAGGCGACGGCGCCATGATAGGCGGTCAGAGCGGAATAAACGGAAACGTCGGCCCGAAGGAATTTTTGCGCGGAACGCCAGCGTATCCATATCTGAAAGCGCACAAGCTGGAAATTTTAAAGGAAAAGTTGCCTGAACTCTTTGCCAGAGTCAAAGACTTAGAGGAAAAACTCGGCATAGAAAAGAAGGTTTTTGGCAAGAAGTAAGAACTTCCAAAAAATATCACAGGCGGCGGCAAATAGGAGAAAATCTTTTGCCGCCATTTTTTTGCCAAAAAAGGATATAAATATCCAATATCAACTTCAAATAAGGTAAAATTCTAATCTGCTAATAAAAAACTAAAATAAGGCAGAATTTTGTTGAGGATAATCTGAATATCGGTTTTAATAATTGCCGATGAAACGCAACTTAAAGATATTTTTTCTGATATGTTTTTTATTTGTGCATGCGCTCAACGCACGAATATGGACATTGAAAGACGGTAGCAAAGTTGACGGAGAGATATTGCGCTGCACAAAGATAAATTTAACTGTAATAGACGGCGATAAGAAGAGAACAACTATTGCGTTAGAAGACATTTCCGATGAGGATATGTCTTTCTTGAAGAAGAACTATCCGGAGTTTTTCGATGATAAATCCGACGGAGATCTGTCTATAAGTTCCGACGGGAGCGAATCGTCAGATGAGAAGTCTGCCGATAGCGACAAGAGTATACAATGGCCAAACATAAGGTTAAACAGAGATATAATTGCGTTTAGATGGGATTACAAACGTGGAAGATTCTACACGCGCCACTACCGCTTTGATATGATAAAGAAGATATCCGAAACCGACGCACTCTTTCTTGCAATGCGCTGTGAAAGTGCCTATGAGGCTGCAAGGCTACTGCCATTTTGGCCGCAAAACCGCAAGAGGCTATCGGCAGCCAACGGGGATAAATTCAAGATATTGGTAGATGAAATTTCCAAAAGTAAAGTAGCCGGAAGATATTCATACACATACCACAAGGGAACTGGAAAGATATTGGAGGAGGATGTAAAAATAGAGCCTAAATATCTGCCAAAGACTACCGACCTAAAAGATGGATATATATATACAAGCGGAACAATAGCTCACGAGCTTACCCATCAGATACTCGCATACGGAGGTGGAACAACCGCCATAAAAGAGGGAATTGCAGAATTTGTCGGGAAAAGCATGTTTGACAATAAAAACGTAACCTATTTCAGCCATTTTAAAATAGCGCTGAAAGACGAAAAACTAAAGAAAGGATTTTTTCCGGAATCTTCAGGAGAAAGAGGGCTTGCGGTGACGTCGTTAAAGAAGTTCATAACTATGCCGCAAAAGACATTTTACCATTCTTCGCGGGCAGGTGGCAACTATGAGGCCGCATTCATGCTGTTCCTGTATTTTTATTTGAATGAACCGGACACTCTAAAAGCTTTCTTAGAGGAGGCACTTGGAGATGAGGAAAGGATTCTTCCCGAGAACAAATACATATCAATGGCAGCAAAAGCCTATCCAAAGCTTTTAAACGGCAGAAAAGAATCTGAGCTTGAAAGCGCCATAAGCGAATTTTACGCCGCCAGCGGATTAAAGTTCAGATTCAGATAGCGCAAGCCAACTCTGACGGCTAAATTTTCAGAGAATATTTGCCTCTAGACCTGGATAGCACACATTTTACTCCATACGCTTTGGAAAGATTTGCGGAAGTCATGACATCTTCTATCTTTCCCGCAGCGAGAATTTTTCCCTCGCGCAAGATTAAGCAATGGGTAAAGGCTGATGGAATTTCCTCCACATAATGCGTTGTCATTGCTATTGCAGGAATCTTTGAATTCTTGCATAGGTCTGAGAGGAACTGCAAAAACTTCTTGCGCGCAAGCGGATCAAGACCAGAACACGGCTCGTCGAGGAATAAAATCTTAGGCTTAATCATCATTGCGCGGGCAATGAGAACTTTCTTGCGCTCGCCCTGGGAAATCTGGCCCCACGTCCGGAAAGCCAAATCAGATATGCCCAAAGATATAAGTTTGCGCTTGGCTTCGGCTATGAGTTTTTTGTCGAGCTTGCCCCAGTAATTTATCATTGCGAGCTTTCCGCTCATGACAGTGTCGAGCACGGTTTCAGCCGGACGTATGGCGCGCTCAAGATGGCTTCCTACAAGTGAAATCTCCCGGCGGACAAGATTCCAATCGTAGGCGGAGTACTTCTTTCCGTTTACAATAAGCTCTCCGGAACTTGGTGTATTGTACGCGCATATTGTAGAGAGCAAAGAAGTTTTTCCCGCGCCGTTGGCCCCCAAGATAACCCAGCGCTCCCCAGAGCAGAATACCCAGTTTAAATTAGACAGAATCTCCTTGTCAGCAATGAAACTCAGGTTTTTAATCTCCACTGTTTTTTTCATTTTCATTCCGGCGTTTTTTAGCGTGAAAAATAGAGCTTTCAACAATATAATTTTGGCTTCGGCCTCTCCGAGAAGAAAATTTCTCCTCGAGAAGGCTGGCATATGCTTTCGGGTAGAGGTATCTGGAGCTGACGAGCTGGAAAATGGAACTCTTCCGCCCGAGAAGACCGCTATGTTCAATGCGCTTTCCAAGGCCCGCGCAGTTGCGGTAAAATTTCCTGATGAGATAGTTCTGGGGGCCGATACCGTAGTTGTGCTCGACGGAAGGATATTCGGAAAGCCTAAATCCGCAGAAGATGCCGCAGACATTCTCAGGCAGCTATCCGCAAAAACCCACAAAGTTATAACCGCCATTGCGTTGGTTATTGCAAAGAGTGGAAAAGAAACCGCAACCTACGAGGAAAGCCTTGTTAAGTTCAAGGAGCTGTCAGACGATACAATACGCAAATACATGTCTCTTGTAAACGTTATGGACAAAGCCGGAGCATACGGAATACAGGAACATGCGGATATGATAATAGACAAAATAGACGGCAATATAGACAATGTAATGGGATTGCCCTGCTCTCTTGTAATGTCCGAGCTCGAGAGATTCAAAGAGGGGCTTTTATAAATATAAGCCGATGAACAATACGGCACATAAAGAGAATATAGAGCATAAGAGCGCGGAGACGGCATTTTTTGAAGATGCCGAATATGGCGATTGGCGCATAAGTTCGGCGGCGCTTGCGTTTACAATCTTATTTCACTTGTTTTTGCTGCTGGTTTTGCCGTCGGATTTCTCCTCTTTTATATCAACTGGCAAAGAGGAAAATTTCGAGGAACTGCAAATAGAGATAATTCCACCAGAGCCAGACACGGAGAAATTTCCGGAATACATAGAGGCGAACCCCTACGGAAATAATTTGAAGCCCATGGACGATGCAAAAGAATCGTTCAAAGATCAGCGTGCCGCAGATGAGATACCAGACCCTGAGTCGAAATCTCCCCTCCCCTATGTAGAAGGGGAAACGAAAGATTCCCAAAAGATAGTATCAGGCACCGATGCAAAAGATACATCTATAAACGAGGAGATAGAAGCAATAGAGAATATACGCAATAGGCCGCTCGTACAGCCGGCTGATGCGTCGGAACAGAGCACAGCAACACATCCTACCCCTCAAACTCAGCCTAAAGAACAGCAAACGCAGGTTCAACCTCAAGAGCAAAATAAGGCTTCTGCTAAGGAGCATGAAGACACTGCAAGGCAAGAAAAGGCACAATCTGTAAACGAATCCAAAGAACCGACAAAGATAGAAGAGCAAAAACAAGAGCCGGCTTCAGTCCAGACCTTTCCCGACGGAGAAATTCCGGTATCAACACCAGAAGTTCCCGTCAACGCCGATCAACCCGCACAAAGAAGCGATACAACAAAGGTTGAGACTCAGGATACACCAAAACCTACGCCCACGCAACCCGAAGATACCAGCTCCACTCCCCAGCCCGTGGCAGAAAATCAGCTGCCAGCTCCGCGTCCGCGCCCCGTGCTCGATATGAAAATTCCCTCGGGCATGATTATGGACAACCGCTTTAGAGCCTCCGCCCAGGGCACAATATCAGCCGATTCAAAATTTAGCGAATTTGGCGCGTATTTTCAAAGGATGATAGAGGCTATATCCCGCCAATGGAATCTGCTTGGCAACCAGTACGATTTGACATCGACATATGGGACAATAGTTGTGATAGAATACTACATAGATTCAACCGGAGAACTGACAAAGATAAAGACAGTCTTTTCCAATGCCACATCTCTTGCTACAAAGCTGTGCGAGCAATCCATTCTCTCAACGGCGCCATACGGAGTATGGAGCCAGGAGATGGTTGCGCGCTTTGGAGACTCGGAGCAATCTGTCACGATAAACTTCCATTACAGATAATTTATATTTTCAAAATAAAAGCCGCTAAAACTAATGGATATAGAAAAACTTTTGCCATTAATACCGCTTGCGCGGGGTGCCGAAATTGCCGGAGTCCACCCCTGCGGTCTGATAGCCATAAACAAAAAGGCCGGGATAAAAACGCATCCAAATTCAAACGACGGCGGAGAGATTTCTGCGGTTATGGCAAGATACAATTTCGACGGCGAGTACTTTTCTTGGATAGACAATGCCAGCGGAGAAAAACTTAGGCTGCATCTTATAAATCGGATAGATTCCCCCACTTCCGGATTAATATTGGCGTGTTTTGGCGGAGAACTTGCCTCTGCCGCAAAACGCGCCTTCATGGAAAGGCAGAATGTAAAGAAGGAGTACGCCGCAATAGTATGCGCGCGCGGACTGCCAAAGAATGGAGAATGGATAGACCATATAGCGGAAAAGAGCTCGAAGAACTATGTCCGAAGCTACTCCGCCGCAAGCGGAACTAAAGCCTGCGCAAAATTTACACTGCTTTCCACCGACGAAAACCGGCTTGGGCTTAGCCTGTTGAAGCTCGAGCCAAAAACCGGCCTTACGCATCAGCTTAGGGTGCAATGCGCAAAGCACAGAATGCCTATTCTTGGAGACAGAACCTACGGCAACTTCAATTTCAATCGCCGCGTGCGTTCTATAACCGGAATATCAAGGATGTTCTTGCATTGCGGAAAAGTTGAAATATCGCTTAATTTCAACATGCAGGAAATAAACTTCAAGGCGGAGGCTCCGCTTCCGGAAAGTTTTGATTCCATAATGAAATACAACAACAAAATAGCCGGCAAAATGGCCGGCTGAGAAAGCAAGAAAATGTTTAAAATGTTATTAAAGTCTTTCTACTGTCCGCAGGCCTATTACAATGCGGTCTTGCTGTGGCGCTGGAAAACAATATTTTACTTTTTGCTGCTGTGCGCAGTTTCTGGAGGGATAAGTTCCATAGCGGCGGTATCTGGGGTCAGAAAAACTTTAAAGGCGGAAACTCCAAACATAGTAAAGCAGCTTCCGGAGATATCTTTTAGAAATTGCAAAATATCCATGCCTGACGGAAAGGATAAGATAGTGGTTATATCCACTTCAGGAGCGCCGCTGTTTGCCTTAAGCAATAGATATCTGAAGCCTAAAGAGGTCGATAACCTGCTCTTTTCAATAGAAAATGACAGATTCTACGCCTTCCCGGCAGGCGCACCAGAAAATTCCTCCGGGACTGCCCAATGTATAAAACTTTCAGACTTTTCCCAATTTGCCGAAGCAGACAAAACCTATGTTTTTAAGACAGAAGAGCTATTGTCTTTTGCGGCAAAAACCGCTCCATTTGCAATACCTATATTTGTGTTTATGGGAACTATGTCGCTAAACCTGATGTTTCTTATAATAATGACGCCCGCATGCTACATTCTTTCCCTAACCCTCTCTCCAAATATGGGGTTTGTGCGCGCTGCGAAGTTCTCATTAATAGCAATTACGCCTGTATCCATACTAAGCTCTATCTCTGTTTTTCTGCCTGTATCGAACTTAGGAATTTTCTATGCGGCTGCAACTTTGATGCTATCATGGTTTATAATGAAAAATATGCCTCAGTTGCCCCCCAGGTTTTTTGTACCAAATGGCAGATAAAACATACTGTTTTTTCTGTGCTGCAAAAAATAAAAAAGCTCCCGGAGGAAAATCCAGGGAGCTTTTTTAATAAAATCTATATCTATATTACAGATTCAAGAGAGTTTTCTTGAGAGTCTCAAGAGAAGATGGGCCAGACATGCTGACAAGCTCTCCTTTCTTGAAGAACAATATGGTTGGAATGGTATTGATTCCGTAGCGCTGGGCTATATCTGGAGACTGGTCTACATCGACTTTGGCAACAACAGCCTTATCGCCGACTTCCTCCGCAAGCTTGTCTATGGTAGGCCCCAACATTCTGCAAGGAGCACACCATGGAGCCCAAAAGTCCACAAGGATGTTTTTCCCTTGCGAAACGGTGGAATCGAAATTTGAAGAATCTAGATGTAGTACTGACATAAATTAAAAGAAACTCCCCTATTTATCGAGGAAGATAAGAACTGCAAATGCAACTGCAACCGCCGCAACGGCGAAGTCGATAAACACCATAAGAGGACTTTCAGAAGCCGCAACCGGAGCAGGAGCCGAAGAAATTGGCTGCATAGACTGCCTTGCCGCAGGCTGGGAAGGCGGAGCAAAACGTATAGTAGGAGCGCTTTCTGCCGCAGGTTTCTGAACGGGTGCGGATACGGAAGATGCAGGCTGAGCCGGTGCAACTGAAGGTTCTTCCGTCTGGGGTATGGATATATCTTTGTTATCTTCGGACATTGTATTTATGTGTTGAAGTTTTCTATAAACTTCAAAAAATATATCGTCCAATATATGCAACATTCAAGCTTTTTTAAAAATTTTATGCGTTAAAAAAAGCTTGCATAGAAAGAAATAGAGGTCAAACTGTACCTTTTATTATGCGCAAGAGATGGGCAATGCTTCAACCAGCGTTGTACCTCTCCGCGGTTTCGGAATGAAAATTCCGCAATAGCGGCGGCTGCGGCGCGTGGCTGCGGCCGCGAAAACGGGGATAAACACCCCCGCTTTCCATGATAACCGCGAAAATACGAAAGATAAAAAATGGCTGAATCAAAAGCAATAGACAAAGCAAGCATAATCAAGGAATACCAGCTCGACGCGAACGACACCGGCTCGTGCGAGGTTCAGGTTGCACTTCTTACGGCAAGAATAGCACATCTTACAGAGCACCTTGCCAAACATAAAAAAGACTTTCATTCCCGCAGGGGCATGATAGCCATGACCTTCAAGCGCAGAAAACTGCTCGACTATCTGAAGGCCAATTCGCTGGACAGGTACAACAAGCTGATTGCCAGCCTCAAGCTTCGCCGATAATTGCTGCGAATATTTTTTAATGCAAGCGCCCTTTTGCCGGGCGCTTTTTTATTATTTAAGTTTTGCTGGATAGAAAAAGGCTGAGATACTCAGGGAAAATTTTTCACAAAAGCCATCTCTATTTGCAGAAGTAATGATAATTGAAATGTTTTTTTAAGGAACGGAAAAATTTTGTTGCGCAGAAGAAAAGCCCAGCTATCTATATAAAGACGTTTAACGCAATAACGCGAAACATAAAGAGTAAATAATCGACGCGGTCGTCCGATCCGACCATCGAAAAAAGAAAGAAAATAATGAAGCAAAAATATGAAGCCGTAGTGGAAGATCTCGGCATTACGTTCTCGACAGGCACCATAGGCAAACAGGCCAACGGAGCAGTTACAATAAGTCTCGGAGAGACAACAGTATTCGTTGCGGCTACAGCCGCGAACGCCCTCAGACCGGAGCAGGACTTTTTCCCTCTTACGGTTGACTATCGCGAAAATTTCTCTGCGGCGGGAAGATTCCCGGGAGGGTATTTTAAGAGAGAGGGACGCCCCAATGAGAAGGAGATTTTAACGTCCCGCCTATGCGACCGTCCACTTCGTCCATTGTTCCCCAAGGGATTCATGAATGAGGTTCAGGTTATAGGCATGCTCATGAGCGCGGACTTGGTAAACGAGCCCGATATCCTTATGGTAAACGGCGCTTCCGCTGCTATGCTCATATCCGACATACCGTGGAATGGCCCTATAGGTTGTGTAAGAATAGGTGATATAGACGGAAAGTTTGTGGTAAACCCCACTAACGACCAGATGTTGGATTCTACCCTCGATTTAATCTACGTCGGCAATGAAAAAGAGATGATGATGATAGAGGGAAGCGGAGAGCAGTATCCTGAAGACAAATTCATGGACGCTCTTGATTTTGCGCAGGAGCAGGTTGTTAAGATAATTGCCGCCCAGAAGAAGCTTGCCGAGATCTGCGGGAAGCCGAAAAAGGAATTTCCTCTTATATTCTGCACTCCAGAAAATCTCAAGATGTGCGAAGAGTATGTTGGAGACAGGCTTCTTGCCGCTGTATTCCAAGACAACAAATTGCAGCGCCAGGCTGCGGTTGACGCGCTTATGGAAGAAACGGCGGAGTTTGTCAAAGGCAAAGTTGGAGAGGAAAATTTCGACAAGAACCAAATCCGCATGGCTTTTGAGGAGCTTCAGGAGAAGGTTTACAGAGACAATATATTGGACAACGGCAAGCGTTGCGACGGCCGCGGCGTAAAAGACTTGCGCCCGATATCCTGCGCAACAAACATACTGCCGCGCGTACACGGAACTGCGCTGTTCAGCAGGGGCGAGACTCAGGCGCTTGTGTCAACCACGCTTGGAACAAGCCGCGACTTCCAAGATCTCGACGGTCTGACAGGCGGAACAAAACAGAAGTCGTTTATATTGCACTACAACTTCCCGCCCTACTCTGTCGGCGAGACGGGCAGATTTGGCTCGCCCGGAAGGCGCGAGATAGGCCATGGGGCTCTTGCGGAGCGCTCGCTTTTGCCGGTGCTTCCGTCTGAGGACGAGTTCCCCTATGCGATAAGAGTTGTATCGGACATAATGGAGTCTAACGGGTCAACTTCGATGGCGTCTGTATGCGGCGGCTGCCTTAGTTTGATGGATGCCGGCGTGCCGATACAGACTCAGGTTGCTGGAATATCTTGCGGGTTAGTTACACGTTTCGACGAGAACCACAACCTGTTAAAGCATGTTGTTTTGACAGATATCGTTGGAGCGGAAGACCACTTTGGCGATATGGACTTTAAGATCTGTGGAACAAAGAACGGTATAACCGGATTCCAGCTCGACTTGAAAATTCAGGGATTGCCGCGCGACATAGCCAGAGAGGCAATCAAGCAGAACTCCGAGACCCGTAAGAAAATTCTTGCAATAATGGCGGAAGCAATGGCCGAGCCGAACAAGGAGCTTAAGCCAAGCGCACCCAGAATACAGATAATGCAGATAGACCCGGATAAGGTTGGAATGCTTATAGGTCCTGGAGGCAAGAATATCCGCAGGATAGTGGAAGTTTCCGGAGCCCAGATAGACGTTGACGACGAACATCCGGGAAGAGTTCTCATATACGCAACAAGCGCGGCTTCCATGGAGAAGGCAAAGTCTGAGGTTGAGCTTGTAACCGGAGAGATAGAGGTAGGCAAAACATACAAGGGCATAGTCCGTTCCATAAAGGACTTTGGAGCGTTTGTAGAGTGCATGCCCGGAAAAGAAGGCCTTGTGCACATATCCGAACTTGCTGAGTTCAGGGTAAATAAAACAGAAGACGTCTGCAAGTTGGGCGACGAAATCATTGTAAAGTGCATAGGCATAGACGACAAAGGTAGAGTTCGCCTTTCAAGGCGTGCGGCTCTCTGCGAGCAGCAGGGAATACCCTACGAGCCCCGCAAGGATGAACGTCCAGACCGCGGTGAAAGACGCGAAAGGGGCGCAGACAGGCCTTTCCGCCGCCGCGAATCCCGCGATTAATACACAAGTTTAAATGTATAAAAACAAAGACCGCGAAAGCGGTCTTTTTTTATTTCATATAAAAGCCAGCAGTGTAAGAAACAGAGAGAATGAAAAAGTAAAATTTTGAAGAATTTTTACAAGCAAAGCCAGATCAAAAAATTTGCAAATATATATAAAAATTTGTTTACACGGCGGAGAGTCTCGTTAAAATGTTTAAATTAATATAAAAATGTGCGTTTTCGGGGGAGAGCGTATATATTAGAAAATATACAAAAATATTTTAGGAATAACAATATATTGAAAAATATGAAATTTGGATACAAGAAGAGTTTCACTGCGGTTGTTAGTTGCATATTTGGCGCAATACTATTTAGCGGATGCCAAAAGAAACAAGAAGCGGCTCCAAAAGAGGAGAAGATACCGACAGTAGAAGTTGCCCTACCCTTGGTTAAAGATGTTGAGCTCTGGGACGAATATACAGCAAGAATAGAAGGAGAAAAGTCTGTGGAAGTTCGTTCGAGGGTAAACGGCTATCTTGAAAAAATATGTTTTTTGGACGGAGACTATGTAAAGGAAGACCAGCTGCTCTTTGAGATAGATCCGCGCCCGTTTGAGGCGGTTGTGGAAGCCTGCAAAGCATCTGTCAGCGAGATAGAGGCGCGCATTGACTTGGCTAAGAGCAATCTGGAAAGAGCCCAAGAGCTTCTCAAGAGCAATGCAATTTCAAAAGAGCTGCTTGAAAGCAGAAAGAGCGAATTGGCAAGCGCAAGTGCCGTATATTTAAACGCAAAGGCAAAGCTTAGGGAGGCAATGCTTAATCTGGAATTTACAAAGGTGCGTTCGCCAATATCAGGATATGTCAGCAAGCGTTTCGTAGATAGAGGGAATCTTGTATCGTCCGACACAACACTCATGGCTACGATAGTATCCAGAGACATAGTCTACGCGTATTTCGATATCAGCGAAAGAGACCTTATCCGCTATACAAACAATAGGTTATTTGAGTTGATAAACAATGCAAAGAAAACAGGGCCAAGAGTTGAACTTACATTGATGGACGAAACTAAGCCGTCGCATTTTGGATACTTAAGCTATGTCAGCAATTCGCTCGATGCATCGAGTATAGAACTGAGGGCTAATATAGATAATAAAGAGGGAAAACTATACCCTGGAATGTACGCGAAGGCGCGCCTAAACTGCGGAAAGCCAGAAAAGCAGCTTTTGCTGCCTGAACTTGCAATAGGAACTGATTTGGTGGGAAGGTATGTATTGGTTGTAAACGACGATTCAGTAGTTGAATATAGGCCCGTAGTTGTTGGGGATCTAATAGGCAACATGCAGATAATAAAAAGCGGTCTGAGCGCAAAAGACAAAGTGGTGATAAACGGCATACAATTTGCTGTGCCTCAAAACAAGGTAAACGCCATTTTGAAGGAGCTTAAATAGAATGAAATTCTCCCATTTTTTCATAGACAGGCCTATATTTGCAACTGTCGTATCGATAATCATAATATTGATAGGCGTATTTGGTTATCTGGCCTTGCCGGTAACGCAATATCCAGAGATTGTTCCGCCGACAATAAGCGTGTATACAAGTTATTCCGGAGCATCACCGGAAGTAGTTATGGATACTGTATGCGCGCCGCTCGAACAGGAGATAAACGGCGTGGAGAATATGATATATATGCAAAGCCAGTGCGACTCTGCCGGTTCTCTTAGAATATCTGTGGTTTTTGAAACAGGTACAGATCCAGATTTGGCACAAATACTTGTTCAAAATAGAGTTTCTAAGGCGGAAAGAAGGCTTCCAAAAGAAGTTCGAGATACGGGTGTATCGGTACGCAAGCGTTCTCCGGATATGATTTTATCAATAAACCTGATATCTCCAAACGGGACGAGGGATAAGTTGTATCTTTCAAACTACGCGATAACACAGATACAGGATAGATTGTCGCGCGTGTACGGAGTTAGCGAATTTAATATATTTGGGGCAAAAGAATACTGCATGAGAATATGGCTTGATCCGGACAGGTTATCCATATTGGACCTTTCTCCGGCTGAAGTAATAGCCGCCCTGCAAGAACAAAACCAACAGATAGCAGCTGGAAAGCTCAATCAGCCGCCGCTTGAAACTGGCGGAGCGTACGAACTTATAATAAATGCCAAAGGTAGGCTGCAAACTGAAGAGGAATTTGGAAACATAATAGTAAAGTATACTCCCGACGGAAAAATTGTGCATTTAAGAGATGTAGCCACAATAGAACTTGGGGCAAATACCTACGGAAACGAATCTTACATTAACGGAAATTCTTCTGTTGCCATGGGTGCGTATCAGCTTCCGGGAACAAATGCGATAGAAACAGTTAAGCGCATCAAGGCGGAAATAGAGGAGATGAAAAAGTCGTTTCCGAACGATGTGGACTATATAATTGGGCAAGACTTGACCGCATTCATAACTGAATCTATACATGAAGTTTACGAGACCATATTTTTTGCAATAATTTTGGTAGTTGCTGTTGTGATGTTATTTTTGCAAAATTTCAGGGCTGCGGTAATTCCATTGGCGGCAATACCGGTATCATTGATAGGAACATTTGGAGTATTATTTCTGTTCGGATTTTCCATAAACAATCTTACCCTATTTGGGTTGGTGCTGGCGATAGGAATTGTTGTGGACGATGCAATAGTTGTTGTTGAGAATGTAGAGCGCAATATGGCCGGAGGGCTTGCACCAAGAGAAGCTACAAAGCAGGCTATGACTCAAGTACAAGGAGCACTAATAGCCATAGTTCTGGTGCTGAGCTGCGTGTTTGTGCCTACCGCATTCATACCGGGTATTACAGGACAGTTTTACAAGCAGTTTGCCATAACAATAGCGTCTTCTACAATAATTTCAGGGATAGTCTCTCTTACATTGACTCCGGCGTTATGCGCACTGATGCTAAAGCCAACTGACGCAAAGAAATCTATTTTCGATAAGATCTGGAACTTTTCAGTAGGCTGGTTTTTCTCCTTATTTAATATATGTTTTGATTCGACCGCAAAAGCCTATGGCTGGTTGGTAAAACATCTTGTAAGAGTGTCGCTGCTCATATTGATTTTCTATGTTGGGTTGTTATATGCGGCAAAACACTACTTTGAAATTACTCCTACGGGCTTTATACCCAAACAGGACCAGGGATATTTCAATGTAGGAGTACAACTTCCCGACGGAGCTTCTTTTGAGCGTACAGAGGAAGTCTCAAAAAGAGTATCAGAGATAATACAAAATACCGAAGGAGTAAGATATTCCGTACCAAGCGTTGGTTGGTCAATAGCCAGTGTAAATGCATCAAACGCTTCAAGTATATTTGTAAACTTGGAAGATAGAAAAGAGCGAGACAAGAAAGGCCTATCGGCAGACAAAATTATAGCTGAAGTTAAAAAGAAGCTAAACGACAATGTCCGCGAGGCAATTTGCAATATAGTGACGCCCGCTCCAGTGCGAGGGATAGGGTCTGGGTCCGACTTTAAGCTTCAGGTTCAGGATAGAGCGGGTCTTGGGCTTATGCAGATAGAAAAATACACGCAGCTTCTCGCAAAAGAGGCATCAAAGCTTCCGTCGGTATCGCATGCGTTTACAAGTTATAGAAATACAAATCCGCAGCTTTTTATAGAGATAGACAGAGAGCGCGCACAAAAGCTGAATGTTCCGATAGAATCCATATTCAGCACAATGCAATACAATCTTGGTTCCATTTATGTAAATGATTTCAACATATTGGGCCGCGTATACAAAGTTGTTGCCCAAGCGCAGAGCAAGAATAGGCAGAATCCGGAAGATATCTATAAGCTGAAGGTTCCTAATAAGCTTGGTCAAAATGTTCCGTTGGGTTCGCTTGTAAAGTTAAGGAGGGGAATTGGACCAGACAGAACTGTGCGCTACAACCTCTACCCTTCCGCCGAAGTTCAGGGAGACCTTGCTGAGGGATACAGTACCGGACAGGCTATAGCCGATATAGAGAAACTTGCGGCAAAAATCTTGCCGCAAGGAATGGGTATAGAGTGGACAGACATGGCATATCAGGAAAAGAAAACTGGGAATACTTCAATGTACATATTTGCCATATGCGTAGTGTTCGTATTTCTGATGCTTTCCGCTTTGTACGAGAGCTGGAGCATGCCTCTTGCCGTAATACTGGTGGTTCCTTTGGTGCTATTGTTTGCCATTATGGGCATACATTACAGAGGGCTCGACGATAATATAATGAGCCAGATAGGCTTTGTTGTATTAATAGGATTAGCCTGCAAGAACGCCATATTGATAGTTGAGTTTGCCAAGCAGCGAGAGGACAAAGGAGAAGAGCTTGTCTCTAGCGTAAGCAATGCAGCAAAGAACAGATTGCGCCCGATAATGATGACAAGCCTTGCGTTCATATTGGGCGTAGTTCCTTTGGCATACGGCAGCGGTTCTGGATTTGAGTTGAGAAGATCTTTAGGAACTTCAGTACTTTACGGAATGATAGGAGTTACCATATTCGGCTGCTTATTTACTCCGGTATTCTATTATGTAATACGACGCATAAAGATGATATTTTCAAGAAGCAAACCCATTGCGCAGGAAAATTCCTCAAAGTAGGATATTAAACATATTAGAATTTCGACGGGTAAAATCGTAATATTTTTCGCACACAAAAAGAGAAGCTATTAAGAGGTAGCTTCTCTTTTTTTTAGCGAGAAAATAGAATTAAGCGGATCTATTTTTTCGAGAACCAGCGATAGTTTCCGACAGCTTGATTTGTCCGTAGAGGCACTGAATATATTCTGAGTTTTTGAATGCAGTTTGACAATTTCCAAGAAGATGGAGTTGGAATTTGTGAGAATTCAAATGGAATTCTTTTCAACCCTTTATATTTTCTTATTCCGCCGTCAGAAAGACGGCCATTTACAACAACAGTAAGAATTTTTGCAAGTCCGTTGGCGCTTATAACTATATGATTTTTGCCTTTGCAAATTGAATTTACATCGGAAAGGATCTTCGCTGTTGAATGTTTTTCATGCATGATAAATCTTACAAAACGGGCGTCTATGAGTTCGACTCTCATACCCGTAAAATAAAAATTCATTGCGTCCAACAAAACTTGAGGAGAATCGGGAATTGTCTACCAGAATTTCTAAGGAAAAATCTCCGTCGCTAAGATTAGACAAATTCTTCTCCATTTTAAGTTCCTTCAATTTTGCGGATATAACAGATGGATTTGAATCATCTCTTGATGTATTGCCGAAATAGTATGATAGCCTGTAATTGAAGATATTCGGGGATAGAATGCCGGAAAAGATGAAAATTATCGATACCTTGTAAGACTTGTATATTTAAGATTTAAACTAATAGAGGAAGCGCGGAATCTCCTGATTTTCCGTTCTGCCAGACTCCTCCATCTTGTCTATCCCCATATCTATAGATACCTGACGCAAATGGCGATCAAAATTTAACCTGCGCAAGAAGGATTTGTGCCCTTCCGCCAGGTTTGGAGGCTCGCCTCCCCAACATGCGGCGGATGTTTGCATATATATTTTTTGGAAGGCCTCTCCATATGTATTATACCACATTGTACCCAACATGCCGTATAAAGATGCTTGTTCAACAAATTTTCCCATTAAATATGTATTCTTTGGACTCGTCCAAGAACACATCAATGTTTTAAATCCGGCGTCGGCAAAGAACTTGCCTGATGGAAATACAGGGTTAGACTCATCTGATGGCACATATCCGTATTCCCAACAGCAAATTATAATATCTTTGGGCAGCTCCTTATACAGATTTTTCAATCCTTGTTCAGGCTTTGCGCTTGCAGTAAGACCTTTCCATTCGCCCTTCTCCAAGAGCATATCGTGCCACATCATTATTCTAACACCATTTTTGGCGAATAAATCCCTAAAATATACAATGTGATTCTTCAACAGTTCTTTTTGATCCATTTGTGAACATACAGAACATGTAGCAAAGTCATAGGCTTCATCGCAGCCTATGTGGAAAAACTTAGGCCTGCCGAAAAGTTCCCACATTTCCAAAGCCATGTCTGTTAACACTTCTCTTGTATGAGGATTTGAAAGGCACCATGTCCAGCCAGTAGGCTCAAACAGAGGAGCAAACTCCGGATTCAGATCGAGGGCGCTATGCTTTCCGCTTCTAAACATCGAGCCCGACGCATGACCAAATACAGTCATCTGCGGAATCAGCATTATTCTTAGTTTCTTTGCTGTCTCTACGAGATTTTTAATATCCTTTCGGGTCATGTATGGATTCTCGAAATTAAAACCTGGCCTAACCTCCGACGGATAACACCCCCAAAATTCAAGTATCACATAATTGAACTTATAATACGCCGCAAGCCTCACCTTTTTTTCTATCTCAAAGGCTTTAGTTTCTGGCATTATTACAAGATGAATACCCCGAAAGTCCATACCGGGGAAGTCGTCTATTTTGCATTGTGGAAGTATATGGGCGTCAGTCTTTAAAGTACCGCGCATTGGCTCGGATAGTTGGCGCAAGGTCTTTAATCCTTGAAAGATTCCTTCGGAGTCTTTTGAGAAAATATCCAATACATCTGAATCTACCGACAATTTGTAGGCATCTGAGCCCATATTACCAAGAGCCTCATCAATCAAAAATTCTATATCTGGTTCTATATCCCAATACTGCTCAAAAATATCCTCAATTTCTGATTTATCGCCACTTGTAATTTCATTTGCAGTCTTTATGCGGATTTTGGAATCATCGCAAATTTTATACCAGTCTTTGCCTGTAAATTCTATGTGCTTAGGTTGCGGAATCAATCTATCACTAAGATTTACATTCGAGATTCCCAACGCATTTAAACCAAAGAATAATTGTATAACAAAAAATATAAATGCAGCATAAATTACAGACAATATTCTTTCCATCTCTCTCCCCCTTCAAAGAATTTTGATTGAGCTAAATAAACTTACGGCTCTTAGATTATTTTATAGAATAACAAAGTCAATAGCCTTTTTGAGGTGCTGTAAGAGAGCGGTGTACTCAAAAATATAGAGATACATATCAACTTTTCCAATAGCTTCTATCATGAGAGTCTTTATAGTTTTGCATAGATGATATGAGCTTTGCTGGAGTATCCTCAAAAATTGCCATTGAACGCACAGATTTATCCAGAAATCCACTTTCAAGCGCAGAATCTAAAAATGTTTTTAAACTATCGTAATATCCGTCCACATTTAAAAAACCGCATGGACTGCCCGATTCTCCAAGCTGCAACAGAACAAGCGCCTCAAATATCTCGTCAAAAGTACCAAAGCCTCCAGGCAAAGCTATGTTCGCATCGCTAAGCTCTATCATTTTCAGCTTCCGCTCCGACATAGAGTTTACATAGATTATCTCCGATAAATCCTGCTTTACTACTTCTTTTATAAACTGCCGAGGCACAACCCCCGTAACACGTCCGCCCAATTTCAATACGGAATCCGCCAATATTCCCATCAGACCAACACTCCCTGCCCCATAGACAAGAGACATCGACCTTCTTGCCATTTCACAACCCAAATCGCGAGCAGCATCTGCAAAAAGTTTATTATTCCCACTTTTTGAACCGCAATATACTGCAATAGTTTTTATCTGCTTAGCCATTTTCCAATTTTCTCACAAGTTTACATAAACAAGCCAAAACCATCAACTACCAATTCTCGGCAAAGTCTTTTTTTCTCTAACTAAAAATTGGTTCTGCCAAAAATAAATAACTACTCTAATATATAGCCTTATCTCAATGAAATAAAAAAAGCCGCCATAAAATTATGGCGGCTCGAGATTCAAAAATTAATATTTATTTCTTCTCGGTAAACTTAAGCACCGTCAGGCCAAAGCTCTTAAGATTTAGCGACGCCTTATTTCCTTTGAAGGAAGAGTCGTTCTCGCAAGAGATACCCTTCCAGCCAATCTGCGCCGGATCTATCTCAACCGTAGCAACGCAATCCCTTGCATGGTCGTTCATGAGCATTAGGAAAAATGTTTTTCCGTCGGTGCTCATTGCAGTCAGATAATTTACATTTGGATTGCTGATCTTTATAAGACCGTGCCTGAGTATCAGATTTGACTTTTGCCCGTATATCTCGCCGGGAGCAAATCCTAAAGAGCGGTGCGGCCCAACCTTCGGGGTTATGAATCCACGCGGGAAAGATATCTTGTTGTCGGAACGCATTTCAGCCTCGGCAACGAGATAATCCATAATCCAGCCAACCTGCCACCATGCATGGTGCGGGAATGGGCCTGATCCATTATTGAAATTGCTCCAGTAATACGACGCCACGCGAGTATCCGGATTTACAAATGCATCGCGCCCAAGCGCTCCAGCTCTCGCCAAATCCAAAAGCAACGGATCTTTCGTCAACTGATAGAGCTTAACAAACATTCCACAATGGCTCAAAAGCAATATTGGACCGCCGCCCGTTGCCGATCCCATACTACCACCATGCTCAAAACAAAGACCTACCTGATTGAGTTGCCAATCATAGACCTTGTTCTTACGGCAAACTTTTACATCGTTCGTGGGAATCGGATGCGTATATATTGATGTGGTATACATCTTTGCTGTGCGCTTTGCCGCGTCGAGATACGCCTCGTTTTTGTCTATCTCGTACAAGTCCATAAGAGCCTGCGCGCTCTGGGCGGTGGCAAAGTCGTTCACAAAACGAACATCTCCACATACACCAGTAAAGTGCCCCTTATCGACAGCATTCTTTACAAACCAATCGGCACCCTTCTCGGCAGCTTTCAGATATTTCTCGTCTCCGAGAATCTTATAGGCTATAACCATTCCGTAGAATGTAGGACGCAAATCTTGCAGGTCGGTAAATATTGGCTTCTTTGTCTCTGTATCATACGCAACAACCCAGCTGCCGTCCTCCCTCTGCCACTGCAGAAGCTTATCGGCTCCAAGACGCAAAAGATCCTTCAACTCTTTGTCATTCGGCTCAAACAAAAGTATGTTGCCTATGTCCATAAGAGTGTAATAGGTCAACCCTATCGGCTCAAAGTGAGACCCCCACTCTTCTGTAAAGATCTTCTTTATCATCAGATAATACTGACCCTTTGCGGCACCCTGGAAGAATCCGGGCTCCGTCTGCTGCTGCTTTACCTTGAAATTGCGTATAAACGGCAGACGAGTCTGTTTCAAAACTGGATCATCAGTTATCGATGCAAGCATCCATACCGCACCTATGTCTGAGTTCTTTATCGCGTCTTTCTTCTTGGGATCAGCTCCATGAACTCCGCCCAAATATGACTGTGCTCCTATCTGAACACCGTCAAACTCAACCTGCTGCCAAAGAGAGGTTTTGTCGTCAATAAGGTATTTGTGCATAGCCAATACCCTGTCGGTCAAAGACTGCGCTGTATCCTTGAAAGCTATTGCCCTCTTAAGATTGTATATGTCGTAAATTACATGCGAATACACAGAGTACCAGTCGGCCTTCTTGAGCGATATTGTAAACTCGAAAGTTTTTGTCTGGCCCGCCTTCATGAAGGAATCGCGCTGACCCAGAACCGGATGATACGCCGTGGGTGTAAGCTTTGAATCCTTATTCATGTGGGACAAGCCTATCTTCCAGTCTGTATGGGTGGAATGATCCTTCTCAAAAGCATTTCTATCTTGACCGGGTGCCGGAGTTACCGCCAAAGTTACCCCATCTTTATTCTCCATTAAAGACGACATTGTCGTGATGGTGCTTTCGCGGCATATTGTAGGATACTGCGGCAAGCCTTGGGCGTATTCATACGCAAGATGGAATACCGGATTTATCGAATTTCCCTGATACCAGCCGGGCACAACTCCCCAGCCAAGCTGATCTTCCTCTATCGTTGCCAAAGTTGGCGTAGGCAAAGAATAATAACCGTCTTTTGCCGCCGTAAATGTTATCTTAACATTGATATCTGACGGATCCTTCTTGCTCAGGCTCCAGACCGACTCATACTTGCCAAACTGTCCCGATTCAATAAATGCAACGCTATCTCCAAGTATCTGGGCCGTTTTGGGGAAGAAAACATCGTATGTGCCAGCCCTGTTCATGGGAACAGCAGCTATACTTTTCTCATGTTTCTTTATTATATACTTAAACCTCTTTCCCGGAATGTCCAAAGGCTTGCCATCCTCAAGAATTACAAGAGGATCATCCGACGGCTTTGTCTCGGAATAAAGAACTGCGCATTCTCCAGACGGCTCACCAAAATCCAACTCGTCAGATCCGTCTTTTGCCACGAATTTATCGAGTACCCAGCCGTTGTCCGTATTCTTCCAGACAAGTTCGACTGAGTCGTTTTTCAATTCCATAGTCTCGTCGCCGAACCACGACGAACACGCCACGCCGAATATCGACAATGGCAAACACACCAAAGGCAATAATTTTTGTCTCATAAAAGTAAGCAAAATGCCACTTAAAACAAAGTCAAACATATAAAATACATTTACATCTCTTGAGCTCCAAAAAACTATATCTTCTTTTCTTGCTAATCTGCTCCTAATTTGGGGAAAAGATAAAAAAAGTGCGCCCAAGAATACAATCTGGACGCACCCATATCCTATAATAAAAATATATCCAAATATCACCCGAGCTTATCGAGGCTAATCTTCAATTTTGAAGATATGAACTTTGCAACTTCGTCGTCGGCCCTAACTACACCTTGCAAGGCTTCATTTGCAATGCGCTGCATATTATCTTTGTCGCGCAAGAGAGCCAGCTTCTTTGTGATTATTTTTGCCGCTGCCATTCGGTATTCCTCTTTGGCAAAAGAATTCATCTTCTCTACGAAAGCCCGCAGATTATGCCACATCAAGGTCTGCTCCACCATTTGAGAAACTTCCCTGTCCTTTATGCCCTCATCGGTAAAAAACCTATTCCATAGAGCCTCAAGATGGTCTTTAGATCCGCGCAGTATCATAACCTTTGAGAAATCCGGATTATCCCAAAGAAGAACATCTACCATTTGCCCTTTCATCTCCACCAAGACATCGGTTGCTATTGCGGCTATATCTTTGTCGGCATCTTTCGCTAGCGCCATAAGCTTTTCAACAGCCTCCTTATTTCCCCAGCAGATGAAGCGGGCGGCAAATATTGCACTTCTACGCAGATCTTTGTTTGCAGAATCAAAATCGTCCTTAAATACGCTGTAAAAACGCGGATCGCCAGACTCGGCAAAAGAGCGTATAGCGCTCATCTTCTCCGGCACCGAAAGACGCGGATACGCATCTATGAGAATTTTTGAATTCTCGTATGTGCGTCCCGAATTGGTGTACTTGCTGGCAACTTTACCCAAGTCTCCGCCCTGCACCATTATGGAATCGAGATATTTTATTCTCTCGTCGGCCGCAAGCAACTCGGCGCGCAAACCTATAGACGGAGCAAAATTCTGCGGAACCAAACTCAAAGCGCGCCTTGCCCTGGATTGGAAAAACCCAAATGTCTTAAGATCCAAACGCGCCTGCATGCACAATGCATCATATATATAAAAGCTATTTTCAGATGAAAAACCAGCTCTTAAAACCTCAGCAAGAGCGTCAACACTCTTTCTTGAGTCTATCTGCCCTATGGAATTTATCGCCGCACGCGCCAAAAGCAGATCTTTAGATTTCGCAAATTCGATGAGCACCGGCAAGTTGCGAGCTTTATTTCTCTTGCCGAGCGTTATGATTATCTCGTCCCTAACGGGCGGATTTGTCTTGTTTGCCTCCAAGATTGCGCATAGCGCCTTGTCGGCCTTGTCCGACTGTACCGCAAGCAAAACCTCGCATGCCAATACCGGAGGTTTCCCCTCCTTTATCAGCTTAACCATAGGCTCAATGCTGTTTTCCGTAGCACATTCTTTTAGCAACTTACAGCATAGACGCAAAGCCTCGTATGAGAGCTTGCCCGAATCTATCGACTTAAGCAATTGACACTCTATTGTGGGGTCTCCCTTTCTGATCCGCGCAAAGGCCTTGTAATACCAATACATGCTCCCGCCAGCATCATAGGCAATTATATCCTTCTCCAACGCGGCATTTTCTGAGTCTGCCGCAAATATCGGCGCGCATGAGAGCGACAACGCCGCCATAACCACATATAAACCTATTTTCTTCATCTGAAAACTTCTCCGTCTATGCAAGTTGATAAGGCGCCCTGTATGCTCTTCGGCACATCGCCGCAGCGCGTTCGTCTCCTATTATTGTTTCGGTAATTGGATCCCACTTTATTGCCCGACCGCACCTATATGCAATTTCGCCAAGCAGACAACCGGTATTTGTGCGGTGCGCCACGCAGATGTCGGTAGAGCATACCCTTCTGTCGAGAACGCTGTCTATAAAGGCTCCAAAATGTTTTACGTCGGCCTTTATCGGATATAGCCTGTCTGAATCCGGAGAAATTATAGATTCCGCAATCTGGTACGGATCCGATACCAACGCCCCGCGAGAAACGAACAATTTGCCCTTTTCCCCGAAGAACTCCACTCCGTTTTTAAATTTGTTAGACATCTGTATTACAAGGCCCCCCTTGTAATGGTATTCTATATTAAATACAAGAGGCTGGTCATACATGCTGTTTTCCGGCCACAAAACCTCAAGCGGAACTATCTCCTCCGGACCGGAATTGTCAAACCCCATAGCCCAATGTGCAATATCGAGGTGATGTGCACCCCAATCGCCTATCTTGCCGCAACTGTAGTCTGATATAAAGCGCCATGTCGTGAAGGCCTTGTAAGGATGGTAGTAGGTCTCAGGAGCTGGCCCCTGCCATTTGTCCCAGTCGAACCCCTCCGGAATTTCCTTCGGAGGCTGCGGCGATATCCTCTCGTTCGGAGGCAAACCTATCTTTATAAATTTAACATCTCCAAGATGCCCGTTCCTTACAATTTCTGCCGCATGCAGAAAGTTCTTCAAAGATCTCTGCCATGACCCTGTCTGCCATATCCTGCCAGAAGCCTTAACGGCATCTCTCAAAAATTTACCCTCTTCTATCGTACGGGTAAGCGGCTTTTCTCCGTAAACATCTTTGCCGGCATTTACAGCGTCAACTCCAACGAGCGCATGCCAATGGTCGGGCGTAGATGAACATACGGCGTCTATGTCCTTTCTGGCGAGAAGTTCCTTGTAATCCCTGTAATCTGCGGCGTCGGGAAAGCGGGCTTTGGCAGCCTTCATTCCAAAAAGCGTATTGTGGGAATAAGTATACATTTCAACGTCGGAGTAGTTAACGTCGCACAGTGCAACTACCTGCACGCGCTTATCACCCCCAAAATTCTTCAGGTTGCTCATTCCCATTCCGCCAACCCCAATGAACCCCATATTCACACGGTTGCTCGGGGCGACGTTTCCGTCTTTGCCAAGCGCAGATGCCGGTATGATCGTAGGAAAGCCTATCGCCGCTCCCGCCGCCGTGATACTCTTTAAGAATTCTCGTCTTTTCATATATTTTTTTGGCTTTTAAATATCCAAGCTTAAATCTTTTCCTCAACAGATTCGCTCAAACGTTTGAGTGTAAAATTATTGTTTTTCTTATATTAACAGTCAAGCAAAAGAATAATTTTTCTTACATACAAGCATGCTTTTGTATAGGAATAATTCATATAGCTAACCTGTTAAAATAGGTAAAAATATCATTTATTCTTTGAATTTTCATTTCGCAGCCTCGATACTGCAATAAATACAGCGCCGGCAAGTATGCAAAATAATGAATAAAAAGTTCCGCGGCTAAGACCGAATATCAGCGATATTCCAAAATCCGGCTCGCGGAATACTTCGCAGACTATTCTAATAAGGGCATAGGCTATTAGAAACTCCCCCGCCAGCTGGCCTTTCGGGAGCCTGAAAGACCAGAAACGCCATTGGGTATAAGCAAATAGCAATATGCCCTCTCCGAAAGCCTCGTACAGCTGGGAAGGATGGCGTGCTGCGATATTTTCAATAGCAGTATGAGGCGAACTATTGGGGAATATCATAGCCCAAGGAACATCTGATACTTTGCCCCAAAGCTCTCCGTTTACAAAGTTTGCTATTCTTCCAAGAAAAATTCCCGGAGTGCATATTGTGCATACAATATCGCACAAGCGCAAAAACGGAACCTTGTTGAAAATTCCAAAGAGCCACAAAGCGAAAATCCCGCCTATGAATCCGCCGTGGCTTGCCATGCCGCCCTTCCATACTTGAAAGAATAAAAGAGGATTAGCCGAAAAATTTGCAAAATCGTAAAAGAGCATATACCCCAATCTGCCGCCTATCACAACGCCGAATAACATATAGGTTATAAGATTGGCATTCGATTCCGGATTCAACGGCGAACGGCCCTTTTTATAATAGTAGTTTAGGAGCAGATATCCTATTACAAATCCCACAAAGTAGGACAACCCATACCAACGCACACCCTCGAGAAAAAATCCGTCGGGGAAACGAAACGCAAATGGGTCGAAATCCACAACGTAATACGATAGGAGGAATCTGTCGTTAAATAAATGCATTTGATACAACGTAGTAATTTTAACGTTCAAGTCAATCAGACTTTGGAAGAAGAAACCCCTTGACTTGGTGGATAAAAATTTTAAAACTGCGACGATATTCAGATATAAAAACTCACAGCGCAAAAATGAACGATTTTGATTTAAAAGGGCTGATAGAGTCGCGCTTCGGCGAGAATTACGACCTGCACGACAAATACGTCAACAGAACATTCTCCACTGTTCTAAAAACCATAGGGTTTGCAAAGTGCTATAAGAGCGCAAAGGGCGCATATTTGTACGATGCCGACGGCAATGACTATCTCGATTTCATTAGCGGATACGGTGTATTTGGCATAGGGAGGAACAATCCTGTTGTTGGAAAAGCAATCAAGGACGCCATAGATATGGACTTGCCCAATATGGTTCAGTTGGATTGCGCTCTTTTGAGCGGGTTGCTTGCAGAAAAGCTAGCCCAGACAGCCGGCGGCAGGCACAACGCAATATTCTTTACAAATTCCGGAACTGAGGCCAACGAGGGCGCCATCAAATTTGCGAGGGCATTTACGAAGAAGCACAGGGTGCTGTCTCTAAGCGGCGGATATCACGGTTTGTCGTACGGGTCGTTGTCGCTGACGGTAAGCCCGCATTTTCAAGACGGCTTTGCTCCATTTGTTCCCGGATTTTCGTGCGTGAAAAAGTACGACTTAAACGCGCTTGAAGACGAGCTTAAGAAAGGCGATGTTGCCGCTTTGATAGTGGAGCTTGTCCAGGGCAAGGGCGTGAATATGCCGCACGACGACTACTTTCAGCAGGCGCAGGCGCTATGCAGAAAATACGGCGCACTCTTTATAGACGATGAAGTTCAAACAGGGCTTTGCCGCACTGGAAAGATGTTTGCATTTGAGCATTGGGGTCTGGATCCGGATATTATCACTGTAGCAAAGACTCTCAGCGGCGGATATGTACCTGTCGGCGCATTTATAACGACAAGAGAAATACACCAGAGCGTATTTTCATCTTTGGACAGATGCGTGGTTCACTCGTCTACATTCGGAAGGAACAATCTGGCCATGGTATGCGGCTTGGCAACATTGTCGGTGCTCGAGAGCGAACATCTTGCAGACAATGCAGCAAAGATGGGCAAGCTCTTGCTCGACAAGTTAAATGCGCTTAAGGAAAAGCACAGTTATATAAAGGAAGTTAGGGGATTGGGACTTATGGTTGCCATAGAGTTTCAAGAGCCTAAGGGACTTTTGCAAAAGGCAGCCTGGAAGAGCTTAAAGGCGGCTGAAGATGTGTTATTTACTCAGATGGTTGTAACATCTCTTATGGACGACCACAGGATAATTTCGCAGGTTGCAAGCCATGGGTTGGACGCCGTAAAGATACTGCCTCCGTACATCATAGGTGAAAAAGAGGTAGATCGCTTTGTAAATGCCGTAGACGACGTTTTAACGAGGGCGGCAAACATAACCGGCCCGCTATGGAAATTTGGCAAAAGACTCATAGGGGCGGCTATGGAAAACAGGAAGCATAAAGCGTAGGCAGCATTATGAAAATTCCCTGAACATGCGCAGAGCGCATGTTTTTATGGGAATGCACTCCGCGCCAAATTGCACTATCATGATTTCATACCAAGAATTTTCCGACAACGCCAAACGTGTTTGCGAGAGGTTGCAAAACGCATGCGCCGCATGCGGACGAAAGGCTGAGGAAGTTAGCATACTGCCCGTAACAAAATTCCATCCAGCAGACGCCGTGCTGTACGCGAGCAAGTACGGTTTTAGTTCCGTTGGAGAAAACCGCGTTCAAGAGGCGGAGCAGAAAATGCCGTTATGCCCCGCCGGAATCAAGTGGGAGCTTATAGGACACCTGCAGAGCAACAAGGCCGCTAGCGTTGTTGAACACGGTTTTTACAGGGTTCAAAGTGCAGATTCTGAAAAGATTCTTAAAAAGCTAAACGACGCTCTGGAAAACCGCCGACCAAATGCGGATAATTTGCATGTGCTGCTTCAGATAAATGCGGGGGCAGATCCGGCGAAATTTGGTGCGGATTTGTCGGGGGCGTCGGCTCTAATGGACTACGCATTAAGCAGTTGCCCAAGGCTTGCGGTAGACGGGCTTATGACTATAGCTCCTTTGGATGAAAATTTAGATGTTGCCGAGAGATGTTTTGAGAATCTGCGCAGATGTGCCGAAGCTCTCAGAACAGATTTTGGGCTTCCTCTGCCCGAGTTGTCCATGGGAATGAGCGCCGACATGGAAAGGGCTGTGCGCCAGGGGGCGACAATAATAAGGATAGGCACTGCGCTATTTGGAGAGCGCGAAAAGCATTAGGCGGCACGCATGCAGGCGGAATATACGATTGACGATTTAAGAAAGCTCGATTTCGGGCCGGTAAACTTGTGCGTTGTGGGAGACCCCATTGCACACTCATTAAGTCCGCTGATGCAAAATGCGGCTTTGAAATATCTGGCAAAGACAGACGCTCGTTATGCAGACTGGAAATATTTGAAGTTTCGCCTTAAGCCGGAGGAGATAGCCGAAGCCCTCCCAATATTTAAGGCAAAGAATTTTATAGGTATAAATTTTACAGTTCCGCACAAGCTCACTGCCGCGCTCCTTGCCGGGGATACCGATGCCGACGCTCACCTAATGGGCGCGTGCAACACGTTCTCCCTTGTACCAGGAGGAATATGGCGTGGGTCCAACACAGATGGATACGGATTGGAAGCCGCTATAAAGACGGAATTTTCCAGGGATATAAAAGGAGCTGATATTGCCATAATAGGGGCTGGCGGAGCCGCGAGGGCTGCCGTATTTTACGCGGCATTAAAGGGCGCAAGAGTCCGCATATTCAACAGAAGCCGCGAGCGCATGGAAAAGCTTGCTGGAGATTTGCGTTCTAACGGGCTTGAATGCGAATGTGAAATATTCTCAGGACACTTTCCCAAAGATCTGCCGGAGGCAACAATAATAGTAAATGCCGCCGCCGTCGGGTTGAAGGCGAGCGACCCTTCCGTTGCGGATTTTTCAACAGCGCCCAAAAACGCAATATTTTTCGACATGCCATATATAGCCGGAGATGAGACTCCTTCAGTAAAGGCCGCCCGCGAGAATGGGTTATCTGCGGCTTCCGGGTTAGCCATGCTTGCATGGCAGGGAGCAAAGAGCCTTTCTATATGGACAGGCAAGCCTCCGCTGGGAGAACTTATGATGAAAACCTTAAAGGAAAACGCCCCTAAAAAGTTATGATTGTGCAGAATATGCAAGCGTTTACGGAGGCTTTCCCGTGGTTTATGCCGTCGGTATTTTTTATATTTGGCGCGATAGTCGGCTCTTTCCTGAACGTTTGCATATTGCGCTTGCCTAAGGGATTATCCATAGTTTCTCCGCCGTCGCACTGTTTCTCCTGCGGTGCAAAGATAGCCTGGTACGACAATATCCCAATTCTAAGCTGGCTGATATTGCGCGGGAAAGCCCGCTGTTGCGGGGCGAAATTCTCGTGCAGATATTGCATAATAGAGCTTATTACGGCATGCATATTTCTTGCGCTTGCCCTACTCTTGCCGCTGCCAAAGGCGCTTTTTGGGGCGATATTTGCGGCAATCATGGTAGTTTGCACATTTATAGATATAGATACGCTATCATTGCCGGATGTGGTAACCGTTGGAGGCTGCGTTGCGGGAGGGCTTATATCATTTGCCTTTCCACAAGTGCAAGACGCGTATATGGAAGGATATCCTTATTTTATATCCATGATAAAATCCCTTATAATTTCCGTTGCGGGAGCGGCGGTTGGATCAGGATTATTGTACTGGATACGCCTTTGCGCAGAAGTTGTCTTTAAACGCGAGGCAATGGGGGAAGGAGACGTTGTCTTGATAGGCTGCATAGGAGCGTTCTGCGGCTGGCAGGGCGCGCTTTTTGCAATATTTGGAGGTTCAGTGATAGGCTGCCTAATAATGGTTCCGTATATGGTTTTCACAGTGTTATTAAAAAGATGCGGACTTTTGAAAGATAAGGAAATTCCATCTGGCAATGCCGCAGATAAAGATATTGATGATGCACATGATGCGGGAAACTCCGCGGAACTGGATATTGAAGAATCGGACGAAGGCATGATACCATTCGGGCCGTGGCTTTGCATTGGCGGGCTTATATATTATATTTTTCTGTCGGATTTCATCAAGGCGTACATAGACTGTTTTGCGGATAAACTGTTTTAAAAAGATAAATGTCTGAAGGCGAATCCAAGCAAACTAAAAACCATGTCGAGAATTGCTGCTGCGATATAGGCGGCAAAGAAGCAATAGATAAGTTCTTAGATTGGATAAAGACACAGAGAAGATATTCTGTAAATACCTTAGATTCTTACTCTCGCTCCGTACGTCACTGGTGTGCATGGCTGAACGACAACGAGTTTTTCTCCGGAGATATACGCAGCGTTGGCAAGGCTCTTGCAAAAAATTATCTTGCCTATCTTTCAAATTCTGGAAAAAGCCGGCGTAGCATACACAATAGGATATCGGCGCTTCGTTCCTTTTACAAATTTCTAATTAGGGAAAATATCGCTGGGGAAAATCCTTTTGAGACGTTAAAATTGCCAAAGTTGGAAAAGGGTCTGCCCGTATTTTTAAATGTAGAGCAAATGCCCAAACTTTTGTCGGAGCCAAAGCAACTTGAGGACGACGGCAAGCTATCAGACAGGGAAGCTATGTGCGACAGCCTATGTCTTGAGCTTCTCTATGGAGCGGGTTTCCGCGTAAGCGAGTTATGCTCATTAAAGTGGGAAAATATAGACTTCACAAACGGGGTTGCCCGCATAACCGGAAAGGGTGCAAAAGTAAGGTTCTGTCCGTTTGGAGAACAGGCTCTTAAGCTTCTAAAACTCTGGCGTCAGAGCTACGCAAAAGATACCTCCCCCAAGGCTTACATACTTACCACGCCAAGAGGAACCCCCATGTATCCGCGCAGAATACAGCGCCGCTTGCATGAATATCTTCTGAGGGCGAACCTGCCTATAAATATAACTCCGCACAAGATTAGACATTCCTACGCGACGCATCTTTTGAATGCCGGAATGGACTTGAGGGTATTGCAGGAACTGCTCGGCCATGCGAGCCTCTCGAGCACACAGATATACACCCATCTCGATATGCGTCAGCTAAAACAAACCTATCTAAAAGCCCATCCGAGAGCCTAATTTTTCTGCCTATAAATTACTAAAATATCCTTTCCTCGTTAGGCTAAACATGACTCTTTGTAATAATGAACAATAGGTATATTTTCCTAAGTAGATAGATAAAATACCTGCATAATTGCGCCCCAAAATATATATTATTTGCAGATAAGGTGCTTGAGAAAAACTTTTCATAGCACACATACGTTTAAATGAACAAATATAAGCCTATTTGTTTTCAGAATTTTCCATCCACTGGCGCCAAGAGCCTTTTTCTTTGTTTGCCGTCCATGGAACTTTATCCGTCCATGAGGTGTCCTCGCCCAAAGCGCGAAAGTCTCCGTCTTTCTCAAGTTCCTTTTGCAAACGTTCTTTTAGCGTGCTTAGAATATCGGCGTATTCGGGCTTTTCTGCCAGATTGTCTATGCAATCTTTGTCGATTGTAATATCATATAGCATATATTCCGGACGCTTTCCGAAAGACAAATTGTAATACTTGTCAAAATTGGAAAGAAGCAAGGTCTTTGTGGGGCTATCGTCGCAATTTCTATACCCCGTCTCAGGATTCCCTGCCGGCCAGCGGTCTGGCTCGTAATTGCGCACAAGCAAATATTTATTTGTTCTTATCGCCCGAACAGGATAGCCCTGGTTTCCGGGCCGCCCAAGATCGTGGCGCTCTTTGCCAATCAGCATAAATTGATCTTCCTCAGGTGCAATAGGCTCTTTTGTCTTGAGCAAATTCAAGAAGCTTTTTCCTGTCATCTGAGGATGTTTTGGAACACCGGCAAGTTCAAGAAATGTAGGGGCAAAATCCCTTACATTTATAAAAGCATCTTCCTTGCGCGGACACGGAATATTCTTGCCCCACATTACGGCCAAAGGAATATGGTATCCGTTGTCGAAAATCTGCCCTTTGGCGCGCGGAAACGGCATGCCGTGGTCGGAAGTGTAAACAACTAAAGTGTTGTCAAGCTCGCCTATTTCTTCGAGGTATTTCAAAACTTTCTGCACGTGAGAATCCGCATATTGAGCCTCAAAGGCATAGTCCAAAATGTCTGACCGAACTATCTGGCAATCTGGATAATATCCGGGAACTTCCACTTTTGAGATATCCATTCCCGACCTTACCCCTACCCCGTCTTCATACGGACGATGCGGTTCTGTAAACCCCAACCAAAAGCAGAAAGGTTTACCCGCCGGGCGCTCCTTCATGAAAAACTCTATGAAGTTGCGTGAATAATCGATTGCGTTTATATACTTGGCTGGAGTATCTCGCTTAAATTTATTGTACGCCCTGCCCGCCGGATTAGTCTTCCTGCCGGAAATTTTAAAACCGCCCGGAGCCCATCCCTTTCCCGTGTATCCAACATGATACCCGTTATTTTCGAGAATATCCGCATATGTTATAAATTCCTTAGGCCATGGACCAAAATGCTGAACTCCCTCCTTAAGCTGCCAAGTGTTTCTTCCCGTAGTTATGCTTGCTCTGCAAGGCGCGCATTTTGGGTTTGAGGTAAAACAATTATTGAAAAGTATGCCCTCCGACGCAACCCTGTCGAATGCAGGCATATTTATCCATTCTCCGGTCCCGTAAGATTTAGCATGCCTGCCCCAGTCGTCTGCTATTATAAATAATATGTTGGGTCTATCGTCGGCTTTAGCGTGCAAAGATGCCAACGCGCAAATATGTGCAACAACCAACAGCAATTTTCCAAAGCAAAACAAGCCCTTACGGAATAGTTTCATAATAATAAAATTAATTGATTATTATTAGTTTATTTTATTTCCGCAAAGGAACAAGACTATTTATCACTTTAACTTAATTGGGTATGAGCGCAATCGTTCGGCAGCCGACGCCATAAAAAGCGTAAAATTAACCTTTGTATAGCCCTCTCCCACTTTGAGCTCTGAAAGAGTTGTAATATTGCGAAATACTACGGCATAAGAAGAGTTTACCGCAAACCCCAAGAATTCTCCCCCGCGCGACATCATTACGTCGCCCTCGGAGGGAGCAAACTCGCCAAATAGCGACTCGAACAATCCGACATCCATATTGGCGTAGTCGGCATACCCAAAGTCTACCTTAAACGGTACTTGCCCATAATATAGACGCGCCGGTTCGACAAGCACGCTCTCGGAAAATTTATACGGATTCTCCGAAAGCTTTAGCGGCTTTTTTGAGATTCTCGACGCAAAACTATGCGGAATTTCTACAGCTAAAATTCTGGGATCCTCCTTCAGTGCAAGAATTCTGTTTGGAGTAATTTTCACATTGCCTTCCGATATTATAGAGACCGAAAGCGTCTCCGGAGGAATAGCCGGCCTGTTTAGCATAGGCCTCAATACCGTAGGATATGAGTCAAAAAGAGCGTACAACCTTCCTCCAAACTCGACTATCGGCGCGCGTATCTCATCGTTGGAAACTGAACTGCCAAACAATCCCCTGCTCGACGACGTTATATTTATCCAAATTAAATTCTCCTTAACATCGGCAAAAACTTCGCTCGCAGTCTTTGCGCGCAACTGCGCCACATTTTTTGCAATCTTTTCCTGAGACTGCGCAAGCTCTCCAACCCCCTCTGCCAATACATTCGCATGGTGCTGTATTGTTCGTTTTTCAGCTTTTTCTATGTCCACAAGAGCCTGAGTTCTCTTCAAGTTCTCCGCGTAAATCTGGCTCTTCGTAGAGGCAACCTCCAAACGAGTTGCCAAAGCCTGTTTTTCAAGCTCCATAGCGCGGTTTTCATCCTTCAACTTTTCGCTTTCAACCTTCAGACTCTCCAAATGATCCTTATTGCGCTTTAGCTCCTCCTGCAACAACTTCAACTTTGCCTGGGAAGCAGTATCTGTTTGCCGCATATCCCCAAGTTGCCTCTCCAACTCAACCCTCTCCATATTTGACTTCTCCAAACGCTTTGCCGCAGAAATTATCTCTTCATTCAACAGAGCATTCTTCCTGTCTATATCGGTAACCCTCGTCTCGAGATCTTTGGCCTTCTTCTGAATGGATTCTTTCTCCCTCTCAAGGCTCTCCTTAGTCTTTGCAAGCTGAGAAATCTCCATTTCCCTGGCCTCTAAAAGCTTCTTCCTCTTCTCCGACTGCGCCTTAGTGCTCTCAACAGATTCAGATAACCTGCTTATATCTTTATCCAACTCCATGCGCTTTTCGCGCTCTTTGTCCAAAGACATCTTCAATAAGTCGACCAGCTGCGCATCTGAGAAATTCTCCACAGCCTCCACCGCAATCTGTTCTTCCTGCGCAGCCTGTTCCGCCTTGCCAGAATCGAAATCTACAAGCGAAAGTATGCTTATTATCAGGAAATCGCAAACTACTATCAATATGGATTTGTTCATAAATAAGAATAAAAATCTACATTCACTCCAATATCAAATCAACACAATTACACTGCTTTATTACAAATATCGACACCGCCATTGTTGCCCCCTATTAAGATATCTTCGTAAAAAAAGCGCGGGCAATTTATCCCGCGCCATTCGACGCATAAATTCCATATTGCATCATTTGCGTTCTTTTAAATATCTGAAGAACATTTTGCAATAATACTCGGAACCGATTTTCTCAAATGTTACCGTATATGGAATTACTCCACTGTCGCAATTTGCCTTTACCGCGCAATCAACACCTATCCAAGCTGACTCATCATCAGAAACATTCTCAACCTTCATAGAAGCCTTTTCAATAGCATCTTCATAGGCGCGTATTCTTGTAGAGCCAAAACCGGCAGACAACTCAGACTCAAGATACCAATTTTCCGGAAGTTTATCCTGAAAGTTGATTCTCAAAAAACATATATATTTGCTATTTGAATCAGCAAGGAATGTATTATCTTTAATGAGATAATCTGAAGCGCTGCCAGTTATTTTAGAGGCCACCTTATTTGCAAGTTCCGTTGCGGTACTGGCTTTTGAACTCCATACAACTATCTGCATATCAACCGTCTGAACACGGATTTTCTTTCGTTTTACAGGCTTTTTTGCAACAGGTTTCTTGTTCTTCTCCTGAGCCTTTTTAAGTTCCGCCATACGTTCCGTATATGATTTGGCAGATGGGATCACCTTTGGGACAATCTTTGCTGGCGCAGCAGAAGCCTTTGGAGCAGTTTTTGCTGCGGCCTGAACCTGAGCCTTTGCAGCAGCAGGCTTTACCGCAGTCGCAGTTTTTTGAACAGCCTGCTTTGCCTGGGCTACGGTCTTTGCGGCAGCCTGCGTTGCAGCGGGCTTTGCCGCTACTGCGGCAGTCAAATATGAACTTGTAAATACAATAAGCATCGCTACGGCGAAAATCCTACCGACACCTACGGCTAATATATTTATAATCCCCCTATACATACTAACCTCCCCAATATCTATAATAAAGACACATTAAGTTTCAGAATGCAAGCCTTTTCTTAAAAAAAACAAATAAAATCAAAATATTTTCTAAAAAATACATTTATTGGAGCAGAAATTGCACATAAGAAATTATACATTCATATATATCTCACAAAATAATCTCTATAGAATATTATAAATTTCATATTTTAAAAATATATGAAATTAATAAAAAAATAAGATTATATTACAGAATAAAAAACAGTAACATACCTTATATAATATAATGCAAGAAGAATAAGATATAAACATATATAAAAAGTCCGCAAATCTTTCGATTTACGGACTTGTAAAGCAGTTATCCTCTAAAAACTAACTATTGTTTTAGCTTCTTGCGGGTTTCTGCAACCGAAACATAATCTTTTACAAGATTTTGCAAGGTATTTGCGATAAAGTTCGAGCGGTTGCGATTATCCAACTCCGCCATCTTATCTATCTGCGAAACGAGCGACTGGGGCAGACTGATTGAAATCTGAGTCATTCCCTCGGCTCTCGTAAGAAGTTTTCTCCTAGCCATTTTGTTTCCTTATGTTTGTATTGTTATTGAAAAAATTCACCCGCACAGTACGCAAATATAATTACATTACTGCTACGAATAGAACTTTTTCATATTTATTAGATTTGTCAAATATTTTTTTGTTTCCTTTATTTTTATTATATTCATTTACCTTAGGTAAATTTTTAATAAATTGTGAGTAGATTTTACAATTAAATTCACGCGCTATATAATATGAATAAATCAGATAAAACACCGCTTGGCGTAAAAAATGACGATACCCGGCGGGCATTTTTGGCATTATTTATGGCGGCAATTATATTTGCATGTTCCAGCATTCCAAATATAGAAGTTTCAACTCCGCAAATCCCCAACTTAGATAAAATTGCGCATATACTTATATACGGATTATTCTCAACGCTAATATTTAGAAACAAATTATTTCTTAAACGCGGATACAAAGGTGCAATTTTAACGGTATTTCTATCTACTGTATACGGCATCTCGGACGAATACCACCAACATTTTACAGGCAGAGACTGCGACATATACGATATCATTGCAGATTTCTGCGGATCTTTAGTTGCGGTATTTTTATATATGAAAGTTTCCTTCTACAGAAAGTTTCTGGAAACTAAAATTTCTTTACACGGACTTAATAAGTGATTTTATATCTGCCTGAATATTGAAAAATCCACAAAAGGACAAACTAAACTTTCTATATACAAGATATGGCATTAAAGAAGATACAAAATGTAAGCGGCAAAGGGGTATTTGTACCCGGCAACGATATAGATACAGACAGAATAATTCCGGCCAGATTTATGGTTTGTGTAACCTTTGAGGGGCTTGGAAAATTTGCCTTTTACGACGAGAGAAAGAATCCTGATGGATCAGACAAGAACCATCCGCTAACTAAGCCATCAGCCAATGGAGCTAGCATTTTGCTCTCTGGAGCAAATTTTGGGTGCGGATCATCGCGTGAGCACGCGCCACAATCTTTGTGGCACTACGGCATAAGGGCAATAATTGCCGAGAGTTTTGCGGAGATTTTCTTTGGCAATTCCACAACATTGGGAATTCCCTGTGTATGCGCATCTGCTGCGGATATTGCAAAGATAGGTTCTATAATAGACAAGAATCCAGATGAGCAGGTAAAGGTGGATTTGGAGAACATGACAATTTCCTGCGGAGACTTTTCCGCTCCATGCACTATGCCTGATACAGCCAGAGCCGCATTGTTGGGTGGCACTTGGGATCCCATCGCAGACTTGATGGCAAACGAGACAAAAATTGCCGAGCGCGCAAAAGAGCTTGGATACATAAAATAGTTTATGGATTTCATACTGGAAGGCGCCGGGTTATTCATATATCCGCTAGGACTATGCTCCTTAATAGCGGTATATATAATAGTTGAGCGCATACTTGCCCTGCGCAACGGCAGGATAATTTCCAAAAAAGCAATGCGTGCGTTGATATCCGGTGATATTCTAAAGATTGAAGTATCGGAGAAGACCCTTGCGGGTAGGATAGTGAAATTCAGCCGCGAGGAGCATCCGGATCAAGAGGCGCTAAAAGCTTTTGCGGAGTTAGAGATTACTCGTCTTGAGAAGGGAATGTTTCTCTTGGATGTAGTGATATCGGCGGCACCGCTTTTGGGGCTTTTGGGAACTGTTGCCGGATTGGTGACAGTGTTTGCCTCGGCCGACGGCGTCCTGCCCTCGCCCGAGCTAATATCAAGGGGGGTTGGCCTTGCGCTTTCAACTACAATTCTGGGGCTTTCAATAGCAATACCTGCAATATTGGGAAATTCTTTCTTAAACAGGCGCATAGATAAAATTTGCGCAAGAATAAATATCTGCGTTGAGAGGCTGATAGATTTGCAGAATCGTTCGGACAAGACTAAATGAGGTTGCGCAGTTCAAGGGTACGCCGCAAGGCGGAAGTAAACATAGTGCCTATGGTCGATGTGCTTACGGTGCTAATATTCTTTTTTCTGCTGACTATGCAGTTTAAGGAAATATACGCGGTTGACATAACGCCTCCTACAATGAAGACGGCAGATCAGACTGTAAGGAACAAGCCTATATCTCTTGCGGTTGGAGCTGATGGAACATATTATATGGGAGAAGAAAAAATTCCTCTCGAAAAGCTTGCTGATAAATTGAAATCTCTATCCAAGGAAAATCCGGATATGAGCCTTGTATTGTTGGCAGATAAGGATGTTCCGTTTCACCATGTAACTTCTGCGGTTGACGCGGTAAAGATTGCCAAGATAAAAAAGCTTAGCCTTCAGACAAATAAAGCCGGCAAATAGACAAGTTTCGAATTGGTATATTAAAAAAAGGTGTGGGAAAATCACGCACTCTTTATGCGTGGGAAAAAGTTTATTGCGGTCAATAATGCTGCATCGATAGAGTATGAGCATTAAAAATTGTAAGTTTCATGCGCTATTTTGCTTGAATAATAAGAGAAAATATATTTTCTTATTGGATCAATAAAACATTTGCGGCATATGCCGCGCGGGGTTTTGCAATTGAGTGTTAGATTTTGGCTCCGTTGTTTTTTGTCTTTCGGGTCTGGATTGGCGAATGTACGCGCAATACGTTCTGCGAAAGTTTTTTATGCAATGCGTCAGCACGTGCGCAAAGAATGAACAACTGATAAATCAAAATGCAGGAAAATTCCATGTCAGAAGAAGAGCAGATACTGAGATCTGCGCAAGAAACAATGGGGAAATCGGTCGAGGAAGATAAGGTTCTGGAGCGGGCCGAAGAGGAAAAATGTGGGAGACATAGCCAGAGACCCGGGCAGGAGGAAATAGAAAATGAAGATCTTGGGCAACAAGCAAGGAGCCCCTCCCGCCCCGGAGGAAGCGCTGCGGTTGATGAGAAGAACATTCTTACTGTAGAGGGGGTATTTGTTCCTACAATAAACAACAACGGGGTGCTTTTAAATACGGCAAGATGCGGCAAGATTCGTCCGACAGACCCATATGTACCAAAAGAATTGGTCAGAAGATTTGCTGTAAGGCGCGGCCAATATATAGTTGCAAAGGCGCATCAGGGCGCAGGACACCAAAATCCGAAAGTGCGTTTTATAGAGACTATAGACGGGCTGCCGTGTATGGAGCGCAAACATCGTCTTTCATTTCAAAATCTTACAACCATTGCGCCAGACCAAAAGCTGCGCCTTGAAACTAAAGACGAACGTATGACAAACCGCGTGATGGACATATTCTGCCCCATAGGCAAGGGAACTCGCGGATTGATAGTTGCGCCGCCCCGAACCGGAAAGACCACCCTTTTAAAAGACATAGCGCTGGGGGTTCTTGAGAATAATCCTGAGTGTAAAGTAATAATACTTTTGGTTGACGAACGGCCTGAAGAGGTCACCGATTTTAAGATGGACTTGCCCAAAGCAGAGATTTACGCATCGTCGAACGATGAAAATCTTGAAACGCACATACGCGTATCGGACATAGCCATAGACCGTGCAAAGCATCTTGTTGAGGCGGGCGAAGACGTGGTTTTGCTGATGGACTCGCTTACGAGGCTTTCTAGGGCGCACAATTCTCTTAAAGCAAAAGGCGGGCGCACTATGACTGGCGGGTTGGACATAAGGGCACTGGAGCGTCCCCGCCAGATATTTTCCTCCGCCAGAAATACTGAGGAGGCTGGCAGCCTTACAATAATTGCATCTGTTCTGGTGGAGACAGGCTCAAAGATGGACGAATTGATATTCCAAGAATTCAAAGGAACCGGAAACATGGAGATGGTGTTAGACAGGAAGGTTGCCGAAATGCGCATATGGCCTGCTATAAATCTTGCAGCGTCCGGCACGCGCAGAGAGGAGTTATTGTTGAGCCCAAAATATCTTGAAGCTGCCGCGTTCTTGCGCAGAGCCATGGCTGGATCTCGCACGGAAGACGCCGCGGAAACTCTCATTGAAAGAATGAGCCAGACTCGAACTAACGACGAGTTTGTATCGTTAATATTATAACAAGAAATATCAGGATAAGAAATAAAGCGCCCAAAAGTTATTTTCGGGCGCTTTATTTCTTACCGTGTTAAATTAATTTTATTTTCTAAAGATGAGGAAGTACGGCTATAACAAAGTGTTTTGAGTGAGATAGATTGTAAGCAGTTTAGCAAAATTATGCCGCAGTGCAAATACATATCTTGGCATATATAATATACAAAGATGCACTCTTAAAATCGGCCATCATTCCACCTAAAAAAATCTCTCCGGAAGAATCTGCCAGAAAACTTATAGAGAATTTTGAAAAATTAGAAGAATATGCTCATATATTTGGATCTTCTTTTATTCTCTTTTATATATTATTGTTAATATTTCCGGCATTTTCCGGAATGGATCTGCAAAGTTCAATTACAAAAGAATCTAAGAGCAGTAATTTTTCATTTTCTGTAAGCATGAAATAATGCCTACCCATATATATAGTTTTAAAACTGTTTAAAATTTTGTTGATATATGCAAAATGGCGGAATACGCTTAATTTATTAGAGGAAAATATGAAAATTATAAAAATACTTTGTACACTATCTGCAATGGCAGGCATGAGTTTTGCCCTGCATGCTCAATCGGGAGATAAAAACGGGAATATAAATTTGTGGAACGGAAAAGTTCCAGGCAAGGTCTGTTCCGAGCCGGAAAGCGTAAAGGCCGATCCAAACATAAAAAAACTTACAAACATATCAAATCCATCTATGGATCTATTCCTACTTGGAGGATATAAAAAAAGCCCATTAGTGATAATATGCCCCGGCGGTGGATATGCAATTTTATCATACGATCTTGAAGGCACTGAGCTTGCAAAGTGGCTAAATTCAATAGGAATAAGCGCCGCGATATTAAAATATAGAACGCCCGACAATAGAGATGGTGCCTTGCAAGATCTTCAAAGGGCTGTGAGGCTTGCACGCAAACATGCCGACGAATGGAACATATTGCCAAATAAGATTGGTGTAATGGGATTTAGTGCTGGCGGACATCTGTGCGCCCGCTTGTCCAATACTTTCGATAAAGCCCATTATGAGCCTATAGACAGTGCAGATTCGCTCTCGGCGAGGCCAGATTTTTGCATACTTGGGTATCCGGCATATCTTGCCGCAGACAAGAACTATTCAATGACAGATTTATTTGGCGTATCTGACGATGTTCCGCCGACATTCGTAATGGCCGCGCTCGACGACAAGGTCTGGGTCGACAGTGCAATAGCCTATACCCTCGCGCTGAAGAAATCTGGCGCAAAGGTTGATTTGCATCTCTTTGCAGAAGGCGGACACGGAACCGGCATACGCCACAAACAAGACGGCAAGCCAATGAGGAATTGGAATGACATATGCGCCGATTGGCTAAGATACAATATGTTAAACTCTTCTAAAATAGATAAGCCGCATAAGCCAAAGGAAGTATACATACAGCTTTATTCCGTACAGCCTGAAATGAAAAAAGATGCGGCTGGCACCTTGAAAAAGCTGTCTGAACTTGGCTTTGCTGGGATAGAAGCGGCAGATTATAATGATGGGAAATTCTACGGGTTAAAGCCTAAAGAATTTAGGGTAGCAGTAGAAGAGGCGGGGCTTGAGGTGGTATCGAGCCATGTAGTAAAGACTTTGTCTAATGAAGAGATAAGGTCTGGAGACTTTTCAAAAAGCATGGCATGGTGGAACAAGGCCATTGCCGACCACAAAGCTGCCGGAATGAAGTACATAATTATGGCATGGGCGCCCTTCCCTGCTTCAATAGATACCCTTAAGGCTTATTGTAAATATTTTAATGAAGTAGGATTGGCCTGCAAATCTGCTGGATTAAAATTTGGATACCATAACCATGCCGGAGATTTCTCCCCAATAAAGATGGAAAACGGCAGCGAAGAAACTTCTTTGGATTACATATTGAAAAATACTGATCCTGACTTGTTCTTTGTACAGCTTGATACATACAATACCGTAGTTGGCAAAGGAGCTCCTGCAGAATTTATAAAAAAGTTTCCGGGAAGATTTAAGCTTGTACATATAAAAGATAAATATGTCTTGGGTGAAAGCGGAATGGTCGGATTTGACGCCGTATTTAAAAATGTAAAGACTGGCGCTACGGAGGGCATAATTCTTGAACAGGAAGGATCTGAAGAGAATCCATATCCATATATAGCAAAGAGCATGGCTTATTTGCAAAATTCCAGCTTTGTGCCGAATTCCTACTCAGCACAAAAGTAAGACGGGCATTGGTTTCGCAAAAGAATAAAGAAGCAAAGGCCAGCGGATTTTTTCAAAAAAAATATCTTTTTAACAGATGCCTTCTTTACAGTAAAGCTCCTATATTTTACAATATGAAAACATCACTAGTGGAACAATCTGAATAATATATAGGCAATTAAAAAGAAACATCTGATGGATTAAAAATAGTCTTGACGAAACCTCATGACGATTTTTTCATATATACATATATGCTGTATGGGGAGAATAACTATTCCCGGGAAACGGCTTTAAAAAAAGGAAAAAAATGAAATATATAAACATATTCTTCTGCGCCGCATTGATGGCGCTTTCTGCTGGCTTAACAGCCTGCAATACAACTTGCGCAGATTCCCAGCCTACACAATGCCCTGCGGCAAATTCGCAAAAGAAAGATATAACCCTCCAGTTGTATTCTCTCAGGGCGGATATGAAGAAAGATCCAAAAGGAACAATAAAGAAAGCCGGAGAGATGGGATATACTGCAGTGGAAGCCGCCGGATATAACGACGGCAAATTCTATGGAATGACTCCGGAGGAGTTCAAGGCGGAGGTTGAGAAAGCCGGAATGAAGGTTCGCTCAAGCCATACTTCCAAGAGGCTCTCCGAAGCTGAGATTAAGAATAAGGATTTCTCAGAGTCTCTTAAATGGTGGGAAAAAGCTATACCTGTCCACAAGGCAACTGGAATGAAATATATAGTAGTTCCGTCAATTCCCTTCCCCAAGAATGTAGAGGAAATGCAGCTTTACTGCGACTATCTCAATGCTGTTGGAAAAATGTGCAAGGACGCCGGCATGAAGTTTGGCTACCACAACCACTCATTTGAGATGAAACCCGTTAAAGACAAGCTCAGCATGTACGAGTATATGCTTCAGAATACAAATCCGGAGTATGTATTCTTTGAAATGGATGTATACTGGGCAGTCATGGGCCAGAATAGCCCTGTGGAACTTTTCAAGAAATATCCAAATCGTTTCAGGCTGCTGCACATAAAGGATCTCAAGGAGCTTGGAGAAAGCGGAATGGTTGGCTTTGATGCTATATTCAAGAACGCCCACATCGGCGGTGTTGAAGGCATAGTTGTTGAAGTAGAGCGCTATAGTTATGATCCGCAAAAGAGCGTAAAGCTCAGCCTTGACTATCTGCAAAACGCTCCGTTTGTTCCGGCCTCTTATCCGAGCAAGTAAAATACTATCATAAGTAAAAAAAGAGGAAGGTAACTTTACCTTCCTCTTTTTTTTAATTCCAAAACAGAATATTCATCACTGAATACAATCATATTAAAAAAGTATGAAAGCCTTTTACGGTATCTTTTAATATATAAAAAATGCCGCAAAAAAGACAGAGATTCTACCGCTAAAAAAGAGCAGAAAGATTGAAATAAGATATGTAATAATATTTAGAGGTCGAAAAGCTCTCCCTGCTTGGGCGATGAATCGGGAAATTGCAAATCTGGGACAACTTCCGAGAAGCGCTCGCAGATATCGCGGAGCTTTCCTACATAATAGTCGGGATCATACGGATTAGATTTTATGTCGCACCCTTCCAAAGGCCGCGCGCGTTTCCAATCGGGCTGTTTTTTCCCGTCCGAAGACTTGGCAATATAGTAGAAAACTCTATCCCCAGACTTTGGGCGAGGATTCATAAGGCAGGCAGCCTCCATAGCAGCCCTTCTACCCTTGCCAGCCCTTAGTATTTCAGCCTCGTACGCCGAAGGAGAAAGGCTTATATATTCACTCTTGGCAAGTCTCTCAACCGGGTATTCTCCCGATTCTATCCTGCGCTTTTCGTCCAAAAGTTTCTTTGATAAATCCTCTTTTGACAAGCCAAGTTCTATCTTTAAAATCTCGTTCGAGATATCTTTAAGATAAGGCTCCATAGCCCTGCTCCTCAATGCGGAACCTTTCAGGCGCATCTTACCGTCTTCAACAAGGGCGTAATTTTTTGCTTTATAGCAGAGCATAGATGGATATTTGCCGTCGAAATCCAATTCTATGCCGGCGGGAAGAATATCGGAAACTTTGTCCAGAAGCTTGTGGGGATCGTCGAAATATTCAGGAGCGCTTATATATATACCGTCGGTATCAGCCTCAAGTATGCGGCAGCCCAAATCCCTAAAGCGCCCCATGAGCGCATTTAAGATTTCCCTGCCTGTGGCGGTGATTTCCTCGGCCAAATCGCAATCGCCAAATCGCGCGGTAGATAGCCCCAAGTATCCGTAGAACGAATTTATCAGAATTTTAAAGCTGTTTTGTCGCGCGGAATATTCAAGCCTATCGTCGGGATTGGGAGAAGTCTTTGCGAGCAGTTTATATTTGAGCCTCTCCTCGCGCAACCCCCTCAATATTTCTATAAAGACCTTAAGGTAATCGTTCTTAGGACATTTGCCGAGGTATATCATTATGCTCGGATACAGACTTGCAACATCGTAATGCAAAACATGCCTAAACACCCCTACTTCATAACTTGCAGACAAGGCGCCGCCAAAGACTCTCGACGGAGGAATATCCGGAAGCCTTGCCTTCCGGGCAAGGTACCTTTCCAAGAACAGATACTCAACTTTTGCCCCCGTTCCGCGAAGCATGCACTCCTGGAGAGTCATGGGAATATTCTGAATTTGAGCTATGTATGTTGGAAGAAATATGGCAGCCAAAGCTTCGGTCTCGCGCAGATCGTCAGACAAATACGCCCTGAAACGCTTACGGTCGCTCTTAAATACGTCTTTTATGTCGGAACCGGTTATGTATGTACGCTCTTTCCTGCTGCTGATATCAAAAAATAACGCGCACTCCTTCAGCGAATACGACGGCATCTCGCGCTGTGAAATATCGTACAGCTGGGCAAGAATCAATGTGTCGGCAACAGTTCGCCCGGGGATATCGCAGCGCTGGTATTCAAAGGTGCGCTCGGCAATTTTTATGCGAGTCTTTCTGAAAGAAGGCGCTGCCCCGAAACGCCCTATATCCAACTTCACCCCCAAGATGGAAGCTCTCCTGGATATGTAGTTTAAATCGAACTGAAAAATATTGTGCCCTACTATTATGTCCGGATCCAGCTCCAACAAAAGGTTTCTGAATTTTAAAATTAACTGCCGCTCAGATTCGTCGTTGTAGTCGTCAAGTTCAAGAATGTGAGATTCTCCCCCCTGGCGCAATCCGAAAGCCAATATTCTGTCTTCTCGCTTCGACGGATTTGAAAAGCTGCCATCGGCGGAATGCGTCTCTATGTCCAGGCTCAAAATTCTCAAATCGCAATAGCGTACGCCCGAAAACATCCTCAGTCGGCGGGAAAGCAAAAACTGATTTTCAAGCGACGGTACGCGCATGAATGGGAGATTTTTATCGCGCTGTTTTGCAAAGTCGTCATAAGCCTTGCGCGATGGAAACCTAAGCAGCATATCCAAAGGAGCATTCTTTGGGCCTTCGAGCCGCTCGGACAAGCTTTCAAGAGAGTCGGTATCAGCCGCGCTCGAAGTCCACACAAAAGGCTCAAATGCTGTTTTAAGCTCGTATCTTGAACCATCAGCCGACATGCGGCATATTCTTGCCTCGGCGTCTGGAGAAATCCATATTCCGCATATAGGGTCTGTTTGAAGGTCGCTCATGTTTTTGCAAAGTTTTTCATGCGGGTAAAACGCCAAAAGAGGCGTCTTATCAAAAAGCCCAAAATATGCTTGCCGATTTTATTCCAAGTTTCAAACTATTTGTTTACTTATATTACCATGCAAAAGCCAAATCTAATTATTTTCGGAGCCCCCGGAAGCGGCAAAGGAACACGTTCGGCGGTTCTCGCGGAAATACTCGAAATACCGCAGATTGCTACGGGAGATATATTCCGCTCGAATATAAAAAATATGACTCCGCTCGGAGTTAAGGTAAAATCGTACATGGACAAGGGCGAGCTTGTCCCCGACGAAACCGTAGTTGAAATGGTTTCCGAAAGGCTCTCTCATCCCGATTGCAAAAACGGTTTTATACTCGACGGATTCCCCAGAACACTCTCGCAGGCAGAGGCTCTCGATAAGATATTGAAAGGCTTGGGCAAGCCTATATCGGCGGTGATAAATCTTGTAATATCGGACGAGGAAATTGTGCGCAGAGTATCTGGAAGGCTCGTTTGCCCTACTTGCCAGGCCACTTACCACAAGACGATGAATCCTCCGAAGAATCCAGACATTTGCGACAAATGCGCAACTCCTCTTGCCTCACGTCCAGACGATGCCCCTGAAACTGTCCTTAAGCGTCTTGAGGTATTTAAGAGCAGCACCCTGCCAATCTTAAAGCATTATGAGGCTATGGGCGTAGTTGAGATGGTTCCATCGGAGATATCATCTGCAGGCCTTAAGGCGGACATGGAAGCCCTGGTTAAGAGACTCGGATTCAAGGCCGCGAAATGAGGGTTTTGTTCTTAGGGGATATAGTCGGAAAGGCCGGCAGAAAAATTCTGTCGGCCGAGCTTGCCAATATCAGAGCCGCGCATTCTATAGACGCCGTTGTTGCTAATGCGGAAAATGCCGCTGGCGGAAACGGAATATCTAAAAAGATGTCGGAGGAGCTCTTCAGGGCTGGCGTCGACGCCATTACATTGGGAGACCATGTGTGGGACCAGCGCTGCTTTGAGTCTGAGATAGATCAGCTTGAAAAGGTTTGCCGCCCGGCTAACCTTCCGCCGAACAACCCTGGGAGAGACTATGTTATACTGCAAGTTGGAGACAAAAAACTTGCGGTATTTTCGCTACTTGGGCAGACGCTGATGAAGATTAAGGCAGATTGCCCCTTCAGAAAGGCATCTGAGTATGCCGAAAAACTGTCCTCTCTTGCCGACTGGGTTCTGTTGGACTTCCATGCCGAGACAACCTCAGAAAAGGTCTGTATGGGATACCATATGGACGGCAAGATTTCAGCTGTAGTCGGCACACACACTCATATTCCAACGGCGGACGCCAGAATATTCAAAGGTGGAACGGCATTTCTTACCGACGCCGGAATGACAGGTCCGTGGGATTCCTGCTTGGGCAGAACAGTAGAGCCAATACTCTCAAGGTTTATCGACGGCAGACCCAGACATTTTCTTGTGGCGGAAGGAGACGTTAGGATATGCGGGTGCATAATAGATTTTGACGATTCCTCAAAAAAATCCCTAAAAATTGAACAGTTTCAATTTCCTCCATTCGGAGAGGAATATGTGTTTAAAACTGCCGAGGCTGAGAAAGATTCTAAGCAAGCTACCGCATCACAATCCTCTGCAGAAACAAAAGAGGAATATGCGGACAAATAGAGCGTCAGGCTACTTTATAAAAAAATATATTGTCTCGCAAAACATTTGTAAAAAGCAAAAGAGGTTTGGGTTAAATTTAACCTGAACCTCTTTTTTTTGTGCAAATGTAGCCGCTTATAATTAAGCTATGTTGATAAACTGGAAATGCCAAGGCATGTTCGCCGCTAAATTACGGATATCGGCACGCACCCTGGCATTCCCATTTGCCCGTCCGCAGATGGGCTCGTATGGAAATGCAAAGATGCCTATTTCCCGGACGGGTTTAGACGTTTTTTAACATATCGTCGTAGAAATCGACAATATGTTCCTTTGCGTCTGCAGCCTCGTTGAACTTCATGGCATCGCGAGGATGGCGGTTCAGGAAACCGGTTATCATGTACGGGTAGTCGAATCCCCAACCAAGCTTTGCCCTCATCGGCTCTATGAAATCTTGAACAGTCTGAAGCACAGGACGAACCCTGTACTTCGGATTATGCAGGAAATTAAGAAGAAGCTCCATCTGGCAGTTTCCAGCGCCGCGTCCCAATCCGGCAAATGTGGCATCAACCATATTAGCCCCGCAGATTATTGCCTCTATCGTATTTGCAAAAGCAAGCTGCATGTTGTTGTGCGCGTGTATGCCAACTTCTTTACCTGTCGCCCTGGCAAAACGCAGGTATTTATTTATCATGTAGTGAATCTGTTCGGAGTATAGCGATCCAAAACTGTCAACAAGGTAAATGGCTTTTGCCTCGCTTTCTGCAAGCAATTCAAGACCTTCATCCAATTCCCTTTCTGCAACAGTAGATACTGCCATAAGATTTATTGTTGTCTCATATCCTTTGTCAATGGCATCTTTGACCATGTCCAAAGCCAAAGGAATCTGATGGACATAGGTTGCTACCCTTATCAAATCTAAAGGACTATCCTTCTTTGAAACAATATCTGTCTTGTAATTGCTCTTTTCGGCATCAGCCATAGCAGCAAGTTTCAAATCGGAAGGATTCTCTCCAACTATGCGCCTTAAGTCGTCCTCCTTGCAGAAACGCCATGCGCCGTATTCTGTTGGAGCAAATATCTTATCGCTATTCTTGTAGCCCAACTCCATGTAGTCAACGCCGCCCGCAACACATGCGTCGTACACTGCCTTGACAACTTTGTCGTCAAAGTTGCTGTTGTTCATGAGGCCGCCGTCTCTAATTGTACAGTCGACAACCTTCAGTTCCTTTCTGAACCCAACCCAGCTGTTATGCGCCGACTTGGGAGACTTTTCCGATTTTTCGTTATTCATCTTTATTTTTTGTTATTGGGTTTTAGTTTATAGAAAAATTTTGGCAAAACAAAAAACCCCGGATTTTCACCCGGGGTTTTCATGCACGTGCTTACATGCCTTTCACTTTTCGGGTGCAAGTATGTCTCGAACGTAGTAATAAAAGTATCCAAAAAGACCGTCTGCATCATTGGGCCCCGGAGCCGCCTCCGGATGATACTGAACAGAAAATACCGGCAAGTCTTTATGGCGCAGACCCTCTACGGTATTGTCGTTGAGATTTATCTCCGTAACTATGCCGCCAACATTCTCTAGCGATTTCGCATCGACTGCAAAACCGTGGTTTTGAGAAGTTATAGATACCTTGCCTGTATCAAGATTCTTGACAGGCTGGTTTCCGCCTCTATGGCCAAATTTAAGCTTGTATGTCTTTGCGCCCATTGCATGGGCTATAAGCTGATGGCCCAAGCATATTCCGAATGTGGGATATTTCTTAATCAGCCTCGCCACGCATTTATGCGCATATGTAACAGCCGAAGGATCTCCCGGCCCGTTAGATAAAAATAAACATTCCGGCCCAAATTCCTCTATCTGCTCCGCCGGAGTATTCGCCGGGAAAACAGTGACGTCAAAACCGTGAAACGCCAGCCTTTTAAAAATTGAAAGCTTTGCGCCATAGTCTATCGCGGCACATTTAAAAAGCCTCGCCGGACGCTTGCTCTTATTCAAGCTCGTACCGACAACCGTAAACGGAGTAATATCAAATTTGGCAGTATCGAAGTAAAATGGCTTCTTTACAGTAACCTCTTTTACATAGTCAACCCCAACAAGACCCTCCCAAGCTCTCGCTCTGGAAATAGCCTCCTCGTCGGAAATTCCTTCTGTGGATATGCAGGCTTTCATTGAACCGGCAGAGCGCAATTTCTTTGTTATGGCTCTTGTGTCTATGCCAGACACTCCTGGAACCCCGTTCTTTTCGAGGTATTCGTCAAGAGACATCTCCGAGCGCCAGCTGCTCGTTATTGGACTTAGCGATCTGACGGCAAAACCTTTAACTTTAACCCCGTCCGACTCCACATCGGAAGAGTTTATTCCATAATTGCCTATTTCAACCGCAGTCATGTTGACTATCTGTCCAAAGTACGACGGATCCGTCAACAGCTCCTGGTATCCTGTCATGGAAGTATTGAATACAGCCTCGCCAACGGCAGTCTTAACGGCCCCAAACGAACCGCCCCTGAAGACGCTGCCGTCTTCCAATGCTATGACGCCTGTATTCTCCTTTTCCATTTTTTTATTCCGTTGGATATATGAGCCTATTTTTTATTTTTTCAAGCATTTTATGCACTTATTTTTCAACTCGATTAAAGAAAAAAATATAACTGCGCCCTTCATGCCATATAACGCAGAAATTCCACTCAAATATGAGCGCGCAATCAAACGCTTAAAACAACTCAGATTGAATATTCTGAATGGGCCCCGCCCTCAATTTCTTTAAAAAACTTTTGCGGTGTAGTTCGCTCGGACCGTAAAGCATCAAATTCTGCAAATGCAGCGCAGTGCCGTAACCCTTGTGTTTGGCAAAATCGTAATGTGGGTAGGCGTCGGAAATCTCCGCCATATACATATCTCTTGTAACCTTTGCAACAACCGATGCTGCTGCAATCGCAAAGCTCTTTGAATCGCCCTTCACTATTGCAATGTGCCTAAACTTAAATTTGCGCAGCGGATTGCCGTCTATAAGAAGCAAAGACTTTGACAAGTCTGCCTGCCCCTCACCAAAGAGCGTTGCCGCATACGAGCTTTCTTTGAGCAAAAGATTGCGCCTTTCATTCAACGCGCCAATAGCGCGCTCCATAGCAAGCTTTGTAGCGCCCAAAATATTTAAACTCTCTATCTCTTCAACTTCAGCAAACGCCGCTTCAAAATCAATGCGCCCGGCGTTCCTTAAATTTACCATTATATCAAATATTGCTTTGCGCTCGTCTTCCGTCATGCGCTTTGAATCGTCGAGCCGGGAAAAATTCTCCAAGAGCTTTTTATCTGAATAAAAGTCTGCCCCCAAGAGAACAGCTGCGGCACATACAGGCCCGGCAAGAGCACCCCTTCCGGCCTCGTCAACGCCCAACACATAAGAGCGGCCAGAAAGATAGTCGGCATCGAAATCCGCAAGAGATTGGCTCTTGTTTTGCCGTTTCATCGAGCCTGCACAATAGCCTCCCGCGCCGTCTTAAAATGCATCTTTGCAAACCTTTTGAGATTCTCTGGCCCAAATTTCTTTACAATGCGCACTGCCTGCTCCTTGGCCTCCGCCCCGGCGCCCTTCAACAACTGCTCGCCAAATTCCTCGGAAAGCTTGTTGAGAACATATATGTATGTTGCCCTGGCTACTATCGACGCGGCGGCTACAACCGGATCGGCCTCTGCCTTGGTCTGCATCTTCAGTTCAAAGTTTTCAACCTTTAGCTGCCTCTGCACGAGCGGCTGCTTGGTGAACTGGTCCAACATGCCCCAAGGAACATGCCTCTCTGCCAAGGCCGACTCTATCGCCCTTGCATGCATCCATGCCAAAAGCTTGTTCAAATTCTGCCCAAAACTATGGTACATATCGTTGTACTTTTCCATTCCGGCATAGCTAACCTTGGCGACTACTCCCTTTGTGGCTTTTATCTTTCTGGCCATTACAAGAACGGCTTTGTCGCTCGTAACTTTTTTGGACTCCTTAAGATCGTCATCTATCCATTTCTGCACAGCCGAAGCATCTGCAATTACGCAGCACGAAACCAGCGGACCAAACAGATCTCCCTTTCCGCTCTCGTCCACGCCCGCATGCGCCGTGAACCATTCTGGATGCAAAACGCGCTCGTACCCCATCATTGGAGTTTGCGTTATTTCCGTCTCAAGAACAAATCTTACAAAATCTTCCGTGCCTTTCCCTTGTATCACGGCCTTGCCTGATTTGTAGACTACAACGTTTACGTCTTTGCTCTTGTAAGCGAAGAGAGAATAGTTGACGTTGTACGGCACCCAGAGATGCTTGTCGAGCCAGTCGTCGAGCTTTTCAGCTTGTTCCTGCGTCAGCGTTGTTGTGTAAAGAGTCTTGGCTTTCGGCAAATCGGAATCTGGGGCGTTTTTTCTTTTCATATCCTATCTTTTTAAGCTATTGCGCTATTTTATGAAATCAAGATTATACTTGCCTAATATTTTTACGCCTCCTTAAATAATCCAAATTAAAGACAGGAAATATATAGCTGTATAGAAAAATGGACTTCAACGCCTTCGACACATCATCAATACTGCTCGGCCTTCTTGCTACGGTGCTGTTTGCGGAGTGCGTAATTTTGTTTGTGAAGGCCCATTCTCTAAAGAGCAAGATGGACGCCGAAGTTGAAAGCATACGCGCAGACGAAAAATTAAAATATGAAAAGAAGGCAGCCGAACTTGAGATAAATTTAAAGGAACAGGGCTTGGAGCTTAAGTCTGAGTATGAAGATTTGCTCTCGCACGCCAGGGAAGCCAAACATGAGATAGATCTGCGCCTTTCAGAGCTTGAAAGGCAGAAGGCTGCGGCGATCCGCGCCGAGGAGGAAGCAAGAACAGAGTACGCCCGTTTTGCCGGAATGAAGGAAAACCACAGGCGCATGGCAAAGGAGTATGCCGACAAGCTTGCATCGATAAAACATGCTGGAATAGAGGAGATACGCAGAGCGGCAAAAATAGAGCTTGAAAAAAAATGCGCGGAAGACCTTGCGGAATATAGAAATGAAATAATTCGCGAGGGAATGAGAGATGCGGAGGATAAATCTAAAAGGATTTTAGCTGACGCTATGCGGCGCATGGCTCCTGGCTATACGCAGGAGATAACAACAAAGATAGTAAAAATTCCCGACGAGGCGATGAAGGGAAGGCTCATAGGCAAGGACGGCAGAAACATACGCTCTTTTGAGTCGGCTGCGGGGGCGTCGCTTATAATAGACGAAACCCCAGATTCCGTAATGGTATCCTGCTTTGATCCGGCAAGAAGAGAGATTGCCGTATCGGCTCTTGAGAGTCTTATTTCCGACGGAAGGATAAATCCGGCAAGCATAGAAGCTGCTGTTTCAAATGCGGAAAAGTCTATAGGAGATAAATTCCTGCAATGGGGTTTAGACGCGCTTGAGGAATCTGGAGCGGGCAAGGCAGACCCAAAGATTGCCGAGCTCTTAGGGCGCTTGAATTTTCATCTTTCCCTTAATCAAAATACGCTTGCGCATTCTGTGGAGACGGCAAAGCTTGCCGCGCTGATAGCGGCGGAGTTCAACTCGGACACGCAGGCAGCGCGCCGCGCTGGACTATTCCACGATATCGGAAAAGCAATGGCCTCCGGCCAAGAAGTTTCCCATGCCATAGCCGCGGCAAAAATTCTTGCGCAGTGCGGCGAGAGCGACGAAGTTGTAAATGCGGTTGAGGCACACCATAACGAAGTTGAGATGAAAACTCTCACGGCGGCGATAGTTCAAATAGCAGACAGTATATCGTCTTCCCGTCCAGGAGCGCGCATGGAGGCTACGGAAGGATATTTGCGCAGGGTTCGCGCCATGGAGGAAATTGCCCTATCTTTTGAAGGGGTATCAAAGGCCTATGCGATACAATCCGGCAGAGAGATTAGGGTTGCTGTAAGCCCTGATGTCTTAAATGATGTTGAAACCGCGGACTTGGCAAAGGCAATAAAGGAAAAGATAGAAAATTCCCTTGAGACTCCGGTTCCTGTGCGGATAGTTGTTGTAAGGGAAAGCAGGTTTACACTAACTGCCTCTCCAAAGCAAGATGCCTAAGAGAGTACAGAAGAATATCTCTTGCCATAGAAAATAAATAGGGCTGCGTATGCGAAAATCTTAGATACGCAAATACTCTTTGTTGCGCCCTAAAATAAAAAGTTCTTTTAATCGGCATATAAAATGCCGCATGGAAAATAAATTATAGTGGAAATAAACTATAATATTTCATGATAAAATAAGGCAGAGGCAAAACTATATAAAATTGGGCTTGTCTAAAGTAAGGCCATATTAAAAAATTAGGAAGAGATGCCGAATAAAGACTTGATAATAACGCTTGTTCTGCTGGGAGTTTGCATAGCGCTCTTTGTGTCGAGAAGAGTCCGACCCGATTTGGTTGGGCTTTTTGCCCTTGCGGCAATACCGCTATCGGGAGTTTTGACGTTTCAAGAAACGCTAAGAGGCTTTGCGGATCCAATAATTCTCACTATAGCTTTCATGTTTGTGATAAGCGAGGGATTGTCGCGTACGGGGATATCGTACAGGGTTGGAGAATTCATATTGAGGAAGTCCGGGAAAAGCCTCTCGAGAGTTATAGCGCTTACTATGGTTTCAGTATGCATACTTGGAAGCGTAATGAGCACAACCGCCATAATAGCAATATTCCTCCCGATAGTCATAAACATGTGCGCAAGACTGAAGATATCGCCATCAAAGATGATGATGCCTCTTGCATTTGCCGGAATAATCAGCGGACTAATGACTCTTGTTGCCACCACTCCAAACATGATTTTAAGTTCGCTGCTGGAGGCTCACACTGGAGAGAGTTTCGGGTTTTTCTCCATAACACCCATAGGCTTGGTTGTTCTTGCGCTCGGAGTTGCCTATATGCTATATGCGCACAGGTTCATAGGCAATTCTACCGACGAGGAAAAACGCACAAAAGCCCGTAAGAATCTCGAAGACTTTATCCGCGACTACAACCTGCACGGAAAGGAATATCTCTTTGAGATTTCAAAGAACTCCCCGTTAATAGGTAAAACTCTCAAAGAAGCAAAACTTCGCACATTGCACAACGCCAACATAATCTGTGTTGAGAGAAACAGCGGGCTAAAGAAAGAGGTGCTGCCCGCTTCCGCGCATCTTTCGTTGAGAGCCGGAGACAAATTGTTTGCCGACATGACCTACAAGAAGACAAAGCTTGCCGCGCTTAAAAAGAGTATAGGAGTTGAAGTTCTGCCAACGAGAGACTCTTACCTTATGGATAATTCCATGGAAATAGGCATGGCAGAAATATCGGTTCTGCCGGAATCGGAGTTTATAGGGCGAAAGTTGGAGGAGATAAAATTTAGGGAAAGATTCGGGTTGCACGCCATAGGACTCAGGCGCAATGGACATTCCATTGGCGGATACATACCCGAGCTTAAGCTTAAAGTTGGAGATTTGATACTGGTAGCCGGAGCTCAAAGAAATATAAGAAGGCTGCATTCAAACGATATAGACTTTACGGTTCTTAGCATACCAGCCGAATTGGCCGACACCGCAAGCGCGCCCGAACGCGCCCCCTACGCGCTTTTGAGCATGGCAGTTATGGTATCTCTTATGGTCTTCAGAATTGTTCCAAATGCGCTTGCGGCCCTGATAGGAGCGTTAATGATGGTTGCATTTAAATGTCTTACGGCGGAAGCGGCATACAAGGCAGTTAAGATGCCCACAATTATTCTTATAGTCTGCATGATGCCGTTTGCAACGGCCCTCGAAAAGACCGGAGGCATAGATATTGCCTCAAGAGCCCTATTTGAAGCATGCGGAGGCGGCGGTGCATATGCGGTTGCGGCCGGGCTTTTTGCGCTTACAATGTTTACAGGGTTGTTTATGTCAAATACAATAACAAGCATACTTATGGGGCCAATATCGATATCGGCGGCCCAGATGCTGGGAGTTTCGCCCTACCCTATGGCTATGATTGTAGCAGTTGCGGCATCTACTGCGTATATGTCTCCTTTGTCAACCTCGGTGAACATGCTTGTATGGGAGCCTGGCAGATATTCATTCTGGGACTTCTTCAGAATAGGATTGCCCTTTTCAATTATTGTGATGGCTGTATGCGTGTTCCTGATTCCGGCTCTATTTCCATTCTAAGTAAATAGGCAGATGCGCATGCATGAAATGCCGTATTTATAATCTAACTTTCACAACGCACTTCTTCACGCGGCCTTCTCCTATCAGCGGAGCGTGGGCATCTGAAGGCATGAACACGGCAAATTGCATAGGCCTCAAACTTAAAAATACATCGGGCTTGTCTTCAAAAAATTCTATATCTCGCGAGTCTGAATAAGGGCTTCTAATATGCGCGCATGAAGCGCAATTTTTTAACCCTATGCGCTCCAAGCCTTCTATCAATATCTGTATGTCGGCATATTTGCGGTGGGCCTCAAGCGGAGCTTGAGATTCGGAGCGCAAGTTATCCTCGGATATTGTAAAGAATAAATTATCCCCATCTATCTCATAGCGACCTGGCACCATAGCGGATAGGTCGTTTAGCTTTGCATACTCGAAAAACTTTTTAAAGCCTTCTCCCATAGAAGAATATTTATCCTCATCAGCGGAGGCAAAATTGCAAACTTGCGGGAAGGAATATGATTTCTCTTCGTTCATAATATTTGTAAAAAATTTTATTTGTTTATAAGATAGCCCATATTTATATTCAAGAGCATACTAACTTGTATGCGCATATTGGGTTGACTCTGGCGCAGTTTGGAATGACAATAATTACTAATGAGATCCGCAGCATATCTTATTGTATTTCTTGCGCTCTTATCTTCGGCATTCTGTTCCGGAAGAAACACTTTGCGGCTGGAGACGATTTTATACGAAAACTTTGATACAGGACAAATTCCAACATGCTTTATAGGAAAATTGAAAATATCAGAGGCTCCCCAAACAGCATGCAAAGCTGTAAGTAAAAATGTGCTGATAGCTAAAGGCGCTCCAAAAAGTTGGAAGTATCCGAGAGCATTAAGAATAGCCCTTAACAATGTGCAAATGCACGATGTAATCGATATAAGTTTCCATGCCGCATCAATGGAGACCAACAATGCGAAGAATTTTGCGTTGCTGCTTGGAATAAAAAACGGGAAGGAAATACGTTTCCAAGAGAAAATTTTTAGCAGAAGTAGCACACCGCAAAATATACGCCTAGCCGGATATATTAGAGATAATTGCGACTCCTACTATTTAGATATCACCGGCGAAGGTCCATTTTCTATAGCCATAGACAACATAAATATAAAAAGAGTATCACTACCGAAGGAATCCCGTTGGATATTTGAAAAAGAGGCCATACTCGGCATAAGGTTTCAGCCTGCGGACGGATATTTTTTAGACTTAACACAACCGTTCTTGACTATGTCAAAAGACGAATTTTTCCCGTTTATAGACAAATACGGGCAGTTCAAACATAAGCGATGGGAAAATAAAATATATAAAGATGAAGACTTCAAAGACAGAATACTTCAGGAGGAAGCCTTCAATAGCAGCCTTAAGGATATAGCAAACAGAGACAAATACGGCGGCCTGATATCAAAGAGATATAAGTATAAAGCTACTGGAAGATTCAGAACTGAGAAAGTGGGAGATTCGTGGTTTTTGGTAGATCCGCTTGGAAATTTATTTTGGTCTATTGGAATAGACTGTGTAGGCATGGACAGTTTGACAGGCATAACCAATAGAGAAAACTATTTTGAGGATATATCAAACTCCCGCTATATTGTAAAAGACATAGCCTACGGGAAATTTTTTTATGAGAAAATAAAATTTAACGCATATAATTTTAGCGGGAGCAATCTGGAGAAGAAGTATGGAATAGGCTATAAATATGAAGACATAGCAGTGCCTCGAATGAAGAAATGGGGCATAAATACATACGGAGCATGGACAGACGGACGCCTGTTGCGCGCAGAAAATATGCCTTACGCATACATAATAAATTCATTTCAGGCAAAAACGCTCGATGCCAAAATGCCTCTATTTGGATATTGGCAGCCACTGAGAGATTTCTTCTCTGAAGAATTTGAAACCAATACAATGCAGATTTTAGATTCAAAAAGAGACATTGTAAGTTCTCAATGGTGTGTGGGAGTCTTTGTTGATAACGAGCTACCCTGGCAGAACGAACCGCTAAAGACGGCAAAAGCAGTTCTTACATGCCCAAAAGATCAACCAGCAAAGCTGGCTTTTAAAAAGCTCTTGGAGAATAAATATAAGTCTGTTGAGATGCTCAATAAAGTATGGGAATCTTCTTATTCAGATTGGGAGAATTTTCTGGAAGAAAGAGACTTTGTTCCCAAAACAAAAGCTTCAGAAAACGATCTTTCCTTATTTGAGCAATCCTTCTACGACAGATATTTTGAAGTGTGCCGCCGCGCTGTAAAGAATGCCGGGAAAGATGTTTTGTATTTTGGATGCAGGCTTGCCTGGTGCAACGACGATGTCGCAATATCGGCAAGCAAATACTGCGATGTTGTAAGCTACAATCTGTATAAAGATGATGTATATGGTTTTGACCTGCCAGCAGGCGCACAAGACAAACCTGTAATAATTGGAGAATTTCATTTTGGAGACGCATCAGGCGGAGTATTTGGGGGCGGATTAGTTCCGCGAGCAACAGTGGAAAGCAAAGCAGATTCATTCATTAAATATATGCTAAGCGCTGTGAAGAATCCGCGCATAGTTGGAGCTCATTGGTTTCAGTGGTTTGATGAATGCACAAGTGGTCGTTTTGATGGTGAGAATTATGCCATAGGATTTGTAGACATAGCAGATACGCCGTATTATCCAATGGCAAAAGCAGCGCACAAGTTTTCAAATGGCGTTTACAAGCTGCGCTTGGATAGATATAAAAACGGAAATAAATCAAAATAGACCAACAAAAAGAACCTATACCCCATTGATCTTAATATAATTCTAAACTATAATTATATTGCAGAATATATATTGTTGCCATAAAGAATATATTTCGATAGGCTTTAGAATTAAGAGAATCAAAATTAATATTATTTGTAAGGATCAAACGATATAAACTTTAGCAATTTATGAATCTAAGAGCACTGATAACTACAATAGGGATTGCCTCGCTGGCGATTATTACAGCCAACGCGGAAGACTTCGTAAGAAACCCGGTTGGATTGGACGCGGATAAAAAATATCCATTCAAAGATCCGACAGTATGGGGAGGCGGTTTGAAAAAAGTACCCCCTGCCCCGCTGCCAGATAAATTCGACTGGCACGTTGCGCTGCTCAACCAGATAGGCTTTGATGTGAACGAGCCAAAACGTTTTACAGCACCAGTATCGCCAGACGGCACAAAATTTTTTGTAAAAAAGTTTGGAGATTCCAAGGGAAAATCGCTATTTGAAGGAGAGATAAAAAATCATATAGGAGACTTTTCCTCATTTAAGCCTGCCGATTCAGACACACGCTATGTAGTTGTGCTGAGCGGGGGGAATTTGAAGGATGGAGCGTCGGATCCGTTTTATGTTAGAACAGACGCATACAGAAAATTCTTCCATCAGTTGGCAGTAGATTTTCTGATGGATGTCAGAAGCGTTTACGGCACACACCCTAGCGCCTATGGTGGGGGTCCATTCAGAGACGGAGGAAGAGCTGGAGATTTTACAATACCAGCGCTTGTGAATTTCTGGCTGGCAAATAGCGATGAAGTAAAAAAAATGCCTCTTCAAATAAATTATGAAGCCGACAAACAACGCACTTTTGATGGCGAGATCAAATATGTTCCGCAGAACTGGGCCGGTCCGGAGGTAATGAGATGGTGCGAGATGTATTTCGATAATGTTGAAGCTCCGGCAAAGGACGCCCCCGATGTCATAAAGCTGATACACTGGGCGGTGGGATATTATCTTGCTTATTACATGGAAGACGAAGAAAAATTTGGAAAGCTCGGAGGCGCAATGGAGCAAATTTCATATTTTCTTTGGGCATATCCTACAATGAAGGAATGGATACCCGAAAGCGTCTATACCGAAGCAAAAACTGCAGTCTTTAAATACTGGGAAAAGGCAGGAAGATTGGGAATTCTGTGGACATGGAACGCGAAACATTACCCGCCAATAACCATCTCAGATCAAAAGAAGCTACCTCCGCTTGCCTATGACAATGCCCCCGGACACACAATAATTCCGAATCTGCTTATGTATGAGGTCGCCAAGCGCGACGGGATAAAGGATCCGGAAAAATACCTCAATGCTGCTATAGCACAGGCCGAATTTGTCATAAACAAAGTAGATTTCAACAATCCGCTTACGACAAAGGCTCACAGATATTCCGAACACAGAACCATTACAGCTTTAGTATGGCTGCTTGAGGCATATCCTCAGAAGGCACCAAAGGGATTGAAAGAAAAGATACAGCAATGGTCAGACATAATGATATCCCGATCAGACAATATGTGGGACTACCGCATGCTTTCCCCCAAGGACAATATCTGGACTATGCTCATAATGAATGATGTTGGAAATCTGCTTTGTTTTCCTGCAAGTGCAATATCTGCAAACTGGGTACAGACAGACGCCGGAAAGAGAGCGCGCATGGAACAGATTTCTTACGCACAGATAGATGCCGTATTTGGAAGGAATCCGCGCATGTGCGCCGGAGTTGGAGAGCCAAATAATGGCTGGAAGGATGTAGCGAGAGGCTGGCCTGTGGCATATAAGAAAGATATATGTGCTAGACTTGAACTATGCAGAGGATCTATATCTACTTCTTGCGGTAGCGAAAGCTATCCGTTTAATCCAAACGGAGAATATCGACATGTGGAAGGCTGGGTTATGTATGGAGCAGTATGGTTGAATTCTTTAGCTTATATGTCATTTGACAAATCAGGAATAAAACCGTGGGACGCCGTAAAAAATTTTAAAGTAAAGAAATAAAAATATAACCAAATAGCTTATAGATCAAAATGCCGCACAAGATATTTAGTGCGGTATTTTTTATGTTTAATAAAAATTAATGGGTATGATATGGGAGTCTTAAAGATGTAAAAAAGCGGCAAAATAACGTTGACAAAAAAACTACAGATGAGATTATGCGCCAATATTTTCAAAGCCGAAATAGCTCAGTTGGTAGAGCAACGCTTTCGTAAAGCGTGGGTCGTCGGTTCAAGTCCGACTTTCGGCTCTGACTTAACACCTTGCAAATAATCCACTTGCAAGGTTTTTTATTGCCTAAATAGGCCATTTAGAAATATTATAAAATATAAGGAATTTGCCTGTTTTGCCCTATTCTGCCGCAAATAACTGCTAACTTTTAGCTAACCTTCTTTTGCAATAATAATGAGGAATTTCTAACAGATAAGACCCAACATGCATATACAAATATCGTAAAGATTCGGATCCAGCCAAAAAGATTGTGGAATGTTTCTTTGTTAAAGCAAATTTCTCATAGTTTTTTAACATATTACATATACCGGCTATAAATTTAATAATTTCAAATTCGTAGAATAACTTCTGTGCTGGCTTTGTATTGTAAAGAAAAATAGCTCTCAGCTGCCTTTATATCTATTTTGCATTATTAAAAACATAGGTATTCTCGTCTTATAACCAAAACAATAATACTTAAAATTTTTATTTAATTGAGGAATTTTCTCTTAAGAATCAATATATTGCAATTATCACATTCCAGAAGATTTTATAGATAGCTTAACCGCCTTAAGAGATAAATAAGTTTTCCTCTTTGTATATTCTCCACCACTTGAATGAAACAGCAGTACAATATTGCTATTAAATTAAATGTATATTCAACTATCTTTGCTTTCTTTTTTTATCCAACAAATTTTTAAATTTAGAATATACGAATTAGACATATTTTATTCTTGAGGAAATCTGCAAAATTTATATTTCCTTCATCTCATGAAGAGATTTGTTTTATCTATTGCAATATCCATTATTTGCGGAATAACATTCGCAGCAGACATAGTGCTTGTGCGCATGAAGACGCAAGATGGGAAAATTTCCGACAAGACACTTCAGTTAGAAAACATAGATAACTTTCAACGTGCGCACATATCTTCAAGCGATATTCCATCAAACATAGATTCTGTTGAGATATTTCCATCTTTTGCAAAGTCAAAGATAGATGACGACGGATATTATATCATGCCAGATGGCATGTACGGAAAATTTTCAAAGAGGGAAAAAGACGCATCATACTCTATACGCCACATGCCGCTTGCCTTATCAGGAATGAAAAAAGGCAATACGGCATTTGCGCCATAGTCAAAGGAATGCGTTTTGAATGCAACGCTGTAATAACGCTTAAGAATGGCGAATATACAATGTCGTACCGCTTCAATATAAGAAACGATAAGCCATACGAAGACATAATAATAGATTTCTACTCTCTAAAAGGCAAAGACGCAAATTATAGCGGAATGGGACGCCTATACAGAAAATGGCAGCTCGACCGCGGCTATGTAAAGCCATTAAGGGAGAGAGCCAAAAATAACGAAGTGCTTGCCTATGCCGCCGAAGCACCGGAAGTAAGAATACGTCAGGGCTGGAAACCTCTACCAACACCCGTGGAGACCCAGACACTCGAAAACGAACCAAAGATGAAAGTGGCAATGACATTTGATAGAGTATCTGAACTGCTCGACGAATTTAAGGTACAAGGGATAGATAAGGCTCAAATATGTCTGGTTGGCTGGAATATCAGGGGGCATGATGGACGCTGGCCGACAATGTATCCGGTGGAACCTGAACTCGGAGGTGAGGAAAGGTTAATAGCCCTTATAAAGAAGGCTAAAGAACAAGGAATAAACATTGTTTGCCATACAAATTCCGGAGATGCATACCAGAGATCGCCAGACTGGAGCGAATCAATTCTTGCAAAGAATCCAGATGGAACACCGCAGAAAAATTCAGTCTGGAGTGGAGGAAGAATGTTTAACCTCTGCTACAAAGAATATTACGATAAATTTCTATTCAGAGATTACCCCAAGCTCAAGCAGCTTGGATTTCATTGGATACACTACATAGATGTGCTATCAACAGTAACACCCACGGTATGCTACGACAAGGTTCATCCATTAAATCGGAAGGAGGCCGCCGAATATGCAACAAAACACCTCAAATATGCTGCAGATCTTATGGGTGGTGCCGCGAGCGAAGGTGGTTTTGATCACGTAGCCTCCGTTCTCGATTACGGGCTTTACATAACATTCAAACTATTTGCAAAACGTCCGCCTATGATAGACGGATATGTTCCCCTTTGGCATATAGTCTACAATGGAATAATAATGAGCAATGCCGGAACTGCCACGATAAATTACACAATAAAAGATAAAGCCTCGCAAATGAAAGTTGTTGAATTTGCCACAAGGCCATCTTTTTATATATATTCTGCATTTTGTGATGCCGGTAGAGAAAATTGGATGGGCAACAAAGACCTTATCTGCACGACTGACGCAGATCTTAAAAAAACTGTTTCTGAAATTAAAAAAGGCCGCGATCTTCTAAAAGAAATGGGCTATCTGCAATATGAGTTCTTAGACAATCATGAGGAAATCTCCCCTGAAATATTTAAATCGGAATTCAGCGACGGCACCGTTATAATTTCAAATTATTCCAGCAAACCTTATGAATACGGCTCTCAAGTAATTTCCCCTATGTCATATAAATTGTTTAAGCCTGGATTCTGGAACAATATATTTAACTGGTTTTACAATCTTATATAAGTTGCATTGCAACAAATAGATATTTTTGAAATTATTTGGCTTGCGCAAAAGAAAAATACAATATGTACCCACAGAATGCTTATGGCAAAAAATAAGTCTAAAAAACGCATAAGAATTAGATCAAAAATACCCTTCCCTCCGACAAAGATATTTGCCGATAGAAAAAAAGAACAACGAAGAAAAGCTTGCAGGGAAAAAACCGGTGAAGAGTATACATAGCTATATAAATAAGCTATATACATAAAAAAATTCTTATGGCAATTTCAGGCTTTTATATATCAAAAGAAAGCGAGAACATCTGATGGTAAAGCATTTCTTTGTATTATAATTTCTAATAAAAAATATTATCAATATGCAGTAATATCTGAATAATCATAAAATATTTATTATGTCAAAAAACATAGATTTTTATTACTTTAGCCCGACGGGTGGAACAGAAAAAATTGGTATTTACCTTGCTAAAAGCATATCGGAATGCGTAGTTGAGCATAACTTAGCAGATAAAAATGCGCCTGTAGAAAATCCAAAAAACGAGTTTTCAGTAATTGCCGTTCCCGTATTTGGAGGGCGTATTCCAGCCTTTATCGCGGAAAAACTTAAATCGATAAAAGCCTCAGGCAAGAAAGCGGCCACTGTTGCCGTATATGGGAATAGAGCCTATGAGGACGCTTTGTTGGAGCTAAATAATATTCTTAATGAATCTGGCTTTTGCGTAATAGCATCTGGGGCATTTGTTGCACAGCATTCTATGTATCCTGAGCTTGCAGCTGGCAGACCTGACGAGAAAGACTTTGAAGACCTCAGCTGCTTCGGCAAAAAAATATTAGAGAAATTGGAATCTGGCTCTGAAGACCAGATAAAAGTTCCGGGAAATTACCCTTATAAACCAGAGTTTTCCGCACCGGCAACACCAATATCCACAGAGGCTTGCTGCCTATGTAAAAAATGTATAGCCATTTGCCCCACGGACGCAATTTGCATATCTGAAAATAAGCTTAAGACGGATATTACTAAATGCGCGCTTTGCATGGCTTGCGTTAAGGCATGCCCGACACATGCAAGAATATTGCCTCCGCCAATGTCGGAAAAAATACGCCAGATGCTTGCAAAATTTAAGGATATCCGCAGGAAGAATGAGACCTATATTTAGCCCTTGCATACATAAATATATATTCTTTCTACTCAAAGTATCATGAGAATAGAGTTTCTGAAAGCACCAGAATATCTATGTCTGGGATATATTATCGGACTTATATAATATCAGCGCCCTGATAAAAGAACCTTTAAGCATTCTTCCGGAGTTTTCGCCTTGCGGCATTTTAACTCTAATGGGCACATTCCGTCTCCGCGCTTATTCTTTATTGCCGGAACAAGATTTTTACAAGATACAACAATCCTTGCCCTGTTTAACATTGCGCGCGCTGGCTTGCTTAATGTATCGGCGTAAACTTCAGAAACGCCTCCCATTATCATCACTGACGCCGCCGCTCTGCCAACAACCTTGTCAGCAACAAGAGCCCCTTTCAAAAGAGACGGCTCAGTGGTATAAATGCGCAAAAGATCGTCTATGCCGGAATTTGTAAATGTGCGTATTTCCCCATTTCCTATCACGCAGGAATATTTTCCCTCTTCAAACTTCCTCTTTACGTCTCCCATAAGCACGGCCTGCCGCTTTAAATCTTGAACAAACCTGTCTATTCTGCGCAGTTCTTTGGGGATATCTATGCGCTGCGGACAATGCGGGGAACATTGGTCACAACCGGTGCATTGTGCGGCCTGCCTTAACTTTGGAACGGAACGATCGTAGCCTATCAGATATTCCCTTCGAGCCCTCTTATAATTATCGTCCAAAACGCTGTCTGGCACCATGCGCTCATTTAGGCATTTATTGTAGTGGAGAATTATTGCGGGAATATCCAAAGAATACGGACACGGCATGCAGTATTTGCAATCGTTGCATGGAATTGTGTTAAACTTCATCATCTCCTCTGCCGTATCCTCAAGAAATTTGAAGTCGTCTTTGCTCAGTTCCTTTAGAGGCGAATAGGTCTTGATGTTGTCCTTAAGATGCTCCATTCTAACCATGCCGCTTAAGACGGTTAAAACCTTGGGGAAGCTTCCTGCAAAACGAAACGCCCACGACGCAACACTGCTATCCGGATCGCGCCTCTTGAATTCTGGAACGAGCGTATGCGGAACAGAAGAAAGCCTTCCTCCAAGAAGAGGCTCCATTATTACTACTGGAATATTTCTCTTAGCAAGTTCGTTGTATAGATACTCTGCGTCTGTGTTGCGATCGTTTATCTGCTTTGCGTGTTTCCAATCAAGATAGTTCAGCTGAATCTGCACAAAATCCCACTTGTATTTGTCGTGCTGGGAAAGCAAAAGATCAAAAACACTTATATCGCCATGGTACGAAAACCCAAGATTGCGTATGCGCCCTGCTCTTCTCTCCTCAAGAAGAAATTCTAAAATACCGTTGTCTATATAGCGCGATTTATATTCATCCATGCCCTTGCCCATTCCTACGCCGTGCAAAAGCATGTAGTCTATATAATCAACCTGCAACTCCTTCAAAGAATTGCGATATATTGCTATAGATGCCTCCCTACTCCAAGTGCTTGGAGAAAAATTAGATAACTTTGTGGCTATAAAATATTTATTCCTAGGGTGCCTGCTCAGAGCTATTCCAGTGGCGTGTTCAGATTTCCCCCTGCAATACGCCGGAGACGTATCAAAATAATTCACGCCGTGGGCAATAGCGTAGTCTACAAGTTCGTTTACGGCTTGCTGGTCTATTTCACTGCCTCCCTCGCGGGCACTCCTGCCGTCGACAGACGGCCAACGCATACAGCCAAATCCAAGCAAAGAGACTTTTTCTCCTGTCTTGGGATTTATCCTCATGGTCATCTCACCCGAGGGCTCGTCGTCTCCAGCATTTGAGCAACTGGCAATGGGAACGGCCGCCGCTCCTATTGCCATATTTTTCAAAAAGCCTCTTCTAGTTAGAAATTCTTTTGTCTTGCTGGCCATCTTTGGAAAGATCCTTTCTTTAAAAAGCGCTTTTTTAGATTTTATTGTGCACGGAGTATCCCTCCACATGTATCGCCGAAACCGGCCTTGCCGGACACAAATTTTCACATGCGCCGCACCCTATGCACCTATATTCGTCAACTATTGGAATTTTCAGCCCGGAGGAATCTTTAGGATCTTTTGATACCATTTGTATTGCTCCAGTTGGGCATTGTCTAAAGCAGTTGTCGCACTGCTGGGAATCTGTATTTACAATGCAAAGGTCAGACGACCAAACCGCCCGACCTATTTGAATTGACGTTTTCTCCGCCCTCGTAATTGGCAATATTGCGCCTGAAGGACACACCTTTGAACATTCAACGCATTCTACCCTGCAATATCCATGTTCGTAAGACATCTGCGGTTGCAAAAAATTTTCAAGATTTGCAAGTGGCTCCAAAACATGCGACGGGCACGCCGAAACGCAAAGATGGCAAGCCGTGCACTTATCCGATAAATTTGCAATGCTAAGTGCCCCAGGCGGAACTATGCGTGTTTTGCGTTTGGGTGAATGGCGAGGTTTTATGGGTGCCAAACCTCCGTCTAACTTCATATTTTCAGAGGCAGTTCCCGTTGCCAGAACCATTGCGGAAGATAAAAATGCCCTTCTGTCCACAGAAATTTTCTGCTTGTCTGAGTTATCAATATTTTTTTCAGATTTTAATTCGTGCTTTACAGGCTTCCGATTTAGGCATTGAGCATGGTTTTCTTTTGCCGACTTTCCACCAAGCACAAAAGAATAAGATATTGCCGAACTTCTGCACTTATCTAAGCAATCAAAACATGCCACGCATCTTGAATAGTCTATCTTATGCTCTTTTGAGCTTATGCACTTTGCCTTGCAGTTTCTTTCGCACAATCTGCACGAGTTGCATTTTGACAAGTCTATAACCGGCCTAAACAAGGAGAATTTAGCTATAAACCCCAGAACTGTTCCCACCGGACATACCGTATTGCAATATGTTCTTCCGCCTCGCCACGCCAATATACCTACAACCAAAAAACTTGCAAGTGCAAGCGCAAATGCTCCGGCTCCCTTAACCCACACATCGATGCTGTAAAATGCGTATGAGTCTAGCTTCTCGGCAAAAAACGCAAGAACGTTATTTGCCACTGCAAATATTGGATAAAAAATATTTGAAGCAATTCTGCCATACATGCTGTACGGAGCAATTATTGCTGCAAAAGATAAAAACCCCAACAATGCAAGCGCAATAAAAAGCGTTAGAAAGGCAATTCTTGTTTTTGTTTTAGAAGGCGCATATGAGAACCTATTGCGCTTCTTGCGTCCCGCAAGATGGGAAAAGATATCCTGCATTATCCCCAAAGGACAAATTACAGAACAATATATTCTGCCAAATAGCAGCGTAAGCAGCACAAGCGCGCCCACAACGGCAAAGTTCGCGGCCAATAGGGCCGGAATAAACTGCACTTTTGCCGTCCAATCAAGCCATGCGTGCGTAGCAGATGTGAAATCCAGAAAAAGCAGCGTTACCGCGGCAAAAAATAAAACCGACACTATTATTCTTGCTCGTCTTAACATAGTCTAAAAATTCTCCGTAAATAAAAATCGACATTAAGATATACGCTCTCTGGCTTGCGTCAATGGGCTTGAAAAACATTTTTAATGCAAAAAGTTCAAGTACTGTCGCAATATGTTAAACATATGATCCCACAAAAGGAATCATATGTCATACTTAACAGATGAAAGCCATTTTACTATTTCCGGATCTCGGTGGGAGAAAAAACAGCTCTTGCCTGTATCGAGCAAGGCAATCTTCTCCATGTCGGACTCGTCCAGCTCAAACGACAGAGCATTAAAATTCTCCTCTATTCTATCTTTCCTTACCGACTTTGGTATTGCAACAATTCCCCTTTGAACAAGCCATCTTATTACAACCTGAGCAATACTCTTGCCATATTTTGCTGCTATATCTGATAGTATAGGATTTTCAAATATGCCATTTTTGCCCTCGGCAAAAGGCGCCCAAGACTCCGCCAAAACGCCGTATTGCCTCATTATCTTTACGGAATCATGCTGCTGGCAAAAAGGATTTATCTCTATCTGGTTTACAGCCGGAACTATTTTATTGTGTAAAATTAAGTCTACCAGCCTGTCAGGTTGGAAGTTGCTAACCCCTATTGCGCGTACTCTGCCCTCTTGATAAAGCTCCTCCATAGCCCGCCAAGAACCGTAAACATCGCCGTAGGGTTGGTGTATAAGATACAAATCCAAATAGTCTACTCCAAGCCGCTTTATGGAACGCTCAAAGGCCTTCTTTGCTGAGTCGTATCCGGAATCTTGTATCCAAAGCTTTGTGGTTATAAAGATTTCCTCTCGGGGCAGCAAACTTTTAGAAATTGCGCGTCCTACGGCCTCCTCATTAAGATATGCGGCAGCTGTATCTATCAGACGATACCCCGTCTCAAGCGCATTCAAGACGGCTTTTTCACAAGAGGAGGCATCGTCTATCTGATATACGCCAAACCCCAGAATAGGCATCTTTACCCCATTATTAAGTTTTACGGTTTCCATAGCTTTATTATTCAAAAAGCCTTCCTATGACACTAAAATATGATGCAAACAAACTGGCTAAGATACCTATTATTGCTCTTCTTTAGCTGAAGTTGCCTTTTTATAATCGGCATCGCTTACTGGTTCTAACCATGTGTTCTTGTTGCTCTGTGGATTACACTCAATCGCAAGGTGAGAGAAGAAACTATCCGGAGCCGCACCGTGCCAATGCTCAACATTTGGCGCAATTTCAACTACATCTCCAGGGCACAAGCGGCGTGCGGGCTTCCCCCTTTCCTGATAGTACCCAACACCGCCAACTGCAATGAGAATCTGTCCACCGGTATGGCTGTGCCAGTTGTTTCTACAAGACGGCTCAAAAGTTACATTGGCAACAGGCACGCCAAGCTTTTTGTCTGAAGCCAAAACCGCAAGCCAAGACTTTCCGCTGAAATATTTTGAGTATGCATCGTTAGGCTTTCCCAATGCAAATGGGCTTTCGCTCTTTGAACTTGCCCTAGATGCTATCTTTAGAATTTCGCCTACCTGAGCATCTGACAACCCATTGTGTTTTCCAATGGCTATGTGGCTATTTAACTGGCTGTCAACACCCTTCATTGAGGCGAGCATTGCAATAGTCGCAATCTCTCTAGTTTTCCAATCGAGATTGTCCCTTGAGAATATATCTCCAAAAAGATGCGCTTTTAAGTACTCGTCTATGGCTGGAGCAAAATCGAAAAGCGATCCCTTTACTTTCATTCCTACAAGCTTGGTTTGGTTTTCAGTCCCAAAATCTATACTCTTACCCGACGGCAACGCAGACGGCAGAGGACCAAGTTCATCTTTGCCGCCGCGTGCATTTAAAACCTCCATAAAGGCGGAAATGGCATTTAAGCTTCTCGGGAACCCGCAATAGGCATACAGCTGAACAAGAACCTCCTTAAACTCGTTTACCTTTACTCCGACGTCTAGACCTTTAGACAACGCCACCTTTAACCCGTCTATATCACCTGCAGCCGCATAAGACGACACTTCCGCTATATGTTTTTCCTTCTGGCTCAACTCTTCACCCATAATTTTTGCCTCCGATATATTTGAAATTATTATTGCAAGCAGTAAGAACAATGCAAACCTTGCAAATATATTTACAGCCCTAAATAGATAACAATCCATGGTTCTTATCGAATTTCTCATGGAACTGATAATATAAAATACCTCAAAATCTGTAAATATATAAAGCCGCCGCTTTCTTGCCTAATCCTGCCATGTATTTTTAGTGATAAAGGAAGTCATAAGTATAATCAGAAAAGTATCTCTTCTTATAAGAGACTAATGTAGGTACCATTGTACTCAGATTAAACCGCAGATAGAGCGTCTCTTTTGGGCGATGTTCCAAATAGCCTTTTGTACTCTCTACTAAATTGGGTGGGGCTTTCATATCCTACAGAATATGCAGCTTCAGATACCGTCTCGTTTTTGGATATCATCAGATGCCTTGCCTCATGCAGTCGCAAGTTTTTCTGGTATTGTATAGGGCTGACAGACGTGACCTTTCTGAAGTGCCTATGAAATGTCGTAGGAGCCATATGTACATATTTGGCAAGCTCCTCAACCTTGAATGGTTTTGAGTAGTTCCTCTTCAACCAATTTACAGCTCGCATTACGCCATTATTGCGGGTTCCCCTTGTACAAAATTCCCTTATATGATACCCTAAGGCGCTTATCAAGAGCCTGGAGTATATCTCGCGCACAATTATTGGAGCTATTACAGAGGTTTCTTCCTTGCTATCGAGCAAGCGGACAAGACGGAGAAACGCATCTAACATATGGATGTCCGATATGGAAACAGCCATTGTCTGACAGGAATCCACATTCTTAGAGCCTACCTCAGGTATATCCTCCAACATGCGCGACAATATCTCCATGTCCAAATCCAAAGACACCGCCATTGCCGGTTTTTGAGGATTAGCCTCAACAACATAACTTGTAGCCGGTACATCCACCCCAGTTACGATACACTGACCAGCCGCGTACTCGTATTTATCCTTGCCCACATACACGCACTTTTTTCCCTGAAGCATCACAATAATTTTTGGAGTGTAAAAGCAGTTCTCCGAACGGGAATTATCTATGCGATGAAAGTTTAAGCCTTTAATTTCACACGGGAAGGATCCCTGTTCTGGCAAGAATTTTTCAACGGCCTTTTTTAGGCTTTCGTTTAGGCTCCGAAGATTCATATAATAAAATGTATTATCTACAAGACACCTAATATCTCTTTATGTTTTCGTCAAGGATCTAATTGGCAGTATTAGGCAGATTTTTGACAGAAACGCACATTTACAAAATATGAGATCTCCATATAATAGATACATAATATAACTTCAGCACAATAACCCCAAGGAATAAACAGTATGAGAAGAAAAACTTTTATAACCATGTTGCCCGCTTCATTGTTTGCACTTAAAGCATGGGCAGCTAAAACTGAAAATAAACCATCAATGAAAATGCTTATTATATATTACTCATGGAGCGGAAATACCAGGCGTATGGCAAATATCATAAAGAACGCAACAAGTGCCGATATTTTTGAAATAATACCGCAGAAGCCCTACCCAGAGAATTACAGCCAAACTGTATCTATTGCCAAAAAGGAAGTTGATGCAAAATATAAGCCACAGATAAAGGGAATTCCCGAAAACATCTCTACTTACGATATAATTTTTGTAGGCTCTCCGAACTGGTGGGGAACAATATCTTCACCAATGCGTACGTTGCTTTCCAGCATGGATTTATCCGGCAAAAAGATTGTTCCATTCATGACACATGAAGGTAGCCGAATGGGACGCTCAGTGGAAGATATAAAGCAATTATGCCCAAATTCAGAGGTCTTAGAAGCTCTTCCCATAAGGGGTGGAGCTGTTGATAAATCTGAGCAAGAAATAAAAAATTGGCTAAGAAGATTGAAGATCATCTAAATATTTACCCATGACAAAAAAAGGCCGCATATTTTAATGTGCGGCTTTTTTATTATCATTTTTAATATAACAAAACTATATATAATATTTATTAGCCTGGTAAAAAAAATATATGTACTTTTTTAGATGAGAAATTGTATCTAACATAAGCAAACAATTCAAAAGGCAAAATTCTCAATTATATTATTTCTAATAAAAGAACTGTCATATTGCAAAAATAGAGATTTAATCTAATAAACATCTTGATAAATAGGCTCAAAGATATTTTTATGTAAGGGGAATACATCTCATTTAGAACTTACAAAAATATCAGATACCAGCCTTATGATTCCAAACATAAACGCAAAAATTCAATGTTTTTCAAAAGTTGTACTTACATTTGCTATGTTAACATCAGCTTATATATGTACAGCCGCTCCGCTTGGCGTAGTTGGTGTGGAATGTGAAGACTTTGAATATAGCGGTTCATGGAATAGATCTCCAGCAAGAGCAGCCTCGCAACAGGGAACTTTGCGCTTTAGTGGGGGTAAAGAGCCTGCTGTAACATCAATCTATTTGCCGGAATCTGGAAACTATACCCCATTTTTGAGAAGTAGAAATCAAAATGCCGCATCAGGAGGAGTTGAAGTATGGATAAACGGCAGAAAACTCAACACCTCATTTGCTCAAAATAACAGAGACTGGACGTGGGAAAAATCTGCACCTATAACGCTTCAGAAGGGAGAAAATACCATAGCTTTTTATTGTAATTCACCAAAAGGCGGCATTGAAATCGACGCATTTATATTATCGGCAAATCCGAGATACTCTCCACGCAATACATTATTTGTCGACGGAATAAAAGGAACCGTTCCAATTGCTTGTTCTGGAGTTCAGAAGTATGACTTAAAGTTTTCGGATATTGAGAGTATAAACAGAAAAGACATAAAGGCTTCTATTAAGAATAAATTCATAAAGATAAACTTTGTTCTATGCAAAAGGAAAGGCAAAGATTCTGTAGTTCCTGTTGTTGAAATAAATTCAAAAGATTCTGTAAAATCGGTAATTCCAAATGCAGAAACATACGCGGTCATATATGCCAATGAAGATGTAAGTTTTGATATTCCACACCGTAGTTATCATCCTGCTTGGAAGAATATTGAGAAGAAATCGGTAACTTTAAACATCGGGAATGGGAAAATCATAAGGACGAGCAAGTCATCTGAACCGGTAATTTGGGATGCTGGAACTTGTTATGAGTTCATACCATGTTCAACAAAAAATATATCGAATAATTCTGTCGAGATAGAGTTCTACCCGACTGAAATCGGGCAGCTAAAAGCCGTATGGACCCTCGAAGAAAACGACAGCTATGCCAATGTTCAGTTAACGTTCAAGGCTTCAAGAGACGGACAGTATTCAATAGGTTATTTCTTCCCTGTGGCTAAGCCATTAGACGAGGTTTCCGAGTTATTGATGCCAATGCTTGTACAGCGCAAACGATTCCCGGATAAGAACTATTCTATGCTGCAAGGAGCCGCGCCAACACCAATGTCTGTTATGAGTTTCAATGCCGGAGGAGAATGTACAGTGGGCGTCGTGGGAGATTCAAAACTTAGTCCGTTTGAGTTTCCAACTCCGATTTTATCAAGATATGTTATGCAAATAAAGAATCCAGGAGGAATTGTGCAGCCATCTACATTTGGACCAATAATAGGTACGGAAGATTCATATCTTGGAATGGGGCAAGAGATGAAATATTCCTTCAATGCCATATTTAAAGACGGTTCATGGTACGATGCATACAGATGCGCTGCCGACAACATCTTTGGGCTTTACGATTACCGCCAGAATACAAGTGCCTCCTTAACCGACGCCTGCTTAAATATGGCAGACTTAATGCTGGACGACAAATTTGGCGGCTGGTGGGATAGCTCAAAAGGTTTCTATCAGATAGAAAGCCACAATGGAGCCAGCAATTCCGCGCCTATGATAGCATTGAGTCTCTATAGAATAACAGGTTCAGAAGAGATGTACAACAGGCGTGCGCTTCCCATATTGGAATATACGCTTTCGAGAAGTGGTTGGCATTTCTCAGAAGTTCCATACGATACAGGAAAAGCATACGGAGCAGGCTCTATGAAAGGGCCTCTTCGCACAGCTGGCAGTACGGTTTTTGATGGGCTTGATAAGCTTAGCGCCGGATATACACCGCGTTTTGCCGATATAGCATTTCCATCAGATGGAAGCGTAAAGATTGGTTTATTACACGACGATTTTGCCGAATCGCTCGCAAAATACGAGCATACCAAAGATAAGAAAGATCTCGACAAGGCTATTGCCGAGGCCGACAGATATATAGAAAAGAATATAACCTGCCCGCCCGAAGACGATCTAGGAATGACGCCGTTTTTCCTATGTTCATTTGTTCCGAAATGGGAGACCATGCTCCGTTTTTATGAGATTACCGGAGAAAAACGTTTCCTCGACGCCGCCGAGATAGGCGCGAAAGTCCTTATGACAGGGGTATGGACACAACCCCGTTTCCCTCAAGGCAAGGTATTGATACATCTAAACAATATGGTCGGAGCCGACAAGCCAAACCTGACACTGCATAGAGGAGCGGGCAGATACAGGCTCGGATTCCCGCTCACAGAAGAAAACGTTAAGGAGAAAAATATAGAAGCATGGAAGGTTTCAAATGTCGGGCTGAGTTTTGAGCAGCCGTGCACATACACTTACATGAAGCAGGGAGGTCGCATGATAATGCAATCTCCGTGGGCGGCAAATTTCCTGAGGCTTGCGCAATACACAAAGGATAAAATCTACGAGACCTACGCCCGCAATGCGGTTGTCGGACGTTGGGCAAATTATCCTGGGTATTATTATACGGATTTCTCCGATATAACCCAGTCGGCAAAATTTCCGTATGAAGGCCCAGATGTAAGTTTTATATATTACCACCACCTTCCTGTTCATCTATCATGGGCGCTCGATTATCTTGTGAGCGATTCCATATTAAAATCCGGAGGAAAGGTAAAATTTCCATCTTTAAGGCAATTTGGATACGCCTATTTCGACTGTCTCATATACGGGCATGAACCTGGAGAGATCTGCGGCAACAAGGGTGCCTGGCTATGGATAGCCCGCAATCTTCTTAAGATAGACAATCCGCAGATAAATTGGATTGCCGCACACACGTCAGATAAATTCTTTGCGGTGCTTACAAACCAGTCGAAAAAACCGCAGAGTTTTACAATAATGTTTAACCCCAAAGCCATATCAAAAAACAAGACCTCTTTTGAAAAGATGACACGGATAGATTCTTCCGCTCCAGAAGATATTCCTTTGGTAAATTCGTCGGCAAAGATATCCATAGGCCCGCGCGAGCAGCGCATATTTATGATAGACAATCTTGATATACAGGTTAAGTCGCACAATCATATAGCAAAAGGAATATCCAATGCCCAAAAGACCTTCTGGACAGAGAAGACTGAAGTTGGAAATTTAAATGCCGTTGCCATAGCCGTGCGCGATGATTTCTGGGATGCCTACACATGGTTTGAGGCTCCATACGGCACATTTAAAACCCTTGAAATGACCGTGGAAATTGACGGGAAAACCCGCAAAATAAGAAAAGACTCATATCCATACGACTTCTCTATTAGGATAGATTCCCCCGCGAAATCTGTAAAGATTAGTTTCAACGGAATATTGTCAGACGAAAAGTCGTTTAAGACAAACACCTATGAGCTTGAACGCGCACTTCCATTATCTAAATAAAAACATTGGCACATGCATAATCCCATATGGATTACTGCATGTGCGCTTGCCAATAAAAAGACATATCATATGCACGCCTAAGAGATAATTACTAAACAAATTATGTAATTTTACAGGTCTTAATAAATTCTTTAGAAAAGTAGTTCGTCTATTTTATGGAAGCGGATATGGCTGGAAGCGTATCGAGTTTCTTAGGCTTAGATTTTTTTCCATTTTTGTAAATAGACGAGAAGTATATATCGGCAACTAAATTGCCTTCCCATCCGGATTTTGCCTCTTTTGCGCAGGCAAAGACAATCTTAGAACCTTTGGAAGTAAATTCTATGCCCTTTACAGACACTCCGTCCGGCGGAGAACGCAATTCAAGAGAGTATGATAGCCAATCAAATTTCTTCTTAATGGGCGGCAACTCAACCACGCAATCCTTACCCGGTTCAAGCTGTATTTTCTTATTCCTCAAGACTGATATAACTTCCAAAATAGAAAGCTCATGTCTTGGTATTTTACCCTGAGGAAGTACGAAAACATAAAAGTCTTCACCCATCGGAACAAGATGGTTTATATAAAATGCCTGAAGCATATATTCGCAAGCCTCCGCTTTGCGGCGCAAACCACCCCCTTTGCCAAGAGCCTCACCTTCTATCTCTATTGGTATCATTCCTGTAGAAGACTTTGCAGGAGCACTTATTGTAACAAAAGCACTATCGGCCCCCGCCGGTATTAATCCGCCGGACAGAACAAACCCCTCCGGAGCGTTTTTCAACCTAAGCTTAATTGGATATGTTATGCCATTTTTACGAAATGCATACACCTTGAATGAAGCCGTCTTGCCAGCGGACATAGTAAGGGTTGTCTTGTCCACTTTAAGACGATAGTCAGCAACAGGCTTTGCTATTTTTAATCGGTATGAGTATTCATCTCCGTATTTGGACTGCGATTCTGAAACCTCAAAGGCATAGACTCCGTCTTCAGGAGCGGTAAAAATTATATGGGAGTCTGCATGGTGCGTTATCATGCCCTCTGATGGATCTTCCTCGTCGTCGGAATGGGCAAGTATCTTGCCTGTCGGACTGTAAACCTTTAAGAATGAATCCATCGGAGAATTTAATCTGCGGGCAAATATTTCCGCAGAAACCGTCTCTCCTTTTTTTAGGTTCATCTTGTAGAAATCTTTGTCGTTAGGAGTCTGTATCATTCCGTCTATGCATATGGGAAACGGAACTTCGTTTGCGCTGGCGGCATCGGAGTTTGGCTCCTTTTCAAAAGTCGATGGAGTCTCATCAACCATAAACGGCACGTCCGAATGATATATGCCCATATCGTTCATCTTTAGCCGTTTTACTCCGGGATTAGGGTTGGAAAAGCTCATGAACTTATCTTTTATATTCCACCCAATTATGCTTACTTTGGAGTCGCAGCCTTTCTGCGCTCCAAGAGGAAATATACCGGTTATATATGGAACAGAACCTATTAGCATTCTATATACAAAATCTTCCCTCCCGCGATATACAGCATCTTTTATTGCCAATGTGTAAACACCATCATGGGGAATTACCACCGACAAAAGAGGGTCTGGATATTGGTAAAAATCGTCCGAATAGCCAACCTCGTCGCCGTCGGAATCGTACAAAGTTATAGATGGCTGAAACCACCCGGGAACTGCGTCTCCCAAATATGGAATTAGTACCCTGGCCATTACCGCAAAGACCATGTTCTGACCCTTCTTTGCCTCAAAAGAATATCTGTCTGTTCCTTTAAGGCAGATCTGCCCATTTACAACAAGCGGCGGCTTTACAAAAATCGGTTCAGAAGAATGCGGAAATACTATGCCTTTGCTTTCGTCTCTTATTAAATTCTGGGCTTCTTTGCTTTTTCCGTCTGAGATCAATTCCATAACAGTTTGGCGCATGCACGGCTTTACGTATTCCGGCAGATTGTCTATATAAAAAGGAACTGTGTTAGATACCCCACTTGCGGTTTGTATCTTAAGAAAATTCTTGCCTATTGGCGCATCTGGCGGAATCTCCACATTTAAAACTATGGTCTCCGCCATTGGATCGGACGAATATTCCCTAACTTTATACATAAGAGAGGCTTTGTCCATCTCAGCAAAAAGCTCTGGGCAATCTCCGTTCTTACGGGCAAGAACAGTTATCTTGTTTAGTTGGGAGGCATCTTCTGCCTTGTACTTTTCCCCTACTATTTTTTGTATCTTTTTTCTTATTATATTAGCATCGTTCTTTTGAGCCGGAATTATAACCTCCACCGGTTCGCTCTTTACCCCGTCAAAGCTAAAATACGCAGCTTTGAAATTCTTAAAATTGCGGCCTCCCAATGTGATCTTAACTGTAGACCCTCTTTGCGCCCCCGCCGGATACGCATATGCTATATTGGGCAAATTTAAATTCTGCGAATATACAATATCCGCACCAAGAATAAATGCGCATAACCAGGCTAATCCGCCTCTAAAGGAAGAAAATCTCATATCAACTCCTTCAAAATTCCCTCGCTCGGAACAGATTTATCAAGCGGATCAACAAGGTTCACCTCGTATCCGGCTGGATGCATCAATTTTGACTTTGGATCTATTCCCAAAAGAGTGTACATTGTTGCTATTAGATCGCTCGGGTGCGTTGGCCTTTCTACGACATATTCCCCCTTAGCGTCTGTCTTTCCCACAAAACGCCCGCCCTTAAAGCCGCCACCTGCAACAAACGCGCTGTATGCGCTTCCCCAATGGTCACGCCCGCCGTTGAAAGGAGGCTCCCACCTAACCCGCGGAGTTCTGCCAAACTCGCCGCAACACCAGACTATTGTACTGTCAAGCAACCCGCGGGAATCCAAATCAGTTATCAATGTTGAAAGAGCCTTGTCCAACTCTGGAAGCATTCTTTTCATCTCGGTGAAATGAAACTTATGGGTATCCCAACCTCCACTGTTTACAGTTATGTATGGAACCCCCGCCTCTACAAGCTTTCTGGCCGCTAAGCAAGACTGTCCAAGTGTATTGCGCCCGTAACTGTTGCGCAGTTTGTCGGGCTCGGTCGACAAATCGAACACCTTGCCGGCATCGCCCAATATAAGCTCGTAGGCACTATCCAAAGCCTGGGCAGATTTGTCCAATTGAGAGTTGTGCACAAGCTTTTTGAACGTATCGAGCTTTGCAAGCATGTCTCTGCGAGCCTCCTGACGCTGCCTGGTTATTCCCCGCGCAATGATACCTTCCACCTCAAATACGGGATTTGCCGGATTGGAACCCGTGGCAAAGGGTTTGTACTTCATTCCCAAAAAGCCAGCCTCCGAAAACCTACCCTGCGGCCGCGTTAAAACTATGTATGGCGGTATAACGGAATTATATCCCTTATCGTAGGCCAAATACTTTGCAACAATTGCTCCCAATGCCGGATAAACCTCTCGCCCAGGCATGCGCCCTGTCTGCACAAGATATGCGGCTGTCTCATGAGCGTCGGTTCCGTGAGTCATGCTTCTTACTATGGAAAACTTGTCGCTAATGCCGGCAAGAAGTGGCATGGACGAGCCAAATAAAAGCCCGTCTGTCTTTGTCTTTATTGCAGTATTTAACGGCCCGGTGTAATCTGAACCGGAATCCGGCTTGGGATCGAATGTGTCTGTATGGCTGGGGCCGCCCCATAACCAAACTTGTATTACCGACTTTGCTTTTGGTGCCTTCTTTTGAGGTTCACTTACGCCTTGCGCCCGCAACATCGCCCCAGGGAAAGCCAAAGCCCCTAGCCCTAATGATGTAGATTTTATAAAACTGCGCCTGTCCATAATATCTATCCTCTAATGCCTGTTTATAAATTCTTCCGTGTTTACCAAGGCCCATGCCAAATCTTTTATGAATATTCCGGAATTCTTGGATTTCGATAATTGTTTTATCTCGTTAAATTCCGCCGCAGTCGGCCTTCTGGATAGGATTACAAGATATAAACCCGCCGCTGCGTCAGTTGGCCTCATACGCACAAATGGAGCAAGTATGGGGCTTCTTTCCAATTTGCTCCTTATGTGCGTTGAATTTAACATGTACAACTTTTGAGAGGCGGTTGGAGATGAATCCCTCTCGGCAACTTCACCGGTATCGCGCTGAGACTTGCCAAACATCTCCAGAAATGGAGTGCTTATACTGCCGTCGGGTATTGTCACGGCGCGCTTGTCGGTAGGCATGGTTGTGTAAGGTTCGGGTATCATGCTTGAGTATATCTCGCTTGTGCCGGTAATTTTGCAAAGTGCGTCTATAAGAACTTCGGCCTCGAGCCTGCGAGCCCTGTAAACAGCTTGGTTCTTCTCGGCTTTAGAGCTGTCTTTTTCCTGGGCTATTGACGACTGTGCGTATGTGTCTGAAAGCAATATTTGCCTATTTAAAGCTTTAATGTCGTACCCAGACTCTTTAAAACTTTTAGATAAGAAATCCAAAAGAGGTTTATTGTACACCTCTGATACAAGCATATCGTCCGGATCCGAAACAAGATAGTTTCCAGTAAGAGAGCCAAACAACCTGTTTACAAAGTTCTGCGCAAAAATATCCGACCGAACAAGCCATATTGCAAATGCCTCTCGCGGATCTGCCCCAGCAGGCAAATTTACCTTTTCTCCATTCGGCAGAATACCGCTGAAAGGAATATCCTCCTCCATAGGATCTAAAAACACTATCTCCTCTTTCCATTCCTTTGTGGCCTTATATTTTATGCGAGAGAAAAATTTTGCCATATTCTCGCGCTGATCTTTCGGAAGAGAATCAAAACGTGTCCCCATAAAGGCGGCAGATACGCAAGAAGCCGCCAGTTGAGGCCCTCTACCCTGCATCGCCCTAAAAAAATTCACTGCGGGAACTCTGAAATTTGACCCTTTTGCTGTTAGCAATTCAAAAGCTATCTTATCATACGGCACATTGACATCTAACATCTGCGTAATATATTTATGATACGCCTGCGCGGCATTCGGCCAAAGATTTATTGGGAATTCCGCCTTTATTTTTAAAATATCGGCCCATTTGAATGCGGCATATTCAGAATATTCTGGAGAGGCCAGCAACTTGTCCACAAGCTTTGCCCGCTTGTTTTTATCTTTAGAGTCTATAAAATCTGCGACATCTTCAGCCGTAGGCAAAGAGCCGGTTATGTCCAGATAAACGCGCCTTACAAATACTGCATCGGAGCAGATATTTGCCGGAGCAATATTTTTGCCATTGAGATTTGATAGCACTATCCTATCCAGCGGAGTAGATGCTTTGAATTTTTCGCCCGATTCAAACGGATTTTCATCCGCTATGGCAGCTGCTTTCCCCGAAGATTTTCCCTTATTCTTCTTTCCCCTATCCTTGGAGACTTGCCTTGTCTTCTTTGGTAAGTCTTTATTGTCTGGAGTCTGGGCAACAACAGACAAGGGCAAAGATAAAGCAAAGTACGCCGCGAGAAATTTTAAGATACACTTTAACATATAAGCTTCATCTTCTTTAACGCGTTTATCTTATAAAAGTTTCGTTTTTTTACAAGATTTATAGATAAAAAAGCGGAATTTCGCACTTTTGATTTGAGGGAAACTCCGCCTGCAAGAGATAGAAACAACAACTAATACCTAATCTCGACAGTAATTTTTCCTAAGTGTTCGACAAAAACTTGTCGGCCAAAACAGAAGTATCTGTAATCTTTAAAGATTCCGTCTCGGCGGAATCGAGATTTACCTCATAATTGCCGTTTCCCATGGACGTTCCTGAAGCATCGATTAAATCTCCGCACACGGAAAGCCTCCTTATTTTAAGATAAACGCCGTCGCGCAAGAGCATTGTAGCGGCGAGAGCGTCCTGTTTTTCAGATGTAGAATTTTCCATATTATTTTATACCAGTTTTTCGAGTTTGAATCCGAACTTAACGGTTTTACCCGCTACGGACGGTGTTGCACAAAGTTTAACCGGACTGTCTCCTGTAAAGAACTCCCCCAGTCTGCTCCATGAGGTTCCAACTTGAGCGGAAGATATATATCCGCTTGAATCTGAAGATGAGGCTCCTAAGGAAATTGAAACTTCGCCGTCGGCACAACATGCAAAAGCTTCAACTTTGCAGTCTGCCGGAATGACGTTCGTATCGCCAAAAATATATGCCGACGCCTTTGTCGACGCGGCCCATTGATATGAACCGCAAAGTGAAAAGCTCTTAGCCGGACTATCAGAATATGGGGTTCCATATATTATTGCATGGTTGCCACTACCGGATATGTCGCGCCATTGGTATCCATTTAAGCTGTCTGCTAAACACATTACGGCGTGCTTGGAAGAAGAATTATCTAAAAGGGAATACGGCAGGCTCTCACCAGCGGCAAACTGCTCCGGCGTATAAGGGCTGTCGGCGGAATCCATCATGAAATTTGTAACAAGAAAATCTGAATAAGAAGTTTCCAAACAAGAAGTTGGAACACTCGATGACGAATACCCCAACCCTGTGTTTATCGTCAGCGGGGTATTTGTTGTAAAATCATTTCCCCTCAAAGTATTGTAATTGCTCGAACCGCTGCCTATGGATTTGCCGTCGAGATAAAAACATATATCCTTTAGCGTTCCATTTTCAATTTCACCACCTACGCATACTCCCAGGGAATGTTTACCTGTTGGTAGATCTATAATAATTCTATATTCGGCTCTACTCAAAGCCGGCGTGGAATCTTTATTTGCACAAAAAAAGCTCAGTTCCTTTTTTGCGGAATATGAAAACCTAAAACCGCAATTTTGAAATGGACTTGTCCAGATCACTCCTTGTGTATTGAAAAACACAAGCATATCTCCAATTATTGAACTCGAGAACAAATCGTCCCAAGAGTCTATATCGTACCTCAAAAAGAAAGACGCGGGAAATTCATTAAGAAATGAATTGTTCTGCACGAGTGCTTTTGAATCTTTAAAAAATACGCGCGGCCGTCTTATGCTTTCTGAAGATATATTTTGCGTTTTAGAATCTATTTCAGCTTTTGAATAAACGCTTAAATTTTCCCTTGCCGCGGGAAGGTCGGTAAGATCGGCAAGGTTCTTTTCGCGCGAGAGAAACATGGCGAGAGCTTCGTCTTTGGTTATGGCAAGTTCGGGGGAATCCGGAACTTGAGCGGAATCTGAATATGACGGATCTATGTATATCCATCCTTTGCAAAATGTCGTTCGCGAACCGTCGGACGAGTAAGAAACTATCTTGAGCCACTTTTGGCCTGCCGGCATGATAGTCTCAGAGGAATCGAGGGAAAAAGAAACCTCTGCGCACTCTTGAAAATCTCCTCCTTCTCCGGAGGAAATATTGAAATCAGACGCATCTATAGATTTATTAAGCAAACATTTGCACTCGCGCGGATCCGGAGCATTGTAGGAGCCTATATCTAATATTTCCAAGCTTATGCGCGTTATACCGCTCACATCAGCTGCCTGCCCTCCATTTAGGAGACTCACATTTATTCTAACAGAGTCTCCCGATGCGAAACGTATGGGCGCATGCCTCAAGGCGTCCTCGGGAGAATCCTGGCGGGATAAATCCGCATTTATATTTATGGTGTTTATTATTTGCGAAGTATCTGTATTCATAATGGGCATACTAACCCCAAAATGTAAAATCGGGGTGTATTACTTTTGAACTTTTTGATACTTTTTAACCTTAATATAAGGGCAGAGCAAAAATTTCTATTAATTGGAGAATTTTCTAAGGAGAATCTAAACTATTTGCCGCGGCTAAAATTGAGTTGTAGTGAATACGAAATGTAAGAATTAGAAAATTGTTGCAATTAAAATGCATTTAAGACATATTCTTAAAATTTAACCAATGGCCGAGAAGTTGGACATAGCTGTCGTTGCGGGTACGCGTCCCGAGGCGATAAAAATGGCGCAAGTGTACAAAGCGCTAAAAAATTCTGACACGTTAAATCCCGTGTTTGTCTCTACGGCGCAACATAGGCAGATGCTTGATCAGGCATTGTCTATTTTTGGCATAAAGCCAGATATAGACATGAATTTAATGAGAGACTCCCAGACCTTAAATTCTTTGACTGCAAGGATATTGTCCGCATGGGAGGAATATTTTAAGACATTTCATCCGGCGGCGATACTTGTTCAGGGAGATACAACAACCGTATTTGCCACTGCCGTTGCCGCGTTTTACGAGCGCATTCCCATAGGTCATGTTGAGGCTGGGTTAAGAACGCACAACATGTATTCTCCATATCCAGAGGAGATGAACAGGCGCCTGACAGACCCAATATCAAGATGGTGTTTTGCTCCGACGAAGGAAAGCTACAACAATCTGATAGCCGAGGGAACAAATCCTTCTAATTGCTTTATAACTGGAAATACAGTTATAGACTCACTGCTTTGGATGCGCAAAAAGCTTTCAAAAGACAATGTATGTGCACAAACAATTTCCGATAAATGCTCTATTCCAAAAGCTTTCTGTAAAGAATTTTTAGAAGGAGGAAATCCATGGATACTTGTTACAGGGCACCGGAGAGAAAACTTTGGGAAAGGTTTTGAGGAAATCTGCCGGGCAATAAAGATGATTGTGAAGGATAATCCCGATACGGGAGTGTTATACCCGGTGCATTTGAATCCGAATGTTCAGGAGCCTGTAAATAGAATTTTGAAAGACTTAGACAGGGTTGCTCTTATTCCTCCTGTTGGATATGAAGAGTTTATATGGCTGATGGACAGATGCAAATTTGTTCTTTCAGACAGCGGAGGAGTTCAAGAAGAGGCGCCAAGCCTTGGTAAGCCCGTACTTGTAATGCGCGATACAACGGAAAGACCCGAAGGAGTCAGTGCTGGAACTTGCACGCTTGTGGGTACAAATGCCGAAAAAATAGTTTCAGAGGCGGCAAAACTTCTTTTGGATTCAGAAGAGTATGCCCGCCGGTCGGCACTTAAGAATCCATACGGCGACGGGACAGCGTCTGAAAAGATTAAACGCATATTGGAGGAATCTTTAGCATAATAAATATGAAAACTGGTAGTGAAGAATTTGATGTTTGTCTGCTTGGATTGGGATACATAGGCATTCCTACGGCGGTTATTTTTGCTAATTGCGGCAAGAAAGTTTTGGGAGTAGATATATCTGAGGAGCGGGTAAAACTTGTGGGGGAAGGCAAAAGCCATATTGGTGAAGCCGATATTGACGAGATGTTGTCCCGCGTTGTAAGGGCCGGGTATCTAAAGACGTCCACAAAGCCAAAGTCATCAAGGGCGTATATAGTTGCAGTTCCGACTCCATTTAAAAAAGACCACGAGAAGAAATTGCCAGATTTGAATTTTGTTGAGGCTGCCACGCGTTCTATAGCACCATGTTTGCAAAATGGTCAGATAGTAATCTTGGAATCTACAAGTCCGGTTGGCACTACGGAAAAAATGCGTGAATGGTTGCTTGATGAGCTGAAAAAAATAGGCAGAGACACCCAGATAGACTATTCCAGAGTGATGTTTGCGCACGCTCCGGAAAGGATACTTCCCGGACAAATGTTAAAAGAACTTATTTCAAACGATAGAATTGTTGGCGGGCTGACTCCTGAAGCATCGGAAAAGGCAAAATCTTTATACAGTTTATTCTGCAAGGGCCAAGTTTTTATGACCGACGCTAGAACTGCGGAGATGACAAAGCTTACAGAAAACGCCTCTAGAGATGTAGCCATAGCCTTTGCGAACGAGTTATCCATAGTTTGCGATAAATTTGGGATAGACGTTTGGGAGCTTATAAAACTGGCGAACAGACATCCGAGGGTGAATATACTATCGCCTGGTCCGGGAGTAGGCGGGCATTGCATAGCAGTGGACCCATGGTTTATAATTTCGGCTGCCGAAAAGGAAACTCCGTTAATGAGGGCTGCGCGCGATGTAAACGATTCAAAACCATTCAAGGTTATAGAAAAGGTGGAACAAGCTGCATCAGAGTGCAAGAATGAAAAGCCGTGCGTGGCATGCCTTGGCGCAACTTTCAAGGCAAATGTAAACGACATGAGAGAAAGCCCGTCTTTAAAGATAGTTGAAGCTCTGGCAAAGAAACCCAATCTGGAAGTTTTGCTTGTTGAACCACATATAGAAAGCTTGCCTAAATCTCTTGAAGGAATAGCCCGTAAAGAGAGCCTTGAGAGCGCATTAAAAGAGGCAGACATAGTTCTCTTGCTCGTGGACCATAGGGAGTTTTCGTGTATAACTAAAGACGAGCTTAAAGATAAAATAGTAATAGATACTAAAGGGTTTTTATCCAAATAGCAATGTACCAACCACAGATACAGCCTTTGCCTTTTGGGGCGGTTCCGCCTCCACCACCATTGTCAATCTTTGAAAGGATTGCATTTTCAACGGCAATATTCCTATTTTTCTTTTTCTTCGGTTTTTTAGGGCTTCAAAACGCCCTTGGAATACATTCATCAATGTATTCAGCAGTATATAGATTAGTAATTATAATTTTAAGTACCGCAATATTGCTTCCATCAATAATAAAGAGGCAATATCCGGTATTAAATATGCCATTTAAGGCATTTTTGCTTTATATAGTGCTGATGGTTGTAATGCTGGTAATATACCAGGCGCCAGATTTTGATACGGGCGCATACGGATCTGCCTATGGAAAAATATTTTATTACTATGAGTTTATCTCTTACAGCGTATTGCCGGCATTGCTTTTTTGCCTTAGCCCAGGACGCTTTGAGTTTCTATCTAGAAATACTTGGCTAATATTTTTCCCAACATTAATATCGCTGATTATAATTTTATTTTTCTTTGGAAATATCTTGTCGAGCGATTACTTTGGACTGCTTTCGCAAAATACCGGTATAAATAGATCCACAACAAAAGAGCCCATAGGATTCATGTTTGTGATATCCCTATACTGGGTTGTTTTTTCCAAAAACTTTACGAAGTTTGTTTTGGGACTTATCGGGCTTATTCTATCTTTGTATGCAATACGAATAAGTACTTCGCAGTCGCTATTATTGTCTGTTGCCGCGGTATGTTTTGTAACTTTTCTATTGTCGTTTAAAGACAAGGTATCGCTATCTATAACGGTAGTCTTGGGTGCTGCCGGAACTTTATTTGCAGTGCCTTATATAATGTTAAGTAGAGGATTTGAGAGGCTCAGAAATATCATATATTTGTCTGATATCTACACATATGGCGGCAATTACGACGCATCAAGAATAGACCTTATCAGGCAAGGCTTAGCTTTATTTTTTAAATCTCCAATATTTGGCGGCAATATTTTAACTCCCATGGGTGGATATTGCCACTTTATAATTGTAGACGTGCTTATGGCCGGAGGTATAATAGGTTTTACGCTTATGCTTATTATAGTATACGGCTGTTTAAAAGGCGCATTGGCCTTGGCTAGGCTCTCTACAAGATATTATTGGATTATAATGATAGCTACTTATATATCCATTCAGCTGTTGTTCCACGGAAAAGCCACCGCGCTAATATCTATGCCTGTCATGCTGCTTCTGTGCGCAAATTCTTATTTTGGATCGAGGAATAGAGCTTAAAAATTCGACCAAGAAAAAATCTAAAATAACAATAAAAAAGCCCCTATTCTCATAGGGACTTTTTTTATTAAGATATAAAACCGTTAAGAAAATTTCGGAAAACAAACTTATTTAGCGGAATTTAACTGCTTCAATATAGTCTTATGGAGATAATCAACATACCTTATCGGCACATAGGCGTCGCCACTGTCGAGCTTTGAGCCCTTGGTCTCAATATCCAATCTACCGTTAGAAACAGTTATGGAAAGTACGGCATTTTGCCCTCTGTTGTTTATGTTAGCCTTAATTGGATTACCAGTATCTGTAACTGTCCAACCACGGAGTTGCAAAGCAGATACAACGGCATTGTGCAGTGCCATGTTGTCGTTTGTAAATCCGGAATAAACTATCTTTGTGTCGCCCGAAGCGGCCCTGGCTTTACTATTGTCTGTAGTGGTTGTTGTGCAGGCAAAAAGCAGGGATACAACGGCGAATGCCAAAAGCTGAATTAAAGTTTTCATGTAATTATTGTTGCGTTGAAAACTCCTGCATGCAAGATTTTTCACAATATAAAACGTGGAAAATTTACAGAAAATAAAAAAATATTTCATGCGTAAAGCCGGAATAACTGCGGCTTGCGTACTCGGAGCCATTTTAGGAATAGGACTAATCATATTTACAGTAATAGTTTTTGTATTTAGCGGACCTCTTAAGAAGACACGAAATAGGTTTTTATCGGCTATATTAAGGTTTATATTGAGATTCTATTGCCGAATATGCCTTCCCGCATTTGGCATATGTTCAGTAAAAGTTAACAATTGCTGCAATTTCCACAAAACAGATGTAAAAATCTATATAGCCAACCACAGGAGCTTCATAGATCCATTTTTGATATTATCCGAGACTCCAAATACATGCGTGCTCTTGAAGAAGAAATACGCATCTGGAATAGCCGCATGGTACCTTTCGGAATTCTTTGACTTTGCCGTTATAGACAAAAGTTCAAGGGTATCTTTAAAAAATGCCTCGGATTGGGGAATGAGCAAGCTTAAGGAAGGCAGAAATATACTAATATTTCCAGAAGGAGCAAGAAGTACAACAGAGCGTATGTTGCCGTTTAATTCGCTTGCATTCAGACTATCAAAAATAGCTAAAACAGCAATTGTTCCAATAGCGATATCTTCAGACTTTCCATTTCTTGCAAAATCGAAAATTCCGGCTCTGCCCGATTGCAAAGCAAATTTTAAAATAGATATTATGCCGCCAGTATCTCCCAGCGATTTATCCGCTGAAGAAATGCTTGTATGCTGCGAGCGAACAATATTAAAAAAGCTATCCGACCAAAAGAAAGAATTTTTAAATGGACAGGGAGTTTATTAAAAGTCTCATACCCCACAGAGACCCTTTTATTTTTGTAGACAGAATAATAGAGGTGAACAACTCAAGCATACGTGCACAGCTTGATGTAAAATTAGATATGCCGTTTTTCAGAGGGCACTTTCCCAAAAAGCCAATAATGCCCGGGGTGCTGACGCTCGAAGCACTCGCCCAAACGGCTGGATTGCTCATTGCCCTATCGCGCAATGGAGGCAATGGCGCAGGGCGCATATTTTATCTTGCAACGGCAAATGTAAAGTTTCTAAAGCCGCTTGAGCCAGACTCCGTGCTCGAACTAAATTGCCGTATTTTAAAAGAATTTGGAGGCCTATGCCAATTCGAGGTTGAAGCTTGTGCGGGGAAATCTCGCATAGCGGCTGGCACAATAGTTCTTGCGGAAGCGAAAGGCTCTTCAGAATGAAACACGCCCTTGTTCTTTTTGCAAGTCCCAGAAAAAACGGCATCAGCAAAATTGTAGCTGAGCCTTTTTTGAGCGGGTTTCCCAAAAAAGATTTTTCATTTCGCTGTATAAATCTATACGATGCCAACATCAACCCCTGTCTTGGATGCTACTCATGCGTATCAAATTCAAGATGTGTGCACAAAGACGACATGCGAGACATTCTTGAATTCTTTAAAATCTCAGATATTATTGCATGTATTGGCCCGGTTTATTTTTACTCTGTCAGCTCAAGAGTTAGATTATTTATAGAGAGGTGCTTTCCGCTCGTTAAGGCTTCTCATATAACGAGCAGTTTTTCCAAGGAGAAGGCTTCAAATATAAAGAAAAAGTCGTTTTTTGCCATAAGTGTGGCCGCCGGAATGGATAAAGAGCTATGTGAAAATATCGGGCAAATGTATGGCGCTTTTTCAGAAGCTATGAATATGAATTTTGCCGGCAGCATACTTAGGATGGAATCTATATATTTAAAATATCCAAGTTTAAATCCTCAAAAAGTTGGGACAATAAAAGCGGCATTAAGTTCGGCTGCGGCTGAACTTGCAAAAGATGGAACCGTTTGCGAGAAAACTAAAGATGCCATATCTGCCCGAATATCAAATAGCGACGAGGAATTTGCCCACCATGCCTCCATGTTTTGGCAAAAGATGGCAAAATAATTTATTTTTTCATCAGGCACAATCCTACCCAAAATAAGGCGACAGCTTCCAAGATGCTAAATATTATTTAGAAGCTTCCGAAAGGCTTTTTGCCAGAACGCACGGGCGCGATATTGATGTGCAAAGCCCATTAGATTCTCCGGGAAGCTCCCTTGAAAAATCAAAATCGCTAAAAGCGTAGTTTTTGTCGAAAATAGCGAGGGCAAGATTTTCAGACAAGGCATGAGAATATCCGCAAGATACTACCTCTCCAACTTGTATGCCATCTACAAATATCTTTTCTCCAAGCTTGAAAGCCGGAGATCCAGACTGCGCCTTTAAGCAGACTAAACGCCTTAAGCTATCAAGTGTTCTTTGTTTAAATATCTCGTCCGAACCGCAGAAAAAGTCTTTTGAGAAGTCTATCTGCCATTGCAAGCCAAGCTCCAAAGGATTTGCAACTTTCATACCCTCGGCATAGGCATTGAAAAATCCACCCTCCAACCTGGAGATAAATTGCGTGGCCGTGCCGCAAAATCCGCCGCCGAAAGATACAACTATGCCAGATAGCTTATCGAAGAATTCTGATGCAACACCGTTGGGCACAAGAAATTGATAGCCGAAATCTCCAGTCTTGCCGTTTCTAAAAAGATAAGTGTCGTGGCCGTCAAAAGCGTATTTTTCAACCGAAAGATAAGGCAGATTAAAAATATCCGCCCCAAAAAGTTCGGCTACGATTTTCTGAGCGAGAGGCCCGTCGAGACACAGCAGAACGTAATCGGCTGAGATATCTTTGAATCCACAATTTCCGGAAGATAGAGTAGATTGCACAAAGCTATCGCTACAAATATCTTCAGCAAGCAATATAAGTTTATCGTCAATATCGGCTACAAAACATTCGGCGGCAAAAGAGCCGTCGGGCCTTGCCAAGAAGGAATCGGCAAGGCGACCGTACCTAAGTTTCAGAATGTTTCCGGCAAGAACTGTATCGAGAAAATCCATTCCGTCGGATTCGGCAAAAAAGAACTTGTCGGAAAACGACATATCGCAAAGGCATGCTGCGGAACGCAAAGCACGGCTCTCCTCGGCTTGGTCGGCCACATATTCAACGCATTCCCTTCCGCAGATTTGTGAAAATTTAGCGCCCAAAGCGGCCCATTTGTCTTTCAGAAACAGACTGCGCATATTATTTGTTCTCCTTTTGTTCCTTTTCTATGAAGTCCGCAAGAGTGTTTATAGAGCGCAAAGCCGCAAGGTTAGATTCCGAAAGTTTAACGCCAAACTGCCCTTCAACAAACATCGCAACCTCCAAGATATCCAGAGAATCCAGCCCCAAGCCCGACCCTACCAAAGCGACATCGTCATGCAGGTCTTCCGGCAAATACCTGACAGAATCTATATTGCGGACCAGCATCTCCTTGATTTTGTCCGTTATGAACTTGCGTTTTGCGATGTTTTCCGGGGTTGGGAGCATAAAAATCAAAATTATGGTTGTTTTTAAAAGGTTGAAACTCTACATTTCGCCCTTGAAATTTCAAGACTATTAAAGCCTAAAAGATGAAGACCTGCCTGATTATTCCATGCTACAATCATGCAAATAAGTTGCAAGAGCTGATAGATTCGTCTTCGGGGCTACCGGTAATTGTTGTGGACGATGGTTCAAATCCGCCGATAGAGGCAAAGAACTGCAAGATACTAAGGCTTAATAAGAATTCCGGCAAGGCGGCAGCTCTTTCAAATGGTTTTGCTGAGGCCGAACGCATGGGGTTCGACCACGCGATAACAATAGACGCCGACGGACAGCACGACCCTATCGCAATTCCACAATTCATATCCGCCTCGCAGAAGTTTCCCGACGCCATAATAACCGGAGTAAGGAACTTCGATATTCCAGGCATATCCAAAGGTAGGCGCTTCATGAATAAGTTTTCAAATTTCTGGTTCAGAAGCGAAACTGGCATAGACATAAAAGACAGCCAATGCGGATACAGATGTTATCCATTAGAGCATATAAAAAGAATTTCAGCGAGCGCATCTGGATATGTGTACGAGCTTGAAATATTGGTAAAATTTGCATGGTCAGGCGGGCATATAGAGCAGATAGAAATACCAACTATATATTCAAAAGAGACGCTTGAAGGATCTCATTACAGGCCATTTGCGGACACATTTAAGTTTACGATGTTAAATATACGGCTATTTTTTGCGTCTAAATTGTTGACAAAAAAAGCCTTAAAAAGGCTATCGACGCGGTAATATGAAGATTTTTCTTGGCAGAATGCAAAGCTTTTTAAGGTTGCACCCGTGGTGCAATGCCGCCCTTGCGCTTTTGATGGTAGCAGGCGGGCTATGTGCGGTTCTCTCGGCAAAATTCAATGAAAACATACTGGATATGCTTCCAGCAAGAGACAAAGTTATAACCGACGCGTATGAATCTGCTGAAATATTCGGCCAGAACCGCCTTGTATTTATCAATATTTCCACCTCCACGCAAGGAGGCAATCTTGCTGAGATTTCGGAACGCTTATCTGAGGAACTCTCAAAAATAGGAGAATTGTCATCTCCTTATCCATCGGCGCAATCCATACAGGGCATAGAAGCCCTTGAAAAGGCCGTAAGCGTATATCCGTATTTTTTCGATCAAAAAACTTTTGAAGATCACCTATCGCCAGAATCTATACGATCGCGCCTGAAAAGCCTAAAATACTCCATTGCGGGGCTCGATGGATCATATTACAAAATATTGCTCTTAAAAGACCCCATTGGAATTCTTGAACTTTTAAAGCCGCATGTTGCAGCTTTTATGCCTAAATTTGGCAATGCTGTTGTAAGAGGAGAGCTCATATACAGTAAAAATCTCGATAACGCGCTTATAATACGCCGGGCGAGTTTTGACCCTTCCGATTCTCAAAAGAGCGCCGCTCTCATAGGGCAGATAGAGCTAGCTGCAACTAAAATAAAGAAAGATTTCCCCTCCGCGCAAATAGACATTTACGGTGGGCATAGGATAAGCGCAGACAACGCAAAATACGCAAAAGAAGGATCTAACAAAGCAATGATTCTTTCTGCATGCATTATATTGGCGCTGTGCTTGTGCGCATTTAAACATAGAATTTACGCACTATTTGCCCCTATTCCGTCGGTGCTGGGGGTATGCATGGCGTTTGTATTCCTGAGAATCTTCTCTGATGAGATTTCATCAATTTCCATAGCCTTTGCAAGCATAGCAGTAGGAATATCCATAGATTATGCCATACACATTTTATACGCTGCCGATGGAGACAGAGGTGCGGAAAATATTGGAAGAAGAACCCAAGAGATATTTAAGCCAATCGCCATTGCCGCCTCAACTACAATCATAGCCTTTGCAATAATACCGTTCATGGGAGGAAGAAGCTTTGGACAGCTTGGAATTTTTGGGGCGGCCGGAGTTTTCTTTTCCGCTGCGGTAAGTCTTGTTATGTTACCGGCATTAATTTCCTCTATAAGAGCCGGGAGGCCTAAGCCCTGCCCTTTTTATCCCCTCTCTGAATGGCTTTGGAAGATTTCAGACGGAAGAAACCGCATATGCGCAGTGTTGTTTGTACTTCTTGTGCTGTCGTTTGCCCCATTCCTTAAGGATTTGCGCTTTGAAGGGAACATATCGGCTTTCAGCGGCATAACAAAGAGCACGCAGATGAGCGCCGATAAGATAAAGGGAGTATGGAAAAATGCGGTTAATACCAGCCAGATAACGCTCAGGGCAAAAAGCGTAGAAGAACTGATGGGAGAAAATCTAAAACTCTTTAATTTTTTGAAGTCTTCTGGAGAAATAGAAAATGTGGACTCTTTATCTACAGAAAGCGCGCCATCGTATGAAACCATGCTGGAGCGTTCCGGCAAGTGGAAGGAATATCTCGGTAAAAATAAAGAACTATTGAAAAGACGCTTAGAAAACGAAGCCAAGAAGCTCGGCATTAAATCTTCGGTTGCGGAAAATGAACTTGAAATTCTGTCGGCTCCCCCGTCTCTCGACGATTTCCTACTTGATAAAACACTTTTCGGTTTCCGCATCGCAAAGGCGCAAGACGGATACGCCGCCGCAACAATGGTGAGATTTTCAAAGCATGCAGACAAGAGCGCATTTAGAAACAAGCTTGAGGAAAAATTTCCCACTGCGGCATTCTCCGATACCGAATTTCTAGGCAACCACATAGCACACCTTGCAAAGAACTGGCTTTTGCTATTTGGAGGAATTGCACTTGTTGCGGTAATGGCGCACCTGTGGTTTTCACTGGGAAAAATTTCGGCATTATTTTGCGTGCTTGTGCCGGTTTCATTGGGCATTGCGCTATCCCTTTCTACACTGGTGCTGCTGGGAGAACCAATAACGTTAATAAATGCAATATTTATAATATTCGCAATATGCATAGCGCAAGATTATGCGGTGTTTATATTATTTGCAAAAATGCGCGCATCTGGAGGAGAATCCGCGATGAAAGCTGTTATGTTGTCGGCATTTACAACAACGGCGGCGTTTGGGTCGCTGGCGGTGGCGGAGCATCCGGTACTAAGGGGAATTGGAACTATGTCGGCTCTATCCATATTTTTCACATTTCTTGCAACTATCTGCCTTACGCCGGCTCTGTTCGATATGCTCGTTAAGGGGGGAATGAACCGTGGAGCAAAATAAAAAATGGAGGGGCAAATCTTACGGAGGCAAATGGGGAAACCTTTGCTTTGTAATTTTGCTGAAATATTTTGGGCCCTATGCAGCTTACGCATTGTTGCCGTTCGTAGCGGCTTATTTTACAATATTCAGAAGAACTCCGTATAGGGCAAGCGCATCATACTTAAAGAGGATACTCGGCAAGAGGCGCTATTTTATGCCCTACCATGTGTTTAGGCACAATTTGTCATTTGGAATTACGCTGATTGACAAAGGCATATACATATCCGGAAGTGGTAAAATTAAATGCGAAAACCTGTGCGAGGAAATCCTCAAAAATAGCTTGGAAGACGGCAGGGGGATAATAATTCTTACCCCGCATGTGGGCTGCAGGGAGATAGCGCTTGAAACGCTTAAAGGTTTTGGAAGAGATGTAAAAGTTCTGGGAATACAGACAGAGGACGAGCAGATAAAGAAAGTTTTGGATTCCTTCGCGAGGCAGAACGTAGAGGCGATAGACGCCGGGTCTTTCGGGGCGCTGATAGACTCATACGCGGCGCTGAAAAGAGGAGATATATTGGCTATGCAGTTCGACCGCAACATTGGAGATCCAAGCGCCACTGTTGATTTTCTTGGAGGAAAAGCCGTTTTGCCAACAAACGCCTTTTCTCTCTCAGAGATGGCAAAATGCGACATGCTCTACTGCGCATGCGTAAGGGAAAAGTTGTTTAAATACAAGATAGTTCCGCTTATGCTCGTAAAGAAAGACGAAATGCGCCAAAAAGACTTCGCGCGGCAAAAGACTGAGTCGGTCATGAAATGTCTTGAAAAACTTCTGCGTAAAAACAAATATCAGTGGTTTAATTTTTACGATTATTGGGACTGATATTTTAAATGAAAGACAATCTTACAGAAGACATAAAAAACAAGATAATTTCCGCATTGAACTTGCAGGGCGTATCCGCCGCCGACATATCTGATACCACTCCCCTATTTGGAGACGATGGCTTGGGGTTGGACTCCGTCGACGCACTCGAGCTTGTAGTTATGTTGGAGAAGGAATATTCCATAAATGTATCCGAGCAGTCCATAGCAAAGGAAATATTCTCAACTCCGGCGAGCATTGCCGAATACGTCCGAAAAAACTCGAAATGATATCCGAAAGACCAGTTGTAGTTGGACTAGGAATGTGTTCCTCTTGCGGGAGCGACTATAACGCCGCCTTCGACTCTCTGGTTTCTAAAAAAGATTTCCTTCAGACTCAGAACCTGTTTGATAGCCCAAAACACGCGCATAGGCTATTTGCCGTTGCAAAAGGCTTTAATACGGGTAAGAAACATTATTCCCGCTGCGCCAATATAATGCTTGAGGCAGTAAGTTCCGCCATGAGCGGATTGAATTTATCAGGGCTGGACAAGCGTAGAATATCGGTTTTTGTAGGAACAAGCATAGGCGGCGTATATGAGACAGAAAATGCGCTTGTAAAGCTTCTGCTTGAAGACTCCGAAGAGTTTGGCCCATTGAGGTTCTACGAATGCTCCACTCTTTCAGACATCGCCGCAAAAAAGATAGGCGCAAAAGGCTGCGCCATGACATTTTCAACGGCCTGTTCAAGTTCTTCTTTGGCGCTAAGCGCCGCATGCAATGCCATAGCGCAAAAAGAGGCAGACCTATGCCTTGTTTGCGGGGTGGACGCGCTTTCAAGAATAACGGTAAACGGATTCGGCTCGCTTTTGCTTCTGAGCGCAGACAAGTGCAAGCCTTTTGACAAGCATAGAGACGGAATAACACTTGGAGAAGCTGCTGGAGCAATAGTATTGTCGTCTGAAAGCGCGGCAAAAAAACTTGGGCTTAAGATACACTCATACGCGCTGTCGTGGGGATGCAATGCCGACGCCTACCATGCCACAGCTCCACTGCCCGGCGGTGAAGGCGTTGCAAATTTGATAACGGAGATTTTGAATCGGGCAAATTTGAGTTCTACCGACTGCATAGCAGCGCATGGTACCGGAACTCTTGGAAATGACTCTGCCGAATACGCTGCATACAAAGCAGTTTTTGGAGACAATATACCGCCCTACCATTCCAATAAGAGATTATTTGGGCATACACTCGGAGCGAGTGGCGTGGTAAATGCCATAATTGGAATATGCTCAATAAACAGAAACATTCTGCCGCCTACTCCGGGCTTTTCTACGCCTATTGACGGAATGCAAACTGAGCCTTTAAAAGACGCAAAGAACGGCCGCAATGAAAGCGTATTGGCGCTGTCGCTCGGATTTGGGGGAAATAATTCCGGAATAATTTTATCAAAGCGACCAAATGAACACAAGATGCCGTTTTACGGCGGGCCTTTTTATGTGCATTCCGTTGGAATTTCATCTCCGCTGGGTGTCTCCTTGGAGGAAGTATCAAAAAATATTGCCTCGGCTAATAGTTTTAAGTGCGATGCCGAACGCAATCTTGAGTCAATACCTCCGCTAAAAAAACGCAAGTTTGCAAGACTGCAAAAGATGGTGTTATCGTCAGGCATAAGGGCGGTTGGAGATGCAAAAGAGGTGTTTAAAAATCCTCTAAAAATTGCTGTATGCATAGGAACTGGGCTTGGAATGGTATGTGAGACCGGAAAGTTCATAGAAAATGCCATCATCAATAGAGAGGCAGCTCCCATGCCCACGGCCTTTACAAATTCTGTCCACAATGCAATGTCGTCTGCGGCAGCTATACATTTTGGGTTTAAAGGGCTAAATAGCGCAGCAACGGCAAAGGAGATTTCTTTTGAGTCTGCCCTGTGGCAGGCAATGTCAGATATGAGGCTTGGAGCAAGCAATTGCGCCTTGGTCGGCGCCGCCGACGAGTATTCACAATATGCGGAAAGATTTTTAAAAACGCGCGCGATATATTGCAAAAACTTTTCAGGGAATCTTTCTGAAGGAGCCGTTTTATACTCAATATCTCCAGACAAGCTCCCCATATCTATGGCAAAGATATCTCTGCTTAAGATTGGCAGACGTGGAGACTCAAAAGATGAGGAAGCAAACTTAATTGAGCTATTTTTGAAGGACTTTCCCGAATATTCAAACGGCATAAGATGCTGTTTTACTCCTTCAGCTGTGAACAAATTCCAAGGAGAGCTTTTTCAAGCTGCCGCAACGGCTCTGAAAGTGGAGAGCACATTCATAATAGAAGATGTATTTGGAAAGTCGTACATGAACTCTGCATACGCCTATGCGCTTGCTAAACTAAAAGGGAAAGGCTTATATGCGTCTTGGTCGCTTTCAAGCTCCAATCTGCGCGCGCTTACGCTTTTTGAGATATTATGAAGATATTTTTAGTTTTTATATTGGCTATTGCAATTATGGGCATAGATTTTTCGGCCGCCCAAGAAGCCAGGCATGTCATACGGCAGCCGGTTCGTATAGATTTTACACAGGAAAAGACGGTATCCTTGCTCGACGAAAAGATAGAGAGCAAGGGACTCATAGTTTCCGACGGAACCCGCATAAGATGGGAAATTACCGAGCCATACAAGTCTGTATGCATATTTGACGGAAGCGAAGCTGTCCAATATGAATACGAGAATGGCAAATGGCGCCTTCTTAGGTCAAACCCGCGCTTGGCGGAGATTTTTAAGCGTATACTTGCGGTTTTGTCTGGAGATTTAAACAAACTTGAAGGCGGAGCATTCAGGGTGTTGAACTCTGGAATAGACAGCATTGTTTTAAAGCCCGCAAGCGAAGCAGCGGCAAAGTTTGTATCTGAGATAAGAATAAGAAAAGATAAAAGCGGAGATCCAACTGAGCTGAAAATAGTTGATGCCGGAGGCGATGTAAGCCTGCTGAAATTTACTAATATAGTAAAAAACCCCACCGGCATACAGAGCGCATTCGACAAACGTGAATTTAACAAGGAAACACATTGAGGGTGAAATTCTTTAACGCACTTCTTGCTGCCGTATTTTTTTGCTCAGGCGTATGTGCAAAAGACGGAAACTTGCTTCGCGGATTCAATTATGTCCAGCGCGGAATATTGGAAATAGGCGGTTGCGAACAGCCCGTTAGCGTTCTTGTAAAATCTTCGCAAGACAGGCACATATTGCAAATGCAGGGAGACTTCGGCAGGCTGGCAACGCTTGTATTAGATTCAAATGGACTCCCGGAGAAGATTTCCGGCTCGGCATTTTTCGACACACGCTGGGTGGAAAAATTCCTATTTAGAGATTTCAGAATACTTTTGGGATACAATCCGCCTAAAGCATATCGTATAGAACGAGATTTAAACGGAGATATAAGGTCTATTAAAGCCGACGGCTACGAGATGCTTCTTGGCAACTACGCAACAATTAAAAACAGCAGGATACCGCAAAAAATTTCCATAAAGGCAAAGGAATACAAGATATCGCTGCATACAATTTTAAGAAAATGAACGGAGAGATTTCATCAGGAAAAGTATCTATAACTGGAATAGGTGTAATATCGCCAATAGGCAATTCTTGCGGAGAGATTTTGGAATCGCTCAAGGAATGCAAAGACGGACTCTCTACCACTGAAAAGATAGACTTAAGCCCGTTTGCATCGAAGGTATGCGCTGAGCATAGGCAGGAAGATTTCTCCGCTTATATGAGCCTTGAAGAACTAAATACATATACAGATCCATATTTGCGTCTTGCAATTTGCGCGGGCAGAAAGGCTCTGATAGATGCAAATTTGGAAAGCGATGACAACTTTGTAATTGTAGTGGCAACCTGCAACGCCGGGCTCAATTCCGGAGAGCGCCAATACGAGATAAAAAACGGGCTCAGCAGCGATAAATTCACTCGCGGTCTATGCATGCAATACGAGTTTGGCGCAGTCAGAAAGGCATTTGCACAGACATTGGCAAAAGGCGCGGAAATATTTGTAATAAACACAGCCTGTTCCGGTTCAACTGCGGCAGTCGGGCTTGCTGCAAGCCTGATAGAGACAGGATACTGCACAAGGGCTATAGCCGGTGGCGCAGACGCCCTTTCTCTTGCAAATTACGCCGGATTCAGCGCCCTAAAGGTTGTATCGCCCCAAAAGACCGCTCCATTTTCCGAACCGGTAGGAATGAATATGGGGGAAGGCGCTGCGTTCTGGGTATTGGAAAATGCGGAAAAAGTAGAACCTGGAAAGAAAGTTTACGGAAAAGTACTTGGAAAGGCAACCTGTTCCGACGCCTACCATGCAACCCAGCCCGATCCGCGCGGCGACGGCGCATATAGAACTCTTGCAGGAACCCTGAAAGATTCAGGGCTGGGAATAGATGATATAGGCTGTATTAATGCGCATGCATCCGGAACTCTTGCAAACGACAAATCAGAGGCAAAAGGAATAAGAAGATTCTGCGGCGAAAGAAAAATTCCGGTTACAGCCACAAAATCTTACATTGGACATTGCATGGGAGCAACCGGCATACTTGAAGCCACATGCCAGCTTCTTGCCATGAACGATGGTTTCATACCTCCAACTTTACATTTCACAGTTCCAAGAGCTGGTTGCGAAGAAATAAACGTAGTTGAAAATCTGCCTCTGAAGAAAGACTATGCATGTTTTATATCGGCAAATTACGCATTTGCCGGCAACAATGCCGGCATATTGGTGTCAAAAGCAGACTTTTCCTCGCCGAAGAAATCTCACAGTAAAAAGAGAATAGTTATAAGCGGATTGGGCGCAATAGCTTCACTGGGGGAAAATCTTGAGGAGATATCTGAGGCGCTCGCCGCCGGAAAGACGGGAATATCAAAATCAGAAAAGGTCCCCTGCCCCAAAGAGTTTTCTTACGCAGGATTTGCGGATTCAAGAAAGTCGGAGCAAAAATACAGGCGCATAGATTTTAGGGGAATGAATCCCATAAGCAAGTTTGCCTCAATCGCTGCGAAGTCTGCCTTAGACGACGCAAAACTGCGTGTAGACAGACGCAATTTCGAGGAAGTCTCCCTAACTATGACCGTATCAAAAGGAGCTTCCGAAAGCGCTCATATGAATGCTGTTTTAACAAACTCCGACAGGCGCGGAGACATATTGTGCTTTTCAAACATAACCGCAAACTCCACCGCTGGCAATGTATCTAAAGAGTTGGAATTAAAAGGAGAGAACATAACTCTTATCTGCGGAGATGGAGGGGGCATACAAACTCTGCGCTATGCCGAAGAGCTGATAAACACAAACCGCGCCGCATATGCCCTGGCTGCCGCCGCAGACGAATTATACCCGCAATATATTGAAAGTTATGCTCAAGCAGGCTTCCTATACGAAGACTCGTTTGCCGCTGATTTTAAAATGCGCTTTGACGACTCCTACAAGAGCGTTCTTGGAGAAGGAGCCGCCTGCCTGGTTCTTGAAGATATTCAAACTGCGCTTGCGCGCGGAGCCGAAATATACGGGGAAATATTATCCTACAAAGGTGCAACAGACACCGTAGGTTTTGAAGATGCCCCATCTGCATCAAAGGCTCTTGAAAGCTGCGTTCTTTCGGCACTCAAGCAGGCCAATATTGCCCCGGAAGAGATAGACCTTATACTTTTCAACCCGCAAGGGAATGCTCAAGATTCAAAATTTTTGGAAATAAAAAGGCGTCTGTTCCCAGATACCCCTATGCTGGCAAGCGTATTCAACACGGGGAATTTACAGGCTGCATCTTCCTTGCTTACGCTTTCGGCATGCCTATATGACCTGAAACATAAATCTTGCCTATGGCCGTCAAAGACAAAAATTGATGAGATAGACTTGGCAGCCATAAATACTAAGAAAGTTTCTAAAATTCTTTGCATGGACGCCGGATTCTACGCAAATTGCTCCGCTGCGGTTATATCTGTTGGGGGGTAATTTCAGATAACGAAGTCCGGTATCTATTGCGAGTTTTAATTTTAATCTTTAGCTCCGTCGAACATGTCGGCGCCGAGAAATCCATCTTTCCACTCAAGCAAAACGGCATTCCATGAAAGGCCTACTCCAAAAGAGGCTAAAACCACTTTCATGCCTGTTTTTAATTTGCCTTGCATATACGCGTCGGCAAGAGCCGCAGCCACGCTTGAGCCGCCGGTATTGCCTATATTGCGCAGATTTAAATGCAGCCTTTCCATGGGAATTGCCAAACGTTCCGATGCGGCTTTGATGATTTTTTCTCCAGCCTGATGAAATATAAAAAGATCTATATCTGAAACTGAAAGAGAATTTCTGGCAAGCAACTCCAAGACAGATTCCGGCAGACGTTTGAAGGCGAATGTAAAAATCTTAAGTCCGTCCATGAATAGATCTTTTGAACCGGCGCAATCTTCTTCTGAAGTTCCGGCACAGATTGGAGAATTAATTATATTTGTTCCGCCATGTCTAAAGCCCGAACCAGGCAAAATAAGGCTTCCTGCACCAGAGCCGTCGGTCCCGTAAACGGCGTCTATAAACCACGCAGACGAGCTTCTCTCCAAAATTGTAGCCGCAGCAATATCTCCAAAGAGAGCAACAGAGCCTTTATCCATTGGATTTAGCATTTTTGAAGGGGTATCACCCGAAAGCAGAAGAGCTTTCTTAAAGGCGCCACCGCATATCAGCCCGTTTATTACGCACAAAGAGTAGGTATATTGGGTGCATCCAAGATTTATATCGAAAGCGGCAGCTGATTTTGGTAGCTTTAACCTATCTTGCATGATGCATGCGTTGGAAGGCAAAAGATAGTCTGGAGTTTGGGTTGCAAAGATAATTAAATCTATATCGTTTTTTGCTATGCCAAATTTTGAGAACAGCAGATTTGCCGCATCGTACGCCAAATCCGATGTGCAAACGCCATCCGGAGAAACCCTGCGTTCCCATATTCCTGTATTTGAGGCAATTTTATCCATAACCGAACGCCCGAAACGCTCGCATAGAGTTTCGTGCGTAAGCCTGCCGCAAGGCAACGCGTAGGTAAGCGCCGTTATCTTAGATCCGAACATAAAATATGTTTGATTTATTTTACGATATTAAAACTATTAAACAAAACGCTTTTGTTTACAGATGCAAAGTAAAATTGACATATTGGAGACGGAATTAAAAGCCGTATTTGAAAATAACAAGAAAGTCTGCCCGCCGCTTACAGACGATACTCCGCTTGATTCCACCTTTGGGCTTGACTCGCTCGACTGGGCCGAATTTGCCGTAAGATACCAAAAGAAGACGGGTGTTGACATCTTTGAAGATTTAAACCTGCGCTTAAAGACCTACTCCGATTTAAAAAAGCTCGCAAAGTAGATGGGGTTTCTTCTTGAACAGTTCGAAAAGTCTGGAGTAAACAAGCCCCTTCTTGTGCGCCCAAACTGCATTTCCAGAAGCGAGCTAATAGACAGGGCAAACCTCAAGGCAAAGACGCACAAGGAAAAATACATGAGGGTAAATTCTGCCCATGTAGAGGACTTCCCTGCAGACTTTCTTGCCGCGGAAATGCTTTCTATTCCTCTTATTCTTGGAGACGGTAAACTAGAAGACAAACTTGGCGAGGTCAATTTCTTTACAAGCGGAACAGAAGGAAACCCCAAACTCGTATCAAAGACCTGGAAACAGATATTCTCTTCAGTAAAAGAGTCTGAATCTTTAAGAGGGAATCTTTGGTTTACGGCGTTTAATCCTCTTCTGTTTGCCGGATTGCAAGTATTTGCGCAGGCCGTAGTATCTGGAGGAAGCATAGCGCTATCGTGCGGCGACCTTGATAAAGACGCCGACTTCCTGCGCCAGCAAAAGAACTTCAATATCAACGCAACTCCATCTTGGATTAGAAACTTCATAATATTTTCCGATACCAGCTCAATAGAGCCGCGGCGCATAGTTCTTGGCGGAGAAGCCGTAGATCAGCGCCTTTTAGACAATCTCTCAAAGAAATTTCCACATGCAAAAATAACACACATATATGCCACTAGCGAGCTTGGCGCGTGTTTTGAAGTTCGGGACGGCAAGGCGGGCATTCCAGTAGAACTGATGCAAGACAACTGCAAGATAGAAGATTCCCGCCTGTTTGTAAAAAGAAATGGCGTATGGATAGACACGGCAGACAGGGTTGAACTTTGCGATGGCAGGCTTATATTCAAAGGGCGCGCCGCAGATGTAGCAAATGTTGGCGGACGTAAAGTTTCCCTGCAAGATGTGGAAGAGTTATATTGGGATATAGACGGGATAAAGGATATTGTTGCGTATCCGGTAAAGAACTCCGTATGCGGGGAGATTGTTGCAATTGATGTCGTGTGCGATAAGAGCAATATAGACAGAATAAAGGAAAAGATAAAAGACATATCCTGCAATACTCCAGACAAATTTTCCGTTGCAAGAATAGTAAATTTTGTGGAAAGAATACAGACAAGCGCAGCTGGAAAGAAAAAACGCGTATGAAAAAGATTATAGTAAGCGGTTGTGCGAGAGGATTGGGATTGGCTCTGGCAGAAAGATTCCTCGAGCGTGGAGACAAGGTATTTGGGTTTTCCCGCAGAAAAACAGAGCAGATTGCTGCGCTGGAGAAATTGTATCCAGAAACTTTAAAGTTCACAGAAAAAGATCTGTCGGACATGTTGCAAATTCAAGGAATCGCAAGCGAGGCTGAGAATTTTCTTGGCGGGATAGACTGCCTTATAAACAATGCCGCAACAGCATCTGACGGCGTTCTTGCGATGCTTTCAGACGATAAGATAGAATCCATGTTGGACGTAAATCTGCGCGCAACCATACTTCTTACAAAATATGCCGCAAGGGAAATGATATTGCGCGGAGGCGGCTGTATATTAAATATAAGCTCGATAGTATCGCTGCGCGGTTATTCAGGGCTTAGTGTCTATTCTGCAACTAAGGGTGCGCTTGACGCCTTCACTCGGTCAATGGCACGAGAATTGGGTAAAAGGCAAATAAGGGTAAATTCCATATGCCCTGGGTTCATGCATACGGAAATGTCAAATTCACTCACTGAAAAGCAGAGAGATTCCATCGTTCGTAGAACTCCGCTTGGGCGATTTGCAGATTTGGACGACATCTGCAACCTTGCCGAATTTCTATGTTCCGACATGGCAAAATCCATAACTGGACAATCCATAGTTGTAGACGGAGGCCTTACCTGTTAGGCCCCGATATAAGAATCTTGCACAAGGTAAAATGAATTTTTTAATCTTCGCAATATGCCGGCTATTTGCGCATTTTTTCAATGTGCGCCATAACTGCTTTTTCGGCTTGTTCGTCGGCGTATTTAGCCTCGGGAGCAGAACTTGTGTGCCCTATGTTAACGCAGTTTAGCATAGTCTTATTCTTTGATGGAATATTGTTGAATGCGGCAAAACAGGTAGTTGGAGGACAGACAACATCGCAGAATCCAACCGACATAAAAAATTCGCATTTAATATTTTTTGCAAAATTCGCCGCATCTACATAGCGCGCAGAATTTATTGCAGACTCGCTCCACTTCAGGCTCTTATTCTTTAACTGTTCAGATTTAGTCATGCCTGCATATTCTTTGGATATGCAAAGTTTTCCCGGCCAGCCAACCGCCCTTGCGGCCTTCATGCCGCCCAAATCGCAAAGTGCTGGTATATGTGCAAAAGCCATAGTAACTTTGCTCGACAAGCCCGCAGCGGCTATCGCCTGCCCTCCCCCTTGGCTCCGTCCGCCTACTATCAGAATTTTACCGTCCCACTCGGGCCTTTCGCACACCACCTGTATAGCTCTCAACAAGCGCAGATAGAGCTCTCGGAAGAATATTGTATTTCGGCTACTTGGATTTTGAGTGTAATAATCTTTAAATTCTCCTTTTGCCAAATCTAAATAATATTTGCGATCCTTAAAGTTATCCAACCCAAGTGCATTGAAATCGAGAGTTAATATGCCTTTTTTTGCCCACCTTGCCGGAGACCACACCGGGTGCGAATTTGCACCTTCTGAAGGGCCATAAGAACTTCTCACCCCAGCTCCGTGGCATGTTACCATTGCCGGAAGAGAAGCTTCTTTTGCACCTTTGGGGACAGCTAAAACTGCTGAAAGTTTTTTGCCTTCGGGTAAATCCGCCTTTACTTCAAATAAATTAACTCCGGGCTCGTCAAACTTCAGTGGCGTAATTTTTATATTTGCGGGAGTATTGGCAAGTAGCGTCTTCTGTGAGAGCCAATACTCGTCAAAATCCGACGGCGGCTGAAGTGCTGGTTTTATAAGCATTACATCAACCCCCGCTCCAGCATGAATACCCCGTGCGCGCTTTTTGACAGCCGTCTTTACAGATGCGTAGCAATGTACAAATCCCGGCTCGTCGAGAGACATTGTCCCTATTTTCAATCTGCCGGCAGAATCGGTCTTGCCCTTCCCTTTTTTAAAGGGTTCAACTCCGTCTTTAGACAAGGTCCATTCAACATAAACTCCAGAAATTGGCTTCCCAAAATGAGTAGCGCTAAAATTGAAAGATACCTTTTCACCCTTCCTATACAGCCCGCTTGTGCGCTCTGGAACAAGGGAAATTTCACAATCGTCGTATTTTCGCATCTCTGCAAAAATACAGGAAAATGAAAACGTTAACGCCGCAAAAAGTGCAATATATCTTCTCATCACAAACAAAATTAATCAAAAGGCCTATTTAGCGGCAACAATTAATTAACCCTGCTCTTTAAAGATTTAGACAATACAAACACCATTATTCCAAGCATGGCTATAAGCGTGAAGGAAACCCTTAGGCTTGTGGCATAGGCTACATATCCTATAAGCGGAGGTCCCATCAAGAATCCCATAAAACCTATGGTCGATACTGTGGCTATGGCAATGCTTGGGCTCATTCTTCTTGAATGCCCAGCAGCACTATAACACATGGGGATCACCCCCGATACTCCAAATCCTACACCGAGAAATCCTATTGCGGAAATTATTATGTTTGGGAATAAAACTGTAATCATAAGCCCAATGAACATCATAAGTCCACTTGCCCTGAGCAAATTTACAACCCCGAAACGCGCCGCAAAAAAGTCTGCTAAAAATCTGCCCGAGGCCATCGCTCCCATGCAACAGACATATCCTAAGCGCATGAGGTTTTCAGGAGCCCCTATGACGCTCTGATAATATATTATGCTCCAGTTATACATTATTCCCTCGCAAGACATACAGCCAAAGGCAATTATTCCAAGGTTTATGATAAATGGAGTTGGATTGAACATTCCGCGTTTTTTGCCTGCGTCGGCCGGATCTGCCTCTGGCTTTAAATCTGTCTTGCAAAGCCTTGGCCCAAATATAGCAAGGTTTATAAGAGTATAGGCATTTATTATCAGAAAATGCTGCATTATAGTCAGATGAGGCGCAAGAAAGAATGCGAATCCTCCACCGGCAAATCCGGCCAATGACCATACACCGTGAAAAGTACCCATTATAGTGTTCTGATAAAATCTTTCCACGCTTACAGCTTGTGTGTTTATAGATATATTATTTAGGTTTGCAAACACACCAAAGAGCAACAATACCAAGAATAGCTCAATTCCGGTAGATGCAAAAGGAACCGCAAGAAGCATTCCCGGATACAGAATGCTTGCAATATGGCTTATTATCTTGCTGGAAAACTTTGCCACAAGCCATCCAGAGAGGGCCATTGCGGAAACTTGCCCAAGAGGGAGCCCAAGAAGAACTGTTCCCAAACCAGCGTCGTCTAAGCCTATCGCCTGCTTGACATCTGGGATGCGGCTTGCCCACGATGCAAACACCATGCCTGAAGCAAAGAAAAACGTGGATGCCGCAAATCTGTACGTGCCCCTTTTTGGATCCTGAAGAATAGTGTCCATAAAATAAACACAACGTTCTGCTCCACGATAAATATTTTTTCAAGTAATAAATTTATACTCAAAAAGAGCAAAGAGCGGCTCAAAAAAATAATTCCGGCATAAATTTTTCTAATGCAAATTATATATCTTTATAAAAGACACTATGCTTTGTTTTATCCTTTAAAAACCGGAAGCAAAAGAATTAGGAAAAGATGTTAGTTTGCCTGGCTATGCATATAGTATTTCTTCAGTTCAAGATACTCCGCGGCATTTTCCTTATCTGTTTTTGCGGCTTTGTCGGCAGCGTTAATTGCCCCGTTGACATTGCCAATGCGGAATAAGGCAACAGACAAATTGTACCATGCCCGAGAAAAGCCAGGGTTTAATTTTACAGTATTTTCAAGCTCTGAAACGGTCAGGTTTAAATCTCCCATCTGGGCATAAAGCAGAGCAAGCGCATAGGATACATCGGCAGAGGAAGGGAAATCTTCCTTTGCCTTTTTCAACACAGACATGGCTTTATCTGGCATATTCGCACGCAGGAGAATAACTGCAACCTGACGTCTAAACTCCGGATTTAGCGGCTCTAAATTCATCGCCGCAAGCGCAAACTTCTCCGCATCGGCTGTTGATCCACTTCTCAGGGCATAGTCTGCGCGTTTCAGAAGGCCTATGGACGAATCCGAATTAAACTCCAAATACTCTATCAATTCCGAATGCGCCCTCTTGTCTGATACAGACTCTCCCCCCAAAGAGAACGCCGAATCTATACGCACCATAGTCGATGGATCCGAGAGTGCACCTTTAAGAATTTCCACATTCTCCGGCAATGCAGAAAGACCTCTAACCGCCGCCGAGCGAATTAACGGACTCTCAGACTTCAACATGTTTTTAAATAAAGTCTGAACGTCTTCATCTGCCGCGCGCGGCAAGAGCAGATTCATTATAGTAGCCTTCCATGCAAGATTATCCTCAACCGCAAGAGCTTTTAGAAGCTCTGTTTTATTTTCATCTGATAAATCTCCGTCGTGTGCGCGGGCCACTGCCAAACTCCTTGCCCGCTTGTTTAAAAAGCGTTCGCTACCCCAATGCTTATTAAAATAATCTATGAGCCGGTCCAGATTTCTTTCTGGCTTTCCTGCGTCGATTTTTTCGTGGCACTGGGAACATGCGTTTGGAATTCCGACAAGCTTTGTCAATAGCGGATCTGGAGATGTAAACCCGTGGTCATAACGAGCATCCCGGCCCATATATACAGTTTTTGGCATGTGGCAATTAACGCACAAATTTCCCTCCCCGTCCGGATGCGCGGAATGCTCGTTTGCAATAATTGTGGGGGCACCTTTAAATCCGCGGGCATCCGGGGCATGGCAGCTTAAGCATAACTGGTTATTGTCTATAGGCCGAAATGTCCTTAAAAGATGTTTGTCGTGGCAGTCTGTGCAGGTTAATCCGGCTGTGAACTGGCGGCACATCATGAAAGATGAGAATACAAAATCCTCTTCTTTTACCTTTCCATCTGGATAATATATACCTTTTACAACCGGCAGCTCCGGGCGAAATGAATCAAAATAATCTTCCCCTGCTATAAATCTATCGGCATTTAGCTGTTCACGCCTGCTGTGGCACGACGCACACGCAAACATTCTCTCTCTATGCGAGGGTCGTTTTTTCAGAAGAGGCAACTCCTTATGTCCGCAAGCCCCAGGCAGAGCCGGATGGCATTGCAAACACCCTATGCCTGGTTCAAGCATAGAGCTATTGTATGAATCAGATTCAAAGCTGTAATTTTTCTTGAAGGCAACATTATGGCAATAGGCGCAGTTTGAATTCCAATTCATTCCGCGCGACAACCAATGCCCCCATTCTCCTTTAAGGCGTTTTTCTCCTGAAAACACATCGAAAAACTCGTCTTTTTTGGTATCGTAGGCTATATTTAAGACTTGAAACGCCCCGCGCTCTGCCGAAACCACGTACTGAATGAGAGGCTCAACTCCTATGGAATATATAGCATCGTAAGTTAATGTTTTTGAACTTTCTTTATCTTCAACTGAAATTTTGAACTTCTCCCCCTCTTTGAAAAACTTGTATGTTCCGGAAGAGTCGGAAAAAGTTCTTCCCGAAAAGACGCCAGAATCTAACTTATCTGAAAGCTTGCGTCCAGCCAATGTATGATGCACAGCCTTTACGGAATTTTGCATGCTCCATTCATATTGATGGCAAGTTGCGCAATTATTCACAGCTGCAGGCAAGATTACCGGAAGCAATGATAACAGCGACAATACCGTGCAAATCTTTCCGGGAAGAACCATTCTTATATCATATTGTTATTTATCGCTAGACTGCTTTTTTTCAGCAGACCTCTTTTGTGCGACTTTTTTCGACGTCGCTTTTTTAGACACAGATTTTTTTGCGGCTTGCGCAGCTTTAGTTTTACTCTTTTTACCGTATCCGTCGCTCTTGCGCGACTCCACAAATTTTCTGGTCTCGTCAAATATCTTCATATCTCCGGTTGCTCGCGGATCCCCCGTCTTTAGAAGATACTCATTCATCTTTGCGATCATCTTTGCCTTTATTTCAGCATAGGCAGGATCGTCCGCAACATTCTTGAGTGTCCACGGGTCTTTCTTCAAATCGTAAAGCTCCTCCCAGGGGTCTCCTTCTTTCTTCGGACCACGATTCGGCGGAATGCGGTTTGCCGGCCTGCGGGCATAGTTTATTATATACTCGTAATTTTCATCTCTTATAGCACGCGCCGCAGAATTGTAAGGCGGCAGCTCTCCATGCCATTCAAGCCCTGTTACAACATGGTCTCTCGACTCGTCAACTCGCCCGGATTTACCAGAAAGCAAAGACTTTAAAAAGCTCTTGCCGCTCATGTCAGCAGGTATCGGAATCCCCGCAGCTTCAAGTATCGTGGGAGCAAAATCGGGGAACTTTACAAAGTCGTCTATGCGCGTTCCCTCAGTTATGCACCCCTTCCAATATACAGCAAGCGGAACATGAACGCCCCAGTCGTACGGAGTTGCCTTTGAATACGGAATCTGCGTGCCATTATCGCCGGTTATGAATATCAAAGTGTTATCAAGCATGCCGCGCTGCTTGAGTATCTCTATTATCCTCCCCAAATCCCTGTCGGCCCATCTGAGCTCGTAATATATGCTTGCGCGAAGGTCGCGCATGGTTTTGTCGTTCGGAATAAATCCCGGCATCTTTATATCGGCAGGATCCATTCCAAATTCCTCCTTAAGCCGTTTTGGAGCATCGGGCGCATACGGACTGTGCGGCTCTATGCACCCAACCCAGAAAATCCACGGTTTGCCAGACTTGTTCTTATCTAAGAAATCTTCAAAATTTTTTGCATAGTCAATAGGGCTTATACCCTCTGGAACTCCCTTCCTTTTAATGCTGTTGAACGCCTTTCCTGCGGGATTTTCCAACTTTGGAGCCTCGGGAGGATTTACTCCTGGCCCCCAACCTTTTCCTGTGTATCCAGAAAAATAACCGTTCTTTTCCATTATATCCGGAAGCCTTGCAAATTTTGTTGGCAACCAGCTTTGAATGTAGGCTCCCTGCTCAAGCTCCCAAAAGTTTCTGCCTGTAAGCAAACTTGCCCTTGCCGGAGCACAGCTTGGCGCCGATGAATAACATCTTAAAAACAACGCCCCCTGCTTAGACAAAGAATCGAAATTAGGAGTATTCAAGTTTGACCAACCATAAGAAGATCTATCTAACCAGCTTTCATCGTCGGTTATAAATATCATCACGTTTGGTCTCTGTCTGTCTGATTCCGAGGCAAACACGCTGCCAAAAGCAAACAAGCACATACATGATACATATACTATTTTATTAGAAAATATATGTGTTAATATTTTTATATTCATAAAGAGATTTTCTCCCACATGTGAGAAACATTTGTTTAGAGGCTATAATAAGGCTATTTTATGAGGCTCTGGCTCAATCCCAACACGGCTGAGACTATACCCAAAGCAACCATAAAGACCAATGCAAATGCGCTCAAAAGAGCTGCCGCAGAAAGAGCAGATATGGCAAACTTAACTCTCGCACCGAGCATCTCCATATGGGAATCTTTTACCTCCTTGAAACATTCAACCATATCTCCAGTTCTATCGCCAACGGATATTATATCCACATCGTCGTCGGCAAGAAGCCCAAATTTTTTAAACGAGGCAGAAACCGGAGCTCCATCGTTTACGGCAGTTCTGCATAAGGCAAAACGTGCGCGTATATCGGAATTTTTTACAGATTTCTCCGCCAGCCTGAAAGTTTCAGTAGTATTTACACCGGAATCGAATAATGTGGATATAAGATTTGTAAATCTGCATATATCCGCATCAAGTGCTATCTTCCCTATGAGTGGAATCTTAAGAAATAGCCTGTCTGTAGCAAGGGTTCCCTTTGGAGAACGCCTTATCTTGAAAATCACAAGCGCTGCCAGAGCAGTAAGCGCTAAAATTACTGGGCCACCCGCAAGCATGAAATCTCCAAAGGCCATCAAGACTTTTACCGGAAGGCTCATTTGTCCGCCGAGGCTTTTCATCATGGTTTCTATCTGCGGGAGCAACACAAATAAAAATAGCATAACTACCGCAAACGCCACCGTAAACAGTATTACTGGATACACAAGCGCCGCTACAACCTGCTTTCTTAGAGTTCTTCTATTCTCCAAGTAATCTATTATATTTTGGAATACCGGAACCAGATTTGCCGTACTCTCTCCTGCTTCTACAAGATGACATAGGCTCTTTTCAAATATTTGCGGATAAGACTCCATAGCCTGCGCCAGACTCCGGCCTTCGCTAAGAGATTTGTACATCTGCTTGGAAAGCGCCGTCATATTCTTATTTAACGAACGCTGGCTTAGGCCGCGCAAGGCATCTCCGACGGGAGTTCCAGATTTGCACAACTGCAAAAGTTTTTTAAAAAATGCCAATGCAGTCTTCTCTCCGCCTTTTATCTCAACATCTGACTCCGCTCCCGTCTGCGCGCGTACAGATGCCTCCGCCTCCTGAACGAGCTTTACTACATTCATTCCCGCTACAGACAAATTTCTCAATGCCGCCCTCCTATCAGCCGCGGAAATGCTTCCCTCGACGATTTTCCCCGTTTTATCTGTAGCTTTATATGAGAATGTTGCCATGTATGATATTCCAGAGTGCTAAGTGCTAATCGGCAGAATTTTCGCTTATAGACGCATACGGCATAATTTCCTCAAGTCCTGTGCGTCCTAATTTTAGGAGTTCCCAGCCGCATTTTTGCAAAGACCGCATGCCTTGTTTTTCCGCAAGAGCCCTAATTTCTGCAGCAGTTTTTCTGTGCAATACAGCCTCGCGGAGGGAATCTGTTGCAAGAATTACTTCAACAATGGCGAGTCTGCCTTTATAGCCTATCCCCTTGCAATTCTGGCACCCAACTGGCTTGCATATGCCGCCCGCATTCGACAACTCAGATTGATCCACCCCCAAAGAACTCAAGCAAGACGCCAAATAAGACAAATCAAGATTTGCCGGCTGCTTGCAATAGCAAAGCTTTCTTACGAGCCTTTGCGCCATAACCATCTCCACACTCGACGATATCAAGAAGGGCTCTATATCCATATCTATGAGCCTGGCAAAGGCTCCAGCGGCGTCGTTGGTATGAAGCGTGCTGAGAACAAGGTGTCCGGTAAGAGAGGCTCTTATGGCTATATCTGCGGTTTCGCGGTCGCGGATTTCCCCTATCATTATTACGTCCGGATCCTGTCGCAAAACAGAACGCAAAACCGATGAAAACGTAAGACCTATCTCCGGGTGAACCTGGGTTTGATTTACCCCTTCAACCTCGTATTCGACAGGATCTTCAACCGTTATTATTCTAATCTCCGGCGAGCGCAGCTTCCTGATAAAGGCAGTCAGCGTAGTTGACTTTCCCGATCCTGTAGGACCTGTAACCAGAATTATTCCATGCGGCCTGCCGAGCGGCTTTAATATTTTCTCAATATCGTCCGGAAGAAACCCCAAGTCTTCTATCCCTACCGGCTGGGTCTTCTTGCTTAGCAGACGCATAGATATGCTTTCCCCGTACATAGTCGGCAAAGATGAAATTCTTATGTCTATCTCCTCTCCGCTCTTGAGGGTAAAGCCTATACGGCCGTCCTGTGGGCGGCGCTTTTCGGATATGTTGAGCTTTGCCATAATCTTTATGCGCGATATTATGGCGTCTTTAAATTTCAAAAGATTGTCTGGGACGCGCACAGGAACAAGATTTCCATCTATCCTATAACGTATGTCGAGAGAATCGCTCTGTGGCTCTATATGTATATCCGTTGCCCTATCCGACATTGCGCGGGTTATAATTTCATTTACGAATTTTATTATGGCGGCGTTTTCATCCTCTTCAACCTCGTCGGCAGATTCCGAGGCAAAATCTCCGGCATCGTCGTCAGAAAGGCTGTCCGCGCCCACTCCGAACTTCTCGGCTATGCATTCAGACATTTTCACCGCCGGCGCCAGAATCCATACGGGAGACTTCCCCGTAAGTGATTTTATCCACGCCGACATATCCTCATCCGGCGGCAGTGAGACCGCCAAAGTTATGGATTTATCATCGGCCGATAAAGGCAGGCACTGGTATTCATTTATCAGGCGGATAGGAAGTATCTTTTGCGGGTTGTCCATCGGCTTAAGCTCATGCGTAGCCTTAAGAGAGCTTGCCTTAGCCAATATATCCAGAAGTTCCAATTCGCTCAACGAACTCTTCTCCAACAAGGATAACGCCCTGCGCGAACGCTCCGCAAGGCGCACTTCCGTCTTGGCATCTTCCGAAAGCGGAGGATTTATCAACTTAAAGACCCTTTCAAGAGCGTCTTTATCTGAATTATCAGAAAGCATTTTTCTCTTATTTTATATTTTAATTTGTCCGATTCACAACCACTGCCGCCTTTGGATAAATTGCTCAGCGCTTTTTGTTTGCTTCGGCATTTCTCTTCTTAGCTGCAATTTCTCTATCTATATTCTTTATGGCATTCTGCAAAAATTCCTTGCGCTTTTCAGGAGAAAGAGAACGGAATCCACCTCTGGGGCCATGCCTTGGCGGACCACCCTGTGGAGGAGGCGGCGGAGCTGCATCTTTCAAACTGTCGCGCTCTTTTAGCGTGATAGGATAATTCTTGCCATCTATCGACACCCCAAGTATTCCTGTCTTTGGATCGTAAGACTGTACCATACAACCCAATTTTGTCTCTCCCAACTGCGCCCATTCAGATCTTTTCTGCTTTACGTCGGCAATGCTGAAAAGCCATTTCCCGTTTATATACGCAATACCCTGAAGTTTAACATTAGAAACCTGCTGCTCTTCTGGAGAAGCTCCATTGCCATTTGGTCCCGCAGTCAGACGACCAAAAGGACTATTCAACTTCAGAGATTCCAAAAGTTTGAAGTCTTCGTCTTCAATCGCTTTTAACTCCGGTCGGCCTTGCGATGATACATTTGAAGATTCCACTCCGCCTGGGCGCGGCGCGCCACCCGCATTTTCCTGCGCAAAAATCATTCCGCAGAAAAATACATATAACGCAATCTGTATTCTTAATATCTTCACACAAAAGCCTATCTTCTAAAATTTCTACTCTTGTATTTAGACCTTACTACATTTTCCGTTCCCTCTTCAGAAGGCTCGGAATCTTCTCCGGAAGTATCAGCATTAACTTTGGGATTTACAACTTCCCCCTCTTCGGACTCCGGAGCCGGATCCCCATTTCTACGAGCTTCTTCGTCGGCTTTTTTACGCTCAGATATTTCATCATTGAGCATATCTGACACCGTATTTGTATCCGGCGGAACAATCAGCGACCATGGTGCTCTCCACAACCGATTGTAGAAACGATTGTTCTCAAACTGGCGCTCCCTATCTTCTACAGATTTTCTCGAATAGAATCTTCCATCTTCAAAGAAATCTCTAATCTCTTCGCCGAATGCGGAATTGGCTATGGATTTATCCGCCATAATTTCGCTTATCTTGGAACTTTTTATCACCGTTGGGCGTATGAATATTATAAGTTCCCTACGCGTCAACTCGGCACTTGAGGGTGAAAACAACCAACCTAATACGGGCAAATCGCCAAGCAGCCATACTTTTCCATCCTTATCAGAGACGTCAACTTGCTGCAAACCTGCCATAACTATGGTCTCTCCGCTTTGAACACTTATAAAGCTCTCAGCCTCTCTTGTACCTATAACAGGCTGCTGGTTTTGGTCTATGGTTGTATAGCTAACTATGGTATCAACAACCTGCTTGACCTCCATCTGAACTATGCCGTTTTCCCCTATCCTAGGCGTTACTGTAAGCTTTATACCTATATCTCGCAGCTCTACAGAACTTTTTGTCGTATTGGTATTAACAATATCAGAGGTTGAACTTGTTATAACAGGATACTTCTGTCCGACATTTACATACGCCTCTTTGTTGTGCGACGTTGTAATACTTGGAGAAGACAATACTTTAACATTTGAATTCTCTTGAGCCGCATTAAATACAGCGTCAAAACCGCTTTCGTTTGCGCCTATTGAAAATGCCGGATTAGTGTTAGAAGAAAGAGCATACGTGGATGTGTTCCCAGAGAACGCTCCTTCTTGGCTTGGCCATTCCGTTGATCCTCCGCCAAAAGACAGTCCAAACGTGCTTAAGCCTGAAACCTGGTTGTCGGCCAAAGTGACCTCTGTTATAATCACGTCTATGCGCACCTGATAAAGCTGTATATCGAGCTTTTCTATAAGGCTTCTAACCTGCGTTATGTCTGAGGGGGTACCGTAGACTACAATGGAATTGCTCCATTCGTCAGCTGTTGTAGTAACATACTCGCTAAACTGCATGCCAGAATCTGTATCTCTTGAAGCCTTTGGCTGGTTTGAAGTTTTTGTAGTAGCACCTTTTGCAGTCTTGGTTGCCGCGCGTGTTGCCGCTGTCTGCCTGCTCTTTGAATTTTCAACCGCGCGTGCCGCCTGCTGCTGCCCAGATATAACAGTATTTAACACCTGTACTACATCTTTAGCATCTCCATGTTTTATATATACCACATCGCTTTTCAAAAGTGGATCTGCCGGGATGTCCAGCCCCTCTATCAATTTCCTAATATAGGGCATATTACCCTTTTGAGTTAGTATTATAACTTGGTTTGTGCGGGCGTCTACGTCTATCGTGGTATTCTCAAAGTAGCGCTTCAGAATATCCGACTGCATATTTGTCAGACGCAATTTCATATCGTCCGCCGATATATTTTTTAGCTGTATAAACGCGATGTCTTCCCTTATCTGCGCCGGAACATCAAGTTTCTTAATTAGCAATTCTATGCGCTGCAAATTAGTCAGCGTATCAGTGATAAGCACCGCATTGCTTCGCGGGAAAACCTCAGCCGATGACACCTTCCCAGAACTTAAAAAAGGCTTTAATTTATCTCCAAGCTTGTCCATCTCCATATATTCAAGCTCGAACAGCTTCGTATAAAACTTCAAGCTTGGAGGCAGCTCCGAGGGACTTCCCATTATAAATTGAGGAGCCTGTGTTGCCACTGCGTCGCTCGGCACTGCCTTAAGATATTTATCGCCAACGGGAATAATTGCTATTCCGTTTAAGCTCAATAGAGACTCAAAAGCCGCAACGGCCTCCTGCCTATTCATTCTAGATTTTGTAGCAAAATTTATCTTTGCATTTGGCAAATTGGAACTTTGCAGGATCAACTTACCTGAGAGCGCCTCAAGAATTTTTATTACTTGAATAGGAGACTCATCCACAAAATAAAAAGGCCCTTGCAAATCATTTTCCAAAGAAACTCCTTCAGGCACAGATATGCCTCCACCCCGCGGTCTGCCTGAAGATTCCACCAAATTTTTTAAAGCGTCTGCCTGTGATGTTCCAGCATTGTAAGTCTGTTGGTCGGCTGAAATATTACCAGAAGGAGCACCTCCTCCGTCCTGCATGGGCGGCGGGGGGCCGAAGCTGCGCATATCGGATCCGTCCGGCGGCGGAGGTGGATTCTCCAAAGGCTCTACACCTGCTGCTGATTCATCATCTACTAATTCTGCTCCACCGGCACCCACCGCCCCATTTGTCGGCGGCACTGCGGCAGAATCTTGCACACGTTCATTTGCCGCCTGCATTCCACCCGTTTCCGAATCCTGGCAATAGGCTGCAAAAAAAGCAAATAAAGCTAAAACTATCGCAAAAAACTTTTTCATTTTTCTGTTTGGTTTGGAAAATCGAAAGAACATATCTTATAGCGCGCATTTACAAGGCCCTTACCGTCGGCCGAAAACGACGCCTCCTTAACAACCGCATATGGCTCAAGGCGCTTTAATTTGCGCTCAAACTCAACAAGATTGCCTATGGGCGCATGCTGCGCGCTGAAACGCAAAGTCGAAACGGAAACCCCTCCAGACAAATTTCCTTCCGACGATTGCGGCAGGCTTGTCTCATATTGCAAAGAACTTTCGCTTGCGCTTTTCTCAACCATATCCTGCAATGCTCTTGCGGAAACCGTCTTGGACTTATCGAAAGCTTTTCTTGCCTCAGCAAGTTTAGATACTATGGACTCTTCACTTGCAACAACCATTCTTGCCGCATCAAGGCGCGCAGATAAATCCAACATTCTTTCCTCCAAGAGAGCAGATTTATCCGCCAAATTTGTATACCAAAGCCCCAATCCCGCAATTATAAAGGCATACAGCATGAATTTCTCGCGCTTAGTGCGCGACATATAAAATTCAGATACCTTTTTTGCGATATTTTTCATTTATCGTTAGAGGTAAAAGTTATATTTATTTCAAACTGGGCATTGCCAGATTTCGAACTTGGAACACTTGCCCTGACAGACTTAACATAGGGAGATTTTCTTAAGTTTTCCTCAAATCTATTTACAGAGCCGGCGCTTTCCGCTTTGCCATATATCTGCAAGTCTGTAGGCGTTGTTGCCGAAGTTTTTGAGAATTCTATATCCGCCGATCTTGCCCTATTTGCGATGGCTATCAGCCTTGTATTTTCCAAAGGTTTCTTAGAAAGCGAAGTTATAAACGCAAGCTGCTCGCTCATAGCTTCAACTTCTTTTGCCTTAGGTGATATTTCATCAAAGGCCTTCTGTACTTGGGAAACCTTTGCGGATTCAAATATCAAATATATCTGCCATACCGCCATATACACAAATAAAAGCGCCGCGCATGCAAAAAACGCCGACACCATAGTCTGCCTAAATACGCGTTTTGAAATTTCTGCCAGCTGCGCCTTTGAGCGTATATCGCAAAGATTCTTTATTCGCGAATTTGAAATTTTCCACTTTAACGGCGCATTGCCATTTTCTTTAAAATCCGCCGAAAATTTTACTCCGCCCGCACCATCAGCTAAAGATAGGGAAAATACTGCACATTCTGAGTTCTCAGCATCTATGGCATTGTCTGGGCTTCCGTAAATGTCGAAATCTACAACGTTGCCGTTTGCAACCTTAAAGAATATTCTGCCTGAGGAAGTATCGTAAGAATAGCATCCGTCCTGAAAAGGCGCAGCAAAGATAGCCGCAAAAGACGGGAATGCCCTTCTTGCAAAGGAGAGCTTCTCTGCTGTATCTTCGTCGGCAAGAAGGCGGTGTGTTCCGGCTGCATAGACAAGAATTTTGCCGCCGCGCCTCGACACTCCCCACATCAGCTGCTCCATGGGCAGCGGCGCCGATGTCTCCAAGAAATTTCCGGCTATCGCCCGGCAGTCCGAGTCAGACAAAGATGCATCCGCGTCCAATATTTTCATGAAGAACGCGGAGTCTTCCAAAACTACATTATTATTATCCGACCCCTTCTGTGTTTGCATTGGTTATCTATATAAATGCCATTAAAAAGAATTTGTTTCGTTTTTGCACCATAAAAAACAAGAAATTATTAGTCATTGTCGGCTCTTTCCGATATTTTGAGTATGTAAAATCCAGATTTTGTGTCGGCCGCCTTAGTTACATTGCCAGTAGAATTCTTCGTATTTGAAGCCGACGACGAAAGCGGCGTTCCATATATTGCGCAAAGCACATACTCAGCCAAACCTCGTTTTACGCGCACTTCTATTTTCAGGCGGCTTGTCTGATATCCTATATTTTTAGGAGGAAGGGAAAATCCTCTACTTTCGAGCTCCTCAGAATTTTTCAGCCATGTTATTCCGTCGCTTATAGGAACGGTCTTGCCGCGTATTGCATCGAAGATTCTCTCGTCGTAATCGTACAACGACATCTCGCACAATACCTCCAGCACCTCCGCAGAAGCCGAGTTCACGTTGGTCTCCCTAAATTGCTCAAGGCTGAATATCCTAGTGAATGTCTCGTATAATTCATTTGGGGCGCCGTTTTCATCGAAGAACAAAACGTCAAAACCCTTTATTAGCCGAAGCTCACTGAAACTCTCAAGGGGTCGATTGGGAGGTTTTGCGGAGTAATCGTCGTAATCGTCCTTTTCGGCGCCATCCTGCCTGACTGCGTCGTCGGAATCGGTCCAATCGAAAAAACAGTCGGCTATGGCCTGGGCGTCTACATCGGTAAAACCAAGAAATTCAAACACAGCTTTAAAATCGTCGTGCGATATATTCGGAAGGGAAATCTTAGAGCATAAATCCTCTATTTTTATTTCAACTTCCGAACCGCTCGGCAACTCAACGCGGCCTTCAGAAAAACATCTGCCCCATCCCTGGTCGGCGGAGTACAACCCGCCGTCAACCTCAACAAACTCTTCAAGCTCGGCTATAACGGCATACAACGCATTGTAGGCGTCTAGCCGCATGGAATTTGCAACCATGTCCGACGCCTTCGATTGAAACTGTGTCTGTGCGTAATTTATTATCTGCACCATCACAAATGAAAGCATCGCTATCATTCCAAGGACAAACAGCAAAAGCGCCCCCCGGCGGACTCTACAGCAGCTGAACATCTTCCTTTTCACATTCACTTTCCGCCTCCTCCAGACGCCCCGCCTCCGCCGCCTGAAGACCCCGAACTCTTGTACGACGAAGGCTTGTAAAAAGACGTATCCACAATGCCGAATATTGGAATATATCGCTCCGCCTTTTCCGTTCCATTTTCAAAACTAAGCTTTATGAATGCGGGCAACTGCTTAGAAGCGTCGGAACCTTCCGCAATTTCAGTTTCCCATGTCCAGCCAAAGCCGTCGGAGTAATAATACAGATATTCAATACTTTTCACATACGGAGAAATTTTTGTCCTGTAAACAGGCCTCTGGGAATCTTCGGAGAATGTATCCTCCTTTTTTGCGAAACACCACAATAAAGACAAGCCCTCGTCCTCGGAAAAATCAAGCCAGCAGACTTTCTCTGAAGAAATTGACTTTGACGATATAAATAAAGGATGGTCGTCCAACACCCCGAAACATAAGCGTAAATCCTCAGAAGTATTTGCGTCTGGCGGACGGGAATACGATATGTTCAAGTCTTGAGAAAGGCTGCTTCCACGTAAAGACTCGTCCGCCTCCGCGGAAAATCGAGACATTGACAACCTTGCGTTCAAAAACTTCTCAACCCTGTCTACGTGCGACGAAAACGGATTCTCGCTTTCAAACGACTCCATAATTGACACCATATTAAACAGCATTCCGCAAGCCGCCGTCATTACAATTCCCGCAATTGACATTGCTAGCAGCACTTCAAACAATGAGAATCCGCCGCAACTGCCTCTGGAGTTTCGGCGCCTTACAACAGAATTTGTCGTGCTATATGCCGGCATATTACTTCTTATGGATTCTCCCTCTCCGGCTCATATTGTCTGCGGGTTTCATCTAGCCAGTCGGTGCGGTCGTCAACTATGGTATCCCTATCGGAACTGCGCTCATACCAATTTTTACGAATTAGCAACATAGACTCAGAATATTCTCCCCTATCTGAAGATACCGTATAATCCAATCTGAATAAATCCGCAATGGACGTCATTTCAGATATTCCTATAACATTTATTTGCCCGCCGTCAGGATCGTCTATATCGAATCCCGATTCTATCTCGTCAAGAGATTCCTGCGCCACAATATTTGCCCTTATATAGTCTTTCAATCCGTCGGAATACGAATCTTTCTTAAGAGAATCCAAGCACGTCAACGTGTTAAAGCACGCCTGCCCCACCATTACACTTGCCGTAGCGAAGAGCGCAAGGGAAACTATACATTCCAACAGGGAAAATCCGTTTTTTCTATTCTTCGCCGGATGTTTCAACGGGCACCTCCGCAAATGGATTAAGTTTAAAGAACCTCTCAGCCTTACCGCCTTCAGATAATGAAATTATGCATTCTGTAGACGCTCCGTCGGGGTAAAAGCGCAAGCATGGAATTTCCTCGAGCCTTCCAAAGGCAGACTCGAAAGAATTTTCAGACTCCGGTATAACCGGCTTAAAGACTACGCGCACAGCCGGCCCAACATCTGAACTTTCAGATTGATCCAAAGCGCCTTCCACTCCGCTGTTCTTTTCAGCACCATCTTTGCCAGCCTTCTTCGCCTTTGGATATAGCGGAATTCTTGCCAATATCTTTGCGCTTTCATAATCTCTTAGGACAAACTCTCTGCCATCAGCATTAAAATACAGCGCACGCTCTTTTCCGTCGAAATCGGCAGAGGCTTTAGCCTGCCTTATTGCATTTTTTAAAACCACGTCAACAGGCCTTGTCGACATGGAGTCCAAAAACGCAAAATCGACTGCCGCAAGCGATGCGACAAGCGCAATAAGCGCAAGCACCGCAAGCACTTCAAACAGCGTAAAGGCCCTTTTGCCTATCATGTAAACCGGCCAACAACAGAACTTTTGCAAATGGAAACGCAATAAATGCGGCAGTTTCAGATACTACCAATTCCCTATATCATCGTCGCTTGCAACCCCGTCGGGGCCGAGAGACCATATATCGAAAGAGTCCTTGTTATGTACTCCCGGAAAACAGTACTGATACGGATTATTCCACGGATCCAGAGGAATTTCTTTTATATATGGGCCCTTCCAATTTTCCGACGCATTTTCCGGAGCCTTTATGAGGGCAGATAAGCCCTCTTCCGTAGTCGGATACCTGCCTATCGCCAATTTATAAGCCATAAGCGGAGTCTGCACAGAACCTTTGACAAAAGACTTTGCCAAACTTTCCTGAGCCCCCGTCATTATCCTGTCCAAGTTGCCCACTACAAACGATACGAGCAGCGCCATAAGACCTATCACTATCAATATCTCAAACAGGGTGAATGCCCTTCTATTCTTCTGTCTTTTATTTTTCATAAAACTTCATGCAAAATTTTTAAATACGCTAAACATAGTATTTCAGTTTTGCAAACGCAAACTGCGTTTGCTAATAACGCCCATATGCGCTTTATATTTAAACGCCGCCTACCACAAGAATGTTTCGTTTATATATTATTTTTTCAACAAATTAACTTTCATATACATATAACAAAACATATCATTAAAATAAACTGATAAATTATTAACATATTAGAAAGTTCAAATAAAGGTTTCAGAAAAGCCATTGGCGTATTAAAATTATTTGATGCAATAGAAAATATCAAAAAAAGATATAAGGAAAACCTATTATAAAAAATGCGCCGGAATAGAAAAAACCTATCCCGGCGCACTATTTAATCTAAAACTTTTCCGTTAGAGCTTTATTACCTCTCCCGTCTTTACAGATTTATCGGCGGCAAGAACTATTCTCAGGCTCTGAATTGCAGCATCCATATGCTCTGATATGTCCTTATTGTTGATTATGGCATCAAGCAGGAATTCCTGCTCGCGGCGGCACAATCCATCGTGGTCGGGCTCGTCTTCAGTGCTGAACCATTCGTCCTGACGGACAAATTCATTCTGGGAATTCTGCTCTGCGTAATGAACCCTGATTTGTTCTGTCTTGGTGTGGGAATCCACATTGTCCGACTTCCCCTCCGCACCGGCATTCTTGGCGTCTATAGTTGCCGAACCTTTAGGTCCCCATACGTCTTTTACAAAGAATGCCTTCTGCGAAACCATCGGACCCCAACCGGCCTCGTACCAGCCAACTGAACCGTCGTCAAATTTAACCTGAAGTTGTCCGTAGTTGTACTGGTCTGGAGCAATCTCATCTGTGAGCCGCGCGCCTATCGCATGAACACTTACCGGCTTTGCACCCGTCATCTGGCACATAACATCAACATAGTGAACCCCGCAATCTACTATAGGCGATGCTCCCTTCATAAGATTCTTGTGCACATTCCACATAAACCCGTGCGACTGCTGGTTTAAATTCATGCGCATTACCAGTGGCTTGCCCAATCCCTTAGCCAGCTCTATAAACTTCTTCCAACTTGGATGCTGGCGCAATATGTAGCCTACCACAACCTTCTTGCCAAGTCTCCTTGCGGTTGAAACTATATTTTCTGCACCTTCAACAGTTGTTGCAAGAGGCTTTTCAACAAAAACATGGCACCCTGCCTCAAGGGCTTTTATGGCAAATCCCTCGTGAGAATCCGGATATGTGCATATTGATACAACGTCTGGCTTAGACTTTGCAAGAGCCTCGTCAAAATCCTCATAAAGAGCATATCCACCTCCAAGAAGATTGTTTACCTTTTGGCGGTTCGCCTCGGATTTATCGACAATCGCGCAGAGCTCGTAGCCGTCTATATTGTGATAAGCCTTGGCATGGGATGTTCCCATATTCCCGCAGCCTACTATCATTACTTTTATTTTTTCCATATAATTATCCTTTATTATAAATAGCTATCTTATAATTCGACGTGTAATTTATAATCCGCCAAAATCCTCGCTTTTATTTCCGCAGATTTTTGAATTCGTAGCCTTGCTTGGCAAGTATCTTTTATTTTTTTAACAGTAAAAGTCAAAATGGTTCAAACTATCATTGGCTACTTGTACACCAAAAATCTAAAAATCCCAATCCAATTTTCACAGATATAAATACTTGCACTGCCATAAAAAAAGCGCGCACCTTTAAGGTGCGCGCAATAAATGCTGCAATTATATTCTAGAGCAAGCTTCTACTCTTGTTTCTGATCGGCCGCGGAAGAGTCCTGCTCATGCCCGCCGTTTCCGGGAAGGCACTCTTTCAGATTGCATTCAGCTCCATAAGAGTCTGCGTCCGGCAAATCTGCGCTCTTATTCTCCTCCTTAGGGGTCTCCACAGAAGCCTCTTCGTCAGAGGGAATATCTGTTTCAGCCGCAGATAAGACATCTTCCTTCAATACAGGTTCGTCTTTCTCCACCGGAATTTGCACCGCGGCATTTTCTCCTTCTTCTGAGGCCTTTACAGCCTTCTGAGAAGCCTTTGGCTTTGGCATATACGGATTTGCCTGAAGAGTTGCATCTGCATATTCAACCACATAGCCTTCAGATACAAGCCACAATAACTCCCTCGATACCTCGCTGAGCTTCTCAAGCTGCTCAGGCGTATATTTCGGATTAGCCGCAGGCTTAATCTCAGACTCTTTTCCAGATGCCTCCTCTACATTTTGCTTTTGTATAGACTCGCCATTTGCGCTCTCATCTTTCATTTCAGAGGCTTCCACTTCAGCCTTCGCCTCTGTTGGAGCGCCCTGATCAGAAGAATTGTCCTTTGTTTCCTGTATCTGTTCTTCAGGCTGCGCCTGAACGTCTTTAGAAAGACTGTTGTGCTCTTCTGCAAGAGTTTTGGCTTTTCGCTTTAACTCAGGAGCCTCAAGCCCAAGGAACATATAGGGAAGCGCAAAAGAGCTTATTCCCGGATTTGCAGTTATAAAGTCAAATATCTTCTGGGGCCTCTCGGCAAAAGACTCTCCCTCGAATAAGAATTTACGCTTTACCGCCGATACAAACGCATAGCTTTTAGAGCCTCTCTTGTATATCGCAAAGCCCGAACGGCGCAATCTGCCGCGCAAATTATTTGCCGTTACAATTGGGAATCTTCTCTGGTTTCTGAGCATCTCCTCCATGTTTCGGCGTATGCGTCCATGGGGTAAGAGAGCAATGTTTGCACCCTTCATGCGGACTGTCTCATAAACTTTCACAAGATTGTCAGCATGCTTCAAGGCAACATAATTCGAGGCAGCCTCGCGGGTCTCAAATACGGAAGAGTCTCCACTTTCTCCCTCTGGTATTTCCTTAAGCTTGTAAACCTCACGCTTCTTCATGCTTTCAAGCCATTCGGAAATCTTGTCGGCATCGCGGGAAGATTCTATTGACGCCAAAAATTTATCATACGGAACATTTGGATATTTCTCCGCATGGAACTCCTTCAGAAATTCGCCATATCTGTGCCAATTTGGAGCTCCGAGCAACTCGCCTCCAAGAGAACAGATATTTACAACCTGGAAATTCCCCTTAGGAGGCTCAACATCTATTGTCTCCTTTACAAACAACTCCGACACATAATAATCTAAAGCAGACTTGCGTGCTTCCTCCTGCGTTTCAAACGGCAGATTAAGCGGCTGAGCGCAATATAACGGAGCTATCTTGCCGTCGGTATCGGGCAGATTTTTTGCTACAACAATAAATCTTTCCGGCTTTTCCAAAATGAGATTTGCAATGTCGAAAAGCTGATATGTGCGTTTAAGCCTCTTCATCAACGAGGAAAGCTTTGAAAACGCCGCATCCTCAGGATAGAAGAGAACATCCATTGTAAACTTAAACGGCACAAAGCCTTTTTTGTCGAATTTGCCGTCGCGCCCTTTCTTATGGAAGCGACCTCCGTCGGCGAAACGCTTTCCAGAAGGAGCTCCCTCGCCAGATTTCCTTCCGCCGTCCCTATCGAAACGCTTGCGCCGCGAATCTTTAAATTCTCCGCGCGGCCTATCCCTGCGCTGAAATTCCGCGTCCCCCGAATCCTCCCTGCGGGGCTTCCCACCTCCGAACGGCTTGCGACGAGGCTCGAAGCTTCTCTTCAGAAATTTTCCGTCTTCCGACGATGAACTCGGTGTCCATGCCGTTTGAAACTGGATATTCTCCAGAGAGCTTAAATCTACCGAGTTGTTCTCGGAAGGCTTGCTTTGATCTTGATTGTTATCGTTGGACATATCTATAAAAACGCCTTTGCATTTTATGTACGCGCAATGCCGCGCATTAAATAAAAATTATGAAACAATATTTTTGCCGACTATCAACCTTTATTTAAAATACCCGTCAAAATTTTATTTTCCCAGCCCTGAAGTAATTTCCCGAACTTTCCCCTTCAAATCGGCCACGGAAAGCGACGTATCCATCTCGAAAGCAGCATACCCACAATTTTCGTGATACACATGTAAAATCGATCCGTCGAAATGCGCCGCATACGCAGACTGGCAACCGCCGCCAAGAGATGACAAAAATTCCCTTTCAAGCTTGAGCGCAAGCATAGTTTTCAAATCCGATATCTTTGAAAACATTTCAGCATCCTGCTGCCTGCACTGTAGCGCTATTATCCCCTGCCCCGCGGCCGGAACACAATTTTGAACTTTCAATCTCATGAAGCGCAAACCGCCAAAACTCTCAATTTTCAATCTATCAAGAGCCGCAGCCGACACCACACCAGCCTCTGCATATCCGCCGTCAAGCTTCTTCAAGCGGGTCTCTATATTTCCCCTTATATCTTTCCAAACAGCCTGCGGGAAAATCTTCTTAAGCTGCGAACGCCTCCTCGGAGAACCGCTTGCTATTACAGACGGAGGCTCTTTCTTAAGCACGAGAACATCCCTTGAATCGTCCCTCGGCAAAACTGCGGCAATCTTGAGGCCAACCGGACTTTCCGCCGGCAAATCTTTAGCGCTATGCACAGCTAAATCTACTGAACCGTCCAACAGGGCATCCTCTATTTCCTTCGTGAAAAGCCCCTTTCCGCCAGCTTTCTCAAGCGACCATTCCAGCCGCCTGTCCCCGGTGGTCTTAATCTCCACAATCTCAAAATCCGCCTCCGGAAACGCCACCGACAACGCATCAACCGCCATGTGTGTCTGCGCCATCGCCAATGTGCTTGCGCGCGTAGCAACTCTGTAAATTCTCTTCATAAAGAAAAAGAGACGCAGACTTTCGCGTCTGCGCCCCTTTTGTAAAAACAATTTATTACTTGGCGTCCGAATATGCTGCCTGAACACCCTTGATGTTCGTCTTGGAAATCCAAGGCATCAAAGAACGGAGACGCTGACCGGTCTTCTCTATAGGATGCTTCTCGCCTGCAGCAAGAAGCTTCTTGTAGTTGGGAAGCCCCGCCTTGTACTCTTTGCTCCACTCCTTGACAAACTGACCATTCTGAATCTCCTTGAGGATCTTCTTCATGTTCTTCTTTGTCTCCTTGGTTATAACACGCGGACCACGGGTGATGTCGCCATACTTTGCAGTCTCGGATATCGAGAAACGCATTCCGGAAATGCCGCTCTCAACAATGAGGTCAACTATAAGCTTCATCTCGTGGCAGCACTCAAAGTATGCCATCTCGGGCTTGTATCCAGCCTCTACGAGGGTCTCAAAACCGCAGCGGATCAGCTCGCTTACGCCGCCGCAAAGAACGGCCTGCTCGCCGAAGAGGTCTGTTTCTGTCTCTTCCTTGAAAGTTGTCTCGATAACGCCCGCGCGGGTTCCGCCTATTCCTTTTGCCCAAGCAAGTGCAATCTTCTTTGCTTCCTTGCCGCCCTGGTAAACAGCTATAAGGCAAGGAACACCTTTGCCCTCGAGATACTGGGAACGAACCTCGTGCCCTGGTCCCTTAGGAGCAACCATTATAACATTAATATCCGCCGGAACCTTGATGAGACCAAAATGTATGGACAAACCATGCAGGAATACCAAAGTCTTTCCAGGGGTGAGATTAGGCTCAATATCACTCTTGTAAATATCAGCCTGCCTCATATCGGGAGCGGCTATCATGATTACGTCTGCCTTCTTGACAGCCTCGGCAGTATCATAAACTTCAAAGCCCTGCTTCTTGGCTACATCTCTAGATTTGCTCTTAGGATACAATCCTATTATGACCTTGCATCCGCTGTCCTTGAGATTGCGCGCGTGAGCGTGACCCTGCGAACCATAACCGATAATCGCGAGAGTTTTATTCTTTAATACGCCGAGATCGGCGTCTTTATCATGATATACTTTAGCGGGCATATAATTGCTCCTTTTACAGTTGATTGGTTTTTAATCGGAATCCGATTAAAGTATAGTTGTTCGACAGATTGTACCAATAGGCCGCTGCGTCAACAAAAAAAGCTCTTTTTTAATTTTACGGACATTATATTCTTACACTCTCTGTTCTAGTCAGGTCTCCGAATGGTAAAAAAACTTTCTTTATCAGTATCTATTATAAAAATTCTTCAGAATGGAATTTCACATATTGAATATAGAATACTAGCTACAAGAAATCCTTATTTTAAAAACTATAAAACAAATGCGGGGCCGCGATAAATACCGCCACCCCGCATATGGATACAATCAATTTTACAGCTTATATCTTACATCAGCAAAGCAAAAAGAATTATTATTCTTTAGCCTCTTCAAAGAGTTCAGCTGCCTTGCCGCGCTTTAAAGCCACATTTCCCGTGCGGGCCATTTCCAATATTCCGTATGGTGCAACCATTCCGAAGAACGCCTTAATTTTATTTGTATTGCCCGTGCATTCTATTATTAGGCTGTTCTTATCAACATCTATTACCTTGCCGCGGAATAGGCCAGCAATTTCAAGAAGCTCGCTTCTGTTGGAGGAGTCGCATTTTATCTTTATGAGAACAAGCTCTCTTGCAACGAACTTTGCCGGATCTTCAAAATCCTCCACCTCTATTACATTAACAAGCTTTGACAGCTGCTTTACGCACTGGTCAACGCTATTTTGGCCGTCTTTGACCGTGACGGTTATGCGCGAGTATTTTCCGCCGTACATGGGGCCAACATTGAGGGTTTCGATATTGAACCCCCTGCCGCTGAACATGCCCGCCACCCTTGCGAGCACCCCGAATTTATTTTCAACAAGCGCTGATATTGTATGATTCATAATTCAATAAAAATAACTCTTTAAAGATGCGCCAAATAAAGAACTCTTGCAAGCTTTTTTAAGGCAGCATAAAGACAGAGACAAGCAATCAGGGCTTTGTATTGATAGACATTCTAACCGACAGCGTATCCAAGAACACCGCAAAAGACGCTCCGATTACAATGGCAAATATCACAAATACCGCGGTAAATCCGTAGGAGAACAAATCCGGGAGAATCTTTGCAGCCGCATCCATATCTTGGGCGTGAAGAAATTTTAGGACAGACAAGAACGCCCTGTAAGCCATAAGCCCAGGTATCATGGGCAATAAAGCAGGAAATGCGCAGATTTCAGCCGGAGATTTAGACACCCGTCCAAAGACAAATGCTCCTATCCCAACTAAGAACGCCGCCAAAAGCGTTGCAAGGGTTATATCCAAAGAATAGGCATTCATAAGCATGAATCTAAAGGAGTGCCCAAGTGCTGCCAAGATAGCGGCCGCTGCAAGAGCGGCTTTTGGAGGATTAAAAACCGCGCCAAAACCTATACCCGCAATCGCCGCAAAAACCGCATCGAGCGAAGCTGCGTAAAATATTCCTGAGGCAACCGCATTGCGCGAGAATTCCAAATGATAGTTGATATCAAGCAGCAATATCGTAGCACCCAGTCCAAGAGCCAGGGCTATTATCATTGAAACAGCATTTATAAGGCGGGAGATTCCAGCAAGTACATGACCTTCTATAAGGTCTATTACCGAATTTATAAGAGGAACTCCCGGAATTAGAAATAGAACGCTTGTCGACAGGGCTATATCCGTTTTAAATTTTAATATCTCGACCATTATTCCCGTTATAAAAGACGATACAAACGCGCTCAACATGAATGTAAGCAAAGTATTTACTCTGCGCGACAACAAAAAATTCTTTGCTAGAAATCCAAAGAAAGTTCCTATGAAAACCACCGGAATTGAGTAAAATCCGCCGAATAGCTGGCAGAATGCGGCATTCCCCAAAGACACAATAAACACTAATGGCCAGCCTGAGAGGGCCGGCATAGATAAAATTTCCTCATATCGACGTTTGCACTCTTCAAAAGGCATTTTTGTGCGTCTCACCTGCCAAGTTAATATTCTCAATTTTGATAGGAGAGTAAAATTTAATGGCATGGGAGAAACTTTTCTTACAACAGTTCGGTAAAGCGATACATCTGCCGATGATGAAAGTGTCATAATTATAGTTCTCGGCAGGATGATTGTCTCGGCCTTGTAGCCGAAGCTTTCAGCCAATCTATCCACATTTCTCAGAACTCTTGAGGTTTGAGTTCCGGAACCCAACAAAGATATCGCAAAGTCTGCGAGAAAATCCGACACGGCTTCTATGGAGGCAATATCTTTAGTTTTTTGGGACATACAAACAATGTATATATAATATGGATTTATATGATGGACACGCCAAATCAACACAAAACTGGAAAATTTCCTATCTACCGCAGCAAGCCCGGCAAAAATATAATAGATTAGTTTTTATCTATGTAATTTTTGCAGCTGCCGCATTGGAATATAGTCCATAAGAACAATAGCAATTATACGCCCATCTTTGCATGAGCCTCCGATATATAACCACCTATATAGTTCAATATTTTTAAGATAATATCAGCAACGCCATTTATAAAGAATGCGTAATCCTAATAATCTTAGAATTTCCCCAAGCTTTGCGAAACTAAAAAAGCCAGCAAACATTCAATTTGCGGGCTTAAAAATGGTGCTCAGGGCGGGACTCGAACCCGCATGTCTCAACGACACATGAACCTGAATCATGCGTGTCTACCAATTTCACCACCTGAGCAGAAAAATTTATTCTCAGAAGAAAATCCACATTCCTTGTTAGTGTCAAGATATTGTTGGAAAAATTTACCACAATCACACTGCGAAATAAGATTATATAGGGCCTATTATATAGCTAATAAACATAATATGCTAAATTGTTTTGAGACTAAAAGAACGTACTTCACATAAGAATAAAATATATAAAATAGAAATAAACATAGCAACAAAGCTTAATTCAATGCCATAGACTTGCGAATGCTACTTCACAGAATTTTGCAATAATAGAGCTTAAGAAGTTGGTAAAATATTATATAGCTTGCGCCGATAATAATAATATGTAGACTCACAAAGAAAAGCACGTGATAATGGAGAAGTTTCTCCGCAAGATAAGACAAATAAAAAGACGAGTCTTTGTGAATATAGGAATTTTAAAAACTATCAGATCAAGAAATTCGTAGAATATTGAACAATACTATACAAAATAGTCGCTTAAGAGAAATTCAGATTCCACAAACTTTGTTTTTGATACAACTCTTAGTATAAAGGGTGAAATTATGGGAATTTTTATTTCTAAAAAAAGTTTACTCTACATAGCCATACTCTTGCCCCACCTTATGGCTGGTTTGACCACATAAAAAAAACCCGCAAACATTCAATTTGCGGGTTTAAAAATGGTGCTCAGGGCGGGACTTGAACCCGCAAGGCGTAAGCCATACGCACCTCAAACGTACGTGTCTACCAATTTCACCACCTGAGCTTTAAAAGAAAGTTCTCGTTGTAGCATAAAAAATATTCAATGCAATACTTTTCTTTTAAAATTTACATTTTTCTCGAGGTAATCCCATCTGGATTTCCGGTAAAATTCAGAAATATTAAAACCGGCATAAAAATCATATCTAAAACCGCATTTTGCGTTTTTAGATTTTTCATTGGCTGTTAATGGGAAAAACACACCTTAAAAATCTTAATAAGACAAACATCTGGACAAATATTCTTTAAGCATCTAAAACATCTTTCGGAAATGCTACTATGAAAACGATTTTCATCTATATACTGCTTCTGATGTGCCTATCGCTTGCCAGGGCGGCTGAGATTGTGGGTGAATCTACGGACACATTTATTTTTGAGGCGATGCCATCAAAAGAATTTTCCTCAATGCCCTTTTTAGGAGTATCGTCTTCAGAAGGAACAGGAGCGTTAGCATACCTGACATTCAAGGTGGAGCCGCTCGAGTTTGGATTGCTGCCCGACAAGGGCGGAAAAGTAATCGATGCAAGGCTGGAACTGACAGCCTATGCCCTGCCCAACCTGGACTCTGAAACGGACGATGAAAGAAGACGAGAGACCGCAAAGATAAAGATGAATGTCTACGCCGTCATAGACGAGGAATGTTTTGATCCTGCCGAGGGTAAAATGCCAGTCTCGTGGGACGGAGAACATAAATTCCCAGCGCCAAAGCACGACTGCGCATCGCTAAACATGGACGCTTCCGGCCTAGTGTTTCTGGGTGAAATACACGTTGACTTGCTCGATGAAGATTTTCTAAAGAGCCGCAAGATAATTTTTGCCGAAGATAGCCTAAGGGAATTTTTAAACTTTGCATGCGGAGTAAAAGATCCTGGTAGAAAGCTTCCAATAGTTACAGGCAGAGATTTCTTAAGGCACATCACAATAATTTTAAAACAGATTTCGGGAGCCGAAGGCCTGCTTATATGTTCTGCCGACTACAACTCAAATAAAGAGGCGCAAAAGCTTGCCGCCGAAAAGCGCGTTGAAAAACACAATAAGAATATAGCAGAAAACACTGCGCCAGACAAATCCCATAATGGGAAAGATCCCAAAGAAAATGGCGATATTTTGGCGCAAGAGAGTTTCAAAGACTCAGAGAGCGCATTAAAAGGCGGCAATCTCCAAGATACATCGTCAGTAGACGCTCAAGGTAAAGAAATATCTGCTCTTGCAAAAGCCATACTCAGAGAAGAAAAACTTGTATCTTTATTGATGGAACAAGAGGAAAAGGAAAGTGTCGATAAGAACGCAGATAAGAATGGGAAAGACGAGGATAAAACATCGGCTGAAATACCCTTGGAAGACGCTTCAGACACAAGCACAGAACCTTTGCCAAAAATAATATTTGAGTTTTTCAGTACGGGAGAGAGCGTTCAATAACATGAAGCCCTGCCACAAATTTCCAAAAGTATTTGGATGAGGAAATTTTCGGAACACTTGGACAAAGCCGTTGTCGGAAAAATTCAAATTGGCGGTCTTAATGCAGATTGCCTATTGGCCGATAGATAACAAAATAGAAAGAGAAAAATAGATATTTTATAATAAAATAAAAAAATATGAGCACCAATCTTGCAGTTATAAACGATAAAGTCAGAGAGGCCGCAGCATGGACAAATTTGCTGCGAACCGAGATAGCAAAGGCGGTAGTGGGCCAGAAATATCTGGTGGACCGCCTTATAGAAGGAATGCTTGCAAACGGGCACATACTTCTTGAAGGTGTTCCAGGTTTGGCAAAAACGCTGGCAGTTAAGACGCTGGCGCAGGCTATGGACGCAAAATTCAACAGGATACAGTTCACGCCAGACCTTCTGCCTTCCGATATAATAGGAACTCTTATATTCAACCAGCAAAGCGGAAAATTTGTAACACAAAAGGGTCCGATTTTTGCTAATTTGATTCTTGCCGACGAGATAAACCGAGCTCCTGCAAAAGTGCAGAGCGCACTTTTGGAGGCAATGCAAGAGCGCCAAGTTACCATAGGCGGTGAAACATTCAAGCTGCCCGAACCATTCCTTGTTCTTGCTACGCAAAACCCGATAGATCAGGAGGGAACATACCAGCTGCCTGAAGCCCAGGTGGACAGATTCATGTTCAAGCTTAAGATAGGTTATCCGTCTAAGCCTGAGGAGCGAGAGATTCTCGATCTTATGGGAAAAACCTTAAGCGAGATTTCAATAAACACTATAGTCTCCCCGCAGCAGCTGCTTGATTCGCGCAAGGTGGTAGACGAGATATATCTCGACGATAAGATAAAAGACTATATAGTATCCATAGTATTTGCCACAAGAGATCCAAAAAGCTACGGGTTGGATTTGTCCAACATGATACAGTTTGGAGCCTCGCCGAGGGCGACAATAGCATTGGCGCTTGCATCTAAGGCGCATGCTTTCATGCAGGCGCGCGGATATGTGGTTCCGCAGGACGTAAAGGATATAGCCGCAGACGTATTGCGCCACAGAATAATTGTAAGTTATGAGGCCGAGGCCGAAGGCATATCCAGCGAGGAAATCATAGACAAGGTTCTTGCCACGGTGGCAGTTCCCTAATAAATATGGACGACAGGGTATCCCAGATGCTAAAGAAGGTGCGGAATATAGAAATCCGCACCCGCAGAGATGTCACGGAGGCGCTTGCCGGGGCGTACCACAGCGTGTTCAAAGGCAGGGGCATGGACTTTGAGGAGTCGCGCGAATACCAACCTGGAGACGAGATAAGGTCTATAGACTGGAATGTAACCGCGCGCACCGGCAAGGCCCATGTAAAGACATACCGTGAAGAGCGCGAACTAACAGTAATGATAGCAGTTGACCTTTCTGCGAGCGAATCTTTTGGAAGTTCAAATGCGTCAAAGCGCGAACTTGCCGCGGAGGCTGCAAGCACAATAGCCTTCTCTGCGGCCCGCAATGGTGACAAGGTTGGGCTTGCTATTTTTACCGACGGCATAGAGCTTTTAATTCCGCCGAGGAAAGGCAGGGAACATATACTACGCCTTATAAGGGAGGTTTTGTTTTTCGAGCCAAAGCGCAGGAATACGGATATAGCAAAGACGCTTGATGACATCAACATGCTGTTAAAGCGCAGGTCTATAGTGGTGCTTATAAGCGATTTCCTACAAGGGCCAGACGGGCGATTGCCCGATCCCGACGGCAAGAGCGAGACAAAGGTGATAAGGGCTTTAGATTTGACCAACCGCAGGCACGACCTTGTATGTTTCGTCATATCCGACGAGAGGGAAAGGCGGATTCCTGCCGTAGGAATAATAACGCTGGAAGACTCCGAGACCGGCGAGATAGTTGAGTTGGACACTTCGAGCAAAAGCGCCCGCGACGCCTATGAAAAGCTAAACGAGCAAAGGCGGGAGGCATTTTCCAAGGGGCTGGCAAAGATAGGGGTTGACTCTGTCGAGCTTACAGCCGGAGAGCCTTTTGCGGTGGAACTGAAGAAATTCTTCGACAGAAGAAAGAGAGGCGTTTAATATATGTTTTTAAGGCATGGTAAAACGGCTTTAATTTTGGGTTCGGCCGCGCTATTTTGCGCGCGTCTTGCGGCCCAGACAGACGGTGTAAATTTTCCGGAAATAGCCGCGCCTATCGGAAAGATAGGAGAAGGTTTTTGGGAGGCGTATTGGCTGTACATTCTTCTTGGGGTTCTGATTTTGGCGCTGGTATCATACATAATATTCAGGCGTCCGGCGGCGCCGCCGCCAACTCCATATGAAGCAGCAATGCTGCTCCTTATGAGGGCGAAGGCACAGCCAGAAAATGACGGCGAAAAGAAATATGCAGAGCGCATATCCGACGCTGTAAGAGGATATATAGGCGCTGTATGCGGCATACCAGCCCCGGAACAGACAACGCCGGAATTTATAGCGGCTGCGGCAGAATCCGACCAATTCGATGAAACCTCGCGCGATAAGCTCTCAAAGATGCTTGAACTTGCCGACAAGGCAAAATTTGCAAAGCACTCATTCATGGCCGCAGAACGCGACGAGCTTTTTGACATAGCCTGCGATTTTATCCAATCGGACAACAAACGCAGGGAAAGCGCAAAAACGTCCGCCTCTAAGGCGCACGAAGATAAAATAAATGCAAAAAAATGAATTTTGAATTTAACAATCCCGAATTTCTCTGGCTGTTGCTTGCTCTGCCCGTCTTGGCGTTTCTGCGCTCGAGGAGCGGCAAGGGTGCAACACTGCTGTTTTCGAGTGTAGCCATTGCCAAGGTGGCAATGAAGAAAAGAAAAACCCGCATGGGCTCTTTGCTCTTTACGCTAAGACTGTTGGCGCTGGCGCTTATAATAGTGGCAATAGCGCGTCCTAGGCTCGGCGAGGGATACAGTGAAAGGGAGGAAAGCGGCATAGACATAATGCTTGCTGTGGACGTGTCGGGTTCTATGTCGGCTCTCGATTTTTCAAGGGGAGCAAATGAAATGCTCACAAGGCTCGATGCGGTCAAGAGAGTTGTTGACGACTTTATAAAAAAGCGCCCGAACGACAGGATAGGAATGATAGCCTTTGCGGCGAACTCATTTTTAGTCTCTCCTATAACGCTCGACCACGACTGGCTTCTAAAGAATTTGGACAGGCTTGAAATAGGCGTCATAGACGGCAACAGAACTGCGATAGGTTCCGCCATAGCTATGAGTGTAAACTGCCTTAGGGAAGTTAAAAATTCAAAGTCCAAGGTGATAATACTGCTTACCGACGGCGAAAATAATGCCGGAAAGATAACTCCGCTGGCTGCCGCAGAAGCTGCGAAGAGTTTCGACATAAAGATATACACAATAGCCGCAGGAGAAAACGGAATAGTTCCCATGGCGAGATTGGACGAATCTGGCAACTTGCTTAGGGATTCTCGCGGGAGGCCTATTTACGGGGGCGACGCCCAAAGCGCTATGGACGAAAGCACGCTGGAAAGCATAGCAAAAATGACGAACGGCAGATTTTACAGGGCAATGGATTTCGACCAGTTAAGCTCTATATACAACCAGATAGACAGGCTTGAGAAGACAAGCGTAAAGCTCAGGAGCTTTACAACATACACGGAACTTTTCGCGTGGCCGGTTATAGCGGCGCTGCTTTTGCTTGGGCTTGAGAGTCTTTTAGCCAACACAAGATACAGGACTTTGCCATGACATTTTTTCATCAATATTGGCTTTATATAGGCGCAGTTGCCGTAGTTTTGGCGGTTGCAGTTTCAGTATGGTCTTACAGGACCAGGGCTGACATGCTGGCAAAATTTGTGTCTGCCAAGCTCATAAATCTTCTGTCGAGCAGTGCGAGTAGAGGCAGAATAATACTTAAGCAGGCTCTTGTTGTGGCTGGCATTGCTGCCCTTTTTGTTGCGCTTGCGCGCCCGCAATATGGATACATATGGCAGGAGGCTAAAAGCAGGGGCATAGATATAGTATTTGCGATAGACACAAGCAAAAGCATGCTCGCAAAAGACGTCAGGCCAGATAGGCTCACAAGGGCAAAACTTGCAATAACAGATTTGCTTGGGAAGCTCAAGGGAGACCGGATAGGTCTTGTGGCGTTCAGCGGTCAGGCATTTTTGCAATGCCCTATGACGCTCGACTACCACGCATTTGAGATGTCGCTCGATGCCATAAATACAAGGATAATCCAGCGCGGCGGAACAAACATCTCAGCCGCCATAAAAGAAGCAGAAAGCGCATTTGCCGGAACTACAAACCACAAGATAATAATACTTATAAGCGACGGCGAAGAGCTCGAGGACGAGGCTGTATCTACGGCTAAGGCCGCCGCAGGGCGCGGTGTTAAGATATTCACGCTCGGGGTTGGTAGCGCCTCCGGAGAGCCGGTTCCCGTGGCAGACGAATACGGAAATATAAGCTATGTAAAAGACGAGAATGGACGCGTCATAACAAGCCGCTTGAACGAAAAAACCTTAAAGGAGATAGCCTCGGCTACAGGCGGGTTCTACGAAAATCTATCCGCAGACGGAATGGAAAAGATATACGAGGACGGATTGAAAAGCATACCTCAACAGGAACTGTCGGCAAAGATGAAACATATGGCCATAGAGAGATTCCAAATACCGCTGGCATTGGCGCTTATATTGCTTGCGCTTGAGACTCTCATCGGCACCCGCAAGTTGTTCGCAAAACGAGCAAGGGCGAAAGCCGCACGCAACGCAATGCTTGGAATGCTTGCGCTCTGCCTTACAGTTCTTCCGCAGATATCAAGGGGGCAAACCGTATCCGATACTTCCAGCGGAGTGCAATCAGCTCCGAAGGCTATTGTGCAGCCCTCAGAAGAAGTAGGCAACACTTCAGCAGAAAATGTGCAAAAGGAAGAAAAGAGCGAGGCTGCAGAAAAATTTGAGCCGGATGCCGACAGTACCCCTCGCGAGGTTTTCAACGCTGCAGTCGATGCCCAAGCATACGGAGACTTAGCGCATGCAAGAAAGCTATACGCGCATGCGGTAAAAATTTCAGACGATCTTAAACTTCACGCAAAAGCATATTTCAACACAGCAATAGCCGATTATAAAGATGCAAAAAACGCCTATGAAAAAATTGCATCGATATCTGAATTTCAGAAGAATGCTTCGCAAGCACAGGCTGCAAATATGGCCTGCATAAATGGAGGAATGGCTATTCTCCAAGAGGCGGTTCCGCTATTGAAAGAGGAGAAGGAGTTCTTAAAGAATAATCCAAACAAGAACGATGAGCCTAAGGCCGCAAAACAGCAAAGTGCGGAAAATGATGCTATTGGGCCGAAACAGGAGGGACAAGCCAGGCCGAAAATAGAGTCGGACGAGTTTCAACAGAAAGTAAAGCAGGCAATATCGCAGTGCGAAGCCGCAAAAAAAGCTTCAGACGATGCTAAAGCACAAAATGAGTCGATAAGCGCAGGTGCAAAGAATGTTGATGAACTGCTAGATAAATCCATAAGAAACTTTGAGAGCGCAAAGACGCTAGACTCCGAACTTCCCCAGACAGATCAAAGTTTAAAAAATGTAAGAGGAGTAAAAAACTCTCTCAAAGCGTCGCTGTCAAAAAACAACGATATTGTTTCAATGTTGGACAAAAGTTCTGAAACTTTATCTAAGATAATCGAAGAACTTAAAAAACTCCTGCGCGACAAGCAAGATAACAACCAGAATCAGGATAACCAGAATAATCAGCAGAACCAAAACCAGCAGAATAACCAACAGGATCAGAATAACCAAAATCAGCAGAATAACCAACAGAACCAAGACCAACAGAATCAGCAAAACAATCAGAATAACCAGCAAAATCAGAACAGCAACCAAGATCAACAGAATCAACAACAGAATAATCAGAACCAGCAAAATCAAGATCAGAAAGACAGCCAAAATAAGGAGAATCAGGACAAGCAGCAAAATAAGGATAATCAAAATAGCCAACAGAACCAGAATAACGAACAATCCGGGAAGGATAACCAAAACGGCAACAATCAGGAGAACAAGAACAACAACCAAAAGGAAGACCAGGCGGATAAGGATAAATCCAAGCAATCCGATGAGAATAAAGACAAATCCGGGCAAGAGCAGAACAAACAGAATGCCGACAAGGATAAGTCTGAACCTCAAGGTCAAGACAATCAGGATAAAAAGGATCAATCCGGACAATCTTCCGAACAGCAACCTAAAAAAGACTCTTCGGAAACAGAATCTGCAGGCTCTCAAAAAGGGCCTCAGGAACAGGCCGTAGATTCCGCAGACAAGAAGGAAGATAAAAAGGCAGCCTCTGAAGGCAAAGAAGAGCAAGCCGCCGACAAAAAGGAACAGGAACTTGCCGCCGCAAATGCATCTGAAGAGAAAAAAGACTCAGAAGAAGAGCAAAAAGGTGTTGCTCCCGGAGAGGAAACGGGGGGCGCAATTGACGAAAATTATAGGAGTGCCGAGGGTGTCATGACCCGCCGCGAGGCCGTCCAGATGCTCAACTCTCTAAAGGCGGACGAAAAACGCCTGCCATTTAAAGGCTACGGCGATGTCCAAGATAGATACGAAGAAAAAAGTTATAAAGACTGGTAGAAGATAATTTCGATATGAGAAAACTACTTGCAATAGCAATATTTTTAAGCGCGCTGCCCCGAGTTTTCGGGGCGGGAGAGCCTGGGATTGAACTGAAGGCCTTTTCTCCAGAAGAGGTCCGTCCGGGTGCGGTTGCGCAATATACGCTTATTCTAAAGAATATGTCTCCACAGATAAGCCTGGATAAAATACCGATTCCTTCTGGATTGCGCTATGCGGGATCTTCGCAAAGCAGCCAGACATCTATTATAAATGGTGAGGTATCAGCCCAAGTAGCATTATCATTGGGTTTCGCGGCTGAAAGGGAGGGCACATATACAATTCCATCTTGGAACATAGCATATGGAGGAAAAACTTTCACCGTGCCTGAAGCCACACTTAAGGTTGACAATAACGCTCCAGATAACGCCTCATCCGCCAATAGCGCAGCAAGCGCGGCATTTGGAGGAATGACCGGATTTGGAGGTGGCGGAATGCCTTCTATTGCGCAGATTATGTCAAACTTTGGAATGATGAGAACCGCTGCCAGGCAGAACTTATCAAGGACAGCAGAGGCGCCTTTAGACGGAAAAATACATTTAAATTTAAAACTGCCAAGAGAGAAACTTTATGTAGGAGAAACTGTTCCGGTGGAGCTTGTATTTTCCTTCGATAAATCTCTTCTCAATGCTCGGATAATTCCAACGCAGATAATTCCCCAGATAAAGAATCTTAATGAATTTAACTGCCCCGGCTTTAAAGAGGAGCCCGTTGTAGATAAGGATTTAGACCCGGAAAAGGTTACAATAACTTACACTACGGCGCTGACTCCGCTTAAAGTGGGAAAGTACCAGCTAGATTTTGAGGTACAAGGAGTCTTCACAAAGGAGATTTCCATCGACGAGATGATGGACATGTCTTTCTTCGACCGTATGAGTTTTGGAGGAGGAATGTCTTTGCCCTTTAAGAAATCGCTGGACAACAAAGATATTGAAATACTTCCCCTACCCCTCCAAGGCCGCCCTGTAAATTATTCCGGTGCAGTTGGGAAATTTTCAATATTGGGAGCAAAGATAGACCCCGTATCTACTGCGGCAGGAGACCCGTGTACATTTACGGTGCAGGTTAGCGGTATTGGAAATTTCGACAGAATAACTCCGCCGCCGCTTCAGGAAAATCCAAAGTGGAAATTCTACACTCCCAAAGTTGCGGGATTTGCCGACGACAGCCAAAACCTTGGATATGCGGGAACAAAGACCTTTGAATATGTTGTGGTGCCAAACTCGCCCGATATAAAAGAGGCGCCAGTATTTGAGATGTCGTATTTTGACCCCGACACTCAGAAATATCAGACAATAAAATCTCCAAAAATAGAGATCTTAGTATCAGCAAAAAATGGCGTATCTAATTCTGGAAGGCCATCAAAGGCGCAAGTGCAGAATAAAAGCCAGCAAAACTCCCCTCAGACAACTGTTGGCAATATAACGCAAGCTCCGGGCAAGAAAGACAACTCTAAACAGGAATGGAGCGTTGACACTCCAAAATTTATAGCGCTGCAAATTCTTATACTTGCAATATTCTCGGCATGGGCATTTTGGAAGATAAGAAATAACAGGCTACTTTCAGACAGTGCGTACGCGCGCAGGGTGCTTTCAAGAAAGACTCTCTCAAAGGCATTAAAAGCCGCAAATGCGGCGGCCTCGGCGGGCAAAGTAAACGACTTTTTCCTAAGCTCTCGCCGCGCGTTGCAATCGGTATTAAGCGGTATGTCAGACTATGAGATAGGTGCAATTACTCTCAGAGAGGCAAAGGAGATTCTATCCTCTAAAGACCTGTCAGACGCAGACAAAGAGGCCCTATGCACCTATTTTGACGGAGCAGACGCACTCGCCTTTGGAAACTTTGAAACAAAAGACCTCAATCTTGCTGAGCTAAATGAAGGATTGAAGAAACTTATAAACACCTTGCAAAAATGAGAATCTTAAGATTGGCAATTTTAATGTTCTTTGCTGCGTTGGGCGCTAATGCCCAAAATGCGGACGAACTGTTCAGGCTTGGCTGCAATGCGTATGCGTCGGCAGACTACGCAAAGGCAAAATCATACTTTTTAGAGTCGGCAAAAGACGCGCCTGCATCTGGCACATATTACAATATTGCATGCTGCTCACAAAAACTTGGAGAAATTGGAACGGCAGAACTGTATTTTATGCGTTCCATATATGCAGATCCGCGTTTTCCGGAAGCAAAGGCTGCGCTTGAGTTACTCAGGAAGGAAAACTCTCTTTCTCCGCTATCTGATGGGCTATTCAATGAGTTTTTCGACGAGCTAAGCAATTCAGAATGGACATGGATAGCAGCACTGTTCTTCTGGATTTCTATTGCTCTGTATGCGCTGCCCACTCTATATGGCAAAAGATCCGCCGCAACAGTCTTTCTCTTTGCGATATCAGTTGCTGCATTTATTTTCTCGACCATGGGAATAGCATACTGGCGAGAATACGCATCGACGGCAGTTGCAATATCTCCAGATACGCCTCTGAGATTCTCGCCCGCTGCGACAGCTCCCGTATCTGCAGTATTGCAGCCCGCCCAGCTTGCATATATAAAGAAAGGCGATAAAAACTCATTCATTTACGTCGAGGCTGCAAACGGCAAAAAAGGCTGGGCCGACACAAAGGAATTGGTTCCGGTTATAAATAGATAAATACTTTATAAGTTTTGAATCAGTAAAACCGGATTCAAGAGATTAGGCAAAAAAATAACCGCCCTTAAATAGGTAGCTTAAAGGAACGGTTATTTTTTTAAATAAAGCTCTTAATTTCTGCCGAAGAAAGAAGATTTAATCCTTACGAGTTCCCAATTTCTGTGCAATTATGCTAACTATAATAAGCTGCAAGGCATGATACAGCATAGTAGGCAGAAGAATTATTCCCACAACAGCAGGATCTGGAAATATCACTTTAGACATCACTGAACCATGAACCAAAGATTTCTTTGAGCCGCAAAATGTTGCGGTTATTCTGTCTTCGATTGGAAATTTAAGAACCGAACAAAAAGACCACACAAGCAGGAATACAAAAAAGAAAAGACCTATCATGCATGCCGACAAAATCAAAAGCGTGGAAAATGCAAAGTCTTTAAACATTCCGTCCTCAAACGACGAACAAAACGATGTGTAAACTATCAGAACAATTATAGTTTCGTCAAATAGCCGCAAAAGCTTTTTCTTGCGCTCCGCAAACTCTCCCCACCTCTTATTTAAGATAACTCCGGCAGAAAGAGGAACTATAACCTGGAATATAAGTTTTAGAAGTGTCTGTCCAAGCCCATTTGAGGATACTCCATCAAAACCTCCAGAAAGATATAATGCCATAAGTGCCGGAGTTATAAAAACCCCAAGCAAGCTTGAGATACTCGCATTGAATATGGCGGCAGGAATATTTCCCCGGGCTATGCCAACCATCACTACAGATGAAGAAACTGTGGAAGGCAGACTCGCAAGAAAAAATGTACCGGTCCACAAATAGTCGTTCCTTGAATATCCAAGAAGAAACATGGCGGCCAACACCACTATAGGAAATACAACAAATGTTGAGATCTGCACAATGAAATGCAGCTTTACATTTACTAAGCCAAGTTTGAGTTTCTGAGGGCTAAGGCGAAGTCCATAGAAAAAGAATATAAGCCCAACACCCCATTCGGCGGCGGAACGCAAAGAAAATATGCCGTGGTCCACCCCTACGGACGGAGCAAGATACGCAACCAATATTGCCGCAAATATGCTCAGTATGAACATATCCAGCCCGACCTTCTTTAACATTGCCGAAATTATATTAAACATTCTCACCATAAAAATATTCCTTAATAAACTGAACTTCCAAAATGGCTTAATCAACAAAACTTTTAAGAAATTTCCTCTGCGAAAATCCAGAAAATGCCTAGCATATCTGTTATTACTTGATTTTGACGCGCTAAGATACATACTCCGCCCTTTATTTAAGGCATGAAGAAGCTCTTGATAAAGGTAGATATAGACACCTATCGTGGGACCCGCGAAGGCTTAAAGCCTCTGTGCGACATTTTTGAAAAACACGGAATGCCCGCCCTATTTCTCTTTTCATTTGGACCGGACAATACGGGCAAAGCTCTAAGCAGAGTGTTTCAAAGAGGGTTTGTAAAAAAATGCCTAAGGTCAAACGTCGCCGGAAATTACGGGCTAAAAACCCTTATGTACGGAACTCTATTGCCCGCACCTATAATATATAAAAAGTGCCGCAAAGAGATGCTTGAAGTAAAAAAGCGCGGATTTGCCTGCGGGATACATTCCTGGAACCATTTCGATTGGCAAACCAAACTTTGCAAACGAGGCTACGATTGGACAAAGCATGAGTTTGAAAAAGCCTTTGCCGCATATGAAAATATTTTTGGAGAGAGTGCCCGTTGTTGCGGAGCAGCAGGCTGGCAAGTATCTTTTGAAAGCTTGAGGGTACAAGATGAGCATTCTATGCTATTTGCATCAGATGCACGCGGATATGCACCGTTCTTCCCGATGATTGAAGAAAGACGCTTTAAAACTTTGCAAATTCCCAGTACGCTGCCCACTCTCGACGAAATCTTGGGCACAACAAGCGCGGAATCTGCAATAAGCTCCTATTTAAAGTCCATAGAACGGCAAAAAAATGGATTATCTGTAATGACATGCCATGCCGAGCTTGAGGGAATGGCATATTTATCTTGGCTGGATAAATTTCTTAAGGCAGCAAAATCTGCCGGAGTTGAGTTTGACTCGTTTGAAAATATAGCCCAAACTCTGCTTGAAAAGCCCAATGAAGTTGCTTTTAAAGAGATAAAAATGGCTCCGTTTAAAGGCAGAAGCGGACTTCTTGCCGTTGAACAGTAAGGAAAAACCTTTGCTATCCTTTGTGCAGACATGCAATACTACTCGGCCAATGGCAACTCATATTGCCATAAGACAGCAAACGCCGATAATTCCAGTTCTATAGATGTAATAAGATACCTATGGATTGGAATAGACTGTAGGATCTGGAACTCCAGCTATCTTGAAAGACTCCTTGCGTTCAACACAGGTTGGACAAACCCCGCAATGAGATTCCCCACCCCGATAACAAGACCATGTCATGGAAAAATCCACACCAAGCTTGGCTCCCTCTGCTATTATCTGCGCCTTTGAAAGATTCACAAACGGAGCATACAGCTCTATGGGAGTGTAATCGCAGACCTTTAAGGCACCAGCCATAGCATTTACAAATTCAGGCCGGCAATCTGGATATATTGCGTGGTCTCCACTGTGAGCTGCGTATGCTATGCAGTTGCATTTTGCACTTATAGCTCTTGCTGCAGCAATGGAAAGAAGTATCATATTGCGATTGGGTACAACCGTAGAATGCATAACTGTCTCCTCGTACATAGCAGCAGGAACATTTGTCTTATTGTCTACTAGCGAACTATTACCAAAAATATCCCGCAAGCATCGCAAGTCTACCTCAAGGAAATCTACCCCCAACTTCTCACAATTTTTCCTCGCAAAAAAAAGCTCTTTTGAGTGCTTCTGAGAATAATTGACGCTTATAGCTCCGCCCAATATGCCCTCCGACTTGAGCTTATATAATAATACAGTAGAATCCAATCCACCTGAATATACCAAAAGTGCCTTTTTCATTGTAAAAAATTCCTTAAAAAAAAATTTATGTTTTACAATAGGAGCTATTATGTGGCATACTCAATTCAAATTTTTATATCCGCCAAATGTCTACTTTTTTCGAGATTTTGGGAAGCTTGGGCATGTTCCTATTCGGAATGAAGCTCATGAGCGACGGCCTACAGAAACTTTCGGGCGAAAGACTGAGAGCTGTGTTGCGTTCCATGACAAAGAATCGCTTTATGGGCCTATTATCTGGCCTCATAGTAACAAGCGTAATACAATCGTCCTCAGCGACAACCGTAATGCTTGTAAGCTTTGTAAATGCAGGGCTTATAAAGCTGAGAGAGGCCATAGGCGTGATAATGGGAGCAAACCTCGGCACTACAGCAACAGCTTGGATAATAGCAATTTTTGCATTTAAATTTTCTATATCGTCCCTTGCGCTTCCCCTCCTTGGTATAGGAGTGTTTCTGACATTTGTAAAGAAGTCTGAATTCAAAAATACGGGAGAATTCCTAGTGGGATTCGGGCTTTTGTTCATGGGGCTGGACTTCCTGAAAGAATCCATGCCAGACATACAGACAGATTCCGCAATATTTGAGTGGATACAAGGCTATACAAATCTCGGATTCCTCTCTGTACTGATATTTCTCGGATTTGGCGTTGCGCTTACTCTTGTTGTGCAATCATCTTCGGTGGCAATTGCAATAACAATCACTATGGCTGCAAAAGGATGGTTTGGGTTTGATCTTGCCGCAGCTATAGTTCTAGGAGAAAATATAGGAACTACCGTCACCGCTATAATAGCCTCCATTCCGGCAAATACAAATGCCCGTAGAACTGCGGCAGCTCACTTAACTTTCAATATACTTGGCGTATGCTGGATGCTCCTTATATATCATTTCTTTATAGGCATGATAGAGTATCTGCTGCCGGCAGGAAATACCATATCTCCGGAATTTCTGGCTATGTCGGGTGTCGAAGACGTTGCCGCGCTATCGCCCCAAGCTATGGCCGAACTTGCAAACCGCGCAATACTTCCGGATAGGCTCGCGTTGTTCCACACAATGTTTAACGCTGTAAATATACTCTTGCTTATATGGTTTGTGCCGCAAATAGAAAAAATTGTAACATGGGCGGTAAAAAGCAAGAAGGAAGACAGCAAAATTACGGTATCTCAAAAGTTGCAGTACATATCCAACAACTTTAAGGAAATGGGAGAAATTGCCCTTCTCGAGGGCCAAAAGCAGGTAATAACCCTTGCTAAGATAGCCGACGAAATGTTCGAAGGCTTTATGAATGTCTTTCAAAATACAGATAAAGATCTAAGTACAGAAGTAAAACGCCTTCGGGACCTTGAGCAGGAAACAGACGTTCTTGCCATGGATTTGACATCTTTCTTTGTACAGTGTTCAAACCATGAATTGAGTGATCAATCCATAAAGCTCGTAACGAGAAATATGATAGTTGTAGCTGAGCTTGAAGACATGAGCGACGCTTGCTACAGGCTTATAACTTTTGCAAGAAAACGTTATCGGAAACAATTTACAGACATGATTTGGCATACGCCGGCATTTGTAGATTTCTGCTCGGAGATAAAATCCTTCATAAAATTCATGGAGTCTAACCTTGAAAAGCAGACTATCTCAAAGGAGGATCTATCTTTTGCCATGAATATGCGCAGTAAACTTGACCTTATTAGGAAAAGCCTAAGAAAAGAAGCTATATCTCAGATGGAAAGCACCGGCGCAACAAAGGGAGCAATCCTATTTATTGAAGTGCTCAGCCAGTGCGAAAGGGTAACATCACACGCACTGAACATACTTGAAGCAATATAATTTATAGCCAAAATTCCCCAAGGCCTTTGCCAGATGGCTACAATTCTTATTGAGAATGTCTAAGTAAAAAGATTTCTTCTCCATTTACTCTATCTGAGAGAATAAAAACTCTATATATAGCATACAAAAAACGGCTGGAATAATTTTTATTCCAGCCGTTTTTATAAGAGTGTCTCTACTTATTATCGTATTCGTCAACAGGCTTAAGCCCTCTAAGTACTCTAACTTTTCCACCGCTATTCATCGAGGCAAAAGAGCGAGCAACCTTATTTTCTGCGGCACTCCATTCCTCTTTCTCGCCCTTAAAAATTATCAGATTAACCTGAGGCCTCTTGATATTTTTAAGATCGTAAACCTCTTTGAACAAAGGCTCGTAGAACTTAAATAGTCCGCTTCTACCATAACTCTTAAACTTTGGAACCGGACGCTTTATTCCTGCTGTTGACGGAGGCCTTGGCTCTGGATATACCAAAAGCTTCTGTTCCGATATAACCCTATTTGGATCTCCAGTATACAACGGTTTACCTGCCGCTTTACGTTTTGCATTTTCTTTTTCTATCCAATCTCTGGCCTTTGCTATGGCCTTTGTCCTATTTATGGCAAGCTGCTTATCGTATTCAAGTTGCTTTTCCTCTGTCCAGCCAGCCTGCTTAAGAGCCTTTTCCACATCGCGCTGATATTTTTCTTCCTCGCGGGCAAAACGCTCTGTCTCCGCATCAGTCCACGGATATTTTATTCTATCAGGATCGGTCCAACCAGTAGTTAATATGTATATCGTATCTGCACCCTGCTCGAGAGCCGCCTGATAGACCCTGTATTTATCTGATAATCCAGGATTATAATAACGCGTCGACGGAGGCTGCGGCATAAACGGATATTTCAAAGTGTAATTATTGCTTGTGCCCAAACGATTAAGACTTGCATTTATAGGATCTATCCATGCATCCACTCTACGTTTATTGGCATCGCTTGCAGGAACAAGTGTGGGCATAAATAAATTTATATTTACCCTTCCCGCGCACTCAAAGGCCATCAAATTGAAAAGCACCGTTCCGGGCAATTCATTCACAAGCTTCTTTACATCTTCCCTAATAACCTTGTATGTATCCAGACCGCCGCGCTCGTCAGTCATAAGATGCTTTCCGGCATCTATGCAGATCAAGACTCTCTCCGTTTTACTTTTTAATCCAAAAAGATTTACGGGAATCTCTGCAATAATTACGGAGTTATCTATATTTACTCCGGTTATAGGAGCAAATCCGCCAAAGCCTCCACCCAATCCGGAAGGCAGTTTTATATCTACTTCTGGCGCATTTATATTATTTGGATTTACTACACTAATGCGCTTTGTAAGCTTTGTAGACTTGCGCTGGGTCTGATTAAGCCTTGCCCTAACCTCTTGTCGCTGAGGCTCAACTTTCTCCGTCACTTTGGGAGCTTCCATCTCCGTTCCCAAATCGATTATTGATTGCGATATTATCATACCGCTGAATCCCACCAACAAGGCAATCTGAATGATCGCTACTATTACAAATACCTTAAATAGTAGGGAGTTTTTCTGTTTCTTGGGTTTGAAACGATATATTTTCATGTTCGTCTAAATTTTGTTTGGGGACAATAAATTTATTGTTGAGACTCCGCTTGGGCTTTCTTCTGCTGTTCAGCAGGTATCTTTACTATCTCTTTTGCTCCAAGCTTGGAGTATGCATCTTCTGGATACAGCATAAGGCACTGAGAGAAAATCTCATTTGCCGGCATATTCTGCTTCAGGGTCTTATAGGCAAGCCCAGATCTGTATAGAAGTTCCGGCATCCAGTCAGCTGCAACATCTCCGTATACAATTCCTTCGGCGAACAAATCGAGAGCCTCAGAATACTTCTTCTCCTGAACCTTAAATATTCCTTTTATCATCTGCAAAAGAGAAAAATATTTGTCCGACCTCTCAAGCTTACCTATCTGCGACAAATAAACCTCCGCCGACGCCTTGTTCCCTGAGACTAAATCGCAATAGACCATCCATACCAAAGCTCCCTGCTTCTGCGGATTCTCCGCTATGTTTGAGAGCTTTGTATACCACAATAGCGCCTGCTTTGCCCTGTTCTTCTTGCGAAGATCCGCAAGCACAAGCATTCCGTCCGGAATTAAATCTATATTATCCCCGGAAAAATTCACGCGAGACAACACATCCTGCGCCGCATCAAACATATCTGCAGCAACAAATGCCCTAGCCAACGCCAAACCGGCAACCGACAAACTCTGCGGTGCCGTGCCATACGGAATAGCCTTAGATAATCCCTCGGCCTCCTTCATACGCTTTGTCTTTATCAATGCATCTATGTAATTTGCAACGTCGGTATGCATTGAAAACGTCGGCTGCTCGGGCATCTCCAATATTGGTAGATATGTATATATTGTGTCGCGCCATGCATTTATTGCTCCCTCGTAGTTGCCCTTGTCGTAAGCAGAAGACCCTGCCTTAAACGTCTCATTCTGGCGTGTGGCAAACTTGTACTTTGTATTTACTGGAACCAGCATCTCTCCAGAACTTCCGTCTGCCGCAGTAAATACAAAATTCTTAACCCCGGATACATCGGTAGTGTCTTTATACACAAGCGCTTTAGCCCTCCCGGTGGACTCGTCAAGCATGCTTACCGACGCTTTTGTACCGGAATAATCCTTTACATAATCCCTGTCTTCCTGCTGGGCACGCGCCGATATCGCCATCACCGCTGCCATTACTGTAATAAAAAGTTTTTTCATCTCTAAAATAATTCTTCGGGTTGCTCTTTAAAGTGATGTCCTAAACCTGCGTATCTCCTCATACTCCGCACAGGCCTTGTTCTTGACGTCCTTTAGGAACTCGTCGCAAACCTTCTTGGCCTCGTCTATCTTGCCTCCCGTAACAAGCAGCCTCGCCGCCGCCGACAACGCCTTGCCGGAGAACTTATAGCAGTTGGAATATGTCAGGAAGCACCTGTCGTACCACATGAGGGCATCGTCTGTCTTACCATCCTCCTGCGCCATTCTTCCAAGCTCGTACAGAGCCTGGGCATGCGTCTCTCCGCGCCATGACGGAGTCTTGAGAACTTGCTCATACCTCTTCGCTGCGGCATCGCGCTTCTTCATCTTTAAAAGCATCTGCGCCTGATTCAAAGCGGCAACTCCAGCCCTATCATCGGAAGGATAATCCCTCTCTACCTGCTTATATATATCATATGCCTTCTGCCACTGCGCCTGCGTCTCAAGGAAATCTGCATAATCCATAAGAGCATTGCACATATACTCGTACTCCTCGCGAGCAAGTGCCGCCTTATACGCCTTCTCTGCATTCTCCGGACCATACTTGCGCATCTCTTTGGCCATCCATACCAATGTACGCACCGATGCCTTCTTGAAGTCTTCCGCGCCAAATACCTTATTCTGGACAATAGGCTTGCCTATCGCATCAAGCCCCATCTGACAACGATATGCCAACGCCGTATTGTTTGACGCCTGCGCTTTTGCCAGCAAATCTTTTAAGAACTTCTCCGGATCAGCCTTCGGGAAAGAAGCCTGCTGCGCTTTGTATGAATCGAGAAGCTTCTTAAGCACAGTAGTGTCAGTCAAAAGAACATCACCATAAGCTGGATCTTTCTTTAAGCTCCGATATATATTCTTATCTATATTGGGATTGTCCTCAAAATGACGATAACGCTTCGCAGGAACTTTTACCAACATCTCCCTGAAAGCACTATCTGATATAGCCTTCTCAAGGAAAGCTATCGTTGCATCTATCTGCTTCTTGCCTTTGTCGTAAAAATCCGAATACGCAAGTATCATTTTATCTATGCCGTCGTCGGCAACCTTATCGCCATATTTTTCTATTGCCGAAGCAAACAAATTCAAGGTATCGGCAGGCTTTCCAAGCTTTCTGAGAGCCTCGCCCTTCTGGTATATGTACATTCCCAAATTCTCCTTTGGGAACTTCTCTATGAAGGTGTCCAAAACCTTTATCTGGTCTTCATAACGCTCTGCGGCCGAATACAATTTTGCAGACTGCAAATACGCATTATTTATAAAACTCTGATTGTCGGTCTTCTTCTCGACATTCATATAATGCTTAACAGCACCTTCCAAATCGCCTACCAAACCGGCCACATCACCAAGGAAGAACTCCGCCTCACCAACAAGCTTGCTGTCGGGGAACCTATCCATAAAATATGTGAAAGCCTCGTCCGCCTTGTCGTAATCCGCCGTTCCGAATGCAGATATACCCTTGCGATAGCACGCGTCTTCTATGTACTCGCCGTTAGGATAGTTCTCAACAAGATACGAAAATCTCGCCAAGGCCCCCTTGTAATTGGACTGCACCAAATCAGAAAGACCCAACCAATAATAACACCCTTCTATCTGCGGAGTGTCGGGATACTTCTTTATAAAGTTTGAAAATGTACTGTTGAGCTCCTTGTAGTTTTCATCTTCCAACCAGGTCTTTCCAAGAAGGAATACGAAGAGCCTGTTGTAGTCGTCATCTGGATTCTTAGCTATAAAATCAAGCGCCGTGGAGAAGAAAAGAGGCTTTTGCTTTGTGCGCAAATAGTACTGCGCCGTATTCAAGATTACATCGCGAACATAAGTTCCACTCGGGAACTTCTTGAGATATTCCTGGCCGAGTTCGAACATCTCGTTATCTTTGCCTATCTGGCTTGCGCCTATAAACGCCGCATAGTAGAACGCCTCAAGATTTGGATCTTGCGGATATTCGTCTATGAGCCTGCGGAACGACCAATAACTCTCGTACGTTCTTTTTGTAAGAAGATAATTCTGCGCAGTTCTTGCCATCAAACTCGAAGTGTAATCCTGCATATCCTCTATGTTCTTAATGATGGAATCATTTACCGTGGAGGCAGTTTTCAATTCGTCAAGACGCGTGTTATTCTCTGATCCGGCAAGACGCTTCATCTCCCTGTCGAGCCTTGCTTTGTACGCCTTCAGCCCCGCAAGAATCTGCGACCTAGAATACACCATGCTAAACATCAAAGATGCCTTGCTGAATTCCTTGCGCTTAACAAGCTCGTCTCCAGCACGGAGAAAATCCATATTCAAGAAAATATCATAACGCGCTGGAGCATCGTAAACCATATAAGGCATAAGCTTCATTACCGCGTCAAAATCGTTTCTGGCTATTGCAGAACGCATCAAAGCAACTGCGGCATACACCTTGGTGTCGAGTGTATTGGCGCGTGCAAAAAGACGTTCAAACCACTTCTGTCCGTTTGTCCAATCGCTCTTAAGATAAAGTGTCTCGGAAATCTGCTTTACGATTGCAAGATACTCTGCCGCATTGAGCCTCTCTATATAAGGCGGGTTCACCAGTTTCTCCAAAACAGCAGCGCTTTGCTCAAGCTTGTCTTGTCCGGCATAGCATGATGCAAGAGTCCTGAGCGCGTCTACAGCATGTTTGCTGTTCGGATACTTCTCCATAAAATTATTAAGGAGATTTGTAGCCGTAATCAACGCCCCCTTATTGCCTTGATTATTTGCGTATTCCTGAACATAGGAATATGCCATATAGAACTCGAAAGTTTCGAGCTGTGCCTTTAGGGCGCCGTCTTCCAAATTCTCAAAACGTGTTATAAGTTCTTTCAGGAGAGGACGAGCCGAAATGTAATCTCTGTCTGCAATCAACGAAGATGCCTCTTTACGGATATCCGCCGTAGAGCGCTGAGCAAGCTCCGCATCCTGCGCGCAAACACCGACGCAAGAGAGCATTAAAACCGACGCCGAGGCGGCGCGCCTTAACAATTTATTAATATTGTGCATTTCTAAATAAATTAGGGTATGGTATTTTCAAATAGCCAAAATGTGCGATTTTGCCTTCAGACAAAACCACACTTGTTTTAGAGTTATTGAATATACATCTCCAAAAATTTTCCAGCATTTTTTTCATTTTTTTGAGGTTGTGGAACTTTTCGGGGATTAAAAGAACAAAAGTTTATCTTATAAAGGCTTAAAAAAGCCTTGAAGTATGATTCAAATGAGGTAGTGTGTATTTCGATATTATCTAATTGGAAACAGACAGTAAAAACATGAAAAAAGTTCAAAAAGACACCCCAAAGAAAACATCGAAACTCATGAAAGGCTCCGACATATTGGTAAAGAGCCTTGAAAACGAGGGTGTCGAAGTTGTATTCGCATATCCGGGTGGGCAGTCTATAGATCTGCACAACGCCTTCACGCGCTCAAAGAAGATACGTGTAATATTGCCGAGACACGAGCAAGGATGCGGTTTTATGGCGCAAGGCTACGCGCGTTCAACCGGAAAAGTTGGAGTCTGCATGACAACCAGCGGTCCGGGAGCTATGAATCTTATAACAGCCATTGCCGACGCCTATCAGGACAGTATTCCGATTGTTGCAATAACTGGCCAGGTTATGAGCAAATTCATAGGCAAGAACGCCTTTCAGGAGACTGACGTTTTTGGAATGACTTTACCTGTTGTAAAGCACAGTTATCTGTGCATGGACGTAAAAGACTTACCCCGCATAGTGAAGGAAGCGTTCTTTTTGGCGGCGTCAGGCAGGCCGGGTCCGGTTATAATAGACATACCCAAAGATGTGCAGCTGTCGTACACGGAGCCCGATTTTGACGAACCTATGGATTTACCCGGTATACCGGAGACTCCGTTGGCCTCAGACGAGGCTCTTCTTAAGCTTTTGGACTTGGTTGAAAATTCCAAGAAGCCTGTGATATACGCCGGCGGCGGAGTGACGAGTTCAAATGCGGCAAAGGCGTTGAATGAATTTTCCAAGCTATATAATATTCCAGTAGTTACAACACTAATGGGTATAGGTTGTGTTGATCCCATGGAGGACAAGAACCTATATTGGCTTGGAATGCACGGGACATATGCCGGCAACCAGGCTGTTTACTATGCAGATTTGCTGATATCTGTCGGAGCACGTTTTTGCGACCGTGTAACAGGAGATGTAACAAAATTTGCGCCCGACGCGACAATAGTTCACATAGATATAGATCCTGCCGAGCAGAATAAGAATGTGCATATAGACTTAAGCATAGTTTCCGAGGCCGACTATGCCGTAGAGCGCCTGTTGCAGTTGGCGAAGACCCGCGGCGGCAAGAAGCCGGATTTAAGAGACTGGCTAAAGCGCATAAAGGAGTGGAAGACAGAACATCCCTACCCCTTCCCAGAAAAATTGCGCAAGGACGAGATAACCGTTCAGGAAGCCATAGAGACCTTCTACGAGCTCAGCAAAGGTAAGCCCTTTGTGACAACCGGAGTGGGTCAGCACCAAATGTGGACTCCACAGCATTTCATATTCAAGCGTCCGAGGCAGTTTGTAAGTTCTTTGGGAGCTGGAACAATGGGATTTGGTCTTCCGGCGGCACTCGGTGTTAAGGTTGCAAATCCGAAGGCGGAGGTTGTCGACATAGACGGAGACGGCTCTTTCCAGATGAACATTCAGGAGATGGCAACTTCCGTAATGGAGAATATTCCTGTGAAGGTTATGCTCATGAACAACCAATTTTTGGGCATGGTCATGCAGTGGGAAGACGTATTTTACGGGAGCACCCGCGGCAACACGGAGTTGGGTTGGCACGACAATATGGGAGGCCCGCACAATTTGAAGGCGCTGTATCCTGATTATGTTGGGATAGCCAAGGCCTATGGCTGGCGCGCGCGACGCGTAAGCGATAAGGCACAGTTGAAAGATGCAATAAAGGAGATGCTCGATAGTAAAGAGTCTTTCCTTTTGGAGGTTGTGGTACCTTACGACGAGCATGTATTGCCGTTTATTCCGCCGGGAAAGTCCGCAAAGGAGATGATAACCGGCTGCGACAATTGCGACGCATTTGGAGAATGCGCCAAGACGAGAAAATGCACAAAACAGAAAGACTAGCAGATATGGCAGAAGATACTATCGTAGTTCTTAAGACAAACAAGGGCGACATCAAGATAAAGCTTTATCCGGAGGTTGCGCCAAAGACCTGCGAAAATTTTGTAGGTTTGGTAAACAAGGGATATTACGACGGAATAACCTTCCACCGCGTGATAAAGGACTTCATGATACAGGGAGGCGACCCAACAGGAACTGGCTGTGGCGGAGAAAGCATCTGGGGAAAGCCTTTTGAGGACGAATGCTCTCCAAGCCTAACTTTCGATAAGAAGGGCTTGCTTGCAATGGCCAATGCTGGGCCTAACACCAACGGCAGCCAGTTTTTCATAACGACGGCGTTAACTCCATGGCTAAATATGCACCATACCATATTTGGAGAAGTTATAGACGGCTACGATGCTGTCGAGAGCATAGAAAATTGCCGCACTGGCTTTATGGATAAGCCCGTGGAAAAGCAGTACATAATTAAGGCTGAAGTTCTCGACAAATAGTAGAGTAATAGAATAAAGCAAAAACCCCCTCTGGAAGGGGGTTTTTTTTATAGGCATATAAAAATGCGGCTCAGACGTATTTTGCGGTGAGAGTTTTTTTGCGTTTCATCTGGGCATAAGTGCCTTCGAATACCAGATGTCCGCCCTCAATTCCGCCTTTAGGGCCGAGTTCAACAAGCCAATCGGCGGCGCGGATAAAGTCCGGATTGTGTTCTATAACTATTATGGTGTTGCCGGCGTCGCGCAGTTTGAAAAGAAGTGAGACAAGCTTGCAAAGATCGTCGAAATGCAATCCGGTAGAGGGTTCGTCGAGTATGTACAGATTCTTTCCCTGCTGGCGCCTGCTCAACTCCAGCGAAAGCTTTATACGCTGGGCCTCTCCGCCGGAAAGCGTATTGGAGGCCTGCCCCAACTTCACATAGCCAAGCCCAACTGCCTTTAAAGTCTCAAGCTTTTCCTTTATCTTTATTTGGGAGCGGAAGAACTCGCAGGCTTCGTCTACAGTCAGGTCTAGTGCCTGGGCTATGTTCAAGCCCTTGTAAAGAACATCGAGAGTTTCCCTATTGTATCGCGTTCCGCCGCAGCTTGGACATTTTACAAATACGCTGCCGAGAAACTGCATATCAAGCTCTATAAAGCCTTCGCCCTGGCAATGCTCGCAGCGGCCGCCTTTTATATTGAAGCTAAATCTGCCGGGAGCATAACCGCGGGCACGCGCTACGGGGCATTTTGAGTAAAGCTCGCGGAGAAGATCGAAAATCTTAGTGTAGGTTGCCGGATTTGATCTCGGAGAACGGCCTATGGGCGACTGGTCCACCCTAACGCATTTTTCAAAGAATTCAAGCCCCTCTATACCCTTGTGGGCTCCGCATATCTCCTTTGCGCCATTTAGAACGCGCGCGGCGTGCTTAGCCAAAATCTCATTTACAAGGGTACTTTTCCCCGAACCGCTAACTCCGCAGACAACAGTCATAAGCCCGACTGGGAAGGAGACGTCTATATTTTTAAGATTGCGGGCGCTCGCCCCTTTGATAGTTAACATTCTGCCGTCAGGAACAAGGGATTCTGCTGGGCGCGCGGAGAGTTTGGCCTCTCCAGAAAGGAATTTTCCAGTAAGAGTTTTAGATTCTTTAGCGCAGTCTTGCGGAGTTCCGCAAAATACGATATTTCCGCCGCAATGCCCGGCGCCAGGCCCAAGCTCTACGAGCCAATCGGCGCGTTCCATGGCATCGCGGTCGTGCTCGACAACAACAAGTGTGTTGCCTCTGTCACGCAGGCTCTCAAGCGCGGAAAAGAGCATGTCGTTGTCGGACGGATGCAAGCCTATGCTCGGCTCGTCGAGAATATATGTAACTCCGGTAAGATCCATGCCAAGCTGGGTTGCCAACCTTATGCGCTGAGCTTCGCCTCCGGAAAGCGTAGAGTATTCCCTGCCCAACTGAACATATGATAGCCCCACCCTCATTAGGAAATCAAGCCGCTGCCTAAGCCCCGCAACAGCCTCTGAAACAGCTGCGGCAACATCGCCTTTCAGCTCTATCGACTTTGCAAAGGCCGACGCCGCCTCTACGCTCATAGCCAGAAATTCCGGAAAGGAAACCCCGTTTACAAATACATTGCGCGCGCGCGCATTCAAACGAGAACCTCCACATGCGGAACAAGTGTCGGAAATCTGAAAAGCAGCAAGTCGCGCCCGAAGGCCGTCGCTGGATGTAGTCTTGTAGGTTTCATCGAGCTCGGCAATGGCTCCCCAATACGGCAAAATCTCCGTCTTGTGTTTGCCACGCCCTATTCTAAGTTTAAACAGCCGGTTTGGATCTCCAAATAGAAGAAGCCGCTTTACGTCTTCGGGCAGATCGCGCCACGGGGTTAGAGGATTGAAGGGGATCTGCTCGGCGAGCTGCTTGAATATGGAGTTGCGCCGTATTATCATGTACTTTGTCCCGAAACGCATGGCTTTTATGGCTCCGCCGCGAACGCTTTTTGTGTCGTCCGGAACAAGCAATGCGGGACTAAACTTCATGCTTCTGCCTATGCCTCCGCAAGCCGGGCATGCACCGTCCGGATGGTTGTGGGAAAAACTCCTCGGAGAAAGGGGCGCATAGACTTTTCCGCAATCTGCGCAAGCAAGCGACGTATTAAGATGCAGCTCCTGCCAAGAGTCTGAATCCGGCTTTTTATAATATACACAGGCGGTGCCTCCACCCTCCTTGAGGGCAAGCTCGAGAGAATCGGCAATTCTGCTTCTCGACTGCGCGGAAACCGATATTCTGTCAACGACTATTTCCAAAACAGACTTAGCCCCTTTTACATTCGGCCAAGTTGAGGGCTCATCGAGCTCAACAATCTCCCCATTTACACGCGCCCGCTGCCACCCGCGCGAAGCCAACCCCTTAAGCTCCTCCTTTATCACTGCGCTTTTGCCTTCAAAATAACGCGCAAGCAAATAAGCCCGGGTGCCGTCGCCCAAAGAAAGCACACAGTCTACGCATTCGTCGAGAGTTCTGCTGGTTATAAGACCGCCGCAGGCGGGGCACTTTTGAATGCCTATGGTTGCCCAAACAAGACGGGCGTAGTCGGCAATTTCGGTTGCCGTGGCAACGGTGCTGCGCGGATTTGAAGAGAGTATTTTATTCTGCTCTATCGCTACAACCGGAGATAGACCTTTTATAAAGTCAACATCGGGCCTTCCAACCTGTTCAAGAAGCCTGCGGGCGTCTATCGAAAGGCTCTCCATATATTTGCGGTATCCCTCCGCATAAAGGGTGTCGAATGCCAATGAAGACTTCCCCGAGCCGCTGAGCCCAGTTACGACCGTAAATTTGCCTCTGGGTATGTCAACCGAGACATTCTTCAAATTGTGGACGCGCGCGCCCCTTATCTGAATAGAATTTTCAAAATCCATCTTTTGAGCTTCAAAAAATCTTGCGCGATAATATTGTGCTATTAGATTACCTATATGCTTTCACCGTTCCAGAAAAAAATGGTATCGTGCGCAATTACATGCGCGGCAATAATGTTTTTGGCATTTTTTTGCGTATCGGCATTTGTATTGTCGGCAAAATTTTTGGGAAAATTTAGTTCCGTAATCTGGCCATTGGCCACTGCGGGAATAATATCCTTCATATTAAAGCCCATTGTTGACGGAATATCCAACAGGTTCAGGATATCTCCCGGAATTGCCACTCTGGCAATCTTTACACTGCTGGTAATTTTAGCGTCCGCTGTGGCAATGTTGATTTTACCTTTTTTGGCAGAACAGGTTATGGGCATAATTAAAACTCTGCCAGAAATAGCGCAAAGAGCGCTAAAATACATAGGAGAGCATTTTCCGGAGCTTAAGAGCCGCATAGTTGAGCGTATCGGCAATCCTGAAAGCCTGCCAAAGATTTCAATGGCGGCAGCGGCCGACGGAATATCAAAGACCTTCAAGACGTTGCTCGGCGCAACAGGAAGCGTTGCTGCAACTTGCTCATTCATGGCGGCCTTTGCGGCGGCTCCAATATATCTGTACTATATGCTATCGGCAAAGTTCGATTCATACGCGCTTATGGACAAAAACATGTCGTTTCTGCCCGACGGCGTTAGGGAAGATATAGTCTTTCTTGCGCGAAGATTTGTTTCAATAATGGCGGCATTTTTCAGGGGGCAACTGACCATAGCATTTATAATGGGAATGCTTCTTGGAACCGGATTTGCCCTATCAGGCATAAAATACGGTTTCCTGCTTGGATTCTGCGCGGGAATGTTGAACATAATTCCTTATTTTGGAACTGTTATAGGCCTGGGAACAACACTTCCAACGGCATTTTTCCAAGACGGCGGAGGGCTTGGGCTTGTGGCGGCAGCCATAGCAATATTTGCGGCAGTGCAGCTGCTTGAGTCTTACTATCTTACCCCGCGGATAATGGGTTCCAACACGGGGTTGCATCCGGCGGTAATAATATTTTCGGTATTTTTCTGGGCGATTGCGCTCGACGGAATACTTGGAATGATACTCGCAATACCGCTGAGCGCGTTTATAGAGGTATTATGGAAACTTCTGCTCTCAAAATATCTGAAGAAAGATTTTTTATATGAAAACCGCACAAACGTGGTATCAAATCCTGAGGAATCCAACAACATCAACCGATAAGGAAGCTATGAAGAGCTATTGGAGTATATGTCTATCGGCAGCTTTGTATGCGCTGGCTATATCGTCAAACATCTATGCACAGACTCCGCCGGCAACTTTGTCTGACGTTGAGATATTCCCTGTTGCTAAATTTGCCGACGCAGAAAAGAACTCTCTAAAAATTAAGTGCTCTGGCAAAGACGGCTGTAAGATACTTTCAACTTTTCCGGGGCTTTTTGAGCAAAACAGCGAACATACAGTAAGGGTGCGCTATAAACTGAAGGCCGACAACATCTCCGAACTGCCCCACATGAAGCTGCGCGCGATAAACTCTTGGGGAGGAGTTATTGCCGAGCGGCATCTTGGAGCCTCAACGGAAGAAACGTTTATGAAGATGGCATTTTCCACGCTAGAGAACGACTCCAATGCCCGGGTTGAGATTGTCGGCTACGGGAAATTTAGCGCAGAGATCAATTCATTTTCCGTATCCGACGGTAACGGAGAAAAGTTTCTACCCGTAAGTGGGGTCGACACTCCCAAGGCCGCCTATCCAGAAAATCTTCCAACTGGATCTGCCGAGTTTGAAATAGAACTTCCTCGCCCCAAGACAGAAAAAGTTGTAAACGCCGCGGATTTTGGATTGAACGAAACCATTGAAAACGCAGCCACCATATTAAACAAAGCCATAGAGCACTGCAAAAAAGAAGGCGCCACAAAATTGATAATTCCCAAAGGGCGCTACAAGATGTACGAGAACACTGTAATAAGCCTGACAGGATTTGAAGATTTCACGCTTGATGCGAATTCCAGCGTATTTGTAGCCAGAAAGACAGAGACGGCAAATTTATATGTGGCAGGCTGCACTCGAACAAAAATAACAAACCTTAATTTCGACTACGACTGGGAAACCGAACCCCTTGCTGCAATAGTCAAGATAACCGACATAAAAAAGACTGCAGAAAATACCGTCATAGATGTTGAGTTTATAGATTATGAAAGATACCCCTTGTACGGCAAGCCGGTTAGGGTTGCCGATATGGAAAATTACGACATCAAAGCAAAGGCTGTCGGACAGGAAGGCGGAATAACATTAGGATTTGGATTCAGCCCAACAGACAAAGGACCTGATACGGAGTGGATTTCCCCCAACAAATTGCGCATAAAGAGCCATAAGAACGATTCCCGCCCTAGGCTTGGCAAATATTACCGGCTCCAACATTACTATTACGGAATGGGCGGCATAGCTCTTGTGGACAATACACATCTTACGCTGGAGAATATAAACATATACTCGTGCAAGGGACACGGAATACTTGTAAGCGGCAAGCAGAAGTATTTTCAGTTTATAAACGTTAACATACGCCCTCCTGAAGGGGATTCCAAGAGGGTTATAAGCTGCACGGCAGACCACCTTCATTTTGCGCGGTCAAACGGTCATTTTAAGATGATAAACTGCGAATTCTCCTACGGATCCGACGATTGCACAAACATACACGATCTTTCCGCATTCGGAGTAAAGTGTGGCGACAAAACCATAAAGCTTATGGCCGGAACAATGCCAAGCGTTGGAGACATAGTTGAGTTGCGGCATGGCAACTACTCCGATACCGGCTACAAATCGAGAGTTGAGAGCATATCAGACAAGGGCAAAGATGCCCGCTATATAGATTTTGCCGATGCTCTGCCAAATCCGGAATTCGACGGTTTTGTGCTATTCAACCGTACGTACGATTCCTCCAATGTAATAATACGCGGATGCAAATTCCACAGCAACAGGGCCAGAGGCCTGCTGATATTGGCGAGCAATATAACCATAGAAGACTGCAAATTCACACACAACCAAATGGGAGCTCTAAAGTTTGAGACGGGCTATACATTCAATGTCTGGAGCGAAGGATTTGGGGTAAACAATGTGGTTGTGAGAAATTGCACTTTCGACACCGTAAATCCGCAGGGCGTAAAATACCAGGGCAAAGCGCGCGACATATTCTTTGGGGTTTACATGAGAAGAGACCCGTCTTTTGAGCAGACGGAATACCCGGTAATTAGAAACATACTTTTTGAGAACAATAAATTTAAAGACAGCTTTGGGCTGATAGCATTGATATCGTCTGCCAGCAACATAATATTTATGGGCAACACGTTTGAGAATATCACTCCGCGCCAGAACGAGCTGCCTTATAGGGGAGCGTTCTATGTAAACAGCGCCTCAGATATAAAGATATTGAATAACACCTGGGTGAAATCGCCATACGTAAAAAACCCCGGAGTATTCATAGACGACGATACCGCCAAAGGAGTGCTCGTGCAGGGCAACAGGCTTATTGATGCAAGATAAAGCCTGTTCTACCCTACCCCAAAGTAATCAAGATACTGCAACACTAAAAGATATTTATATGGCATATTTCGCTACATGCCGCATATATCATAAACTGTTGCAGTTTGCTTGTGTACTTTATACAATGTAAGATATCTTCTGGCCGCACAAGATTGCTGAGTATTTTTTGTCAAAAATATAACATGACATTAAAAAGTAATATTAATCATGACGCCGCCAGAGTATTACAATGACTCTAAAAAATCGCGCCTACATAATACAAGCGTTGCTAAAACTCTTTCAGCCATGCGGCTAAAAATACCATACAATTTATCAAAAAATGGAAAAAGCTATCCTGAGCAAGAACTGTAATATTCCAAAGAATCAATTACAAAACCATCAAATTCATCGATACGTTTTTTAATATCTCGAAATATATCATTTCAGAAGCATAAACTTGTTTTCATGCAAACCGAGCATGCGATGCATCAGATAATAAGTTTTACCAAAATGCAACCATTGCGCCGGCTTACAATATTGCTTCTAGCTCTTTTTAGGCAGCGTAAACACAACTATCATTGTTTATGCTTCTGCCTATCAATAAGGCTATTGAAGTAGTTCTATAATTTATGTGCAAGCTCTTCAGCCCGTTTACATCCGTCTGTCTTATTTATATCTCCCTCTTCAAGAACACCACTCTGCAATACTTCGCCAAAAATCTCCCACTTCATAAGAGATGCGGAACGTTCTATTGGCATTCGAATACCGTCCATTACAGAGATATCATCTTCCTCGCAGCAGACTATCAACCCGCATTTTTTACCATCAATCTTCTTTCCACCAACAACGAAAGAAAACATTCTATCAATTACGCCTTTTATCTGCGCCGGGATTGAATACCAATATGTTGGCATCGTAAAAACTATGGCGTCTGCTTCTAAAATATGGGGTGCAATAATGTTGAAATCATCGTCAAAAGAACACGCCTTGCCGGTTTTATAGCAGGTTTGGCAAGCGTGACAGCCGCCTATTTTCATAAATGCAGCATCGAAACGTTTTACAGTATGGCCAAGACGCTCCGCTTCGTCTATGAAGGCTTTTGTCATAGCAAAACTATTTCCATTCTTGCGCGGACTTCCTGTAATAACTGTGATCTTCATGATTTTAACCTATTTTTTTATAGTGTCTGAATTTTGATTGTAAGCTTTTGCCACACATTTCCATTCTCCATCTATTTTCATAAGAAGAAGGTAGTCTGTAAAATCTATTCGTCCGCCCCATTTCTCCTCAAGAACTCGTACTACAGCAAGCGTTTCTTCAATATCTACTATATCTATGCGCGCCTTAAATGCCTCTCCAGCGCTTACAGTGTCTACATTATGATAGAATTGCTCAATATTTCCATGTTCTAATTTTCCATCGAGATAGCCGAACAATACGGCCTCGTCGATAAACAACTCCTTTGCATAACAGCTATTTCCCTCTGCCACACTCTTAACAAATTTCATAGCCGCAGCTTCCACTGCTTTATATTCTTCAATTTTCGCTCTCATGTTTATCTCCTATATTGCATCTAAAACGGTTGTAGAATAGTAATTAGTATGGTAACATTAATGTATTTATTTGTAAAGTACGCACAATTATGTAATATACTAACCTTAAGTAAAGCATAGAAGACCAAAATTTCTATGCAAGTAGTGCTTATACCATAATCCGTCCTTGCTACTTTCTATGAGATAAGAAGTTATTCTCACGCAAATTGGTTTGTAAAATTTAATATCTCCCGTTGAAAATAAGTAAGATAAATTTCAAGTCTTATACCTTAAGTACTTATAGAATAATTTAGCTTTATAATATTAAGGTCTATATCTTACAAGCGATGTGGTTATTGCTTCAATTATAAAACAGCTAGAATACAGTAATGTTATTCAGAACAATAACATCTATCGATAGAATAATGTTCACCTTTATATTTATACTTTTCTCTTTAAAGATATTTAGACCTATTGAATATTAAAAAAGAAGCGTCTGTTTCAAAGAGCAGACGCTTCTGAATGTTTTGGGTAACTATTCCAACCCAAGAGCTTTTGCTACCCCTTTTCCATATTCAGGATCGGCCTTAGTGCAGTGCTCTATATGGCGGCGCTTTATAAATTCTGGAACATCGCTCATAGCCCTTGCCGTATTGGCAAAAAGCCTCTCTTTTTGCTCAGAATTCATAGCCCTAAAACGTCGGCCAGGCTGACTATAATAATCATCGTCATCCTCCCTAAAATTCCACGAATCTCCATCTCCAAATATAGGAGTACGCGGAATTCTATATTCAGGTTGCTCCGTCCAGGCTCCATAAGAATTCGGCTCATAGGAGGTTTTTGCTCCATGGTTTCCATCGACTCTCATCTGACCATCTCGCGAATAGCCAGTAACTGGACAACGCGGCCTATTTACAGGAATCTGATAATGGTTTACTCCTAACCTATAACGCTGGGCGTCTCCATACCCGAATAAGCGCGCTTGCAGCATCTTGTCTGGAGAAAAACCTATTCCTGGAACTACATTAGCCGGATTGAACGCAGCCTGTTCTACATCTTGGAAATAATTCTCCGGATTCTTATTTAATTCCATTATACCAACTTCCTCCAGAGGAAATTCGTCCGTATACCATTCTTTTGTGAGATCAAATGGATTATATGGCAACTCTTTTGCCTGTTGTTGAGTCATAACTTGAATGCAGAGTTTCCATCTGGGAAAATCTCCCCTTTCTATATGTTCAAAAAGATCCCTCTGATTGCTGTCCCTATCTTTTGCAATAACAGCTTCTGCTTCAGCATCGGTGAGAAATTTTATGGGTTGTTGGCATACCCAGTGAAATTTTACCCAAACCAAATTGCAATCTTTGTCGTACATGCTGAATGTGTGGCTCCCAAATCCATGCATATTGCGGTATGATGCGGGAATTCCATCGTCGCTCATTGTTATTGTTATTTGATGTAGCGCCTCGGGAAGACTTGTCCAAAAGTCCCAATTATTCTTTGAAGAACGCATATTTGTCTTTGGATCTCGTTTAACAGCATGATTAAGATCGGGAAAATGATGCCCATCTCTCAAGAAAAATACAGGGGTATTGTTGCCTACTAAATCCCAGTTGCCCTCCTCTGTGTAAAATTTTACTGCAAATCCCCTAATATCTCTTTCTGCGTCAGCAGCGCCGCGTTCACCTGCGACAGTCGAAAAACGCACAAATACGTCTGTTTTCTTTCCAACTTCAGAGAATAATTTTGCCCGCGTATATTTTGTTATATCGTGGGTAACCGTAAAGGTTCCAAAGGCTCCAGATCCTTTGGCATGCATACGCCTTTCTGGAATTACCTCTCGGTTAAAATTGGCCATTTTCTCTTGAAACCAGACATCCTCCATCAACATTGGACCTCTTGGTCCGGCTGTGCGTGAATTCTGATTATCAGCTATAGGTATACCGAAATTATTTGTCAGCTTATCTTTCTCCATGGCTAGTTCTCCTATCTTTGGTCTTATTCCCCAATAGCGGGGGTGTAATTATTGCGTTAAGTTTTAGTTTTTAAAGAAAGCATCACGATAAACCTGGACTTATTATTAATAATATAAGGAATATGCGTTTCTTTCTTTTCAGCTAATGTAAATAATTAACAATAGCAGTCGAGTATTATTTATAAAATTATTGCAATTATTTCACGATGGGTACAACATGTTAACAATGAGAAACAATGAAGATGAATTTGAGGCGGCATTCGCCGCGTTTTGTAAGAGAGCTGGCTTAAGGAGAACGATTCAAAGGAGGATTATTTATGAACTTTTTTACAAAGCCCGATGCCATCTTGGTGTGGAAGATATAATGGCCAAGATTTCTATTAAGAATCCAGAGCTTAGGCAGGAAAGTATATATAGAATTTTAAATGACTTCGAACGAGAAGGATACATACGAAAAGTTAGAGTACCAGGAGTAAAAAAGTACGAATATGCCTCGGAAAAGCACGGACATTTTCTTTGTTCAGAATGCGGGCGAATAACCGATGTTGACACATCAGATATTCATTTGCCGACTATTTTATTGGGAGCAAGCGATGTCAGTATAACATTTAATGGGATATGTCCTAACTGCGCAAAAAAGAAAAAATAAAGAAAATGAAATACGCAAAAGACACAAAAATAAGAAAGTATATACTTGGAAGCAGCGGCAAGTGGACTAATTACCAATCTGCAATTCCAGAGGAAGAACTGCAAATGTTAAGATACGCTGAATCAAAGGGCTTATGCATATCAGGCAATGACGCGCCAAGAGGAGGTAAAAGAGGAGAGTATTTTCTGATAGCCAAGGCTTTTGATTCCGACGAACTGCAAGAGCAACGCGCTAAAGAGTTAGAAGAAAAGCAAGCTCTGCTAAAACAAATACTGAAATCAGAAATTATAAGTGAATTCCGCACAATTTCCGACATGGGCAATTTTGTTATAGACGGAGTTTCTTATTCCAACTTTTACGGCAATGGCTGGAACAGGGTTGAAATATGCTTTTGTAATGAAGCGGAATTTAAGTCTGCAAAGTATTTAACAAGGCGCGAGATATACAACGCAAAAGAGCCTATAAGTATTGTTAGATTTGACGCACCCAAGACTATAACTGTTGCTCACTCAGACTCCGATAAACATTTTGGAGAAACCAAAATTGGATATGTTCTTGGATTTGTCATCTGGAGAGCTAAGTTAAAAGTATTTGTAAGTAAGAAAAGTTAACTTATGGATACAACATGCCAAAAGCTTGTACTATCCCCACAAAAAAAACCGTAAAAGCAACTTTTTTTGTTAGACACTCCAGCAGAAGAAACTGCCTGAGGTTACGAAAGAAATTTTAGGAGTATAAATTTAATATAGATAAAATTTATAAAGCAGAGAAAACTTACGTTAGCGCCCTACTATTTTAAAAGCCTTTTTTAGAATTTTCTATCTTCAGGATATATAGAATTTAAATGGAAATCGCTGATTCCCTGAAACGGTTATTTTCATAGCCACATTATGTGCGGGCAAAGGTGGGCAAAAAACAACGAAAAATTAAACAAAATTAAAGCTTTTTTGTATAATCGGTACGAAAAACAAGAAAGCCCGCAAGGCGTTTGATTGCGCGAATTGCGGGCTTTTAAAGTGGTGGCCAGAACTGGAATCGAACCAGTGACACAAGGATTTTCAGTCCTCCGCTCTACCATCTGAGCTATCCGGCCTTAGAAATTAAAGTCGGTATTTTCCAATCTATTCACTCTACGTCAATACAATTTTTTATTTTTTTTCGCATCGATACTTTCATCTTCAAATATGCATAATTATACATAATTTATAAAAGATAAAATATTACCTGACTAATCTTGCCCATATAGAAAGCGGAAGATCATACGAAGATTTCCCTCTCAATACTAGCTCCCCACAATCAATCTTGCCGCTACCAAGCCTGTCTTTGAGTATATTTGCAGCCATTATCGCCGATGCGTCTATAGAATACAAAGTCATTATTGCATAACTTCCCGCCCGCTTGGACAGTATCCTTCCGCATGAGGCCAACAACTCAGGCAGGAGCTTTTCTAATTTCCACAATTCATTTTTTGGCCCCCTGCCAAAAGCCGGCGGATCCAAAATTATTGCATCGTAAACTTCTCCGCGGCGCTCCTGCCTCTTAACAAATTTTAACGCATCGTCTATTATCCAGCGTATAGGCGCATCTATAAGCCCGCTCGCCTCTTGATTGGACCTTGCCCAAGCTACAGAGGGCTTGGAAGCGTCAACATGCGTTACTTTATATCCACTCTTGGCCGCAACAAGGCTTGCCGCCCCAGTATAGCCAAAAAGATTTAAAAGCTTCTTCTCCCCAGCTTCATGCCGCGCTGTGGATATAAAATCCCAATGAGGCTTCTGCTCGGGGAAAACTCCCAAATGCTTAGAACCTTCCATCAGCTTTGTCCTGAATTTTATCCCGTTTAAATCGAGTACAGGAAACGCCTTGCCCCGAGTGGCAAAACGCCACCCTGTATTCATCTTATCATCATCTACATAACGGGCATCAGCCTTGCGCCATACAGCCTCATCAAGCTGGGGACGCCACCAAGCTTTGGGTTCCGGACGAATAACAACATAGTCGCCAAACCGCTCCAGTTTCAAACGGTCTCCTGAATCTATAAGCTCATATGCGTCCCAATCGGAACTCAATACATTTATCGATATGTCTGAGTGTTTTACCATTTCTAAAAAAACAGATATTTTTAGCGCACTTGTTAGTCAAACCAAATTGAGTTATCCCAACCTTTATATCGAAATACTGCTATTCTTATATGCCGGTTTAAGTAATTATGAAAAGAGTTCCCATTATTATTATGGGAACTCTTTTTGCATAAATCACAAAATCTAATAATAACAGAAGAAATCTATCTATTTACCTGCCTTCTTTTGCGCATATATGCCGCAAATAGCGTAATCACACCTAATATCGCCGCATAGGTTGATGGCTCAGGTATTATTGTGGCATAGACTGTATTGTCTCTTACATCAAATTTTGCAGACCAGTTATCTCCCATGTTAGTGAAACTGCCACTGAAGTCTTCAGCTGAAAAATCTGTAGAATCAAACGTTATCAACGCAAACTCCTGCCCTGCTATGTCTCCATTGGTTATCGTAAACTCAAAATTGTATAACCCTTCTGCATCTGATGTACCCTTCGTCAAGGCCCCGCTTAATATTATCTGATCAAACTCAGTTGCTGAATTTATATCAAATAACATCGTCGCACCATTGCTCCAAGACAAACTCTGCGCCTTTATCGCACCTATGTCGGCACTCCTGCCTACCGCACCAAACTCTCCACCATTCAACACTATCGCACCAAGCGTTGTGTCAGACATATTGTTCGGAGATCCATTCAAAAGCAGCGTTCCACCATTTACTGTAGTTGTACCTCTATAACTGTTTATGCATGCCAAAACCTGTATTCCAGAATTTACAGTGAGGGAAAGTATGGCATCTCCCAACTGCGTAGGATCTGTCTGATTCTCACTGAAATCCATTATCCTCCCATCAAAGAAATATCTCTGCCCTTCGTCTCCATTCAATACCAACGATACCGAATTAGACGCCTGCACTCTATCAACCCAAGTTCCCGTATTTCCGGTAATTCCCTTGGCTGTTACCGTATATCCAGCAGCAGTAGAGCCTAATGTAACTATACCACCGCTCTTTATATTTATGGAATCATTTATCTGAACATTACCATCAAGACTTACAGATCCGGCGATATTTGTTGAACCTATCGTAAGCAGATTATCCTGAGACTGCAAAGAAGCTATTCCGGAAGGAACATTTATAACATTCAGCTCTCCTATGCTCGCATCTTCATAGAACTGTAATGAACCATTTGCATTAATATTAAGTTTGTCTATTGTTGTCTTGTTATCGGCAGTGTAGAACGCAACCCAACCAGAGCTATCCATGTTGTATGTTCCTATCTGAACGCTATCTATGTACGCAGAGCTTCCGCCGAAACGCATAGTACTGGACCCAGTCTTATTCAAAGTCCCAATTTTGACAATGCTTGTAGAACTCAAGTCCGCAGCGCCAGATTGCCACTCCGAACCAAGATTCATTGTTCCTATTTCAAAATTCGCATTACCACTCATGCGAGTAACTCCAATAGTAACATTCATCTCTCCAATATTTACCCAGGAAGACGGATCTTGTAAAGATACATAAAAACCTCTGTCATATGTTTTATCGCCATTCTGATTTAGCGTGTTTATAGTCAGACTATTTAATGCACCTGAAGTGCTCTGCCCAAAATTAAGAGCAGCTCCAGCCTCTATATTTGCCGTATCTACTACTAAATCTGTAAGAGTATCTGACGACTGTATTGTGACAGCATTTCTTATATTATTTTCAACATCATATGCATTTGCATTTATGGTATCTATAGTAACCGCTCCCTCACCGGATATATTCACCCAGTTATTCCACGAGTTTTTAGTTTCTCCAGAGGCATTTACATAAGAATCAACAGAAATCTCACCAATATGCATTGATTCTGAAGATGAAACAGATACTATGGCGCTATTCGCCCCAGTGAAAGATATCTTATTTATATTAGTAGTAGTAACATGACTTCTATTTAAATTTGCAGAAGCCTGCGCGTTAGTTGTATTAAGGGTTAATGAATCCAAATTTATTGTCTGAGACTCAAAATCTCCAATCGCGGTTGTTGCGTCATTAAGGTATAAAGAAGCATTATTTGTAGATCCAGGCGCAATAAGTATATTGCCTTTCGACGACAAGTCCTTTGTATATATACTTAATGTACCACCTGCTACAACGGTCTGCGAGGAAGCATCTGTGCCTATTGTCACGGAATTACTATTCAATCCTTGATTGCCACCAAATTTTAACGCAGCGGAAGTGTCCGCCTTGTTTATACTGCCTACAGTAATAGTATCCGCATAGAATTCAGCCGTATTATAAACACTGAGCGAACCTATATTTATATCTGAGTACTTAACATAAGAGTTTCCACTCGTTACATACAGATATCCCATACGGAAGTTCTGTATATTATTCTTCACATCCAAATTACCGATGTTTACAGACCCAGAAACAAACTCGTTAGTAGCATTTGAACCGCGGGACATCTCGAATGCAGTAACCGACGGACCGTCTTGCATGCCAACAATAAGATTGTCCACATTCATATTTTGAATTACAAATCGAGCTCGGTTATCAGCAATAGACTCCAAAGTCATTGTACCCGTAGCCCCCTCGAATAAATCAGCCTTAACATTAAGGGTATTTATAAACCATGCAGCATCGGAGGCCATCTTGTAATAGAGGTCTCCCACGTTTAAAGTTCCTACTGCCGCTGAATCAGAATATTCATAAGTATCATTATTATTGCCTATCAAAATCACATTAGAAAGCGAGGTTACAGTATTATTTACATTTATGCTTTTAATATTGAAAACCTGATTCTCAGCCCTACCAGAGTGGGCAATATAAAGACGGAAAGATCCATCTGTGACGGAAACATCGCCAATATTTCCTCCATTATAGGAGTATATCGTATTCCAACCACCATTTGAAGTTATATCTCCCAGTGATACATATTGGTTTGAAGTCAATAGATGATTTTTACTAGGAAGAATCTGGAAGAAATTTCCATCATTTTTTATATTACCATTTATAGTTAAATTATCTGTAACATAAATACTAAGACTTGTTTCAGATTCCATATTTATATTACCAGTGATGGTCAGATTTGTAAGCGCCGTACCATCAGATTCGTTTCCCAAACGCAATATGCCATTAGACATATTAATATTACCAACTGTAACATTAAAGTTGGAGTATCCATTTCTCCCTCGAATATTAAGTGGTGTAGATAAGGAATTTTGAGTAATATCTCCTACAATTAAATCACTATCCGAGCCAAGATTAAAAATCTCAAAATCGGTCGAGGAAGCTCCTCCTTTATTTGAGATGTCTCCAAGTTCAGTATAAGTACCCAAACCTATCTGAGAACCATCGCCTGATGTTGCAATATTAGAGATATCGATAATATCAGAAGCCGTAGGGGTAGATGTCGCCGAAATCGTACCGTCTTTATCCATAGCCCAGTTATTTATATCATCAAATAACTTATTCTTAACAGTTCCAGTCCAATAATAGGTCTCTGCAGATAGAGACACCGCGCCAGCAAGAAGCGCAGCCAATACAAAATATTTTGTTTTCATCTGAGGTAAATATGTATGATAACGTTGCAACTTAAGGTTTTCGATTTAAAAAATAAAACGATGTTTTACATATAGGCAAGCTTTTTATAAAAATCTTTCATACATTTATACATAAGTTTACAATTGGATACAAAAAATAATACTTATATTACAAATTCTTTACATAATTACGCGGAGAAAATCCAAAATATTTTTTAAATACCTTAGAGAAATAGAGTAGATCTTCAAAACCTACCTCTGAGACAAGTTCCTTAATGCTTATCTTCCCCAACATCATTACATTCATTGCGTAATTCATCTTCAGACACATAAGATATTTTAGCGGAGTGGAGTTTTCATACTTTAAAATTATTTATTTAGAATTAAACTTTCTTTTGCGCATATATGCCGCAACAAGCGCAAGTATTCCAAATATTGCTGCATATGTCGACGGCTCTGGGATTATTGTGGCATAAACGGTATTGTCCCTTACATCAAATGTCGCCGACCAGCTATCTCCCATATTGCTGAAACTCGCACTAAAGTCTTCAGTTGAGAAATCTGTGGAGTCAAACGTTATCAACGCAAATTCTTTGCCGGCAACATCTCCACTTGTTATCGTAAACTCAAAATTGTAAAAACCTTCAACATCAGAGGTGTCTTTCGCCAACGCCCCACTCAAT